>JAHECO010000053.1 GCA_024641705.1 Candidatus Kryptoniota bacterium
TGCTCTGCATGTCCGCATTCTTGAAGAGTCCTTTTCTTCCTTTGAATCTTTCCCTCTGAATCTCGCGCGCCTTCTTCACTCTCGATCTTACTGCAGAAGATGGCTCGCCAGACTTCTTGCTCGATAGCTCGGCATATTTCACCGCCGGCACTTCGACGTGTATGTCGATCCTGTCGAGCAGCGGGCCGCTGATCTTCGACATGTACCTCTGTATCTGCATCTGGTTACAGCTGCATGTCGCGTTCGGATTGCCGTAATTTCCGCATGGACATGGGTGCGTTGCCATTCTGCCACTTCGAAAAGACTTCGAAAAAGCCTCTTTCGAGGACCTTTCCGAAAAAACTGGCATCTTTGGGCGACCACGTCAGATTGAAGCGTCTGACGCTCAATATGACCCAGAAAGAGGCCGCTGGCGTCATGGGGGTGGACGAAATGACCATAGTCGGCTGGGAACTGAACGATTGCAAACCGCACATATACCATATACCCTCGGTCATCAGGTATCTGGGGTACGTACCGGAAGACCTGTTCCCTTCCGCAACGACTGGCCAGAAGATCAAGCGGTACAGGATGCTCAACGGCCTCACTCGCAAGGCCCTAGCGAACAGGTTGCACATAGACGATGCGACGTTGCGCCGCATCGAAACCGGCAAGGGGAAGATCTTCCAGAAGACCGAGGCAAAGGTATCGCGGTTCATCGACTCCCTTGGCTGAGAAACCACAAGGGAGGTTGCCTATGAGGGCTTATTGCCTGGCCTGACCCCTGCGAAGCGCGTTAAAGAAAATTATCAGGGGGACCGAACTCAGGATGTCACCCAATATCAAGAAAAACTTGATAAGGGTGGGGCTGCCGTAATAAAACCCCGGATCCCACATGACCAGACCCGTCTGGATAAGGGACACGGCCAGATACAACCACATGCCTGTCAGCGCATACTCGGTAGCTCTTTGTAGCGTCATGTCAATTCACCTCTCGTTGTTAGGATTTCTTAATCGCTATTGGAAATTCACTTTTCGTTCCTGAGCCGTCTGAAGGATTTGAGTATCACTTCGGCGACCGCCTGCCTTTTCTTCTTCCTGGTCAGGTCCTCTCCGGCCGGACCCTCGACCTTCACTTTGTAGCCCCTCACTTTCCTTTCGCGGGTCACCTCTATACTCTCCTTTTTGACCGACAGGTAGGAAGTCAGTTCATCCGGTGCAAAGAAGAGAATCTTTACCTGATCGCCCTGCTCAAGTTGCTCCGATACCAAAGTCTTTATCTTCTCCAGCTTCCTGCCGTCCACGGCACACATGATTATTTCCTTGTAACCCGCGTTGAGGCATTTCTTCAGGTTTTCCAATTCATGCATCTCGTCGGTCGTACTTGAAATCTCGCAGGCTACTTGTTCATCCTCTCTTTTCAGAAGAACATCCACCCTGCCCCTGCCGTCCGGCGTCGCCGCCTCGATAGTCGCCTTGTACTCTTTATCCTCCGCTATCTTCTTCACGAGATTCTGCAAGTATCTGTGCTGTGTCTCCGATTTTTCCCCTCCCGGCTTCATAGAATCAAGCAGCGCCTTTCTCTCTTCATCGGTCGGCTTCTCGCGGGCCGAGACGGCTTCCACGGTGGGCTCTTGTTTCACAGCTTGTCTCAGTTCGAAAGCTCTTTTCCGCTCATCCTCCTTTCGCCTGATCTCCTCGAAGATTTTTTCCTGCCTCTCTTTCACTTGGGCCGCAAGCCCGTCTCTCGCTATCAGGTATTTGCCCCCGAATGGGAAACCTTCGATCATGTCGAGGTACTCACCTTCCTCCATCTCGGCCGCTTCCCATGCTTCAGGTATATCGGCTGTCTGAATGGATATCAGCCCTCCCTGTATCTTGTGTTTCACGTAGCAGGAACGCGGGGGGAGATCCTGGAGCTCCTCCGTCTTTTTCTCCCATTCCTCGGAGTAGCTCCAGTAAACCGGGCTCAGGTCCCTGCCTCCCTTGACCTCCCTGCCGGAATACCTGAATGCCTCCTTGGCGAGAAGAGAGGCATCCTGCCGGTTCAGCCTGAAATATACCTGTACCCCTGCGTTGCCGAGTATGAGACTCCTCAGCTCTTCGGAGATCTGGGCCAGCGTCTGGTGTGCCATGACGAGGGAAAGGCCGTACTTTCTCGCTTCGGAAAGGACCAGCGAAAAGGATTCCGTAGCAAAATTCTGGAACTCATCAATGTAAAGGATAAACGGGACCCTTCTCCTCTGGGGCAGGTCTCCCCTTGAGAACGCCGCCATCTGGATTTTGCTCAGGAGCAGGCCGCCCAAGAGGTCAGCTGAATCCTTCAGCCTCCCCTTGTCCAGCTTTATGAGGATGATCTTCTTCGAGTCAATCGCGTCCCTGACGTCGAACGAACTCTTGGGCGCCGAGAATATCTGTCTTATCCTCTCGTCAGAAAGAAGCGCGTTCACCTTGTTCATGACAGGCTCGACCCAGGTGACCTGCGCCCGGTCGGTCATCGCCTCGAACCTCATGAAATATTCGCGGGTGATCGGATGAGTCACGTTCCTCAGTAACGACTCCCTGAAAATCCTCCTAGAGAGAAAGATGGGCAACTCGACAAGCGTGTATCCCCCTTCGCTCAGGGCGATCATGGAATTCCGCATCAGGTCCTCCATCCTCGCGCCCCAGGAGTCCGACCACGTCTTACGGAAATTGCTCACCAGCTCGTTGACCTGTTCGGAAACGGCGACTCCTTCTTGCCTTTCCAGGGGATTGAACGTGACGGTCGAGTCTTCGCTGGTAGGATCGATGAGTATGAGTCTTTCCGAAAGCTCGCCTTCCTGGTACGCATTGGCGATGAACCCTTTGATGTCCTCCACGAGGTCGCCATGAGGGTCGATGACGCCGAATCCGGTCCGGTTCGTGATATCCTGGCTGATTAGAAATTCCAGGAACTTCGTCTTCCCCGCCCCCGTCGCGCCCACGACATACATGTGCGTCATCCGGTCGCGCTGGCTTATCTTCGCCATCTGGAACTCGTTCCTGTCCTCCGAATAAAGCCAGCCGAGATCCAGGGTCCCGGGGATATCTTCGTTCCTTACGCCGGGATCTTGTTCGATTTCCCCCTTCAAAGCATCGTGATCGCGTCGTCTTCCTTCGCCAAGCAGGAGGTCAAGGAACTTATCGACGAATCCCAATCTCTATCTCCTCAACGATTGATCGATGAGTGACTGTAACTCAATTCGCTCATGAGACGCCCAGGAATCCTCTCGTCTTCCTGTCGAGTTTCGAAGGATCCAGGCCCGCATCGAACATGATCTTCTCTACCGCTTTCAGGAGGCAATGGTGCGCATTCGTCACGTAGGCGGTAAGGTCCTGCTGATCGAAGACATTGAGATCGCTGATGTCCTTAGGTATCGAAATCGCCTTGGCGATGAGGGAAGCGATGATCTGCCAGGAAGTTGGGCGGTATGTGAGATACCAGGAGACATCCAGGCTATTGCCGTAATCCCTGGCGTTCACGAAAACCTGGTACGGCTTGAGCGTGAAGCTCCGCATGTCGGTCACGACAAGGAACGTCCTCTCATTCCCCATCAAGCCCGTCACGATGCCGGTTGAAACCCGTCTCTTCTCAAGATGGAGCGACGGAGCTTGGCTCTCATTGAGGAATGTAACAGTGCCGTTCAGAACTTCCCCCGCCTTCCCGGTTGCCTTCTCAATGAGAGCCGCCCATTTGTCTATTACTTGGTCCTTCCGGAGGACGTCCGGCAGCATCGCTATCACGACCGCGGCAACCATGAAGATAATTCCCGTCTCGACGTATGACCCGCCGTGACCCAGACCGATAAGCTCAGTGACCAAAAGGCCAAAAAGGAACATCAATATTCCCGCCCAGAAGAAAATCCTAAGGATAGAATTTGCCATTGTTGCCTCCACAAGTTTTCAAACAGCTAATCGAATCCACTCGGCTTCAGGATGAGTGCCAGGATGCTCAACGTCTAATTTAGGCATTCGACATAAATACTGAAACACATTTGCACGGTGTGCCTGATTGCCCAAAGAGACACTTTTACCATCCTTACTTGCGGTGGTGCCGATTGATATTCTGGAATCATGGAGAAAAAGAGGGCGAGAAGGATACCGAACCTTCTCAAGAAGTACAGGAGAGTCAGGGGCCTGAAGCAAAAAGACGTCGCGAGAATCCTGAACCTCAAAAGTCCGAGCCAGATTTCCCGCTGGGAGAAAGGGGTTTGCCTTCCGAGCGTCAAGAACGCTCTCCGTCTCGCCGTAGTGTACAAGGTCATGGTCGATGCAATCTTCTCGGATCTCATTCGGTCCCTGAGAGACGAGCTCAGAGGTCGGGAAGATGAAGTAATGAGACGCAAGCAATCACACCGGAATGACTGAAAGACCAAACGACAAACCCTCGAGAGTGATGGAGGCAGGGAGATGGTACTGGGTAGACAAGGCGGTGATTCAGGAGTACACGCGCACGGTCGGCGCTCTCGCTGTCGCAGTGTACCATCTCTTAGCGAGCATGGCTGACAAAGATCAGTCCTGTTATCCGTCACAGAAGTATATTTCCGACCGACTTGGTTTCTCAAGGTGGTCAGTGAACCGGGCCGTGAGGAAACTCGCCGAGAACCAGTTAGTGACTGTGGAGAAAACGCCGGCGAGAAGGAATATCTATCACCTGATTCCCCCCTCGATGCAAGATAACCACACATCTATGTTGGATAAAAGCAATCCAGATGTTGGAAACGGGAACACAAACAATAACCAAGAACGAGACATTAATAACGATACGTTTGTTTGTGTGCAAGAAAATAAAACGACGCCTAACGATGGTGATCCGGAAGCCGATGCACGACCGTCCCTCTTAGCCAAAGATTTGTCGAACGCTCTCAACGATCACTCTCACTTTTCGATCTATCTTTCCTATGCCAAGCAATACCCCGAATCTTTCTTGAGACGGGTATTGGCGGAAACCAAAATGACGCCGGAAGCGAAGATCAGGAAGAGTAGAGCGGCGCTCTTCAATTATCTTTTGCACCACTATGCAAAACACTGAATCCAGAATCCTCGCGGTAAATCCGGGATCGCGTTACACGGGATACGCTGTCTTCCTGGATACTGAACCCTACGATTGGGGAATCAAAACGCTCAAGGGACATTCGTTTAATGAAAGACAAATCAAATTTGAGTCCTTTCTGTCCGACATGGTTGACACCTACGAGATCAATTCGCTGGCTCTCAAGTCGCTTCATCCAGCCAGGAGTTCACTGCACCTAAGCCGTATGAGCATGTCCTTGAGAGCATGCGCGAAAAGAAATGGTCTTCGGGTTCGCCGTTATTCGGTTAAAGAAATCGAGGTTTCGACTTCGGGGCCAGGCGCTTTGAACAAAGCTAAGCTTATGGAAGCTGTGGCAACGTCCTATCCATTTTTATACCCCGACCTATTCAGTGAACGGGAGAGACGGAACCCGTATTTAGTCCGCATGTTTGAGGCTGTCGCGTTGGCGATGAAATTTCTAGGCGACTCAGATGCACTAAAAGGTCGGAAAGACTAAAAACAACAATCATGAAACCAAAGAAGAATAAGAGAATTCTATCCATAGATCCTGGCACTCACTACATCGGCGTGGCCATACTTAATGGTACGAAGCTGGCTTACTATGGGGTCAAAACATTATCGGAACGGAAATCTCCGCATGATATTTTGACGGAAGGAAGGAATGTGATAAGAAACCTGATCGACGATTTCAGTCCAGCCATGCTGGCTGTGGAAAAGACGTTCTTCGCGAATAACAGGAACAGCGCTCTCCTGAATGTGTTCGCCGATGAGATCGTTTCGATCGGCAAGAGACGAAAGCTCAGCGTCAAAACCGTCGCGGCTAACACGGTGAGAAAGACGATATGCGGCAACGGTACGGTGACGAAAGGAGAAGTGGCGAAAGAAATGGTCCGGATTTTCCCTGAGCTGTCGCCATACCTCTCCTCCGACCGCAGATGGAAGGAAAGATTCAACTACAACATGTTCGACGCCGTGGCGTTGGGGGTTGCCGTATTGCGGAAGAAGGAATAGGACTTCTGTAAAACGAAGAGAGGTCCGATCTCGGAGGCGAAGCTCGGACCTCTGGCGAAGTATTGAATGTCGCTATTTAATCAAAAGCATCTTCATCACATTTGAATGCGTTGGCGTTGTCAGTCGATAAAAGTAGACACCGCTGGCAAAACGTGAGCCATCGAAGGTGACTTCATGTACTCCCATTGTCTCCTCACCATCGACGAGGGTGACTACCATACGACCAAGGACATCATATACTCTGAGAGTAACATGGGTATCCTTCGGTATTTCATACTTGATGACCGTTGTTGGGTTGAACGGGTTAGGATAATTGCCCAACTCGAACTTCAATGGGGCTGAACTGGTGCTGTCTTTACCGAGAGCTACCTGTTTGTTCTGTGACAAAGGCCCGGAAGGCAACGCACTGACCTGACCCATTGTAAGGGCAGGTATCAGTCCTGCATCCGTCGTGTTAGCAACACCCTGTTCCAGTTCGGCGAGAGCCGTTGAGGAGACCTGGCTGTAAGATGGGTCGATTTGATATAGCGAGGCAAGCAGGATCAGGGCTCTTTGGGCAATTCCCGTGCCCGGGTATTGGGAGATGAGATTATTCGCCATTGTCTCTGCACCAGATAGTCTTCCGGCACCTGCGTACGCATTCGCAAGTATCTCCTGTGCTATTGAAGTGAGTGGACCAGTCGAATCGGCGAGAGTCTCGAAAGTCCCGAACATGCTTGTATCCTTCGATGCCTGGAATACGTGGTATAGCCGTTCGAGAGCGTAGCTCTTCTCGGTGACGGACGACGAATCCTTCAAAATGCCAACGTATTCTGCAGCAGCCAGTTTCCAATTGCCTGCGTCTTCATCCCACAGTCCAACTTGAGTCGGAGTAGCAGCGCTGTTGGCCGTAGCGCTGTTTGTGGCAATTGTCGGTGAGCCGCTACTTGGGCAGTCAGCGGGGGAGGTCAACCCATTTGAGTAATCAAGAGAAGATGTACCATCCGCATAGAAGCCGCCACTTGGCGGATAGTGACCCCACCAGTTGTATTCTGCCTTGATAGAACTATGGTTCACGGCGTACAAGCTGTTAGACGCATTGCTATAAATCTGATTGCATGTCCCGTCGTAAGTGACCGGCGGGTTTCCTATCGCATGACCGAACACGGGAGAGCTATAAGTATTCGCATCGATCCCGGTATTGTTATCTATAACTATATTTTCACCGGCCTGGCCCGATGACGGGGATGAGTAATCATAACAAAGTATGCCCACGTTGCTGTTGCTCACTGTATCCATATTCAAGTGCGCGGTGGAACCGATGAGGTATATTCCCTGGTAATACTTGCTCCCACCAACAATGCCATTGGCATTGACGTAGTCCGAGTTGATAACAGGGTTTCCGGTCGTATTGGTGTTTTCAATTATGCCGTAATAGTAATTTCCCGTTATTCTCGTCGAGATTATGGATGGGCTCGACCCGCCTTGGATAACGATTCCGTTCCCTGCGCCAAGGTTCTGGACTGTGCAACCGGTCACCGTACCTATACTCCCATTACCAAACCTTATCCCGTTCCATGAATCGGATTCACCGTTGATGACGGTGTTTGTGATTGTCGGGTTGGAATCCCAGACTTGAATGGCCGCGGCCGTATTCCCGTTCCCGCCATAGAAGCTGGAATGGTTAATAGTGCATCCGGAAATAGTCACGTTCGCAGTATCTATAACCACCGGTGAACTGGCGTATGAAATCGTGCAATCCTGGACATTCCCAGTGCTTGAGTTGGCGAAAGTGATACCCGCCCAGTTACCAGACGAGGATGTCATTGTAACCGGCTGAGATGAGGTGCCGTAAACATTCAGGGTTCCATGCACTATTATGCCAGATCCATTTGAGAATGTAATGTTTGAACCAGGCAAGACTGAAACCGTCTGTCCGCTATTGACCGTGAAAGTAGAAGATAAAACCTTATCGCCGCTCCAATTTGTCGAAATAAGATCACCGATAAGATGCTGGCCAGTTGGAGTGCCCCATCCAGCAGTCAGATCATACCCAGAGGATGCAGAATATAGACCGGAACTTCCGGCCCACGCATTGTTATTGGTCCTTGCGGCAGGAATATCGTGGCAGTCAGAGGAATACAATCCTGATTGTCCGATGGCGTAGATCAATGGGTTTAGGAAGCCGATCGAGCTATTGCCACCAGCGGCTGCCTGTTGGTTAGCCAACGCCACAAATCCCGCCCAAAGGGGCGCGGCGGCGCTTGTACCATTACCGATTCCAGAAGTTTGGTCAACGTATTCATAAAGACTGTCCGCCGTGAGCGCTACATCGGGAACGTTCCGCCAGGTTGATGAGACCTGATTGTTGGAAGGATTGACACCCTTTTGCCAACTTGGAATTGAATACAGATTACTTACACCGCCAGAACTGCCTTCAAATGCATGATTGGAGTCGTCATAAATATCAGGATTCCAAACTGCTTCAGATACATATGACCCGCCTGGACCGGTCGTTCTCAGCTCAGTTCCTCCAACTGAAGTAACATTGGGATCGTCGGCTGGAAAACCGAAATAGGAATAGACCGTATCTCCGCTGCCAATCCACGTTGAATTGATCACGGCGTCTCCGTCCCCGGAAGCCTGGAAGAAGGATTGGCCATCCGTCGCCATCTGGAGAAAACTATTATCGGCAGTTGCGTCAGTTATATCCTCATAACCATTCTGACCGCCGCTAAGAGTCCACGATGAACTAAACTGTTTGATGTAATTATCCTGCGCCATATCGGCGAGAATGTCATTATAATGTTGCTCCCAGGTGTATTGAGTCCCCGTTGTTTCGAATGATACAATTTTTGACAAATTCGGCGCCATCGCCATCGCCATTTCGATATCGAGTGTTACTTCATCCTCCCTCCCCATCGGGTTGCCATTGAATCCATCTACTAAGACAGTGTCGACAGTTGGTGGATTAGTAGTCAGGCCGGTCCTGCTTTCGTAGGTTGAAATGTCAATGTAGTAAAAGCCGTCCAATTCGAGCAGCCCGACTGTCTGACCCGAGCCGGTCAGGGATACCCCGGGAGCATAAGCTGCTCGGATATCTTTTGAATCATAGAAGCCATTGACCGAGCCTGTATTGTTCAGCGGCGAGGCCAGGGCAGTTGTTGGGAGCGGGGTGAATTTTGCATGCGAAACCGCGACTATATCGTCTCTTAACCCGCTGATGTGAGCGATTGGCGTAGTCACGTTAAGGGTCGGCTCTGAATCTGGTGCATAGAATGTACCCCCGCCCGACGGACGATCATAAACCATCATCGTTAAGTGAAATGCCCTTTCGATATCGCCGACCGTTCCATTTGCATCGATCAGCATCCGGTTGGGGTACGTTTTTGTCACCGCGAAACCGATCGCTTCCAAATAGTTAACTACTCCCTGATAAGCCGCTTCCGAGGGAGCGAATTCAGCGGTGAATTCTGACGGAGTCAGCCAGTGATGGAAATTCGGGTTGCCGGGAGTGTAAAGCTGTTGAAGCAGGTTTGTCAGTGCTTGCCGATTTTGCAGGGACAGCCCGATTCCAAGAGTCAGGATTCTTGAGTTATCCAGACGGGCTATCGAGTGCAAGCCGAGCTGCTTTACGTACCGGGGGACGCTTCCATGAACTGTCTGCTGTGCCTGCAAAGTGGCGCATAAGCTCACTAAGAGGAAGATAACTACGGAGAGCGGAAAGAATCGTCTCGATTTGTGCGTTTCCATAAGTATTTCCTTCCAAGTTTTGAAAATCGTTGCATAATTGGTTAATTATCAATGGCAAATAAAAGGCTACCCTCTTCCTAAAGAAGGTGAGGGTAATTCAGTGCCCAATATTTGCTTCCTTGCTGTGGGGGGCGCGGCAACGTCCCCCATGGCTATATGAACTTCAGCATATCATTCTCCTTTAGCTTTCTTTGAGATTTCGTTTTTCGTGTTTTGAGAAAATTCACGTAACAGAAAGAGCGGATACCGCCAAACTCCTCCGCCGCTATTGGCAAACAAGTAAATCTGATTTGCCGAGACTGTCGTGGTCGCTCCACTGAAAGAAGTGCCATCGGATATCTTTATCCATGTGGCACCGAGGTCACTCGAAGTGAAGACCGCGGTCTCTGTTCCTACGAATAGGTAAGACCCGCTGGCACAAATGCTTCCCACTCCATGATCGGGAAGATCTACGTCGTCATGCTGCCAACTATCTCCGTTATCTGTAGAAATAAATACGCCACCCGTCCACGGCTTCCCAATATCATTGAAAGCCGCTGCGAAAATGCTCGTCCCGATGGTCGTGAGACCCAAAAACGAGTAATTCGTTGTGTCGACCTGACTCCAGCTGATCCCGCCATTGGTGGAGCGGAAGATGCCCAAACCATCGGTTGAGGCAAAAAGATACCCACCTACGGCGACAAGGTCACTGATAGACGGCGGACGCCCAGTGTAAGTAATCGGCATCCCCCCATTACTAGCTCGCCAGGTGGCCCCCTCGTCTGTTGATACAAAAACTCCATGGTACGTCCCGGCAAAGATGTCGCCGTTCAACGCCGAGAAGCAGTTTATATTTTCCGACATGTCTGAATCGTTCTCAAGCCAGCTTATTCCTTCATTGCTCCATATTATTCCATTGTCGGATGACCTGTAAATGGCTCCTCTGTAACAGTCGCTTACGCCTGCAAAAAGGTACCTGCCATCGGTTATAAATGTGATAGGCGCTGCAAGATATAGGCCGTTTGTAACGTATCCATTGTCGAAATGATTGTATACATGAAATACTGTGTCCAACTTCCAAGTCAAACCCTCATCTCCCGAGAGAAAGATGTAAGCCTGTGAGCATGGGGCACAGTAAGTACTTGCAAAGAGATTTCCACCGACCCCATAAAAGTGGTTTACGTTTGTGACTCCGGTGCCTTGTGTCCAGAAGGAGCCGCCAGAGTTAGCCGGATTATTATTGCAACCGAAGAATAAGATCATGCCAAAAAGCAGGGAAAACAAAACTTGTTCGTGGTTCATATGTCTCATAGCTTTTTCTTTTCAGATTGTACGTGTTTGAAGTCAAGTGGACAAATCGTCTCTTCTGTTAAGAGACGATATTCGAGTAACTGTTTGTGATACGATGTAGAGTCTTCTGCGTCTCAGTGTTCTTCGTCTGATTTTTTTCTCTATGGGTAAATATCTCCTCCCTTCTTCCGTAATACGTATCAGCCGCTGTCACGTTGTCCAGCGACTCGTGGTAACGTTCGTTGTTGTAGTAGTCGACGAACCTGGCGATCTTGCGTTCGAGCTCTCACCGCAGATAGTACTTGACCAAGTTGACCGCGTTCCGCATAGCATTTGGGATACTCCTTTATTTTTCCAATCTACATCTATCTAAAATATCCCATTTCAAGATCGATGGCCCTGTTACGCCAAGTCAGGATCAAACGGCGTAGAGGGAATTACCTGATTTAATGTAACGTATCTTTCGAGCTCAATTGTTTCCATGCCGGATGGTGATAACGTCTCACACCGGATCTGGTGCGTACTTAATCTTTGCATATTTTCCTGCAACCTATTATAAAATCTGCGAGTATTTATCCAGGTCCTGTTACCTCTCGAACAGAAACATCAATTTGGCCCTTTGACTCTTTTGTCTGCATGTCCCAGCGCTCGCAAGTAGCGGAATCCGATGGCTTATTTCAGGCCTGTGATTGCACAGAAAGGCGTCAGGTGGGTGGTGGGCTTCCAGGCGTAAATGGTAATCTTGTACAGAGAATGTGAACCAGGCAGGTCCAGGACAATCCTTGCCCTTCTCCAAATGTACATACACAACGGGCAAATTCTCCAGAAATGCCATGTCCTTTGATGTTCCCGAGTCCGATCCTCCCAGTTGCGTAACCAAGGAGCCTTTTGCACAATTTACATAACTCCAATTCGCACCACAATCGGTCAAACTACCTACACTGAAATTTCTCCCGTGTTTATCTCACTCCGTCAGCAGTATGTCATTGCTTATTGCCTTCACAACAGCCTGGGCTACGTTGTGCACGCAAGTTTCGTGTAAATCCTTTCGACCTCGGTATTTACGGTGTGAATACCTAAATCAAGACATTGTGATTTTTCTTTCCTCGTGTACCCTTCGGCAAGGGACCTCAACACCTTGACTTCTGTCCCGCTCAGGTGGTTTTTCTTTTGGTGTGGATTGATAGTGAGAATCAATTCCATTGTTGAGCCCTCCGATTGTCCTTTTGCATACATCAATGCAACATTCCTTAATACCCTCTTCTTCTTCACAACGAGCATCTTTTGACCTAATCTGATTTGCCGCAATTAGCGTACCCTGCTAAGGCTGATAAGCGGTTTAGAAATCCGATGAATTAGCCGGGACGAAACTTGCCTACATCGCATGATGTGCGGTTTCGACACATCATGCGTCCGGTTCCGATACACACCGTACAGTCTTCATCAGTGGTAATTGAGCGTGTTCGCGATCTCAAGGAATCGACGGTACCCTTCTCCGGCCGCAAACACCCGAAGGGAGATCACATTCGGATGAGGTGGCAAGATAGAAAAACGCAGCGAAGGTTAAGGTGGGCCATCGTTGAGAACAGCGAGCCTGACTTTCTCCCATGGAAGATTGAAGCAGAAATTCAACTGCAACATGGTTGATGCGGTAGCATACCTCTCTCGCAAGAGACAAAGGCGACCGGGTCAACCTCGCTCAGGTTTCCGATCAGAAAATTACGGTATAGCTGATAAATTGATCGGGCGACAGCGTTGCAATCTTGGTTTCGAGATTGTAAGTTGACGTCATCGTATTTACGGTCACTCCGATGACGTCGTTGGTGTTCGGGCTTGATAGCTGCTTTGTACTCCTGGACGCGACCGGACGCATACCGCTCTTCGCCGAATTCAAACTGCCGGCCAACGATTTCTATATTGGGTCGCGAAGAAAACAGGGGGATGCCCCACACTGGAGATAGGCGCTCCCGATGTCGGGATAAATGAGCCTTAAGGCTATGTCCTGACGCCCCGAGACGAAGATCTCCGTCACTCGGTACTTGGACCCGTGGCGGCCATCCCCCGTGTAAAAGAACGATAAAGTGAAGATATTCTCTCAATCAACCGTAATGAAAGGAGAGTATCATCAATGATTTCAACCCAGCTCCAGAAGAAACGCCGTCTTATCGACGGTAAATTCATCGTAGGCATCGATCCCGCCAAAGCCAAACACCAGGCTTCCGTAATTGATTGCGCCGGCGACCAGGTCGGCAAATCCCTCTCCTTCGATGTCATAAAGGCTCGGTTGCGATCACCGAATCGTTAAAGAGCAAATCCGGCCTGATGTTGGTTCCTTGAAAGAATGCCCATGTATCTTACTCTTCCATGCATCACGTTGCGGGTGCCGGAGGACCCGCGCCTTTCGGACCAGTTTCGAGGATTTCCGCCGCCAAGAAGCGCGAGTCTCAACGCCCTTCCGGCCTTAACGCCTTATTGATCTTTCCCAGAAGCTCGATCACATGGTATGGTTTGGCCAGGAAGTCAACGGCCCCCGCCGCGAATATTTCCGTTTTGACTTCCGGCTCAAGGTAGCCGCTCGTCGCGATGACTTTCACCTGCGGGTTCAGTTTCCTCAGTGCCGCAAGGACCTCGGAGCCCGTCATGCCGGGGAGGCCCATATCGACCAGGACGAGATCGATGTCCGCCCCGCGCCGGCCGTATATCTCCACGCCCCCGGCCCCGCCTGCCGCAGAGAGGACTTCATAGCCGTTGTCCCTCAGGGCGGTTTCCGCGAATTCCCGCAGAGGCCGTTCGTCTTCCACGACAAGGATGGTCTCACCCCGCCCCATCACGTTTTCGGATTCCTCCGGTGCGGCGGCAGGAGCCTCTATCGCCTCCGGAGGAATCGGGAAATAGAGCGAGAATGTCGTTCCCTTGTCTTTCTCGCTCTCGACATCGATGAACCCGCTATGGGCTTTCACTATCCCGTAGACCACTGCCAGGCCCAGACCCGTCCCCTGTCCCTGCTTTTTCGTAGTGAAAAAAGGCTCGAAAACGTGGCTTGCGGTCTCTTTGTCCATACCCACGCCCTCGTCCGAGACCTTCACCAAGACATATTCCTCGGAATCCACTTCCTTGAAACGGCCGTTGAGGAAGCTCCGCCGGACCACTGAAGCGTTCATCGAGATCGTTCCGCCTGCGGGCATCGCGTCTCTCGCGTTCACGCAGAGGTTGAGGAACACCTGGTAAAGCTGGTTCTGGTCGGCGAGTATCGACGGTATGCCGGGCTCCACCGTCACCGAGAACGCGATCTTCTCGGGGAACGCCTCTTTGAGAAGTCCCGCTACCTCTTCGATGATGTCGCCGATCCTGACCGATTCGGTCATGACTTCGACTTTCCGGGCGAACGTGAGGAGCTGCCTTACCATGTTTGCCCCGCGGTTAGCCGCTTTGCCCACGGCCTCCAGGCTCCTCGAAAACTTCTCCGGATCGGAGCTCCGCTTGTTCTCCATGAGGCCGACGTGGCCGACGATCACTCCGAGGATGTTGTTGAAATCGTGGGCGATGCCGCCCACCAGGGTTCCCAGAGTCTCAAGCTTCTGAGACTGGTAAAGCTGGCCTTCGAGCCGTCTTTCCTTGGTCTCGTCAACCAGGTATCCGCGGATGCTGGTGAGGTTCCCCGCAAGGTCGAACTCGCCGACGGCGTTCTCGACCACGTATACCCTTTTCCCGTCTCGTCTCACGTACTCGGCTTCATGGCGCTCGATTCGTCTCCCTTCCTTGATGCGCTCTATGAATCTTTCGCGCTCCCGCGGCATCGGGAACAGGGATTCGGCGTTCGTTCCGAGGATCTCCGCCTTCGAGGCAAAGCCGAAGAGCCGGGCGAAGGTATCGTTGCATTCGAGTATCGCCCCGTCCGGCGCGGTGATGTAATGGGCGGCTATGTCCTCGTCGAAAAAGCGGCGATACCTCTCAGCCGCCGTGACCTTCTCGGTGTTATCGATCAGGGTCCCTATGATTGCGGGGCGATTCATGTGGTTGACCGATGAACCAAGGACCTCAATGTGCAGACGCTTTCCGTCTTTTCTGAGTCCCCGGAACGAATATCTTAACTCCGGGATTTCCCCTTCTACCCGTTCACGTATGTTCTCGGCCACCAAATCCCTGTCCTCAGGCGCGGTGAGTTCCATCGGGCCGAGCTTGTCGACAATCTCTCCGACTTCCCACCCGAAGATCTCAGCGAACGCCCTGTTGACGTACCTGAAGAGATTGTCCTGGATGAGATAAACGCCGGTGAGGGAAGATTCCACGAACAGACGGAAGAGGTCGTCCGGATGGGCTCCTGCCCGGTCATTCCGGGCCTGCGTTGTCTTTGTCATCGCATCTCGCTCTCTCTATTTTCCTCGGGCTCCGGGTGCGGCGGACCGGATGGGCAATCAGGATACCAGAGCCTTCCTTGTCTTCTATCGACAGTATTCCGAACGGACTTGAGTCGCCATGCGCCTGTCACATCGCCGGTCAGGGGTTCGGGAATTCAGCGTTCAGGTTTTGCTCCCGGCCTGTCATCGCCCGAAGGGAGATCGCCGCGCGTATTCAGAAATCGGCGAGGTTCAGGAAGTCTAGCCCCCACAGTCCGGCGGAGGCAATATGTTCTGCAAGCTCCAGAGCTCTCTTCTTTGCGTCATCTTCCGATTCTGCCGGAATCACTATCGTCAGGTCGCCCGCCGATGAGTAAACCGGTTTCAGGCGGGTATGTTTCATGTTGATGGTCATCTCTCTGATTTCAACGATTCTTATCTCCTTTGAAACCACGACTTGCCAGTCGGTGACCTTGGCGCTCTCCGTCCCTCCACTCTTTCCATCGTTCTTCATGAACGGATTCCAGATTGGTACAGCGATGTTATAAAATATTTGTGGGGCGGTGGCACTCTGCGTTTCCAAGGCCGCCTCTCATCCACTCCCTCTTCCACCGCCTGGTGCCTAAGGGACGCGACGCCGACCTCCCACACCTCGATGGGAGCCTGAGCCGACTGAGAGATTCAGGCTCAACCATCATGCCGCAAATAACCTTCAACGGACAGCCATTCTGGATGACTTCTGCCGGATCAGGAAGTGATTGTTACCTCCGGGTAACGTAGTCGTGTAGATACCGTGACTAGAAGGGTTCTGAAATGAATGGCGAAACTGGCAGAGCAGGTTCGCCGGAGGCCAACGGTGGAAGGATGGATTGCTTTACAACCTGTTTGATGCGGTGGCTCCCCCTGTTGTCAGCTGTGACAAAATGGGCGACCAATACCGCTCCGACCAAATTCACCTCCGGTACAAAAGGTCGGCTAGAAACTTACCGAATAGCTGATCAACTCGCCTGTTGCAAGGGATGCCGTCTCATTCCCAAGATTATAAGTCGAGGTTCCGGCGTTCACGGTCGCGCCTATCACGTCATATATGTTCGGACTCGATGACTGGTTCGTTATCCTGAACTCGACAGTGTGCTTGCCTTTTTTCACCGAGTTCCATGTTCAGATCAAACTCGCGTAAAGACTCGGCTGTGTGAAACTTGCAGACGCGATCACCGATTCGTCGAAGAGCAAATCCGCTTTGAGGATGGTCCCCTGGAGACCCATGTGGTTCATGAGATCTCCGCCGACTACAACAACCTGGCCGAAGGATGCCGGATTCCTGCTTGTACTGGGATAGGATGACAGCGCCGGAAATAACAACGTCAAAAGCAAGCAATCGGATTCCCATACAGCTCTCATTAGTCGACCGCTTCCTGCCATCTCTTTTGCAGATGCTGCCTTACTTGATTACCGTTAACTTTTTCGTTTCGATGAAATATCCTGGTTTGAGCGGATCGGCGGAATTCGTCGCCACGATCCTGTAGAAGTACACTCCGCTCGGCAGGTCACCGGCACTGAACGTGACTGAATGAACTCCGGCAACCTGAGGCCCATCCACCATCGCCTTCACTTCCCTGCCAAGCACGTCATAGACCTTCAAGGTCACAAGACTGTTCGCAGGAAGCTGATACGTGATGACCATCGATGGGTTGAAGGGGTTCGGCCAGTTTTGTGACAAAGAGAATCCCGCAGGCAAGCTCTCGGGATTTATTCTGACTGAACTGACAACTGCTGCACTCTTATACAACCCGCCGAAATGAGTCCCGGCATAGAGATATCCTTCGTGGTCAATGCACAGAGACGAAAGGTACATGTCCCCTAACCCACTATTGATTCCACGCCAGCTTTTCCCGTAATCGGTAGATCGGAAGACCCCGTAGGCGTCAGTGGCCGCGTAGACACTTCCGTCACTTCCCGCGGCCAATGCGGAGTTAGAATAGTCGAGCCCTGAGGTGTCGGCCGGGACGAAGGTCGCGCCATTGTCCGTGGAACGAAACACCCCCGATCCAGTCCCGGCGAAGATATCGCCATTCCCCGTCGATGTCCAGGCGGAAACGGAGAAATTGCCATTCCCGAAATCAACGTACTTCCAAGTCTGGCCCTTGTCCGAGGAGCGGGTCACCCCTCCCGACAAGAATGATGCGAACACGTAGCCCGTTGAAGGGTCGTAGTAAAGCGACCAGACGTAGGAAGCACTCGCCCCGAAGTAGTTCTGGGCCTCACCGTAGGCCATTGAGCTGACATACCAGTCAAAGCCGTCGATCAGGTGGATCCCATCCCCGTTTGTCCCCGCCCATACCGTGCCGGTCGAATCGTCGTAGATGAGCGACAGCACCGGAAGCTGGTCCCCTGAGTAGTCATAGATCGTGTTGGCGGTCACCCACGTTTGTCCGCTATCGCTTGAGATCGCAACCTGGCCGTACCCTCCGGCCACCACGAAACCTTCGGGTGTCACGCATGTCTGATTCCGCCGTTCCAACGACTCCTTTGGATTACCGATCCTATCCCTGATCGGTTCCTTGAATCACCCGTGACAGTGGCAGAATTTCGTCTCATCTTGTTACAAAGTCAAGACCTCCGCGAACATTTTCGTCAGGCGCTAGCTTTCGAGATACAACTGCCTGTCCAGCGTCCTGTACTGTATCGCTTCCGCAATATGTTCCGGCATAATGTCAGGTGTGCCAGCAAGGTCTGCAATCGTCCTTGCGACTTTGAGTATCCTGTCATATGCTCTTGCACTCAGTCCAAGTTTCGTTATCGCCTGCTTCAACAAATCTTCGCCCCCTTTGTCCGGTTGACAAAACTCTCTTATCTCTTTGCTCTGCATATCGGCATTCTTGAAGAGTCCCTTTCTTCCTCTGAATCTTTCTCTCTGAATCTCACGCGCCTTCTTCACTCTAGTTCTCACAGCAGAAGATGGCTCGCCCGCTTTCTTGCTCGAGAGTTCGGCATATTTCACCGCCGGCACTTCGACATGTATGTCTATCCTGTCGAGCAGTGGTCCGCTGATCTTAGACATGTACCTCTGTATCTGCGTCTGGTTGCAGCTGCACGTCGCGTTTGGATTGCCGTAATTTCCGCATGGACATGGTTGCGTTGCCATTCTGCCACTTCGAAAAAACAACGAAAAAGCCACTTTCTAAGGCTTACCCGAAGGAACTCGTTACAATTGGGGACTATATCCGGAAACGGCGTCTGGACCTCAAACTGACGCAAAAGGAGTTGGGAGCCTTTTTGGGCGTGGATGAATGTACCGTTTTGAACTGGGAAAAGCAGCGGTGTCAGCCCGCTATTTCCCGGATGCCAAAACTAATGGATTTTCTCGACCACACACCTAACGAGACCGGAACGGTCAACTCGCACACCCAGCTCAGGGTCATGAGAATTTTTATGGGCATGGTCCAGAGAACTTTTGCTCGCTTGGTGGGCATCGACCCTTCGACGCTGTCCAGACTGGAACGTGGAAAAGGGCGTCCAAGCGAAAAGACCCTCAGGAAAGTGGAAGTCTTTCTTCAGAAGCATGGCCCGATCAAATAATAGCCCGGAAGCCTTGTGATACGCCTCCGGACCATTCGCATTACAGATACTCGAGTAAGTCTCTCACTTCAAAAGAAGCATCTTCTTGACAATTGTCTGCCCGGCCACACTCAGGCGGAAGAAATACACTCCACTTGACCTATCGTTAGCACTCCAAACTATTGTGTGCATTCCCGGTTGCTGGGTAGCGTTCACAAGCGTAGCCACCTCACGCCCAAGTGCGTCATAAACCTTCAGAGAGACAAGACCCGCTTTCACGGTGTTGAACTGTATCTTCGCAGAAGGGTTGAACGGATTGGGATAACCCGAAAGGCTTAGCCCCTCCGCATTCTCTACCGCTGCGCTGGGCTCGCCATCGCTTGGGGATACTCCCAGGGCCACGAGCAGAGCCGCATCCACTTCTGAAGCGAACTTCTTTTTCATCTCATTGATAGCGGATTGTGAAGCCACGCCTTCGCTCTTTGAGAAACCGCCTAAAAGAGCAAGCTGCGTCAGTGCGAACTTCTGGTCGTCAAGATCCACATATTTTGTCTTCAGATTCTGGGCCATGTTCCTTGCATCCGAATACCGGCCAGCAGCGGAGTACATCATTGTCAAAATCTGCGAAGCCGCTTTCTCCAGATTCTCGGAATCCTTCCCCTGCGAAGCATAAAGGCTATGGTACGATTCAATTAGTTGTATGAGCGACGCGTCCTTGGAGTCTCTGAAGATATCGAATATGCCGGAGAGCGCCTTTCCCTTCAAGTCCTGGCCGAACTGGCCGTCAAGGGCGGATTCATAGAGCTCCACGGCCTTGCTGTAATCCCCGTTGAACCGTGCATCAAGGGCCTTGTCCAGCAGGGACTGCTCGTCAGGAGTAACAGAGGTGCGGACCGAAGATTTGGATAGAACGCTTCCAGCCCCACCGGTAGAGAGAAGCGGCCCGCCGTTTTCCCAGCATTCGTCGTTTTCGTACTCTGACCATGGTGAGTATTGGATCGTCGCGCTGCTCGTATAGAACTTGGAGGAATTTGGAGGGTTCGATCCCCACCAGTTTCTTTTCGCTCCGATGACTGCCGAACTGGTTGCGTACGCGTCGTAATTTGCGTTGCCGTAGATTTTATTGCATGCGCCATCATAATACGTAATCGGCCCGACTACTCGTGTCCTAGTGAGCCCGATGACAGGGTTGCTACTATTGTAGGCCAAAATGCCGTAGTCATTGTTTGTGATAATATTTCCTCCGGGATGCAAGTTGCCCGAAGTGGGCGACGATCCATAGTCGCAAGCAATCCCAAATCTGGAATTCTCCATGTAATTGTTTCGCAATGTCGCATTGGATGAAATCAGGTAGATGGCACCATAACGACGGGTACCAGTATATGTACCGCAGCCCTCGAACGTATTACCGTATATGTCCGGTAATCCCGTACCGTTCCCGTTAATAATTACTCCATAGTAATAGACGTTTTGGATCGTGTTCCCACCAATCGTTGGTGATGAATTCCCTTGGATTATGATGCCATGTCCTGCACCAAGGTTTTGTATCGTACCGTTTGTAAATGACCCGGTTGAACCTTGCGCAAAGCGGATACCACTCCAAGAATTAGATTGACCGGATATGGTGCAGTACGACATAGCCGGAGAAGAGTTGTAGAATCGAAGCGCGGCAGCATCGCTGCCATAGAAGTCTGAGTTCTGGAATGTGCAATGATCCATGACAAGATTACTGCAATTTGTTGCACAAATTGGCTCATGGGCATAGTAGAAGTAACAGTAATAGAGCGACGAGTTTGAAGAGTTATTAATAACCAAGCCTTGTCATGCGGAACTGCCTAAGCCCGTGAAGACGACGTGCTGGGAAGCGTTACCGCTACAAGTGATAGTACCGTTGATAGTGAGAGTACGGCCGGACTGAAACACTATTTCGCCCCCCGCTGGAATTGTCAACGTCTGCCCGCTATTAACGGACTCATTGTCATAAACATAAGCCCATTCGTTGTTAACGAATCCATAGCTGAGCAACGATGGGACCAAATCGGGGATGATCTTTCCGTAACAACTCTGGTTAACTGTCACTACGCTGTTTTCCATTGACTCGATGAGACATTGACCATAGCCTATCCTGAAATATCCGGCATCCGCCCATGCAGTTCCCCAACTGTTTTTGCAAAGCCAGGACGAACTGTTATCATCATAGCTCACTATTACCACGGCATGATTAGCCAGTTGGGTGCCGTAACTGTGATGGTACACTCCGGTCTTGTTGACTGGATCGTTAAAGAAATCGACGAAGTCCTGATAGACCGAAAAGCAAGCAGCGACGGGCCCATTGGTTAAGGCATTCTTGATCGCAGTGATTCCTGATGTTGAAGAATACGAAGCAATGCCCCATCTTACTCCTTGAAGGTTAGGGGAAGGACCAGCTTCCGACTTAATCTTATTCGTTTCAATGATATTTTCTGCTTGAGTCGGCCATCCGCCGCCACACGCACCTGATATCTCCAGCTCATCAAGGTCTACATTCAGTCTGGAGCCGTACAAAATGGAGATCTGTCCTTCTGTAATTCCCGTTGCGGCATGCACCCAGCAGTCGCCGCAGCTTCCCTGATTCTCCACGTCGCTCATAATTCCCCGCCAGTTAGGAACTGATGCCACCTTCGACAGCTTTGATTTTGTGCTCTGAATACTCTTAATATATTCCGAGTACATGCTATCCTGACGAGCAAGGGCTTGATTCATCTTCAAGGTATCCATAGGTACACCACACATCTGTATTACCTCTTCTGTCGTGTAAAGGGACTTACCCCTGTCCTTGTTGATCCCCTGCGAATAGACATTCTCGATGCTGATTATGAACAGAAGAAGAGGAATCAGCATTCCTTTGGTTGCTCCTTTCATAAAGGCCTCCATTTTTGATCATGCATTGACTGTTTCCGCTATTCATGCTATAGTTTAGTTGAGCAAACAAAAGACGCTCCCTGCCCACAAGTCATTCAAGGGCAAGCATGATTGCGGTGTTTTTTCGTTTGCTTTTCCGCTGGGCAGCGGTGGTGCATTCACCGCTGCTCGGTTACTCAGAAGCAGAACAGAACACTCCTCTTAGCTTTTCCGACTAACCTCCTTTCTCTAGTTTAATACGAATACCCCCGACACCTACCAACTCTTAGCTCATGGCAGTGGATTCCAGGATGGTCCATGCGCCTCGTCTTCAAACTTGTATGGCGTTCCCCCGTCACTGCCTATAACGAAGAGGGGTGTCGAAAACGAGATCCATTGACCAGTGCGCCAAATCTGTTCGGAGAAGGCAATGTATTTGTCATCAGGTGAGAACGCCATGGGCTCGTAGCTGAAATTCGCAGGAGGGCTACTCTTCGCAATTCGCATGATCCTTTTTTTCGTCCCTTCCTTGATGATCGAGAGGTATTCATCACTGCTGTCGTGTTCCACAACTACGATCTTTGAAAAGTCGTTTGAATATCTCATCTGGAAGAAAGTGCAGCCTTCCTCTCCAGTCAATAGGATGTTCAGGTTTCTGCCAGCCACTCCGTAAGTCGCTATTTGACGTCTTCCATCAGCGGAGTTAGGACTTATTAGCAGTTCATTTGCTATTGGATTAAAATCACGAATAATTGCGCCCTGTTGCCCCAACGTCTTGTTTATATCGAATAGGAATTTATCTTCGCCATTATCAATACTGCTTTCGTGTACTTCAGTATAGTTTAGAATGTACAAGAAAGTTTGGCCGTCCTTATAGAAATAGATCGTCGCAGCGCAATCCAGAATCTTTCTCTTCTGACCTCCATCCGGATCAACGACATATGTCGCACCAGAATCATTTAGATCATAAGAGCTCCTGGCAAAGTAGATGATCTTTCCATCGGGCGTCCATTGGGGGGTCAGTCCGGCATCCACCGAATCACTCGTTATCAGTATGCTGCTCTGATTCTTGACGTTGTAAACGACAATTTGGACGACACCGGAACTCATACGTCGTGAATAAACAATATATCTACCATTAGGCGACCACTGAGGATATTCATCATCGCCTGGGTTATTTGAAATGTCCACAGGCGAAGTACCTGAAATATCATTCGTGAATATTTCCCAATTCCCATTGAATTCTTTCTCATAACATAGGATATAGTCACCGGATGGAATTACATTCACGACGTCATTGGTGCAGCCCGAAACGAAGGGGACTACGAGAACACCCCAAGCTATGATGCTTAGAAGGCGAGTTTGCTTTCTTCTTCGAGATTTGCTTGTCAAAGATTCTCCTCTCTTCCTACACGTTCTTAATAATGCGAGGAGCTACCGAATCTCTATCCCTACAGACGCTATGGCAAGCCGCTTGGCAGAAGTGCAATGCAATCACAAACAAATTCAGACAAGGCACTTTCTGGCAGCGATGTAACATCCCGTTCCGGACTAAAATGAAAAACCGCCCTTAGCCCTTGATAAATGTAATTTACACTGAGCAGTTCGTCTGCACAATAGATGGATCCATTGATTTTTCATCGTTGCCAATTTTATGGCTCGTACGGACCCATACCATATCCAACATCCCCTCTGTGAGGAGTTTACCGATGGCCGCTGTCCCACTGTGCACACCAAGCTTCCGGTATGCCTTTGCAAGGTGGCTGTCCACCGTGTGTAAACTAATGCAAAGCTGTTGCGAAATCTGTTTGCGCGTAAAGCCATTGGGGCAGTGTAAATTAGTTTGTGGAAATTAAAGAGGGTAAGGCGCATAATCCTTTAGGATAATTTTGAAACGAAAAAAGAAAGGAGTTATGCACCATGTACCCTGAAAACAACGAAGAGAA
>JAHECO010000004.1 GCA_024641705.1 Candidatus Kryptoniota bacterium
CTTAAGTATAATTGACTTCTTGGGTCGTCCGGTTCTCATGGGTCACCTCCATAATAAGTGGTTGCCCCATGATAGTAAAAAGTTAAGACTTATTCAAGATATTTCAGTTACAAGACACTAGTGCAATTCGTGTTAATTCTCTCTCTAAATGGAACAGGCGGCGCCTCTCTTCGCCGCCTGCCTGGTGCTTCGCGTCGTTCCTCGTTAAGCGCTACATCCGCTTCCGTTCGTGATCGCGGTGCGACTTCAATTCGGTATTCTTTTCCGCGGCGGGCGGATTCTGCAACGCAGCGTATTCCTGCGGCGTCATGTCCTTCATCTTCTCAAGGAAAGCCACGATCGCCCATATTTTCTGGTCGGAATGTGTCTTCCCGAACCCGGGCATCCCGGTGCTCTTGATGCCGTTTTTGATGACCCAGAAAAGTCTCCCGGGTCCCATTTCCTTCGCGGAATGGACGAGATTTGGCGGGTGCGGGTAAAGACCCTGGCCTATTTCCGACCGCTCCACCCCCGGCGCGCCGTGGCAGGTTTCGCACATCTCGTGGTAGTGGCCGTATCCCTCTACAATCATCGAAGAATCCGTAAGCGCAGGCACGGCAATCCCTTTCGAGTAATGCTCGGCAGAGTTGTCGCTGGTATTGCTGAATATCCAGTGAATGAAGCCGGGATCCGGCGACATCGTCGAGACATTGTATAGTCCCGAATTGACGAAGATGACGAGGAGGATCAACTCCACGACCAGCACAGAAACAATTATTCCGACAGTTTTCATTTGTACTCCATTCATGTTTGCTCGCTGCCCGAAAAGCGCAGTCAATGGTTTAACAACAATGTTTTAACTCAAGTTTCCTTGACATTCTTTTTTTCAGATGTTAGTTTAGTCCAGTTAGGTAATTAGGGACATAAAGGGCATGTCGTGCGCAATTTCTTGAGAGTTGCTACAATTGCACTATTTGTGACAGGCGTAGCACGAGGGCAGGTTTCGGATAACAATTCTACCAGCGTCGGCAAGATTGGGCTTACCGTAACAAGCTTCGGGCGCATCGGGAATTCATTCAACGCATCCTTCTGGCCGGCACAGCCTTCGTGCGAGTACACTATCTCTCCGGTCCGGTCGAGGATCGAGCACCTCTTCAACGGCGGACTCTGGATCGGGGGATACAGGAACGGACAGGGGCCATTCGTCTCCACCGCTGCGATCGACCGCAGCTTCTCCGTGGAAGAGTTCACGCAACCGCCCGACAGCGGACTGAGCGAACGCAGCTCTCTCCTCGATTCCCGCTATTATAGCCCCATAGCAGTATCACACCAGGATTTCGTCGCGGATTATACGGATTCAAACACTACCAATCCCGCGACCGGGCAGCGAATACTCGACCACGTCCCCCTTAACGTTTCCATCCACCAGGAATCATATGCCTGGGAATACCCGATCGCAGATTTCTTCGTTATCCTCAGCTTCAATGTCAAGAATACCGGCAATACACAGCTTGATTCGGTATATATAGGATTCGTCAACGACTTTGTCGTTCGCAATACAAATTACCGTTTGCCGAATGAAGGAAGCCCTTTTTATTCCGGGACGGGAGTGGGTTATGTCGACTCGTTGAGGCTCGTCTACGGCTTCGATGCCGAGCACCGGCCGCAGGACATGCCTACCGACTCTTATATATCGATGAAATTACTCGGCGTGGATCCCCTCACGTCCATACTGCCATCGGGTTCGAACATTCTCGATTCGTTGAACGGGTACACTCATTTCTCCGCCTGGCAGTTCAGGGCATCGACCGGCGATCCCAATCTTCTGTCTCCTTCCGACGACCAGCAGCGTTTCGAGAAGATGGAGATACCTCTGCCTTCGGATTACTATCTCAATCCCGCAAACGTGTCATACCTCGGTAAAGCGGGGAACAGGTATACCCTCCTTTCGGTCGGGCCGTTTACGTTGAAGCCGGACTCGTCTGTAACGGTAGTGTTCGGCATAGTTGCGGCGCACAAGTTCGATACTGGAAATCCCACCGACTATCAGAACAACGTCGCCGCTTCGAGGAAGACCTTGTACGAGAATGCAACGTGGGCGCAGCGGACTTACAACGGCGAGGACAGGAACGGGAACGGAGTCCTCGATCCGGGCGAAGACCTCGACGGGAACGGAAAGATTACACGATATATTTTCCCGAACATTCTTCCTCCTCCCCACATGCGCGTCGTGCCGGGCGACAGGGAGGCGACGATTTACTGGGACGAGACGCCCGAGAACGTGATCGACCCGCTCCTGAACCGCAAGAATTTCGAAGGGTACAGACTCTTTATGTCGAAGCCGGGATTTGACTTCCAGGGGCTGCAGGACCCGGTCGTCCAGATAGCGAGCTTCGACCTCATCGACTCACTGGGGTTCGATGCCGGTTTGCCGGCCAAACTTATGACTCCGAAGCAATTTGCGGGCGATCCGTATAAGTACAACTACAAGTATGTCGTCCCGGGGCTTCTCAACGGGTGGCAGTATCTTTTCGGAGTGGAGGCTTTCGACCAGGGTGATCCTGCCTCCGGACTCCCGAGCCAGGCATCGACAGAGCAGGCGGTGAAGGCATTCCCCGGTCCGGCAGCGGCTACTGCCGATTCTGCCGCCGTCGGCGTCTTCCCGAATCCTTATTATACGCGTGCCGTCTGGGACGGGACCGGAGAGCGCGAGCGGAAAATCTACTTCTATAATCTCCCCGCCAAATGCGAGATCAGGATATACACCGTCGCCGGCGACATCGTGGCGACACTCGAACACGATGCGTCGACGTACAACGGTTCGGACATACAGTGGTTCCAGCACTACTCCTCGGACAACACTCAGGTTTTTTCAGGGGGCATGCATGCGTGGAATCTTATAACAGATGCGGACCAGGCGATCGCGACCGGACTCTATCTGTTCACGGTGAGGAACACCGTTACGGGCGAAATCAAACGTGGGAAGTTCTTGGTAGTGAAATAGCTATTGGCAATTAGTGATTACCTAACCGCTAAGGGCTAGAATAGAAGGAGACATTATATGCGAAAGTCATTATTGATTTTATTGCTCGGTGCTGGTCTCGCGTTTGCGCAGACTTATCCCGAACACTCTTTGTACGATCTTAATTACATCTCCATGGATTCCCTCAGGATCGCCGATTCGCTCGGCGTGCTGGGGAGGTCCGGCCTGACCGATTCGCAGTATCTTGGCGACACGGTCACCGTGACCGGTGTTGTCATTACCGCTCCTACGATCGTGGGCAACGTCAAGGTCAGCGGCAACTGGTCGTTCTATATCCAGAGCGCCGATAGTGCCGAGTGGGGAGGAATGAACGTGTTTTACTACGATTCTACGGCTGCGATCGCGGCGGGCTACGGCGCGATAGACACCGGGTATGTCATTCAATTCTCGGGGTGGCTGCAGAAATACTCGTCCACGAGCATCATGGGAAATTTCGAATTGACGCCGATACCCGGTGACGTTAGCATCATCGGCATCAACTCGTCCAGGCCGGCGCCGGCCGAAGTGAAGATCAGTGACCTTGTTCAGGGCGATCTCAGGTCCGGCGGGAAAATGAAATTCTACCCCGGGACGAAATACAAAGGCGCTTATGTAATCATCCGGAATGTGACCGTGAAGGACCGCGTTAAGTCAAGCAGCGGTCAGTGGAGCTGGACTGTCCAGGATGCGCAGGGAAACACCATCGGGACTTACGACATCTCGCAGTACTTCTCCGCCCGTTCGTACGGCGTCGACCCGAACTGGGAACCGCCGCCTCCCGGCTCGAAACTCGACTACGTCAGGGGAATACTCATGGCCTACTCCACATATGGCTATGAAATAGCCCCGATGTATCCGGGGGACATCAAGGGTGATTATACACCCAGCATTACCGCGACCGGTGCCGGCGTCGCCCCGAGGAGATCGGCTGCATTCCCGGGACCCTCGAGCCAGGTCACGGTCAGGGCGCTGATCAAGCCTACGAATCCAAACCCGTCTATCGTGATAGACTCGGCGTTCGCGCATTATTCCGTCGATAACGGCAGTTACGTCAGGGTGAAAATGACGGCCGACACTTCCAACACTTATATCGCCACGATCCCCGCAAAACCCGCGGGTTCTTTCGTAAAATATTTCTTCGAGGCGTGGTCCGACTCCCTGGTTTCGCTGTCGCCGGATACTTCCAGCACTGCCTTGTTCTACTACGTCAAGTCGGGGGCCTATACGATTAAGGATGTCCAGTATACGCCGTTCAAGGACGGCAACAGCGGTGTCGCGGATCTCCCGGTCACCGTCAACGGGATCGTGCAGGCAGACACGAGCGACTTCCCGGTGGAACTCGATCACCGGAATAACACGCCGAAGACTCCACGAGTCTTCATACAGGATGCGGCGATGCCGTGGAGCGGAATAATGCTCTACGACTCGCTCGCCTATGCTCTCCACCGAGGCGACAGTGTTTCCGTCACCGGAACCGTCAGTGAATACTCGGGCATGACGGAGATTACCGTGACTTCCGCAACTAAGATCCAGAGCGGCAAGCAGACGTACGCCCCGGTAAAGCTCAAGACAGGAACGGTTGGCGGGAAGGCAAGCGGGGATTCGACCGCAGAGCAGTGGGAAAGCGTCCTCGCGCGTTTCGACACAGTGACGATCACTAACAACGACCCCGATCCGAGTTACAGCATAACGAGCACGAACGGAAGCTTCAGGGAATATATGGTGAACGACGGAAGCGGTGACTGCCGCGTCGACGACGATGGGAGCAATACCTACAGCGTCGACCCGCACGACACTGCGTGGGGATTCACAATATTACCGCAGGGGACAGACATAGAGAGCCTCACGGGAATCCTCGAATACACGTACGGAAATTACAAGCTCTACCCGCGGACCAACGCAGACTTCGGGACTATAACGGGCATAAAGCGAGAGCCCTCACCGCTGCCTAAGATGTATTCGCTCGAGCAGAACTACCCGAACCCCTTCAACCCGGCGACGACAATACGTTATTCGGTTCCCAACGCCGGCGTCGTCTCTTTGAAAGTGTACAACATACTCGGGCAGGAAGTGGCGACACTGGTAAGCCAGCGGCAGAGTGCCGGGACGTACACGGTGACCTTCCAGGCCGGAAGATACGCCAGCGGAGTTTACTTCTACCGCCTGACTGCGGGAAGCTTCAACTCCGTGAAGAAGATGCTGCTGTTGAAATGAATTACGAAACTGAGGTTGTCCCAAAACAAGGAAAATGTCATTCTGAAGGAGCGGAGCGACTGAAGAATCCACTTATTCGTTCTGAAAAATGGATGCTTCACTTCGTTCAGCATGACAGACAAGACTTTCTGGACAGCCTCAGTTCAGCTGATAAAATGGCTAGAAGAAACGTCAGTTTCACTGAAGGATTGTTTTACCACATTTACAATCGCGGTGTGGGCAGGCAAAATATTTTTCTTACAAGAGATAACTATGACTTCGTTTTGCGGAAGGTCTCGCTGTATTCAGAGGATTTGGCTGTAAGGGTGATAGCGTTCTGTTTGATGCCTAATCACTATCACTTCCTGCTTCGCCAGGTGGGCGCTCAATCCGCGGGCCTGTTGGTACAGCGAGTATTCAACAGTTATACGAAAGCTTTCAACAGACTTTACAGCAGATCAGGAACTCTGTTTGAGTCCCCGTTTAAGGCCAAAATGGTCGAGAGGAATGAGTACCTTGGCCATCTTTGCTGGTATATCCATATGAACCCGGTCGCCGCAGGATTGGTCCGCAACATTGAAGAGTGGCTCTACTCAAACTTTCTGGAATGCGTAGGTAAGAGGAATCTGTGGGCCTTTGACCCGGAGTTTATTGCAGATCTCTTCGGTTCTCCTTCAGGATACGAGGAATTTGTCCGTAGCTACGAGGTGACCGCGAGGCGCGATCAAAAGCTGAAAGAGTACTTTCTTGACGAATAGGAAAGCAATGGTTGGAAATTGCCTGGGCAAACTGCGACTCACTCCGGAAGTGAGTCGCAGTTACCGCCTTGGTATGACATTACTCCATTATTCCATAATTCCATTACTCCTGTTTCTCCTCTCCGGCTGCACGAAACATTTTACCTCCACGAAGTACGGCAACATCCCGCCGCAGACGTATGTGTCCGTCTTTCCCTACAGGGATTCGGTGCAGACCGCCAGCTTCAATCCGCAGTCGAGCCGCCTGGAAGTCCACTGGTGGGCGACCGACGTCGATGGTGTAATCAAGGGTTACCTACTCAGCTTCAACAAGGCGAAGTGGACATATACGGCGAACACCGACAGTGTCTTCGCGCTGCCCTTGTTCACGAAGGACACAACGTACACGCTGACGGTAGCCGGCATCGACAACTCCTTTACAGGGACACTCAAGGAAGGGGATACGGTTGCTTACACAGACGCGAACGGCAACGGCAGGTGGGACAAAGGCGAGGCGTTTCCTTCGCTCGGCACGTCGGTAGATCCCGATCCGCCGTCTATTCGCTTTCCTATCGCGAACACGCCTCCAGTCGTGAGTTTTATCATGAACAGCGGGCAATTCTCGACGAGGCTCGACCTTCCGGATACCACATTCACGGTCGTTTCCTTCGGGTGGGAGGGGACCGACATCGACGGGAACAGCACGATAGTCAACTACTACATTGCGCTGAACGATACCCTCTCGCCTTCAAGCTGGGTAGAACTCCCGGCACAGGCGACCTTCGTTACTTTGAAGGCGAGGACGCAGGACGCACTTACAGACACTTCGACGGTCTCGTGCGACGTCTATGCCAACACGTATCCCGCCATGTCCTACGCCCCTCTCAGTGCGAAGCTTCCGAACATGAAGCTCAACGGCAACAACGTCATTTACATAAGAGCGAAGGACGTCGCGAACGCTTACAGCTCCGCTGCAAGGATGCCGGACACGACACATACCTGGTTTGTAAAGAAGCCTAAAGGCGACGTGCTCATCGTGAACGACTACGGGTTCACTACGCAGGCTCTCCCGTTTTACCGGAACATATTCGACAACATCGGCGGCGGCGTTCTTAAAGGGAAATATGACATCTGGGACATAAGAGCCGGTATGATTTCCGCCAGCCCAAGGAAGGGTTCCCTCGTCCAGCCGTGCATCGTCCCTTCTTTCCAGGAGACCTTGAAACTGTACAAGTACGTCTTCTGGTATTCGGCGGATAATGAGAACTTTGACATCGCGCAGATAGCCGTAAGGGAATTCAGGAGAACGGGAGGGAAGATATTCCTGACCTATGTAGTCCCGGCATCTTCCGACCCGGTCGCTGTCGGTTTGCAGATGAAGGATTTCACCGACGCGGTCGACAGCATAGGCGCGGACCTCATAACCGGCGCGTTGGCCTCGAGCCGGCCGGTTACGTCCACCGGCTTTGTGTGGCCGGGCACCTCGGTGATACCGACAGACACCGCTGCATATCCGGTCCTCGTGCGCGACAGCACGAACTCGAATCCGGCGGACGGCTCGAAGTTCGTCGGCAACCTCCGGGCAATTTACCCGTCGATCGACGCGAGCGTTGTCTACCGCATTCAGCCCTTCGGTTCGTACAGACCCGGCAATCCGCCGCCGGTTCTCGGGGTCATGAGCGGCGACAAGACCGCGTTCCTGCTCGGCGTTCCGCTTTACAGGTTCGACGGGAATTCATCCGTGCCGTCCGAGAACATGAGAGCCTATCGATTGATCGAGAAGGTGTTCAAAGACTTCGGAGCATTTTAACGAGCGAATATGTCATGAGACTTCTTCGTTTATTCGGGATACTGGTCGCGCTGGCGTTTGCTTTCAACCCGCCGCTTCTCCCCGGGCAGGAGAAAGGAACGATAAGCGGGAAGGTGACCGATGCGGCGACTAACGAAGGGCTTGTCGGGGTGAACGTTTTGATTAAGGGGACTTATTATGGTGCCACAACCGACCTCGACGGGAATTTCGAGATCAAGAATGTGAGCCCGGGTACGTACACGCTTTCCTTCAGACTGCTGGGATATAAGGTTGTCGAACAGACCGGCTTCGAGGTCACCGCCGGCAGCACAGCCGTTGTAAACATGAAGCTTCAGGAGACTGCACTGTCGCTCGGCCAGGAAGTCGTTGTGGTGGGCGAGAAGCCGATGATGGACGTTGCCGAAACGCAGAGCGTGAAGACGATCAGTTCCGAAGATATTCGAAGGGCAGCGGTGGAGAACGTCAAGGACGTTGTAGCGCAGCAGGTCGGTGTGGTTGCCTCCGATAATGAAATCCATATCCGCGGCGGAAGGTCGTACGAAAACTCATACCTGCTCGACGGGATCTCGATACAGGACCCGCTTGCCGGAACGGGTTTCGGCTTGCAGCTGAGCTCGAATTCGTTAAGCGAGATGGAAGTGATCACCGGCGGCTACAACGCCGAGTACGGCCAGGCCACGAGCGGCATCGTGAACGTTAAGACGAAGGACGGGACGTCGAAGTACGATCTCTACGTCCAGTACAAAACCGATCACTGGGGACTGAACAGCAACTCCATCTCGAATTTCAATTCGGACGATTACGAGGCGAACGTCAGCGGTCCTGAGCCCATAACGAAATTCCTCCTTCCAGCCGTCGGGCTGAAGATACCCGGCGAGATAACACTTTTCGGCAGTTTCGCGGCCGGTTTCACTGACGGCCACGTCCGGTGGGCGGATCGCTACGAGGGCGGGCAGCTCATTCAGTTCAAGATCAACACGCCGCCGCGTCTGAACTCCTCAATATTTTACGGGACGAGGTTCACTCCCCGGTTGAACAACAACTGGTACGGACTCGGCAAAGTCACATATAAGCCGACGCAGACGTTGAAGATTGCGTACTCATACAACCAGAGCGTGACCATCAACCAGAATTCCCAGTCGCTTCAGACGAATCTCGAATACGTCGAGCCCAACCCGGGCTATCAATACCAGTTTCAGGATCTCCTCGGCAGCGCGGACGTCTACACGCATAACAGCATCGTCAACACGCTGAGTATAACCCAGACACTGAGTGCGAAAACTTTCTACGATCTCAAGATCGCTCACTTCTTCACTCAGCTCCGCGCCGACGCCAACGGGCTCTACTGGACACAGTACCAGGAGCCGATCGACGTCGTCTCGCTGCCTCCTCAATATTACAATACCGGCAGCGACACAATCGGAATAATCCCCGGCGACGGCTTCTACGACTTCGGGAACGCCGATACATGGCACGACCATTACTTCATCAACAACGAGATAAAGTTCGACATCACGAGCAACTTCACGGAGAAGAACAGGTTCAAAGCCGGTTTCGACATGAACTTCCAGGAGATGCAGCTCATAGACATATATGAGCCGTGGGTTGGAGTGATGGGGTTGAACAACGACATCTACAAAGTATACCCCGCGATGGGTTCGGCATACTCCCAGGAGACGATAACGACGAACGGCATGATACTGAATTTCGGCCTGCGTTTCGATTACTGGTTTCCGGGCAAGTATGTGGACGATGCCGTGAAGAACCCGGCGGTAGTTACGATCCCTCAGGGCGTGCGCGACAAGTACTATCAGGACACCTATGATTTCTTCGGCAGAAGATGGAAGGGGAGAATCAGCCCGCGCCTCGGCGTCTCGCACCCGGTCTCCGACAACCAGACGCTCTTCCTGAACTATGGTCATTTCTCCAAGTGGCCTCGTCCGCAGTTCGTCTACGCGAAACTCAGCCCGAGCAATGCGAGGTCCACGTTCCAGACGTTCGGCAATCCCGACCTCAACCCGGAAACGACCGTCAGTTACGAACTCGGCCTCCGCAACCAGTTCACCAACGACGATGTCCTGACGGTCACCGCCTATTACAAAGACATCTTCGACTATGTTCAGACGAAACAGGTTCAGATCTCTGCAGCGGGTCTGATCGGGCAGAACTTCACGACGTACGTCAATTCGGACTATGCCAGGGCACGCGGTATCGAAGTAGAGTACCGCAAGAGAATCGGGAACTGGTTCACCGGAACCATAAGCGGCTCGTACTCCGTCGTGACGGGGAAATCGAGCTCTGCGGACGAGGGGCTGCTCGTCGTACGCGGCGATATGTTCGAAGTCATCAACGAGACCTATCTAAACTGGGATCGCTCCGTGCAGCTCTCCGCCAACGTCTCCGTGTACAACAACAAAGGAAACGGCATCTTCGGGTTCGGCCGCGGTATCCTCGACGATTTCCAGACTTACTGCAGGATATTCTTTGAGTCGGGAAAGAGATACACGCCGTATTACTTCACAGGTACGTACGCGGCGAACGGCCGCCCGCTCTATGCCCCTGATAACCAGAACCCCTACAGCAAGATAGGCTCGAACTGGTTCTGGGTCGACCTCAACGTCGAGAAGTATTTCAGTCTCGCCGGCATCGACTTCACGCTTCTTGTGGAAGTGAAAAACCTGTTCAACAACCTGAACGCGGCAATAATCGACCCGGTGACCGGGGATGCATATGTGCTGGGAGCCCCGGTGCCGTCTTCATGGAACGACCCGTACTATCCCGAGCTCAACGCTCCGATCGACCCGTTCCCATTCAACACGGCGCGCTACCTGCCGTACCGGAACATCAAAATAGGCGTGGCGGTGAAGCTGTGATGAAAAGTCAAAAGGCAAAGGTCAAAAGTCAAAACTACAGGGCAAAAGTCAAAAACAAAATAGAGCGAGTCTCTGAGGACGGCAATTTCAACTATCCGTCCAAGGCAGGCCCACGAGTGGACCTGAGGGAGAGGGCGTACAAATTTTCAGTCGACATCGTGAGATTCGTTTCCGAGAACAATAAGGAACGTATCTTCAATCCCATATTCGACCAGCTTCTGCGATCAGCGACTTCGGTCGGTGCAAATCTTGTCGAAGCCAGAGCCTCCAGTTCCAGGCGAGAATTCGTGAAGTTTTATGAGATTTCCCTAAAATCTGCGAACGAGACAAAATATTGGCTGCGTCTGATCAAGGATGCCCTGACCGTCCAGGAGAAGAGGGTGAATGACCTTATGAATGAGGCGGTTGAACTTTCAAACATTATCGCCTCCTGCATCATATCACTCAAGAAGAAACGGGAGTTTTGAATTATGACTTTTATTTTTGACGCTTGAGTTCCTGACCTGTCGTCAGGACAGGTTTGACTTTTGAAATGCTTGACATGAAAAAGACAACCATAATATTCGCCATCATATTCTGGGCGGCCATCTCCGTCCGCGCCCAACTCCTGCCCGTGCTCGGCGCGCAGAGGGCGGGGATAACGACCGCCGAATTTCTGAAAATTGGCGTTGGCGCGCGGGCGAACGCGATGGCCGAGAGTTTTGCCGCGGTCGGCGATGATGCGTTCTCGCTGTTCTACAACCCAGCGGGCATTACACAGTTCGATAAGGACGAGATTGCCATCTCGCATTCGACGTGGTTCATCGGACTTCAGCACGATTTCCTGGGCGCGGTCTACCATCTGGACAAACAGAACAGTGTCGGGATTTCCGCTATCTCGCTGCAATCGGACGACATGCCGGTTACGACGGAATATGCGCCGACCGGGACCGGAGCCTACTTCAAGTACAGCGACCTCGCAGTCGCGGCAACTTACGCCAGGAAAATGACCAACCAGTTCAGCTTCGGCCTGAGTGTGAGGTACATTTACGAGACACTCGGCGAAGTGAAGATGAACGGCCTTCTGATCGACCTCGGAACGTTCTACTGGACCGGCCTCGGCACAACGAGGTTTGCCGTCGCCGTGAGCAACTTCGGCGGCCAGCTTACCCCTGCAGGGAGCGTGGAACTCGTCGACGGCACAACGGTATCGAAATTCCAGAGCTTCTCTCCGCCGACGATCTTCCGGATAGGGTTCGCATTCGAACCGTACCAGGACGAGGCAAACAAAGTCACCGCGTCGGCGCAGCTCAACCATCCTGCCGACAATTCGGAGAACGTGTCTCTCGGTGCGGAGTATTCCTTCAGGCAGTCATTCTTCCTGCGGGGCGGGTACAGGATCAACGTCGACGAGCAAAAGTTTTCGGTTGGAGCCGGCGTGAGGGTCGACGCGAAATTCGCGGCCATCAGCTTCGATTACGCGTTCACGCCGTATGAGCGCCTCGGAGACGTCCACAGATTTTCACTAAACCTTGGCTTCTGAGATGAGAACGGGATTATTCATAGCCGCCGTCGCGCTCCTCCTTTCGGCATGCAATGAGAAAGCGCATGTAGTCAACCCAGCCAGTCTACCGCTGGATTCGACGACGACGGTGTTCGGGGACACGAGCTACATCCAGATGCAGCCGATCTGGACCGGGTTCTACGGTCCCAAGGATATAAAGATCGGGTTCGACTACATACTCTACATCACTGAGCCGGACAGCAACAGGATAGTGATGGTGAACCTTGCGGGGAGCATGCTCGGCTATTCGCAATACGTCAAGCATCCGATTTCCATCGCCCAGGACAGAAGGTTCAATCTCATCATCGCGTGCGAATTCGACACCACAGTCGGGAGCCAGACCGTGACAGTCGCGGCGATCGCGAAGATACGGCTCTTCGATTACCAGCACGAAATTGCCAGTGCACCTGTTGAAATCGTGACGCATGAAAGTCCTCAGAGGCAGATAGTCAGAGACGGCGCCGGCAATCTCGTTTCCGGGAGGGTGTACACCGGCGTAGCCGTGCTCCCGAACAACAGCTATTACGTGACGCGTTCCGGGAATCAGAACTCGAGCCCCGTAGACCCGGACAACATGATCCTGCACTTCGACAAAAACGACAAGAGGTATTCGAGCGACCTGATAGATCTTGTGCCAAGTCCAATCAACCTGACGCCGACCGGGACCGGGCTCGTCGCGATAAACCGGCTCAGCAATATTACGACTTTCAACACGAGACAGTTCGGATCTGATTTTATCGTCACGCAGACAGATCCCGAAAATGCCTACAAGGTGAAGTGGTTCACGTTTAGTCCAGGCACCGAGCTGAAGGCACCGGAGTGGGTATCGAAATTCAGTCTCGACCCCGCACAGTACTCGCCGCCCGTGCTGCCGGACATTATCAGCAACATTTTCGTAGCGCCGCAGGCGATTGCCATCGATGACAGGAGCAACATATACGTCATCGACAGCGGGCTCGACAGCCTGATGAAATTCGATCTGAAAGGGAGACTCCTGCGTGAGTCTTTCGGCCCGGCGAAGTCACGCAACTCTCTTCTCAATCCGTCCGGCGTCACCTTCTTCGACAAGACGCTTTACATCAGCGACACGGGACACGACAGGATTTTGCGTTACAGGCTTTCGACCGACTTACGATGAACGGTCGTTTTGTCAACAACTAATAAAGGAGGGACAAGCATGAAGAACCATCTCTCCAGGGCAATACTCTTGGTCTCGACGGTGTTTCTGCTGTCGGGCTGCGCGGCTTACGCGGTCGCCCCGGTGACGGGCTTCGTTTATTCCGACACGAAGTTCGGCATCAACGCGACGAGCAATCAGGGGGCTTCGAAGGTCGGGGAAGCTTACTCCGAATCGTACCTCGGATTCGTTGCGGTCGGTGACGCAAGCATTCAGGCCGCGATGAAAAACGGAGGAATAACCAAAGTTCAGCACGTTGACTACCATTCATACAGCATTCTCGGTCTATACGCGAAGTTCACCGTGACGGTGTACGGGGAATAGAGCTATCTTCGGCTGCCGCGCCCCGGCGGCAGATCCGGCAAAGATACCGGTTCGATTAGCAGCAAAAGCATCGGGGCATGAATTGGCCGCCGCCGTAAGGGCGGCGGACGCGTTTTAGGCGCGTACGCCTCATGCTTTCTTGTACTCCAATCGGAGCGTTTTTATATTGTCACAGCAACTTCGCCGATGAACAAAACTTACAGACTCCTGATTTCATTCTGTGCCCTGTCGTGCCTCCTCGTAATGGGCTGTGCCGGGTCGTCTCCACGGTTCAGTTCAGGAAACAACGGCACTGTCAGCGATAGGCCGAGGTTTACCACCGACGAGACTCCGGAAGAGCTGAAGGTTGAGCAGAAGGAGCTCAAGGCGGAGGACGACCGCGCTATCAGCCCGGAAAGGCTGAGAGACGAAGTCAGCAGGATGCAGCAGCAGGCACCTGGCAGTACGAAGAGCAGGCTGATGCAGGCGGTCATGTCTTACATCGGTACTCCGTACAGGATCGGCGGAGTGGACCACTCGGGGATCGATTGTTCGGGATTCTCGATGGTGGTGTTCAACTCGGTCTTCAACATAGAGCTGCCGCATTCTGCCCTGCAGCAATCATCACTCGGGAGCAGGGTTTCCCAGGATCGCCTCCGGGCCGGGGATCTTGTCTTCTTCAAGACTGTGGGAAGACGAATCAGCCACGTCGGCATTTATCTCGGCGATGACCTCTTCGCACACGCGAGCGTTTCACATGGTGTGACGATCTCGTCGCTGGAAAGCACTTATTACAAGCGCCGGTACGCAGGCGCCAGAAAAATAACCTCAACGGACATTTCAGATGGCACTCAATAGTCTCAACGAATTCATTCAATTGCTCAAGAAGAAGCACGAGCTGAAGGTGATCGAAACCGAAGTCGACGCGAAGCTCGAGATAACGGAAATCGTGGACCGCGTCGTCAAATCGGGCGGTCCGGCGCTCCTCTTCACAAATGTCAAGGGGAGCAAGATCCCGCTGGCGATAAACCTCTTCGGTACCCGGCAGAGAATGGCGTGGGCTCTCGGAGTCGAAGACCTCGGTGAGATCGGGGACAGGCTCGCGGAAATGATGAACCTGAAGGTCCCCGAGTCGCTCCTCGGCAAGATGGCGATGATGCCGAAGCTAATGGAGATGGCGAAGTTTCCGCCGAAGGTCGTCAAGAAAGCCCCCTGCCAGGAAGTGGTTACCGTGGAGAAGGACGTCGACCTGTACAAGTTCCCGGTCACCACGTCGTGGCCGCAGGACGGCGGGCCCTATGTGCTCTTCGGACAGGTCGTGACGAAGGACCCGGACACAGGCATTCGTAACATGGGTCTCTACCGCCTGCAGGTGCTCGACAAAAACACAACCGCTATGCACTGGCAGAGGCACAAGGGAGGCGCGGCGCATTTCAGGAGGGCGAAGGAGAAGGGGATGAAGCGGCTCGAGGTTGCCGTCGTAGTCGGGTCCGACCCGGCCACCATGTACAGCACAAGCGCGCCGCTTCCCGAAAGCATCGAAGAGTACCTCTTCTCGGGCTTCCTCAGGAAAGAGCCGGTCGAACTTGTGAAATGCAAGACGGTCGACCTCGAGGTTCCTGCCGAGTCAGAGATCGTGCTGGAGGGCTATGTCGACACGGAAGAGGAGCTCCGGCTCGAAGGACCGTTCGGCGATCATACGGGGTTTTATTCTCTTGCGGACTACTACCCGGCATTTCACGTTACGGCGATCACGACACGCAGGAAGCCGGTTTTCGTCTCCACGGTGGTAGGCCAGCCGATCATGGAAGACGACTGGATGGGCTACGCCACCGAGCGGATTTTCCTGCCGCTGGCAAAGCTTGTCATACCGGAAATTGTCGATTACCACATGCCGTTCGAGGGAATATTTCACAACCTCGTATTCGTGTCGATCGACAAACGCTACCCGGGACACGCGTTCAAGGTCATGAACGGGTTGTGGGGGATGGGGCAGATGATGTTCGCGAAGGTTATCGTCGTTGTCGATAAGGACGTGAATGTGCAGAACACCTCTGAAGCGTGGTGGTACGCTCTGAACAACATCGACCCGCAGCGCGACGTGATATTCACGAAAGGTCCCGCCGACGTCCTGGATCATTCGTCGCAGCACTTCAGTTTCGGGAGCAAGATGGGGATCGACGGCACGCGGAAGTGGCCGGACGAAGGTTTCACGAGGCCGTGGCCCGACAAGATCGTGATGTCAGACGAGATAAAGAAGCTCGTCGATTCGAAGTGGAAACTTTACGGACTTTAAGATGAGAATTCTAAATTATGAATTCCTGACCTGTCGTCAGGACAGGTCTAAATTTTCAATTACCGGTGTTAAAGGGAGCGGTGTTCTTTCGAAATCAATGCTCCTGGTTGTGTTTTCCTTTTCTTTTCTGATCGCGTCATGTTCGAAGAAGCCGGCGGAGTTGTACGACGGGGGGATGAAGTCGTTTGCTGCGAAGGACTACGCTAAAGCCCAGGAATATTTCGCCGATGGAATAAAGAAGGAGGGAAATATGCAGTTGTATGCCGGATTCATCGCCGCGAATCTCGTAACGGGGAAATATCCTCAGGTTAACGATGCGTACAACAAGCTTACCGAAGCAATCCGATCCTCGCTTATCCAGCGCTACGGCAAGAGGCTCATTGTTACCCTCGGAATCACGACGGAGCTTCCTCCTTACAATGTCAATGGCGGGAACCAGATTCCTCCCGATTTTCCCGGGATTGTCATGCTCCAGGCGAAAGCCGACTATGAGGACTTCATAACCGTCGAGCAGCAAATCGACCGCATCGTGAAAGAATGATCTTTTCTCTCGCCGGGAGAAATCTTTGGCAGCAGCCGCGCCGCTTGGCATGGTGGTTTTGGAAATCCAGCCCGGTGGTGGCAGCGCTCCTGTTAGTTTCCGCGGCGGCCGCGCCTTCCCAGACTACGCTCACCGGAATCGCAAACTACAAGATCGATGTCCGCCTCGATCCCGGGGCACACTCCACCGACGCCGAAGAGATACTCAGCTGGCACAACACATCAGGGACAGCCGTCGATCGGCTCCTCTTCCATCTTTATCCCAACGCTTTCAAGAGCAACAACACCACGTTCATGCGCGAGGGTGGAAGGGAAATCTCGCCGGCGGCACGCGGATGGATCGACATCATTAAGTTCGTAGACCTGCGGACGAACCAAAATCTCACCGAGAACATCCGGTACATCCAACCTGACGACGGAAATCTCCATGACAGTACGATCATCATGGTCCAGCTGAAGCGACCGGTACGCGCGCGCGACTCGGTGAGCGTTTCCATCGACTTTCAAGAGCGGCTTCCGCAGGCTGTCTCCAGAAGCGGATGGGCTCCGGGGCGTGAGTTCTATTTTGTGTCTCAGTGGTTTCCGAAAATAGGAGTCCTGGAAAACGGCGCGTGGAATTGCCACCAGTTTCATGCGTTTACGGAATTTTTCTCGGACTTCGGCACCTACGACGTGAACATCACTGTCCCCGCAAATTACATTGTCGGGGCCTGCGGCGAATTGACAGGCGAACCGCAAAAGTCGAATGGCACGGTAACCTATGAATATGTTGCCCATGATGTCCACGACTTTGCCTGGACCGCATCGCCCGATTTCTTGTCTGAGACGAGGACATTCAGTTACGAGGGACTTCCCGAGACGAAGGTAGTCCTTCTTCTTCAGCCCGAGCATTCCGGCCTCGCCGACAGGTATTTTGCCGCCGTCGACACAGCGATCAAATACTTCGGATTCTGGTACGGTCCCTACCCGTACCCGGTCATAACCGTCGTCGATCCGCCGCGCACCGCTCATGTCGGGGGAATGGAGTACCCCACACTCATAACGGCGGGAACGGAGGACTATACGCTCAAGGATTTTCTTTCTCCTGAAGTGGTCACTATCCACGAGTTCGGACACCAGTACTGGTACGCGATGGTCGCCAACAACGAGTTCGAGGAAGCCTGGCTCGATGAGGGATTGAACTCATACTCGACCGGAAAAGTCCTCGAGAAGGCGTACGGGCCGAATACCTCCGTCTTCAGGATAGCGGATGTTTACCCGGTTTATCTCTACCCGCTCGCTTCTTTTCAGGGTTTGCCAATCGCGCCGATTATCGGAAAGGTTTGGATACACGAACCGTACAACCGCTTGCCCCTCTACCTCGACTACGACAAGACCGACCCGATCTCAAAGTATGGTTGCATGGCGTTCGACAGGGGTTCATACAGGACGATCGCATACAACAAGCCGGAACTCGTTCTGCGTACACTCGAGGGCGTGCTCGGTCCCGACATGATGGGCGACGTGTTGCGGACATATTTCGAGGAGTACAAGTTCAGGCATCCCACTGCCGCAGATTTCGAGAGAGTGTGCGAGCGGGTGTCGGGCAAAGATCTCGGCTGGTTCTTCGACCAGTTCATCGACGGCACCGGCACCGTGGATTTCGGCGTGAAGTCAATCGACTATTACAGGGAAACGGATCTGAGCAGCGGTGCATCGACGTACGTTACGACGGTTGTAGTGACAAGGAACGGCGAGATAAAAATGCCGGTCGACCTTCGCCTGTCCCTGGACGATGGAAGCGCGGTCGACACTGTGTGGGACGGACAGAGCAGCTGGCGTTCGTTCAGCTTCCGTACCAGCGTGCCGCCGGACTACGCGGTCCTCGACAGGTCGGGCAAAATTCCGATCGACATGGATTATGCCGACAACAGCCTGAGAGTACATTCCCTCCTTTCTCCCGTCTTTAAATGGGTGGGCAAAATCCTGAACTATTTTCAGAACGTGCTGATGACAGTGGGGATGCTCGCTTGAACATCGGCGCGCCGAAAGCTCTATGGAAGGGAGCGGGGAGAGTCATCCGGAACTGGCGCCTGTGGTGCCTTTTTTATTTTCTGAATCTTCTCTTCGCTGCGGTCCTGGCACTCCCTTTCGCATCGGTGTTTGCGAAAGATATTTCGAGAAGTCTTGCCGGTTCCGACCTCCTCGCAGGTTTCAATTACAGATGGTATGTCGAATTCATCCATGCAAACGATGCAAACGGCGCCTATTTCGAATCGCTGGTGCCGCAGATCGTTGTGCTCCTCGGCGTGTATGTGTTAATGGAGGTATTCCTTGCCGGTGGATTCTTCTCGGTGTTCGCGGAAGGAGGCAGAGGGAAGGTGAGCAGATTCTTTTCGGAATGCGCTTCCAAGTTCTTTCCGATTCTGACCATAACCATAGGTGAGATTGTGCTCCTCTTTGCCTTATATAAGGGGGACGCATTTTGGGCCCGCGCAAATCTTGCCGCGGCCGGCGAAGCGTTGACCGATGCCCAGGTGCTTCACGCGGAACTCTGGCGGTATGGAGCGGTGATCGCAGCGTTCATGATTGTCAACTTGTTCTCCGATTTCGCGAAGGCCGCGGTTGCGATCGACGACGATACCCTGGCTCACAAGATCTGGCGCGGGCTGGCGTTTGCGATGAGACATCCGTTTGCGTCGTCCGGGACCTACCTCGGCGCCGCAATCGTAAGCGCGGCTGTGATTGCACTTTACTATTTCGTCGAATCCGGCATGCACCCGCTCACTGCGGAAGGGATTGTGCTCCAGATAGCGGCCGGACAGATTTTTATTTTGCTTAGAATTTATTCCAAGCTTATCTTTTACGCCGGAGAGGCAGCGCTTTATCGCGAGAACCAAATCGAAGTAATTAACGTCAAAAGGGAAATGCTGGAGTAACACTGATATGATCATGCCGATATACCTCTACGGTACCAAAGTATGGGACGCCCCCGCGAAGAAGATCACGAAGTTCGACGATTCGCTCGTCGGTTTGATACGGGACATGTTCGAGACGATGCACAACGCGGACGGGATCGGGCTCGCGGCAAACCAGGTGGGACTTGCGCTATCGCTGGCTGTGATGGATATTTCCGTGATGGAGGACTATGCCTCGGAAAAGCCGCTTGTTGCCATAAACCCCGAGATACTGGAGAGCAGCGGCGAATACACGCTGGAGGAAGGATGCCTGAGCGTCCCGGGGATTCGTGACGAGGTGACCCGCGCCGACGCGATCAGGGTCCGCTATACGGACGGCAATTTCGAAAGAGTGGAAACCGAACTCACCGGGATGTGGGCCCGCGTGTTCCAGCACGAGTATGACCACCTGCAGCAGAAGTTCTTCATCAACCGCCTTTCCGGCGTGAAGAGACAGATACTGAAGCCGAGGCTGGCCAAGATCAAGAGGAACGAGATCAGGTCCCGCTATCCCGTCGTGGCTTTGATCGACGAAAAGAAGTCGAGGTAATTTCCCCCGGTCTAGTCCATCTGGCTCGACTGGACCAGCCTGTAATCCCCCGTTGAAAATTCATCCAGGAAAACGAACTCCAGTTTCAGGTTGTAATAATACCAGATCTGGTACGGTGGAGTTGTGAAGTCTTCGTTGTGGGTCTCCACCTGGTCGGGCTGGCCGTAAATGATATAGACTCTTCCGCGGTCGCTCTGCCATCCACGGCCGAGTCCGCCGGAGAAGTGCTGGTTGGCGTAATCCACTCTCCTGTAAAATTCCGTCCGCATGGCGTCTGCGGCCTCTTTGTTGCCTTCAGCGCGCCGCAGCCAGAAGTCGAGGAACCTCTCCTTTCTTTCTTCAAAGGTCCCTTCTTTCAGCGTGGATATCTCCCCGGGGGTCGTTATATAGATGAGAGGTTCAAGTTCCCGGTCGAGTTCCGCCGACACGAGCGGGACACTGCTCCTGAGAATCCTGAACGTGGTCTGCGAGGAACTCTCTTCCTCACCCTTCTTCACGGTCAGCTTAAGCTGGTAAGTGCCCGGCGCAAGGTCCCGTGTCTCGATCGGCAATTTGTAGCGTTGCACCCTTCCGGCCTGTCTTATCTGCAGCGTGGAGTCGATCGAGGTCGGCGACTCGACTGACCTCGCGACGGTCCGCAGCGAGAAGTTTCCGGGTGCGTCCTTCATTGTCACATAGAAGTCCGCGAGAAGGGTGTCGGTCCGGTTCTTCAGCACGTCGACAGGTACGCCGCTCGTGTCGGCCTCGTCGTAGAGAAGAACGTCGCTTACAGTAAGCGGGCTGCGCAGGAAGTCTTTGAACGTGTGCTGGATTTCTCTCGAAGAGGTGTGGTCTGTGTTATAATCGTAGAGTTTGATGACGATGTAGTATTTCCCGGGCTGGAGCGTGACCTTGTTCGTCACGGTGTCGTAAGCCGCCGTCGAATTCGTCATAGCGTATGTGGGGACTGTTATTTTCCTGTCGAGGATCTTTGAATAGCGAATTTCCGTAAGGTCCTTGTCTGAAAACACGTTGATCGAGAATTGGCAGTGAGCCGAAAATCCCGAATCTGTCTTCACGAATACGATGTCGTCGTACCTCACGCGTGAGTACAGGACGCTCTCGGATGAGTCCGAATTCATGAGCGGGTAATTGATTATGAAGAACCCGAACCGGGGAGCAAAGAGGGTGTTCTTCAGGTCGGGGGCAAACGAATGCATCTCGGGGCCGCAGCCGGAGATGAGAATGGCAAGCCCGAAAAGGCCTGCCGCGAGCGATGAAAACCGTTTCACCGCGATGTGCTTGTTTTTATTTTTCATTTAAGACGTCCGATGCTTCGAGTAGTTTTTCCATAGTTATAATCCCGTAGAGGATCCCATCGCGTTCAACGGGGGCAACGGTCACGTCCGCGTTCCTCATCGCCGTGAGCGCTTCGGCGGCGGTCGCCTCCGGGAGGATGGTAGGGAAATTTCTTTTTGCTATGTCCCCGACGCGCCTGTCGTGAAGGCGGTGGTGCAGCGACTCGATAACCGACGAGCGTGTCAGGATTCCGACGAACCTTCCGTTCTCGAGGACGGGGAAGTCGTTCTGGAAGGTATGCAGTGATTTTTCCACGACGGCCGTGAGAGGCTCATCCGGCGAGATTGTGGTGAAATCAGTTATCAACAGATCTCGTACCCCTATCTTCTCCAGCCTGGAAGAGAGAACAGTAGCCTGGACCTCGGAGTTCGCGACACTGAAAACGAAAATACCGATCAGTATCAGCCACCAGTTATAGAAGAAACCCGCGATCATGAAACCAATCGCGAAGATCTTTCCGACATCCGCGGCAAGCCTCGTGGCTTCAGTGTATTCCTTTTTCATCGCGATTATTCCGCGAAGGATTCTGCCGCCGTCCATGGGGTAGGCCGGCACGATATTGAAGAGGCCGAGCATAACGTTTGCCCAGAAGAGGTCGACGACCATGCTCCCGCTCTGCAGGGAGATCTCAGCAAACTGGAGCGAAGGATCGAGCATCTTTCCGAATAAGAGTAAGACCCCGGCGATGAGGAAATTCACCATCGGTCCGGCTATTGTTATTGCCACTTCCTTGATGGGGTCGCGTGGAATATCCGTTATCTGCGAGACGCCGCCGATCGGCAGAAGAATTATGGAGGCGATGGTAAGCCCGTACGATTGCGCCACCAGGCTGTGTCCCAGCTCGTGAAGGAGGACGCACGCGAATATCAGCGTCCAGAAAACGAGACTGTACAGCCCGGCACCGGGACCCTGTACCGACGTCTCCGCGTACCAGATAAAGGCCAGCAGCAAAAGGAACGTGAAATGTATCCTTATCGGGATGCCGAAAAGCCGACCCACCGGAAACGACCAACGCATTTTGGCTGAATTCCCTTTTTCTCAATTTAATTCTCACCATTATAAATGACAATCTGTCCGCTTTGGTTCCTCGAAGGCAGCAGTGTATCGCTTCGCCTAAATTGTTTGACCGATTTGATATGGCGGGAGTTTAGCTTTGAGAAGCGGCGGGACATGTTTTTCTTGAAATGTTGAAAAAGCCGCCACTGTTGTGTAACAAAATTTGAGAACTCACGTCTAACTATACAGCCAGCACTCAAAAGAAGGACCTACCTAGAATGCCTCCTTCTACCCGCCCTTGCCCAGGGCGGGTTTCTTTTTTAGGAAGACTTGAGAAAATCTGTCAGCTTGCGGACGTACTCGCTGCCCCCCTTTTCCAGGACGTCCACATGCCCTGCCCCCTTGACTTCGATTAATTCGGCCTTTTTACCCAGTTCGGCAAGCTTCTCGGGGTACTGTCTCTTTACAGTTCTGTCCTTTTCACCGTGCACGAGGAGAACGGGGACGTTGACTTTACCGATATCCTTCGCAGGAGACACTTCCGACGCGCTGAAGTTGGCGATCTTCTCGGCTCTGCGCAGCACAAAATGGAGCAACAGCTTGTTCCTTATTCCGATGTGCCGGAATTCATGGTCGAGGGCGATCGAGAAGAGATCACAGAACGGGGCCACAGCGATGACGCGCGAGACGCGTTTGTCTATCGCGGCAACCTGTATGGCGATTGCCGCCCCCATTGAAGTGCCCAGCAGGCTGATCGGAATACCCGGATGTTCCGATGTGATCTTGTCGATGAATCGGACCACGTCGTGTTTTTCGTAGTATCCGTATGTGCAGTACTCACCTTCGCTCTCCCCGTGGCGACGCATGTCGATCAAATAGATTTTCTGGCACGAGCCTGCTAGCTCCTTTGCATAATTCAATCCGCTGACCTTCGAGTCGGTGATGCCGTGAAGAAATATGATCGCCCCAGCGACGTGCTCGCACTTCGGATCGTCGATAGCCCAGTAAGACAGTCTGTAGCCGTCGGAAGTGAGAGTCGTGCCCGACTCGTACTTCAGTCCGATTTGCTCCGGGCGGCTGTAGCCGAATCGTTCACGATAGTACTCGGGGTTCCTCCGCTCCGGCATCAGGAGCATTCTCGGCCCGACCAGGATTACGGAGATCGGGATGAGCGAGAGGAGCACTATCGCGCTCACTACTATCAGGAGATCAATCATTCCACAAAGGCGTCATTTTCGTAATCACGATGTTTTCCACACTTCGTAAACAATATGTAATTTTTTCTGATAATATTACAGATTCAATGTCGGGGGGAATATTTCCTTAGGCGAATCAGCGAGACGAGAACGGCGTTGACCGGGGCGTGCCGATCTTCCTTGAGCCGCTTGCCGTTCGGGAACTCATAACAAGGGACGAAACGATTTAATATTCGAGAATATCTCTCGGGCAGGGCGGGAACGAAACGGATTCGTGCCGCACATGGAAGTAATTGTCCGGATACCCCTTCTTCCGGGTTGAGCCTAAGTGCCCGGGGGGAGAGACTATCCGGCGGAAGTGCCTGTCGCTGCGGTGCGACCGCGGCTCAGCAGTATTAAGAGGAGCCGCGGGCTACGAGTCCCGCGGCTAACATAGGCAAAGCTTTGGTGTCTGGAAAATCAGAACTTGTAATCAACGCCGACAGCGAAGATGTAGAATCCGAAACCGACGCGTGCCTGCAAAGCCCATTGGTCGCTGAGGAAATATCTCAAACCGGCGCTGCCGCCAAGCGTGAATCCGCCGGCTGTCGGGCTGTAAACTCCCGAAACCCCTGACCAGGACCACGTTGCAATTTCATAGCCAAGAACGATGCCGAGGAACGGATCCAGTTTCTTGTTGTCGAGAACGAAGTGGTACATTCCGGAGACTCCGAGGTCGATATAAGTCCAGCCTCCGCCGAACCCGCCGAAGTCTTCACTGTAGTGGTAGTAGTCAAAGAGGCCGCCGATACCGATGATTCCGGGTCCCACTTCGCCGGGCTGGGTTATTCCGCGCTCGTAATCGAGACCATACGTGAGTGTGCTCCCGACGCCGCTGAGTCCGATATGCGCTCCCAGATAGTTTTTCTGGTACTCGAACTGGGCATTCGCCTTTGGCGCAAAGAAAATGACGACGAATGTCGCTAATAGTGCTGCAGAAAGTTGACGAAGCATAGTTCTCTCCTTTGTTTGTTTTGTTCTGTATTAATCGCTCGCATGACTAATGCCACAAATAGGAGGGACGTCCAAGAGCAATGCCTGAGTGGTTCAGCGATATTTTGTACCGGGTCTTGAATCGGCCGCACTCTGCTATTTTTAGCTAAAGATTACTTTTGTTCTTGTCAAATGCAAGAATTTTCAACAATAATGTGATGAATGTCTCACCTGTTTTTCAGGCCATAATCATGGGTCTGACCTTTCCTTTGCGCTGCTTCGGGGTTAAATTCTCGTACACTTTGAATTACGATATATACCGGTTTGGAAAGATCGATTCGACTAACACCCGCGCTCTGAAGCTGGGCGACGAAGGGTTTCCCGAGGGAACCGTGGTCGTTGCGGACGAACAGGACAGCGGGCGCGGGAGGTTTGGCAGAAAATGGGAGGCCGAGCCGCTTTCGAACCTGCTCTTTTCCATACTGCTTCGCCCCGGTTTTCTGAAGAGGGACGAGGTTTTCATACTCACCTTCGCAGCTGCCGTCGCGGTGGCGGAGGCGCTGGAGAAAACCGCCGGTGTGGCGGCGGAGCTGAAATGGCCGAACGACGTTCTACTCGACTCGAAGAAGGTCTGCGGCATTCTTCTGGAGTCAAGTTTCGAAGGGAACAGCTTGAGTCATGTCGTGCTCGGGATCGGGCTTAATGTGAACCAGACCGCTTTTCCGGAAGAGATAAAGGAAAGGGCGACATCGCTGGCGCTCGTCACGGCGAGGAAATTCGATCGCGATGAGCTACTCCTCATGGTACTCGGGAACTTCGCTTCCCTTTATGGCACGCTGATGAGCGGAGATCTGTACCCGGTCATGAAGAAATGGCGTGAAAGAATGAGAATGATCGGGAGGAAAGTGACCTTGACGGTTGCGGACAAGACTTTTGAAGGAGTGATCGACGATGTGACCGATGACGGTTCGCTCGTGCTCAGGATGCCGTCCGGTTTGCGGAAGTTCACCGCCGGTGAAATTTCTTTTTCCTACAGTAATATAATGTGATCTGGAGGAACAGGCTGATGCTGCTCTGTATCGATGTCGGAAACACTCACACGCAGTTCGGCGTGTACGAAAAGGAGAAACTGAGAAACGACTACCGCGTCGCCAGCGAAGTCGTGAGAACGGAGGACGAAATCGGTATCGTCGTGCTCTCGCTCCTGGAACACGACGGAATCAAGGCGCGGAAGATCGAAGGAGTCGGGATCTCATCCGTCGTTCCAAGCCTGACGGGCATTCTCGAGCGGATGTCGCAGAAGTATTTTGGCTGCGATCCGATGCTCGTGACTTCCGATCTCGACCTGGGGATGGTTGTCGCGTACGATGAGCCGCGGGCCGTGGGGAGCGACAGGATCTGTACCGCGGTCGCGGGTTACAGAAAATATGGCGGGCCGCTCATCATTCTGGATTTCGGCACGGCGACCACGTTCGATGTAATATCGGCCGACGGGGTCTACCTCGGAGGTGCCATTGCACCGGGCCTCGAAACCGCCGCGGCCGATCTGCAGAGGCGCGCCGCGAAGCTTCCGAAAATCGAGCTGCGATTCCCCGATGAGGTTATCGGGAAGACCACGGTCAGGAGCATGCAGAGCGGAATCATGTTCGGGGCGGTCGACGCCATGGAGGGGATAGTCAGAAGAATAAAGGCTTCGCTCGGCGCTGACGCGAAGGTGGTTGCTACCGGGGGGTACGCGAAAATAATTTCAGCTCAGACACAAATCATCGATTACATAGAACCCGCACTTGTCCTCGAAGGGATACGTTTGGTTTATGAGAAGAACCACAGGAAAGTCACGAGCCGCCGCCGCTAGGGGCAAAAGGCTCTCCCCGCAGAAACCGGTCCCATTCATTATCCGAAAGGCGAAACCGGGCGATCTTCCGCAAGTGGTGAAGATGAGCAGCGGTGTCAGGGAGATCGAGAATTACCCCGGACAGAAAATGAAAGCCGAAGACTTCATGCACTTCGTCAGGGGCTACGGTGCCATGATGCTCGTTGCGGTTGCCTCGCCTCCCGGCCGAGGAAAGAAGGAGGTCGTCGGCTACGTCACCGTCTACAAGTCGGAGAACTATTACTATCTTCCATACGCGGTGACCAGGAAAGGGTGGCGGCGACGCGGGATAGGAAACGCGCTCCTGGGAGAAATAGAAAAATTGGCGAAAGAGGAAAAGGTCGAGTATATTTTGATGAGCGTATATTTCTTCAATTCGAAAGTCCACAGCTTTCTCAGGGCACGCGGCTATGTACCTAGCAAGAGGCTGGTCCAATATTCTAAGATTGTCACAGGAAAAGGCAGGAAATGAGTAAAACAGCAGGGGCGCGCGCCCAATCGTCGTTGATAGTGAGCATTTCCGGACTGAGGGGGGTAGTGGGAGAGTCGCTCACCCCGGAGACCGTCGTCAGGTACGCAAACGCCTTTGCCAGGCTGTCAAAACGCGGGAAGATAATCGTCGGACGGGACGGCAGGTATCACGGCGAAATGCTTGCCGAAGTCCTGGCCGGCACGCTTGCGGCGAACGGCTGCGACGTTGTCGATATCGGGATATGTCCCACACCCACTGTACAGCTTGCCGCAGAACACTCCGACGCGGCGGGCGGTGTTGCCGTCACAGCAAGCCACAACCCGATGGAATGGAACGGGCTGAAGTTTATCAACGAGGACGGCGTGTTCCTCGATGCCGGGGAGAACAAGGAGTTGTGGAAGTACGCGGCCCTGAAAAATGGATATGTCTCTTCCAAGGCCACCGGCAGGATCGAACACAACGATTTCTTTCTTCATGATCACGTCAGGCGTGTGCTCGCAATAAGGTCTGTGGATGTCGAGGCGATACGCAGAAGGCATTTCAGGGTTGTCGTGGACTGTGTGAACGCGGGCGGGTCTGTGGTCGTACCCATGCTCCTGAATGAACTTGGGTGCTCGGTCGTAAAGATGAACTGCGAAGCCACCGGAAGATTTCCGAGGAAGCCAGAGCCGGTACCCGAGAACCTTACCGCCGTCATGGAAAGGGTCCGGCACGAGAGGGCGGACCTCGGAATCGTGGTAGATCCCGACGTGGACAGGCTAGTGCTGATAACCGAAAAGGGTGAGCCATTCAGCGAGGAATACACGATCGCCCAGGCGGTCAAGTTCATTTTCTCAAAGGTGCCGGTTGAAAACCGGGTCGCGGCGGTCAATCTGTCGACGACCAGGGCGGCGGATGAAATCGCGGAGGCGCTGGACGGCAAAGTGTACCGGTCCGCCGTCGGCGAGATCAACGTCGTCAAGAAGATGAAGAAGGTGAACGCGGTGATCGGAGGCGAGGGGAGCGGGGGCGTAATCCTGCCCGAGGTGCACTACGGCAGAGACGCTCTCGTGGGGATAGCGATCACGCTGCAGCACCTCCTGGAGTTCGGCGGCACGCTGTCCGGATTGAAGGAGTCGCTTCCCCGGTTTGAGATTGTCAAGATGAAGATAGAGACCGGGAAGAAGGATCCCGGCAAGGTAATCGAAGCCGTCAGGAAGAAGTATTCGATGTTCAAGCTGAATACCGAGGACGGTTTGAAGATCGATGCCCCGGACTACTGGGTCCATCTGAGAAAATCGAACACGGAGCCAATAATCAGGGTTCTGGCGGAAGCCGCGTCACGCAAGGAAGCGGAGTCGAAGGCATCGGAAGTAACCAAACTTGTGCAGAAGATCGTCAGGTCGGAGAAATCCTGATGGCGTATGTCGTCCTGATCGCCGATGACAACGCGGATAACATTCTCCTTATCCGCAGGATAGTCAGACGGTCAGGAATCGAGTGTGAGTTCATCGATGCGCAGGGCGGAAGAGAGGCGTTGAGACTCGCGACGGCCAGGGTCCCGGACATAATCTTTCTCGACATGAAGATGCCGGATATGGACGGCTATGAGGCGGCTTCGGCATTGAAGTCCAACGAGTCGACAAAACATATTCCCATCATCGCCGTCACCGCCCAGGCGATGCTGGGCGACAAGGAGAGAGCTCTCGCTGCAGGATGTGATGAATACATGACCAAGCCGGTGGACCCGGTGGAACTGGTCGAAACCATGAAGAAACACATTTCAAAAGAAGCTTCCGGGGGATAGAATGAGCGGAAAGAGAGGGCTGCTTTCGCTCAGTGTCGGGATCGGCGGGGCATGGGTGTTTGCCGTTCTCGTCGTGCTTGTCGGCCGCATCTTGCATGTATCAATGACGCGCGATCTCCTCATCGATACGATTATCATCACCAACATGATCTCGGTGGCGATTTCTCTGTTCGCTTTCTCGCGATACATAGTCCTCAGAGAAAGGCTTCTGGAATTCATAGCCCTTGCATTTCTTGTCGGCGGTTTCATAAGGATAAGCGGCGTAATCGTGTCCGACCTCGGCCTTCTGGGGAGTTCTCAGCATGCGTTCTATTTCCAGCTCGCTGCCTGGCAGGGAGGACGGTTCCTACTGGCGCTGATGCTGGCTGTGGGTACCATACTTGTCTGGATCTACCCCAAACCGAAATCCACCCTCTTCGACGTCTTCACGGGAGTCGTCATCGCCGGTATCATAGTAACTGTCGTTGTTTTCGTCTCCCAGGGGCACAAGATCGGTGACGAACTGTCATCAGGGAACATGCGCCCGATGACCCTTCTCGTCGCAGGGTTCTTCCTGATCTCGTTCTTCGGGGTAAGCCGCAACTACCTCAAGTACCCGACCCTTTTCAACTACACACTTAGCATCACCCTATTCCTTCTCACTCTTGCGGGCCTCGTGGGGTCTTTCTCCGTGAACATAACCGACACCGCTTCCGTCGCCCATCTGGGACTGACGATGACGGCGTATCTGATCGGCGCCGTCGGCAGCCTCGTGGACGTGGGCCAGATATTCAGCGATTACGTCCGCAGCTCGGAAGGACTGAAAGCCGCCAACCAAGAGCTTCTTAAATACCAGGTCTACCTCGAAAAAGTCCCCGATCCTGTCAGGATAGTGAACGAGACGGGCTTCACGCTGTACGTGAACCCGGCATTTGAGAAGGTGTTCGGTTATACGCTCCAGGAAATGAGAGTGAGGCCGATAGACGAACTTTATGATTTGCCTGACCGGGAGAAAGCAAGCAGATACGCCGACCTGGTGGACCAGGGGAAGGGAAGCGAATTCGAACTCACCGTCATCACACATGACGGGGTGAAGGTCGATACGCTCCTGAATTCGGCCTCTATCATAATTGACGGGAAGCGCCTCGGAACTATCACGATCTACAGGGACATCACAAGGCGGAAACAGCTCGAGCATCACAACCAGGTGTTGAGCGCGGCAGTCGAGAATACCGGCGAAGCGATAGCCCTTACCGATGCCGACGGGTACGTGACCTTCTTCAACACTGCCGCCGAGGAACTTTTCGGTTACACCCTGGATGAGTTGCCGGGGCGGGGCCTCTGGGCGATCGTCTCCCCGAGTTTCGGTTATTACAAGGCGCGGGAGATCTTCGTACAGACCGTGCGCGGCGGCGGCTGGAAAGGCGAAGTCCTGAACCGGAGGAAGGATGGAACGGAGTACTACATATCGCTTAGCACCAGCTGCATCAAAGGCTCCAACGGCGTGATCATCGCGCTGGTGGGCATCTGCGAGGACATAACCGACAAGAAGTGGGAAGAGAAGAGGAAGGAAACGGCGTATCGTGTAGCGCAGCTCGCTTTCACGAGCGGTACGATCTCCGACCTTGCCGAATCGGCAGTTGCTCTCCTTGCAGAGATACTCGGAGCCCCCCTGGCATCGCTCTACTCCTACGACGAGAAGGGGATGGTCCTGGAACTTCTTGCTCAGCGAAACGCACAGGGGAAGTCGCCGAACGTTCCGGTTCTCCAGAGGCTTGAGGCCAGCCCCGAAACGAACGCGGCCCGTGCGGCCAAACTCTGCAAAATGGTTTACAGCAGGTCGCTGTCGGAGACCGAATTCGCCGAGTTCGAGGGTGAACCATTCTTCCGGGAATCCAAAGGGTTGATCAGCCTGCCGCTCGTCACATCCGGCGAACTCGTCGGAGTTTTGCAGTATGTGTCGGTGGCCTCGCCCGGAAACATCAAGTACGAGGCCGATCTTGCCGAGGCCGCCGCGATCGAACTTGCCGCCGGAGTCCAGAGACTGAAGCTCGGCGGAAAAGTCGCGGAGCAGGCAGACCAGCTCGAGAAAATATTCGCAAGCGCGGCAGAAGGGATTGCCCTCGTCGACAGGGTTGGCAGAATAATCCTGATGAACGAAGGGGGCAAGAGGACGTTCGGAATAGGCGAGATCCCGGAGGTGGGCTTCTCCGAGTTCGCGGAAAAGCTCGGGATGCACAGGCTCGATGGGATGCCTCTTGCTGAAGACGAAAACCCCGTCAGGCTTGCGGCAATTGAAGGGAAGGATATCCGAAACAGCGAGCTTATGATAAAGCGCAACGGTCTCGAGCGCATCCTTTCGGTCAGCGCTTCGCCGCTGATCGACCGCGGGCGCGACGTCAACGGTGCGGTGGTGATCTTCAGTGACATAACCGACCAGAAGAGAAATGAACTTGCGATCAAGAAGCAGAACAGGAGACTCTCGGTAATCAACCGGATGGCGCTTGCCGTCAAGGACGCGCTGGATGTTTTCGAAATCCTGAACAAGAGCCTGACGAGGCTTCTCGAGTTCGAAGAGCTGTCCGGGGCCGCCGTATATCTGCTCAACGAGTCGACGGGTAACCTGAACCTCGCAACCTCGCTCGGGTTCGGACCTGCATTCATGAAGGAGGAAAGCATCAAGTCGATTCCCCTGGCGAACGGGTTCCTCCTCGAAACGATGAAGTCGGGCATGCCCCAGCCGATTCCAAATCTTGGGAGCGGGATTGAACCGGTGCCCCTGTTCGATGCACTGCGGAGGGAAAACATGACATCTGCAGTGATAATTCCCATCCTCGGCACGCGCAAGACTCACGGGGTTCTCCTTGCGTCGTCCAGGCAGATCATGGAGCTTGCTGAGTCCGATGAAGAATTTTTTATGATGATTTCCCGCGTACTCGGCGGAGCGGTGGAAAACGCATTCCTGTACTCGGATATCCTGGAGAAGTCGAACGAGCTCGAGGATTCGAACGAGCAGCTCCGGATGTCCAAGATCTGGGTCGAAGAGGCCAACGCGCAGCTCGTCCAGGCCAACCAGCAGCTTGAAGAGGCCAGCAGGCTGAAGAGCCAGTTCCTCGCCAACATGAGCCATGAGCTCCGCACACCGCTCAACTCCATAATAGGATTCACGAACCTGGTACTTACCGACGACATCCAACCGCCGACAGGGGAACAGAAGGAAGGGCTGGAGATAGTACTCCGCAACGCGAAGAACCTTCTCGCGCTTATAAACGACATTCTCGATCTCTCGAAGATAGAGGCCGGGCGAATTACGATATCGCCGGAAGAACTGAACCTCGAATCCGTGGTGAGCGACGCTATAGCCACCATAGCTCCGCTTCTGGGTGACAAACCGGTGAAACTGGACACTGAAATGGAGGAAGGACTCCCGGTACTTTTCTCCGACCCCGCCAGATTAAAGCAGATCGTCCTGAACCTCCTGAGCAATGCCGCTAAATTCACTGACGAGGGCCATATCAAGGTAATTGCGAATCTCCTTGAGGGGAATTTCATTTCTCTCGCCGTCGAAGATACGGGCTCCGGTATCCCGGCCGATTATCTGGAAGTCGTGTTCGAGGAATTCAGGCAGGTCGACGGTTCCAACACCAGGAAGCACGGCGGCACCGGCCTGGGCCTCGCGATATCGAGGAAGCTTGCGCGCATGCTCGGCGGGGACCTCACGGTCAGAAGTGAGGTCGGGAAAGGCTCTACGTTCACAATGACCCTGCCGACATCATACCGCCAGGCGGAGAAGGCAAAGCCGGCAGAGAGACCGGAGGTGCCCCCGACACCTAATGCACTTCCCCATACTAACAACCTGGTCGTCTGTATCGACGACGATCCCGATGTACTCCTCCTTCTGAAGAATCACCTCGAGTCGGAGGGTTTCGAGTTCGCGGGGATCAGCGATTCGAGAACGGCACTGGACAAGGTTAAGAAGAACAGACCCGTCCTCGTTACTCTGGACATTATGATGCCGAACAAAGACGGCTGGCAGATCCTGCAGGAGCTGAAGGCCGACCCCGAGCTGAAAGACATACCGGTCGTCATTCACTCCGTGGTTGAGAACAAAGCACTCGCCGTGTCGCTGGGAGCGGAGTCGTATATGGTGAAACCGGTCGCGGCCGACCAGATTATTTCGGTCGTCCGGAACTATACCGGCACTTCGGGAGGTGAGATACTTGTCGTCGACGACAGCGAGGACTTCACGAATTTCCTCAGGAACCTTCTCGAAAAGAGCAAGTTCGAAATATCTACCGCACGCAACGGTGTTGAAGCTATCGATTTCCTCAAGAAGAATGTCCCGTCCCTCGTTTTCCTCGATCTGCTTATGCCGGAAATGGACGGCTTTGAGGTGGTCGAGAAGATGAATGAGGATGAAAGGCTCAGGGAAGTTCCGATAGTTGTGCTTACTGCCAAGGAGGTAACTGAAGAGGAGAGGTCTACTCTCAATTCGAAGATAAAGAATATCGTGCAGAAGGAAGGCTTAACGAGGGAGATAATCCTTCGCGAGGTAAATAAATTCATACAGAGAAAAAAACGGCAGTCCTGATTCTCCTACACAGCCTGCCTTGTTAAACACTCAAAACGGCACGGACTAATGGACTAATGGACGAACATCAGAAGATCTTAGCTGTAGACGACGCCCCGGATAATCTGGTCCTGCTCGACAGGCTGCTCAGGCGGCAGGGGTTCGATGTAGCCAAGGCCTTAAGCGGGAAAGAGTGCCTGGCGAAGAGCGCATCGGAACATCCCGACCTGATTATCCTGGATGTCGCAATGCCGGAAATGAACGGGTTCGAAACGCTGAAACATCTGAGGGGAAACGAAATTACCAAAGATATTCCCGTGATCATCCTGACGGCGAACTCCAAGGATGCGAAAAGCATTGAGGAAGGGTTCTCACTGGGGGCGGATGAGTATCTCACGAAACCCATCGATCAGGACGAGCTCATCGCGAGGGTACGTTCCATACTCCGCGTGGTCAAGGCGGAGCACGAGATAGAACAGCTCAAGGCGGACTTCCAGTCGATGCTCGTGCACGATCTTCGGAGCCCGCTCTCCGTCATAATCGGCGTGCTCGAACTCGGAGCTGCGGGGGAGTTCGACGAAAATCCGGCGGAGATGAAGGAGTTTCTGAATTCCGCGCTTGATACGTCGCAGAAAATGCTCGGCCTGATAAACGACATACTGGATGTCGCGAAGCTCGAGGCCGGAAAACTCCAGCTCAACAAGCAGCCGAACGACGTGAACGTCATCGTTGCCGGAGCGGTCGCACGCCTCAAGGTAATCGCGCGTGAGAAAGGAATCACGCTGAAAATAGAACAGGATCAAGACCTTCCGATTTGCGAGTGCGACGGCGGAAAGATCGATCAGGTTGTGACGAACCTCGTAGGGAACGCGCTCAAATTCACACCGAAAGACGGCCAGGTGACGGTGAGAACGAGCACGAAGACTTACGGGGAAGAAGCGCCCGGCCTGAAAGGCCAGTACATTGCGCTCGAAGTGGCGGACACGGGTGTGGGTATTTCTCAGGACGAAGTCCCTCTTATATTCGACAGGTACCGCCAGGCGAAAAGTGCCAAGGGGTCGGCGCAGAAAGGAACAGGACTCGGGCTTACAATCGTAAAGCGGGTAACGGAGGCACATGGTGGAAGAGTCTTCGTCGAGTCGGCACTCGGAAAGGGGACGAAGTTCACTGTCGTCATTCCAGCCGGTGGAAACGACTGACGGCCGGTTCGGGACAGCGCTTCGCCCGGCGTGCGCGGCGTGGAAGCGCGGGAGGTGCCCGCGTTGATCTCGATGGACGTTCGTGCACTGCTCAACCTGTCGATGGTTCAGGGGATCGGGCCTGCCAGGCTTCGCGCCCTCGTCAGCCAGTTCGGGGATCCGGAATCGGTCCTCGCGGCAGGCGAGAAAGAACTGACTTCGGTGGAAGGAATCGACCGCGGCCTCGCCAGAAGGATACTCTCGCACCAGGATTTCGATAAGGAGATACAGGTTCAGCTCTCACGACTCAACAAGTGGGAAGCCAGGCTCGTTACTTTCTGGGACAAAGAGTACCCCGATAATCTGAAAAAGATATACGATCCGCCGGTAATGCTCTTTACCCGCGGTTCTCTTTTGCCTTCGGACAAATACTCTGTGGCGATCGTCGGCACACGGAACCCGACGACATACGGCAAACACGTTGCGGAGAAGTTTGCGGCCGCGCTTACCGAACAGGGGATCGCCGTAGTTTCGGGTCTCGCACGCGGTGTAGATACACTTGCACACGCCACGACCATCCGCTCGGGGGGCAGAACCCTGGCCGTTCTCGGCAGCGGCGTCGACGTCATCTATCCCAGCGAGAACAGGAGACTGGCGGACCAGCTACTCATGGGAGGCGCGATTCTCTCGGAGTACTACATGGGTTCGAAGCCGGATGCCGTGAACTTTCCTCGCCGCAACAGAATCATCAGCGGGATCTCGCTCGGCACGATATTGATCGAGACCGATATCAACGGTGGAGCGATGATTACCGCCGGGACCGCGCTCGACCAGAACAGGGAAGTCTTTGCGGTGCCGGGGTCCGTATTCGAAAAGAAAAGCCGGGGGACCAACAAGTTGATCCGTGAAGGGCGGGCGAAACTCGTTGAAGATATATCGGATGTTCTGGAGGAGCTCAAATACAAACTGAAGCCGATTCTCAAGAGCCAGGTCCCTCAGCAGCAGAAGGTGCAGCTGACTATCTTCGAACAGAAAGTTTTCGAGGCGCTCACGGAGGAGCCGGAACACATCGACGCGCTCGGTGAAAGGTGCGGATTGGCAATATCCGATCTTCTTGTCCAGCTGTTGAGCCTGGAGCTGAAAGGTATTGTCAAACAGCTTCCGGGAAAGTATTTTGTAAAGTGCGTGTAGGGGCATGGCGCAGAGAGCGAATAGCAAAGCGCGCAACGCATCGCAGAATTATCCCATCTCGCGCTCTGCACTTTGCTCTGTGCGGTATCGTATTTGTCGAATGAAAATCGGAGAATACATCTTATGATAATTGTGACAGGCGGGGCGGGATTCATCGGAAGTGCGATCGTATGGAGGCTGAACCAGCTCGGAAAGGAAGACATCCTCATCGTCGATAACCTCGGCACGGACGAGAAGTGGAAAAATCTCGTGCCACTCAGGTACCACGATTACATGGAAAAGGACGAATTCCTCAGTCTGGTAATGAACCAGCGGCTTGCCGCCCGGATGAGGTCGGACAGGGAACCGATCGAAGCGATCATACACATGGGGGCCTGCTCGGCGACGACCGAACGTGACGCCAGCTACCTCATCCGGAACAACTTCGAGTATACGAGGCAGCTTGCCATCGTTGCCGTCAATGAAGGGGCACGTTTCATATACGCTTCAAGCGCGGCGACTTACGGCGATGGGAGCAACGGATTCGAGGACAGCGAAGGCAAGATCGATTCGCTCAGACCGCTGAACATGTACGGCTATTCCAAACAGCTCTTCGACCAGTGGGCGCTGAGGCGCGGCCTGCTCGACAGGATCGTCGGCCTGAAGTACTTCAACGTCTACGGCCCAAACGAATATCACAAGGGTGACATGCGCTCAGTTGTCCTCAAAGCGTTCGAGCAAATTCAGGCGACGGGAAAGATGCGGCTGTTCAAGTCTTACAGAAACGAGTACAAGGACGGCGAACAGGTCCGCGATTTCATTTACGTCAAAGATGCCGTCGAGATGACACTGTTCTTCCTGGAGAAGAAGGCAATCGGAGGACTCTTCAATGTCGGGAGCGGCACCGAAAGTACTTGGAATAAGCTCGCGGCTTCTATCTTCTCCGCAATCGGCAAACCGCAGAATATCGAGTATGTAGAGATGCCTGAGACGATCCGCTACAAGTACCAGTACTACACGTGCGCGGATGTTGCCAAAATCAGGAAGGCCGGATATTCCGGAAAGATGACCGGCATCGAGGACGCGGTTTCGGACTATGTGAACAACTATCTCGTGCCCGGGAAGAGGCTCGGGGAATAGCGGTCCGGTCGCGGTGAAGTGTGAAGAGACCGTCCGGGACAAATGAAGAGTAACGAGGGAGACTTACCGGACTAATTTTCTTCTGCAGCAAGGGGGCATCATGGACGGCGGGCAAATTATTATACTCGGAGGCTACGGCACGACCGGAAGGCTGATCGCGCGGGGCCTCCTGCAAAAGACGGGGGCCGGCATTATCGTTGCCGGAAGAGACATCCGGCGTGCCCGGGAATTTGCTGAGAAGCTCAATTCGGAATTTCATCGGGGCAGGGCTGCGGCCGCGAAGGTGGACGCTTCCAACATCGATGAGCTGCGCAGGGCATTCGACAACGCCACTATGGTTGTGGTAGCGTCGAGTACTGCAATGTTCGTTGATCTGATTGTCAGGGCTGCACTCGACTGCCGCATCGACTATTACGATATCCAATACTCATCTTCGAAAGTTGCCTACCTCAAGTCCGTCTCGAAACGCATCGAAGAACTGGGACTCTGCTTCATCACGGACGGAGGGTTCCATCCCGGCCTGCCGGGAGTATTGGCGCGATGGGCGGGAAGCAGGTTCGACTCGATGGAGAAGGCGGCAGTGAGCAGCCTTATCAGGATTGACTGGAAGAGACTGGACCCCGGGAAATCCACCATCCGGGAATTTCTTGCCGAGATGAGCGACTACGACTCGTCGGTTTTCGTGGACGGGACGTGGAGGCGGGCTTCTTTCCTCTCGTCATCTGGTTACATGAAGGAAGATTTCGGTGAGCCTTTCGGCAGGCGATACTGCGCACCGATGTTTCTCGAGGAGCTGAGAATCATTCCGGAGCTTTACCCTTCACTGAAAAAAGTCGGTTTCTACGTGGGGGGCTTCAACTGGTTTGTCGACTACTTTGTTTTTCCTCCGGCATTTGCCGTAATGAAACTCTGGCCGTCGCTCGGGGTAAACCTTTTCTCGGGACTCATGCTGTTCGGAGTGAAAGCATTTGCCCGACCGCCCTACTCGACGATCCTGAAGCTGAGAGCGACAGGCTCCAATGACGGAAGTAGCTGCGAACTGACCGCGACCTTGTCACACGAGGATGGGTATGCTCTCACGGCTCTCCCCGTTGTTGGAACGTTGAAGCAATGTTTCGAAGGAAGTCTCAGAAAACCCGGGCTCTTTACTCAGGCGAGCATTGTTGACCCCGGGAAGTTGCTGGAAGACCTGGTAGCGATGGGGGCTGCCTGGAAAGTCGGGTGGGAATTCCCTGCCTGATTGTGCGAAGCGTCATCGGCGGCACGCGGCAAAGGTTTGCGGGTCCGGAAATAGTCCACATCCTCCGACGGAAGGCGGTATTGCTTCTCAAATTTTAATCATTTGCACTCATTTCGCCTCCGTGTTAAATTACAATTGAAAATCGCTGAAAACTTCGATTTTCCGCCTGCTTTGAGATGTTTTCGAAAGGCGGACGGAAACGCGGGGCAGTAGCTCAGTTGGGAGAGCGCCAGAATCGCACTCTGGAGGTCGGGGGTTCGACTCCCCTCTGCTCCACAGAAGAGTTTTTTATTAATGAAAGCAATGAAATGAGTTTTTGAGGTCAAGTCCTGTGCAACGGAAGGTTGCCGAACCCCGCCAGGTCCGGAAGGAAGCAACGGTAAGCGTACTAACCGTGTGACACAGTAAGCTTGGCCTCTCTTTTTTTCAGAGCTTTACGAAACCGCTCGTTGCGGCTCCATCAGCGAAGCTCGGCTCCGGGTGGTTCTTTCAAATCTTGAAGTTGAATAATTGGTATTTCGGTGTTGAGACGACATAACATTGCGGGCCGGGAATCAGACGAAGATAGGTCAGGTATCGCGTCCATGGCCGGCATGGGGGCAGTGTCGTCGCTGTTATCTTCGGTCGTAGCATTTTGGGAAGATATCATTCCCTCATTCGTCAAATCAATTTTAAACATTATTTGCGGAGTCTTTTCAGACTATCTCCAGCGTGTTCACGAGAGTGTTCTCATTGATTCGGGGAGAGAGGCCGCAGTATTTTGCGGCATGAAATTGAATCCAATCCTCATCCCGACGGGACCGTCTCACCTGGTCCCGAGCTTTGCAACTGCCGGAGGATCTCCGGGTTGTGATATAGAGATGACAGGCGCGTCCGACAGGGTCGCGTCGCGGCTTTACCATCATAGCACACACTCTGAAAGAGTTTTGGGGAATCGGATCACAGGGTCACGGATCGAGTATCTGGGTGACAGTCTAGGCAACTCTCCGCTCAAACACAACAGAGCAGGTATTTATGAAAAAGGAGATTGTAATCAATGAGACTGCCGACCAGGTGCGTATCGCAATTACGGAGGACGGCAGGCTCGCGGAGATCTTTGTCGACACCCCCGGAAAAGAACGGATGGTCGGCGACATCTATCTCGGCAGGATCGCCAGGGTCATGCCGGGCATCCGCGCTGCGTTCATCGACATCGGACACAAACAGGATGCGTTCCTTCATTTTTCCGACGTCGACCCGAATATAGACGAGTACTCTTCGCTCATCGGCGAAGATGAATCCGAAATCGACGACGAGGACGACGACGACGAAGAGGTCGTCACTGCCGCTCCGCCGGCCGAACACGGACCCCGCCAGCAGACAGGCCAACGCCCGCAACCACACCAGCAGAGAGGTTTCCGTCCGCCGCAAAGAGACATCAAGCTCGATCGCGGCCAGAGCATAATCGTCCAGGTTACCAAGGAGCCGGTCGGCAAGAAGGGCGTCCGCGTGACGAGCAAAGTGTCCCTCCCCGGAAGGTATCTGGTTCTCCTCCCCTTCGACGGCCGTGTCGGGGTATCCAAGAAGCTCTACAACTTCCGCGAGAAGAAAAGACTGAGAAGAATTGTCAGAAGCATGCTTCCGGAAGGCTTCGGCGTGATCATAAGGACCGTCGCGGAAGGAAAAGAAGAAGAGCTCCTGAAGAACGATCTCGGTCAGCTAATAAAAACATGGCGCGAGATCGAAAAGAGTCTCAAGACTGAACAGCCCCCGATTCTGCTTTACAAAGACTTGTCTACCGTATCGAGCGTCATCCGCGACCTCTTTAACAACGAGGTGCAGCGCGTCGTGGTCGACTCGCGCAGGCTTTACAAGGAAATAACCACTTACGTGAAATGGTTCTCTCCGAACCTCGTGGATAAGATTGAGTTCTACCGGGGGAAGCAGCCGATCTTCGACGTCTTCGGCGTTGCGAAAGACATGCAGGAATCGCTCGGAAGGAGAGTCCCGTTGAAAACGGGAGGATACCTTGTCATAGACCCGACCGAGGCGATGACGGTTATTGACGTCAATAGCGGCAGGTATGCCGCGAACAGGGAACAGGAGCAAAATTCGCTCCGCACGAACATGGAAGCCTCGCGTGAAATAGTCAGGCAGCTCCGGCTCCGCGATATAGGCGGAATAATAGTCATCGACTTCATTGACCTCGACGACGAACGGAACAAGCGTAAAGTCTACGAGGAGTTGCGCAAGGAATTCAGGAGAGACAGGGCGAAGTCGACGGTGCTTCCGATGACCGAGTTCGGTCTCGTCCAGATCACGCGTCAGCGAATACGGCAGAGCATTATGCAGTCTTTCAGCGAGACCTGTCCCGTTTGCTCCGGTACCGGCATTGTCCAGAGCAGGGCAACTGTTCTGACGGATATAACCGGCTGGTTCGGCAGGTTAAGGACGGACGGGCACGGCGGACGCTTCTTCAAGCTCACCGTTCACCCGTATATCGCGTACTACCTCAAGGAAGGAAGACCGAGCCACCTGTCGACGCTGATGTGGAGGAACAAAGTGTTTATCAGGCTTGTAGCGGATCCGGCGACACCTATGAACTCCTTCAAGGTCTACTCCAACTCCGAGAATCGCGAGATAACCGAAGAGTTCAAGGCATAGGGAGATTTAGGATCGGCAAAGGCACCGCCCTGACTCACCCCCCGGCGTTCGGCGGGCCGTCGACCAGGCCGTACGAAACCTCGATTCGTGTCGCGGAAAACCAGCGATGGCATTAAGGGGTGACGGTTCTTATCTTCAGGTTGGCGGAAATGAGTGTGTCAGGGATTTGTCTGCCGCGCCGGCCCGACAACAGAAACCCAGGAGCATTCGATGAGAAACGTATTGATCAAGATGAAACCGAAGAAAAGGATTGCTCTCGTCGCGCACGACAACAAGAAAGAAGAGCTCCTGCAGTGGGCAAAGTACAACGCCGGCACACTGGGGAACCACCAGCTCTTTGCAACCGGCACGACCGGCAAATTGCTGTCCGAGGCACTCGGAGTGAAGATAAAGAGGATGATGAGCGGACCCGTCGGCGGCGACCAGCAGCTCGGGGCAAAGATTGCGGAAGCCAAAATCGATATCCTCATCTTCTTCTGGGACCCGCTCGAGCCACAGCCTCACGACCCGGATGTGAAGGCGCTTCTGCGGATCGCCGTCGTCTGGAATATCCCGGTGGCATCGAACAGGGCTTCAGCGGATTTCCTGATTTCTTCCCCCCTGTTCCATTCCGAGTATGAGCGGAACGTCATCTTCAATATGCGCAGGTGATTTGCCGGACGAGCTTTAATGTTCGTCCTTCACTTAATAAATTCCTGATGAACTCAATTTCAATCAAAGGAGCAAACATATGCGAATTGGAATTCTGACGGGTGGTGGCGACGTACCTGGACTGAACCCATGCATAAAAGCCGCGGTCTACAGGGCGCAGGACGCGGGCATCGAAGTTGTCGGCATCAAACGCGGCTGGGGAGGACTGCTTTACTACGACATCGGTTCGAAAGACGGCGATCACGAGTGGGTGACGATGTTGAACAAACAGAATACCCGGACCGTGGACCGGTCGGGCGGAACTTTTCTTCATACGTCGAGAACCAACCCTTCGAAGGTAAAACCTAAAGATGTGCCGGAATTTCTAAAGGATGAGAAACATCCCCCGAAGAAAGACGATGCTCCTCTCGATTTTACACCACATGTGCTCAAGGTCCTTGAACACCTTAAGATCGACGCGATGCTTCCCATCGGGGGCGACGATACGCTGAGCTATGCAGTCCGCCTCCACAAGGAAGGGTTTCCCGTGGTTGCCGTTCCGAAGACGATGGACAACGACGTTTTCGGCACCGATTATTGCATCGGGTTCTCGACGGCGGTCACGAGAAGCGTGAATTTCATTACCGCCCTGCGAACGCCGGCGGGATCCCACGAGCGTATCGCGGTGGTCGAGTTGTTCGGCAGAAACTCCGGGGAGACGTCGCTCATTTCGGCGTATCTTGCCGGCGTCGACCGCGCCATAATCTCGGAGGTGCCGTTTGATCCGGAGAAACTTGCGGCCCTGCTGCTCGAGGATAAAAAACGGAACCCGAGCGACTACGCGATCATGACGATCTCCGAAGGCGCGCAGATGGTGGGCGGAAAGATCGTCGAGTACGGACAGGCCGACGCGTACGGACACAAGAAACTCGGCGGAATCGGCGAGTTGACCGGCGACGCGCTGAAACAGATCACCGGCTCGGAGATCATCTATCAACAGGTGGCGTACCTCATGCGAAGCGGAGAGCCGGACGCCCTCGACAGGATGGTGGCTATAAGCTATGCGAACCTCGCGACCGACCTGATCATCAAGAAACAGTACGGTAGAATGGTCGCACTCAAAGAGGGAAAGTACACGCACATCCCGATAGACAGCATCGCTACAGGAGTGAAGCGCGTAGATGTCGATGAGTTGTATGACGCTAACGAGTACAAACCTAAGGTTGCACATCTGCTCGACAAGCCGATGTTCCTCTACTAACAGCTGCTGAATTCATTCGTTGAACGCCTTGACGGGACCGGCTTCAGTGCGGTCCCGTCTTTTTCTGCAGAGGAAAACCACACCCTTCCATCTTGTCTAATATTGCCCTTGGTGGGGTAATTTGTGCCAGAATTTGGCGTTGTGAAGGGTTTTCCTACACGTCGCTGAATCGGCACCCTTAATTTCCGTTTCGGAAATCGGTTATTCCCTTGTGCACTGCCGGCATTTCAATTGCAGAGAATGTCCTGAGCTCATGTCAGGGAGCTTAACAATTGAAGGTCAGCATAAAACGAGGAGATATTACCATGGGTAAGCTATCTACCATTTGTACCATGGCCTTACTGCTGTTTGCTGGCGTCGTGCAGTCACAAACTCCTAATGCGAAGATCGAAGTGGTTGGGATGTCGCCCTACCAGTTCGCGAAGCATTACGGATCTCAGGGGAGCAGGACCGCGACCTCAGGATTGAATACAGTCGGTAAAGGCTCAATCGTCTATCTGGACGCAGAAGATTTGAATGAAGGAACGATCACTTCCGTGACGTGGTCTATCCTAAGCAAGCCGGTCGGATCGGTCGCCGTCATCGACAGCGCAAGCAAGGTGTTCACCACTATGAAGGTCGATAGTATCGGCCAGTACATGGTTGAAGTGAGTTTGACAACCTCCGGCGGTACGGCAAAAGATACGGTCACGATCAATTCGGCAACTTACATCGGGGTCGGCAACTTCGAAGGCGGGACACCCAGCTACGCGCTCGGGCAGTGCGCCCTCGGATGTCACTCTGCGAACGTAGACTCGTGGACGACGTCGGTTCATGCAGTCTTCTTTAAGGATGCCATCGACGGCACGGACCTGAGACAGACTCACTATTCCAAGACATGCATCGGTTGCCACACAACCGGATATGATACGAACGCCACCAACGGTGGATTCGACGATCTGATGAAGACATCCGGATGGACGTTCCCGAGCACTTATGTCGACACGAATTTCGCGCATCTCCAGGCAGCATCGGCCCAGCTCGCACAGCTTGCAACGATCGGTTGCGAGAACTGCCACGGTCCGGGGAGCGAACACAAGGGAGACCCGTCCAAGATAAGCGTATCGCTCGACGTCAAGGTTTGTGCGCAGTGCCATGATGCACCTACACATCATTCGATCGTCAGAGAGTACGCCACCAGCAGCCATGGGTTGAACGCTATCCAGGAAGAGGATGCCGGAGTAAATAACGCTTCGTGCGCAAAGTGCCACAATGGGACCGGCTTCTATCTCTATGCCTCTGGCAAGACAATTTCCGGTGCACAGGCCACGCAGCCGATCGGTTGCGCATCGTGTCATGACCCGCATTCGGCCGCGAACCCGCACCAGCTGAGAAAAGTCACGGCCGATACCCTGATGAACGGGTTCAAGATACCGGACGCAGGGAGCGGCGGTCTCTGCATGAACTGTCACCGGTCAAGGCGGACTGCAGACACGTATACGAAGAAATGGGCCAGTCACTACAGCCCGCATTACGGCACGCAGACCGATATGCTCTACGGCCAGAACGCGGTCCAGTTCGGCGACAATACCATTACGGGCGTATCGACCCACACTCAGCTGGAAGATGCCTGTGTCACGTGCCACATGTCTGCGGCTAGCGGCAAAGTCGCATATTTGCTCGGCAGTCACACGTGGAAGATGGCCGGTCCCGACAGCTCGGGGACTATGACGGAGAACGTAAGTGTGTGCGAATCTTGTCACGGACCCATCGAGAGCTTTGACGACATCAAAGCAGGCGACGATTACGACGGCAACGGCAAAGTGGAGGGTGTACAGACGGAGGTGAAGGGACTGCTGGCGAAGCTGGCTGCCCTGCTGCCGAAAGACACCTCGGGCGCCGTGAGCACAGACTCGGCGGCGATAGCCGGTAATCCGAACTATCTCAAGGGTGTCTACGATTATCTCTACGTGGTCAACGACGGAAGCTACGGTGTCCACAACGCGAAATACACATTCGGTATCCTAACGAGAGCCATCGGCACTTTGACCGGAGTCGAAGTTGTTCCCAACAAAGTTCCGAAGACCTTTGCTCTCGAGCAGAACTATCCGAACCCGTTCAACCCGTCGACGACCATCAACTTCTCGGTCCCGAAATCCGGGAACGTCAAGATCACGATCTACAACTCGATCGGTCAGCTGGTGAAGACTCTGGTTGACAATCACTTCACAGCGGGTTCATACAAGGTAACCTGGGACGGAAGGAACAATTCCGGCACTTCGGTATCGAGCGGTGTCTATTTCTACAAGTTCACCTCGAGAGATTTCGCTCAGACCCGAAAAATGATGTTGATGAAGTAGGCTCTCTTGAAATGGCCGCCACCCTCCCAGGAGTGGCGGTCATTTCTTCATTTTCAATTCCTCCAGACGGAGGTCACGGTAGGGTGTCCCAAAATGCCCAGGGATAAGGCAAAATACTATCCATTCAGGGGTAGATAGAGAAAGTCTAATTAGTCCCCGCCTTTTTTGAATGAATTTAGCGCAAAATCGGCTCCATTCATTGGCATCTTAATTGCATCTTCATCCGTGTAATTTGTGTTTGAGTTTCCTAATTATTGCCAAAAGCACAAGAAAAGGAGAATTAGCTATGAGGAAACGAATTGTCACCACGTTTGTGATGGTATTCCTCGCAGCTGGGTTAGCTTACTCGCAGACAGCAGTACCAAAGGCTGGCATTCAGATTGTCGGGATGACCCCCTACACACTGGACGAAGCTTATGGTTCCCAAGGAAGTTCGATGTATGCCACGACAGGGCTGAGCACCGTCGGGGAGAAGACTCTGGTTTTTCTTCAGGCAATCGATTCCACAGGAGGCGCAATCCAGTCTGTTAGCTGGTCGGTCACCGGTGGGCCCGCTAAAATTGACAGCGCGTCGACGCCGTTCACGACCATTACATTTGACACGACGGGGGAATACACGGTCAATGTTTCGATCACTACTTCGGGGGGCACATCCCAGGCATCGGCCGTATTCACGTCGGCGAATTACGTCGGTGTCGGCTACATGGGTATAGTTTCGAACGACTCCGCCGTGACCAATGGCGGCGGACAGCCCGTTGCCCCGTCTGTCGCTCCCGAGTGCGGCACATGCCACCAGGGTGCGATGGTAGGATTCGGACTTGATCCGACCGCGGACTACGCGAACTGGATGAATACCGAACACGCCAGTATGTTCAAGAACGGCGTGAACGGAGTGGTCAGTTCGCACTACGGCTCCAGCTGTATGCAGTGTCACACAACGGGATACAACCCCGGCGCGAAGAATGGGAATTTTGCAGACGTAGCTTCGCAGGTCGGTTGGACTTTCCCGTCGACGCTTGTGGATACCAACTTCGCTCATGTGTACCATACCTCGGCACAGCTGGCGCAGTTGGGGACGATCGGCTGCGAAAGCTGCCACGGTCCTGGAAGCGAACACGTCGGGGATCCGGCGAAGATTTCCGTCTCCCTGAGCGCAAGTGTTTGCCTGCAATGCCACGACGAACCCCCGCATCACGCGATAGGCAGAGAGTGGACCAGCAGCCCGCACGACAGCGGGATGGCAGCGCTCCAGGCCGGCGACGCGATGCTTAACAACGCCCCCTGCGCGCAGTGTCACAATGCCGGAGGGTTTGCAGACTACGCGACAGAAGGAAGCATTTCGTCCAGCTACAGTCCAATGCCTCTGACATGCGCCGGATGCCACAATCCCCATCTGATTGATGGGAATCATCCCTACCAGTTGAGAAAAGTCACCGCCGATACTCTGCAGAACGGGTTCCAGATAACCGAGGGTGGTGTAGGCGTGCTTTGCATGAATTGTCACCGCTCGCGCGCCAATGCCAACGCAACGGTCAACGGCGGATGGAAGCGGTACTTCGGTCCCCATGAAGGACCTCAAACGGACGTCTTCTTCGGTCAAGACGGATACCAGTTCGGTGACAACTCGATCACCGGTCTTAATACCCACATGCAGCTCACGGACGCATGCGTCACCTGCCATATGGCTACCGATACCGTCGATGCAAACGCCTCGATGAGCCTTGGCAGCCATACGTGGAAGATGAGCGGTGCCGATGCAGTGGGAGACACGACGGACAATACAACTGCCTGTCAGTCCTGCCACGGCCCGATCACCGACTTCGACCAGATACCGGCTGCTTACGATTACGCCGGCATTGCCAACGGCGGCCCGGTACCGGGCGTCCAGACCGAAGTCAAGGCGCTTCTGGCTAAGCTCGCCTCGTTTATCCCGGATTCGGTCCTCGCCAACCCGGGCAGCGCTACAGTCGGCAGCGGGCTTACGAAAGACCAGCTTGGCGCCCTCTGGGATTACCTCCTGATATCCAAGGACGGAAGCTACGGCGTCCACAACGCGAAGTACACCTTTGCGCTGCTGACGAGAGCTATCGGAACCTTCACTGGAGTAAAGGTGCTCGACAACAAAGTGCCGAGGACTTACGCTCTGGAACAGAACTACCCGAACCCGTTCAACCCGACCACGACGATCAACTTCTCGGTGCCGAAAACGGGTATGGTCAATATCTCCGTCTACAATGCGATCGGCCAGCTCGTTAAGGTCCTCGCGAACGACAACTACGTACCCGGAACCTACCAGATCATATGGAACGGGATGAACCAGTCGGGTACCCAGATCGCCAGCGGAGTGTACTTCTACAAGTTCACTTCGAAGAATTACGTCAGAACGATGAAGATGATGTTGCTTAAGTAATAGTCAGGAATAGATACGTTGATAGGAGGCCGTCCATCCGGACGGCCTTTTTTTATGCGTGGGAAAGACAGAGAGACAAGGCTCTAGAAGGCATCCTCAATCACCCTTATCCTTGTTGTGTCGCGCCCGAGCTCCACGACGATAACGTCAAATCTGGAGTCGCAGTCGTCAAGTCCTCTATCTGCCAGATAACCATCCGCAGCTTTCCTGATCTGAGCCTGCTTCCTCCCGTCGACGGCATCCTCTCCGCTGCCGTATATGTTGCTCCTTCTGGTTTTCACTTCGCAGAAAACTATAAGGTTGTCCTTTCTCGCTATTAAGTCGATCTCCGCGCGGGCGTATCTGAAATTACGCTCGGCAATTTCGTATCCGTTCCTGGTCAGGAACTCCGCGGCGAGTCGTTCTCCTTTTGTCCCCAGTATCTTGTTCATCCTGATAGTCCTCAGACTGTGATGGAAAAACTCTTTCTGTGTATGGGAGTGAATCCGTGCTTCCTGATCGCGAGAAGATGTTCCCGGGTGAGGTATCCCTTGTTCCTGTCGAAGGAATAGTCCGGGAATTCCCTCGAATACGAATGCATAAGGGCATCACGGGCAGTCTTCGCAAGTATTGAAGCCGCAGCGATGGAGAAGACCGTTGAGTCGCCTTTCACTATCGATATGCACGTCTTGTCCCCCATGTTCAGGAACTTGCCGTCTATCAGGATGACCTGCGGCTTGATCTTCAGCGTCTCGACGGCAGTCCGCACCGCCAGCCGGGTAGCATTGAGAATATTCAATGTGTCGATCGTCCCGCTTTCTACATGCGCAACGGAGAAATCTATGGCCCTGTTTCTAATCATCTCCCCTACCGATTCCCTCCGCGGTTCGGAAAGCAGCTTTGAATCCCTGACGTTTTCGATCAAGTCCCCCACACGCATAATCACGGCCGCCGCCGTAACAGGACCCGCCACCGGTCCGCGTCCGGCCTCGTCCACCCCTGCGATGCATTCTATTCCCCGGTCGGCGAGCATTCTCTCGAAATCAAACGTCGGAACAACATTCATATCAGCGTAAATTTATGCAAATTCCTCGAGAATTGTTACGCCTTCCAACCGGCATCGATTGATATTTCATGCGCCGTTTGTTAAGATGTCCCGGTGAGACTTACAGCTGCATTGCTGATGTCGCTCGTTGTAGCGGGAGGTTTGCGCGCGGGCGAGAAAGTGATATTGATCCGTGTCGACGGGGCCATAGGCCCGGCCAGCGCCGAGTACATAGTGAACTCCGTGGACCTGGCAGAAAAAGAGCATGTAGAGGCGCTGGTCATCGAGATGAATACGCCCGGCGGTTTACTCGAGTCGACGAGGAGAATAGTTCAGAGCATCCTTAGCTCTTCGGTACCTGTCATAGTCTACATTTATCCGGCAGGATCGAGAGCCGGATCGGCAGGCGTATTCATAACCCTCTCCGCGAATATCGCCGCGATGGCGCCCGGCACGAACATAGGCGCGGCGCATCCCGTCGGCGGAGGAGTGGGGTCGGACACTTCCTCCGTCATGTCGGAGAAGATCACTAACGATGCCGCAGCGTTTGTCAGGGCAATAGCCCAGAAGCGGCACCGCAATGCTGCGTGGGCGGAAGATGCGGTCCGGCACAGTATCTCGAATTCTGAATCGGAAGCACTGAAGGATGGGGTGATAGACCTCGTGTCCCCGAATCTCGATTCACTGCTCAGGCAGGTGAACGGAAGGGAAGTGGAAACTGCCGCGGGGATGGTGACTCTCAAGACGGCCGATGCGAAAGTCGAATTTGTCCCCATGAACTGGCGGGAAGAATTTCTCGGTGTGATCAGCGACCCGAACATCACTTATATTCTCATGATGATCGGCATCTTCGGAATCATGTTCGAACTGTTCAACCCCGGGTCGATATTGCCCGGCGTGGTGGGAGCTATCTCGTTGATTCTCGCGTTCTACGCGTTCCAGACGCTGCCGGTTAATTATGCCGGCCTGGCACTGATCCTCCTCGCTATTGTTCTCTTTGTTGCTGAAATTAAGATCGTGAGCCACGGCATCCTCGCTATCGGCGGAGTCATCTCGATGTTTCTCGGTTCGGTGATGCTTATCCGGTCGCCGTTCGAGCTCGTGAGCATTTCGCTTACGCTGATTGTGACTACCGTCGTCGTCGCCACGGTGTTCTTCCTCTGGGTCGTCGGTCTCGGGCTGAGGGCCCAACAACGCAAACCGACCACGGGGCTCGAAGGAATGCTCGGCGAGAGCGGGACCGTGATGACTCCGATAAAGCCCGGCTCGGTCGGGCAGGTATCGGTCCACGGAGAAATCTGGAAGGCCACTGCCGACCGGAGTCTTAAGGTGGGGGAAGAGATCGTCGTTGAATCATCCGAGAATTGGACGCTGAAAGTAAAACCCAAGGAATAGGAGGCCTACATGCCTAGTGCTTTTGCAATTATAGTAATTTTCATAATTTTCTTCCTCGCGAGTGCTATCAGGATCCTTCGTGAGTATGAAAGAGCCGTGGTCTTCCGACTCGGAAGGCTGATTGCCGAGAAAGGCCCGGGACTTATTATCCTGGTACCGATCGTAGATAAGATGGTTCGTGTAAGCTTGAGAACCATTGCGTTGGACGTACCGCCGCAGGACATAATTACGCGGGACAACGTATCGGTGAAGGTAAGCGCCGTGATTTATTTCAGGGTGTTGGATCCCCGCAAGGCTGTCGTCGAGGTCGAAGATTATCTGTTTGCCACGAGTCAGATGTCACAGACAACCCTCCGCAGCATTCTTGGACAGTCGGAACTCGATGAACTGTTGTCGCAGCGGGATAAGATCAATAAAGAACTTCAGGTGATTATCGACACGCATACCGAACCCTGGGGAATCAAAGTATCGAACGTGGAAGTCAAGCAGATTGATTTGCCGGTGGAGATGCAGCGGGCAATGGCGCGCCAGGCTGAAGCGGAGCGGGAGAGAAGGGCAAAGGTTATAAACGCCGAAGGAGAATTCCAGGCGTCACAAAAACTCGCGGACGCAGCGAAGGTGATCGGAGATTTTCCTGTCGCGATTCAGCTTAGGTTTCTTCAGACACTGGTGGAGGTCGCATCCGAGAACAATTCCACGACCATATTCCCTGTGCCTATTGATCTGCTTGCGCCTTTTCTGGAGAACAAGACTTCAGGCAAGAAGTAATTTTTATCGCAGGGTACTTAGAATAAAAAGCCCCGCCGGAGCGGGGCTTTTTATTTGATGGGTTGTTGAACTAAATCTTATGTCCAGCTTCCGGCGCCAATTTCCACGCCCTGGTCGTCGTATTCGATCCACTGGCCTGACCCGGTCGAGGTCCAGGTCACGTCGAGCGTCAGCACCGTTCCGCCTGTATATATTTTCAACTCGCCGCTCTTGTCGGAGTTGTTCGTGAATTCATACTTCAGCTGCTCCGCGCCGGTCGAATCGTTTGCCACGATCGTTCCGGTAAGCGTGCCGTTGGAAGCGGTAGACCAGGTGACCTGGTAAGCAACGACGGTCGTCGGCGGATAATAAATCGCCCAGTTGCCGGTCTTTCCGTCCGTGGTTTCTGTCCCGCTAAGTGCGGTCCAGTTGCTGTAATTGACTCCTTCCAACGTCCCGTTGTATACCAGCTTCCAATCGTAGGAACTGCCACTGGCTGTTGCCGACCATGTTGCGGTGAACCCGCCCTGCGAGTAAGTCCAGGTCCAGGTGTTGCCGGACTGCGTCCCGTTCCCGGAATAGAACCCGAGATAAGCGGCTGACGTGGCGTTGAATAGGCCGGCCACGCTGTTCGCGTAGGTGGCGCCAAAACTGGTGTCGGCACTGGCAGAAGTACTGCTCGGCCCGGTGAATGTGGGAGCCGCAAGTGTGGGCGCGGTGCCTCCTGAGCTCGTACTGCTGCTCTTCGAGCAGCCAGCGAGGAGCAGTGCTGCTACTGCCAGCACACCGGCACTCTTTAGAAAGTTCAGCATCGGATTTTCCCTCCTGTGTTTTGAATATTTTCCTTAATTATCTCTTGCCACAAATTTCGGATTAAAGTAAAGACTAAATACCTCATTGGCAAGCGATTTCCGTCACACCGCCGATCATTTCCGCAGGCCGAAGGAGCTATGTTGCCTTCCACTACTCCGAGGGCTAAATTGAACCCGGAGGAAAAAAGCTATGAAATGGCTCGTTTTGTTGACGATGTTCACCTCGCTATCCGTCGTGAGCGCGCAGGAGATCAATGCCACGGTCACGTTGAACTACGACGCCCTCGGCGGCACGGACAGGGAGAACGTCGTTAACCTGGGCCCGGCAATCCAGAACTATATCAACAGCTACAGATGGACAGGCCAGGATTTCAAGGGCCCCAAGATTCCGGTCACCTTGAACATCTACCTCCTCTCCGGTTCAAACAGTGTGTACTCGGCACAGGCTTTCGTGGGAAGCCAGAGAACGGTCTACAAGTCGGACAACACGTCTCCTATGATTCGCCTGCTTGACAATTCCTGGCAGTTCACTTACACAAAGGACCAGCCTCTCCTGCATGACGAGTTTCATTTCAATTCGCTGACGGGTTTCATCGACTACTATATGAATGTCATTCTTGGATTTGACTCCGATTCCTATTACCCGTTGGGTGACCCAAATTGTGGCACGAGGTATTTTCAGAAAGCAGCGAACATAGTGGCACAGGGTCAGAACAGTGATTATCCGCAGGGATGGCAGCCGACTACCTCGGGAAGCTACTCAAGGTATGCCCTGGTAAATGAACTGCTGTCGGGGAAGTACGACGTCTTCAGAACAGCCTTTTTCGATTATGAGTATAACGGTATAGATCTCCTTAGCACCGAGAGGGATTCGGCCCAGGCGACGATTGCCGGCGCCCTGAACAAGATTGCCGATCTGGTTCTGCAGTCCGGGTCGAGGAGCGCGGTGACGAGGGTTTTCTTCGACGCGAAATACAACGAGATAGCCGACGCTCTAAGAGGGTACCATGACAAGGGAATCCTCCAGAAGTTGTCGATTGTCGATCAGGCGCACCAATCTACGTATTCCAAGTACATTAACTAAGTGATAGCCTGCCGGGATTTTCGGTTTCACTCCCGGACCCGAACCGGATCGGGTGATCCGGTCGTATTCTGTAAAATGGATAGGAGCTATGCGCTTACCGGGCCAGGTTCTGTTCGTTTCCTCATTATGTCTGCTGACTGTTCTCTCGGCATCGGAGTCGTACGCCGGCTTTGAACGCAGGTATGCCGGTGCGCGTTCGCTCGGGACGGCGGGCGCGCTGGGCTTGTTCGGCGAGGACGCCTGGTCTTTCTACGCGAACCCCGCACGTGCGGCAAGTCTATCTGAAGTAGGGCTCTTCTACACCCCCACCACGCTCGGACTGCAGGAAATCAGATCGATGGGAGCGGCTTTCCGCGATCATGTGTTCGGTTTGGATTGTTCCGGGGCGATTCAGTCGTTCGGTTACGAATTATATCGCGAGACGGTATTGAGTGCCGGTGCGTCCCTGCCCGTCTCAGATTTTCTGTTCGTTGGCTCGAACCTGAACCTGAATCACCTCTATATCAGTGATTACGGTACGGACCTCTCCGCAAGTATCGACATCGGCGGCAGGATGTTCCTGTCCGAACATGTTGCGGCAGGATTCAGCATGACCAACCTGAACTCCGCCTCGATGACGCTATCCAATGACAGGCTCCCGCAGTCATTTGCGGCCGGGATCGCCTATCTGTCCGGCGCATTCAACCTCGGTATTGAATACTTCAAGGAGCTCGGGTTCCCGTCTTCCGCCCGTATCGCCGCCGAATACTCGCCGGCCAGTCCGGTTACGCTGCGTGCCGGGACTTCCAGCGGGTCGAGTTCTTTCAGCGCGGGTTTCTCGGTCAGACTCGCACCCTTCCGCATCGAGTACGGCGCAGCTTTCCATCAAGTCCTTGGAACCACGCATTCCTTCGGCCTTTCGCTCGAGCTCGACGGAGCCGGAGAAACTGAATTCGATGACATCCAACGGTACAGAGAGTCGATCCGGCGAAGGTAGAGTGGAGGTGACTTTTGCCCTGTGGAAGGAGTAAAACGGGTTCGATTGCGGCAGCTGTCGCAATGCTTCTCGGGTTCGCCACAGAGTGCGTGTTCGCGCAGTCGGCCGAGGAGGAGGTGCTGCAGGAAAATATCACCGAATCGGTGCTGACAAATTCTGACGACGTAGAAGAGCTTTTCACCCCGATTGATATCAACGAGGCCTCGCTTGACGATCTCCTCGCCTTGCCGGGCATCGACGAGGCGTGCGCAACTTCCATAGTTGCATACAGGGCGAAGGTGGGATCGATCCGGAGAATTGAGGAGCTCTCACGAATCGAGGGCATGACCCCGGAATTGCTCGCTGCCCTCGCGAAGCGCTTAAAGGTGTCGGGTGGATCAGGTCTCCGCGTCGATGCTGCCTCCTATTTCAGTATTCTGCCGCAGAGAGTCTCTCTTTACAACGAGCGGGGCGATTATGGAATATCCAATTTTCAAAGGTTCGAACTCACATACGGCAGCTTCGGGGCATATGCGCTGACGGACAAAGACCCGGGCGAAAACAGCTATGCGGATTTCTACTCGTTCGCATTCGCCGCGAGAGACATCGGGCCGTTCACCGCCATAAACGCCGGGGACTACAGCATGAGTCTGGGAAACGGCCTTTTGTTCTCCAGCGGGGGAATGGTGTCGAAGAGTGCCGGAGCCATTACTCCGCTTTTCACGAACAGGGCTTACGCTCTAAAACCTTATCGGTCCCGTGGGGAAAACAAGTTTCTGAGAGGAGGTGCGCTGGGAGTCTGCATCGGTGACTTAACTCTTACCGCATTCGCCTCGTCCAAGAACCTCCTAGCTAGGGTTGACGACTCGGGCCGGGTGACTTCGGTAGACTACTCGGGTTTGCACATTCCGTCAGCTTCAACAGACTCCCGGCGCAATCTGTCGGAGCGGATCACAGGCGGCATTGTCCATTATGATACTCCGACGCTGGTCGCCGGTGCAGCTGCGGTCTACTTCCTGTACGACCGCACCTTTGCCGGCTACTATGAGAGAGAAACCCTCGCTCTTGAGACGTTCTCTCGTTTTCGTTCCGAGAATCTCGCATTCTCAGGCGAAATCCTTTTCGACAGGCTTGTCTCCTTTTCCACGAACGTCGGGCTGGACTTCGGCGACGCGCGGTTCGCGTTCGGAATGCGAAGTCTTCGCTCACGGCTGGTCCAGAATTACAGCGGAGCTCTTTCGGAAAGTTTTCCGACAGCCCCCGAGCGAGGAGTATATTTTGGAGCAAGCCTGCGTCCCGCGGACATTGTGAAACTCGGGTTCTATTACGACAGGTTTAGAATCATTTCAATTACCGGTGAACCCGACCGCAACGGCGAAGAGGTTTTCGTCGATTCGTATATCTCCTTGCCGGGGAAAGAATTCTTCGAAGGGGGTAATACGCTCTTGTACGTACGTTACAAATACAAAACCAAGGAGGACGCGTACATTCCCTTCGCGGATTTCCCGGTCGCTCTTTCGGTCATCGCGGGTTCAAAACAGAATTTTAGAATCGATTTCCGGCACAGAATCGGTGCGTCGTATGCATTCCGCATCAGGACCGAATGGAACTTCGTCTCATCCGGAGAAAGGGGTGACATGTTTCTCATCGATTCCGGCTGGCGATTCGGCGACGGATCCATCGACGCTAGGATATGCTTCTACCGGACCGACTCCTACAAATCCGCATTTTATACACTTGAGAAGGACCTTCCACGTATCATGGGCCTCAACTTGTTTTACGGGGACGGCGCACGCCTCTTTCTGCTCGGGAGTCTGAAGATGTCGCGGCACCTTGAGGGAGGCCTTAAGATATCCAGAGATATCTACAGCGGCAGCAGGGAAATCGCGGTGGGGTCTGAGTCAAAAGCCTTGTCTGGGCAGACCGAGTTCAGCATGGAGATCATTTACACGATTGAATGAAATTCTCGCGCGGCTCAGCGGACCGGAGACATCACTCGGATGAGGCGCGTGCCTTCGAACTTCCCATCGGCGGCGAAATCGAAGGCGAAGCGCGCGGTCCCGATGCGCTCGCAGGCACAGCACCCGTTCCGTATAGTGTAGCTCACGACAAATCGCTGCCCGCCGCCCGGGAGTGATTCGCATTCCGGCTGTTCGAAGTTGAACCTGTCTCCCGGCCAGAGTGAGGCGTCTGGGAAGGATCCTAATGTTCTCATGTACATAGAATCCTTCTTCAATTCAGTGAGGTCGACAAACTGGAAGTCGTCGACATCGATCATGCCCGGTCGACCGTTTACGAGGGTTATCCCGTAGTTCTCGTTGGCCCTGAAAGGATAGGAGACGAACACTATGTCCACGACTCCGGTGTTCACGAATTTGCGTGCAAAACCCGTGGTATCGATGAGCGCGGAGAACCTTACAGCCTCACTCGACGCCCCCAGTTCTTTCATGAGGATCAGGAAACACTGCCGGGAGCGAGCCGATCCAATCCTGCCGCACCTTTCGTCCATTACGAGGCTGAAGTGAGGTGAGGGGGTCCACACGACGTTCGAATCCAGACGCGGCGCGGCTGCTTGTGCCGCCGCCACACGTACGCTCGCGGCGAGCACAAAGAGCGTGAGCGGAAAGATAATGTTCGTTTTAATATTTCGGCCCGGGGTTGTATTATTTAACATAGAAGTGAAAGCCTCTTGGCAAACTAATCAACGAAATCAGCCAAGTCAACGATTATCAATCATACAGAATTTCAGAAAGACAGAGGAAGATGAAGCAAGGATATTCCGTGATCGTTTTCGATCTGGGCAACGTGCTCCTGCCGTTTGATTACAAGATAATACTCCGCAGACTTGACGGCGTGGGAAGCGGACTGGGCGAGAAATTCGCCGAGTTTTATAAGAACAATTACGACATACACAGAAGATTCGAGAGGGGGGAACTCTCGAGCGAAGAATTCTCGGGGATTATCCTGAATGTTCTGGAACATAAGGTTCCGAAAGAAGATTTCTTCGACATATATTCAAGCATGTTCTCGGTCAACGAAGAGCTTGTCGCCGTGCTCCCGGCGTTGAAGAAGAACTACAAACTTGTCCTTCTCTCCAACACGAACGATATCCATCGGCGATACGGATGGCAGCGGAACGAATTTTTGAAGCTGTTCGACAAGCTTGTGCTTTCCCACGAGGTGGGCGCGGTCAAACCCGAGGAGAAGATCTACCGAGCGGTGGAGGAATTTACAGGAGACGCTCCCGAGCAGCACTTCTATATAGACGACATCCCCGAGTACGTAGCCGGCGGAAAAAAGATGGGGTGGGACGCGGTACAATTCGTCGGGAACAACGAACTCTTTGCGGATTTCGAAAGACGGGGTATTGCGTTCCGTGATGAGAGCGGAGGCTGAGGGGAAGCCCCTCTCTTACTTCAGCATCAGGTCGAATCTCTTCCAATCAAAATTCCACGGATCGGTCTTCCTTCCCGGGGCGATGTCGCTGTGGCCGAGAAGATACCTGATGCTGTACTTCGACTTTAGACACCTGATGAGCTTCGCCAGGGAAAGGTACTGTGCATCCGTAGGGGAATCGTGGATTGTGTTCACCAGCTCGATGCCGATCGAAACCGGGTTTACGTCCTTCGCGCCGTCAGGGAGGCGGCTTTTCCCCGCGTGGTAGGCAACGTCGCGGTCGCGCACCAGACGGTAGATGGTACCGTCGCGGTCGATGATATAATGCGGGCTGACGTCGATGCCCTTGTATTCCTTGAGCACCCCCGCGACGCTGAAAGAATCGGCGGTGAGCGCATTGTATGAGGAGTGGATGATAATCGCTTCGATTTTTCTCGGGTGATCGGCTTTTCGGTGTCCCCAATGGACCAGGCGGCCGACAACCTTCACCTGTCCGCACGGATGCTGCGGCGCCCCACTCTGCGGCTGCCCGAAGAGGAGAATAAGACCGATGAAAAGGGTGAAAGACATTTCTTTCTTCATTTTATTCTAATGACCGGAATAAAAAAAGCCGTCCGGGGTCGCACCCGGACGGCTCTGGCATGAGCGTTTTGTTTTTAGGAACAGCCGCTCGTCGATCCGCAGTTCAGGCATTTGTAGCATGAACCGCTTCTTATCATGATTGAGCCGCATTCGTGGCATGGCGGCGCGTCTGCCTGTTCCTGAAAGACTTTCTTTTCCGTCTGCTCGAGGGTGATGCTGAACTCACCTTTTTCCTCGAATTTCGGTTCGGCCACAATCGAGTCGACGACGACGGATGCCGGCTGCTCCTCCCGTGCGAGGAACTTCAACCCCATCCACCTGAAGATGTAGTCAAGCACCGACTTTGCTATGGGGACTTCCTTGCTGTTGGTGAAGCCGGAGGGTTCGAAGCGCATATGGCTGAACTTGTCGACCAGGACCTTAAGAGGCACGCCGTACTGGAGGGCAAGAGAGATACCGGTCGCGAAGCCGTCCATCAGGCCGCTGATCGTCGAGCCTTCCTTGGACATCGTTATGAATATTTCCCCGGGCGTCCCGTCCTCGTAGAGGCCGACGGTGATGTAGCCCTCGTGGCCGCTTATGCTGAACTTGTGAGTGATCGCGGTACGTTCGTCCGGCAGCCTCCGTCTGCTTGCGCGGGTAGCGGAAACCGATCTCTCTTCCTTCCTCCCGTCATCCTTCTTCGTGCTCAGGGGTTGGGTTCTCTTGGAACCGTCGCGGTAGACGGCTATGGCTTTGAGTCCAAGCTTCCAGGCTTCGATGTAAGCCTGTTCTATGTCCTCCACCGTAGCTTCGGTAGGGAGGTTGACCGTTTTGGAGATCGCGCCGGAGAGGAACGGCTGGACTGCAGCCATCATCTTGATGTGGCCCATATAATGGATCGAACGGGTGCCGTTTACAGGCTTGAACGCGCAATCGAAAACGGGGAGGTGCTTTTCCTTGAGATGTGGTGCACCTTCGATGGTTCCCGTCTCGTCCACGTACTTTACGATCTCGTCGATCTGTTCGTCGGTGTAGCCGAGCGTCCTGAGGGCGAGCGGGACCGTGTTGTTCACTATCTTAAGGTAACCGCCGCCCACGAGCTTCTTGTATTTGACGAGCGCGATATCGGGTTCGACGCCGGTGGTGTCGCAATCCATCATGAACCCGATTGTTCCGGTGGGGGCAAGCACGGAAATCTGTGAATTCCGGTAGCCGTATTCCTTTCCGATAGTGAGGGCGTCGTCCCAGACGTTCCTTGCAGCTTCCGTGAGGTGTCCGGGGATCGCGTCGGTTTTTATCTTGTCGACATGGGCCCGATGCTTCCTGATGACTCCCAACATGGGTTCTCTGTTGACTTCATATCCTTCGAACGGGCCGATGGTTTTCGCGATGAGAGCACTTTGCCTGTAGCCTTCGCCGGTCATAAGTGCCGTGATCGCTCCGGCGTACGCCCTTCCGGCGTCGCTGTCGTAGGGCAGGCCAAACGACATGAGGAGCGCGCCCAGGTTGGCGTAGCCGATACCGAGCGGTCTGAATGCGTGGCTGTTCTTCTCAATCGATTTTGTCGGATAGCTTGCGTTGCCGACGATAATTTCCTGAGCCGTGATAGTGAGCTCGACCGAGTGGAGGAACGAGTCGACGTCGAAAGAGCCGTCCTCTTTCCTGTACTTCATGAGATTCAGGGAGGCGAGGTTGCAGGCGCTGTCGTCGAGGAACATGTACTCGCTGCACGGGTTGGAGGCGTTGATAGGAGCGGTGTTTGGGCTCGTGTGCCAGTTGTTCACGGTCGTGTGGAACTGCATTCCGGGATCGCCGCTGACCCAGGCAGCCTCCGAGATCTCGCGCATAAGGTCGCGCGCGCGGAAGGTCCCGGCGGATTTGCCGTCCCTTACGTTCTTGGTCGACCACTCCTTGTCCTCCAGCACGGCGCGCATGAAGTCGTCGGTCACTCGGATGCTGTGGTTGGCGTTTTGGAACTGGACCGAGTCGTAAGCGCCTCCCTGGACATTGAAGCCAGGGTCGTAACCGGCTTCAATCAACGCCCAGGCTTTCTTTTCTTCCTCTGACTTGCTTCTGATGAATTCCAGCACGTCCGGGTGATCCACGTTCAGTATAACCATCTTTGCGGCGCGGCGCGTCTTGCCACCCGATTTGATCACTCCCGCGAACGAGTCGAATCCGCGCAGGAAGGACACCGGACCAGAAGCAGTACCACCACCAGAAAGTTTCTCTTTCGAGGAGCGAAGGCTCGAGAAATTCGTGCCGGTTCCGCTCCCCCATTTGAACAGCATTCCCTCGGTCTTCGCGAGATCGAGGATCGACTCCATGGTGTCTCTCACAGAGTTGATGAAACAGGCCGAGCACTGCGGCTTGTCTTCAATTCCCACGTTGAACCAGACAGGACTGTTGAACGAGACATATTGATTGGCAAGGATATATGTAAGTTCGTCGTAGAAGACCGAAGCGTCTTCGCTGGAAGCAAAATAACCTCCGCGAATTCCCCACTGTGTGAAAGTGCGGGCGACCCTGTCGACCAGCTGCTTCACGCTGTTCTCTCTCTCCGGCGTTCCGAGCTGGCCGTGGAAGTACTTGGACACCACAACGTTCGTCGCAGTCATGCTCCAGAAGTCGGGAACTTCCACGTCGTTCTGCTGAAAGATTATCTCACCCTTTTCATTCGAGATCGTCGCGGTCCGCTTTTCCCAGTTGATCTCGTCGAAGGGGTGGACCCCCTTCTTCGTGTAGTAACGCCTGACCGTCAATCCTCCCCACTTTGACTGTGCCTTCGTATCCTCTGCAACAAACGTATCAGTATATCCCATATGACTCCTCCCATTTATCTTGGAGATTCCGCCGCCCCTGCCCTAATCGGTCGTGGGAACCGATTTCTGCGTCATTGGATAGAACGACGGCTCTTGTTACGCGAAATGCTTCAATTGTCTGGACGCCCGGCCCTCCCCCCTCCACACGGTAGGAGAGTCGATGTGCAAATTATTGTCAAGGCTCAGGAAAGTCAAGAAATTTAGTTTAAGAATTGACTTCAACACAAACTTTGTTTGGTGTTTTCAAGCATCTGATCGGCAGCCCGTATGCGGCATCTGAGAAATTGGTTTAAGACCACATTCAGCCTATGAAAGGACATAGAGTCGGTGCTAAGGAACATTGAAGTAAAAGTGTGTGGTGACGAGCGCCGGTTCAGCTGGAAACGGTATTCAGAAGCTGGTCGACGAGCTTCGTCATCTCGCCTGTGCTGTAGGGTTTCTGCAGGAACCCGTCGGCATAGTTTCCAAGAACGCTCTCGAGGTCGGACAGCTCGCTGTACCCGGTACAGATTAGAACTCTCGGGGGATTGTCCTGCTTCTTTATTTCCATGCAGGTATCCTTGCCCCCCATCCCCGGCATAACCATGTCGAGGACAACAAGTTTGACGTCGGGATTTTCTTTCAGTCGCTCGAGGGCCTGTAATCCGTCGGTCGCCGTGACAACGTCGTAACCGTGCTCGCTGAGGATATCGTAACTGAGTTGCCGCACGCCTTCCTCGTCGTCGACTACGAGGATCTTCACTCCTTTGGTGGCGAATGTTCTTGCGGGTTCAGGTGCCGGCCCGGATTTCGGTTTCTCGGAGAAACTCGGGAGGTATATGGTGACTTTCGTTCCGGTGCCCGGCGTCGACCCGACTTCGATGAATCCCTTGTGGTGCTTCACTATGTTGAATGCCATACTGAGACTCAGACCGGTGTATTTCTTGACTCGCTTCGTAGTGAAGAAAGGTTCGAAGATGCGCCTCTTTATAGTGTCGTCCATCCCGATCCCGTGATCTTCGATCTCCACGAAGCAGTGCTCACCGCCGGTCACATAGGCCGGCGCCGACTCGGGCACGTTGGCGAGCCCGACGGTGCACATGATCGTCCCGCCGTCTTCCATTGATTCGGCCGCGTTAGTCAGCAGGGCGAGGATCACCTGCCTGAGCTGAGAGGTGCTCACGCGAGTGTGGATCGGGCGTTCGGACTGCCTCATCAGGATCGAATACCTGTCGCCGTGGGTCTTCCTGAAATCGACGACGATGTTCCCGCAGAACCTGTTGAAGTCGACAACCTCGAGAGTCTTTGCATCGAGCTGGGCAAATCCGAGGACCTCTTTCACCAACTCCGTAGTCCTCCGCGAAGAACTCTCGATGATATCGGCGTAGTGATGTTCCTTGGAGTCGGGAGGCAATTTTCTTTTCAGGAGAGACGCGTAGCCGGTTATGCTGCCGATTATGTTGTTAAGGTCGTGAGTGAGGGAAGACGCAAGCCTTCCGAGCGCCTCGATCTTCTTTTCATTCGTCGCGTAGTTCTGGTAGTACTGCAGGTCGCTCGTGTCCTGCACCGTGGCATAGAATATCTTCGACGTCGGTTCGAACTGGAGGGCAAACTCGAAATTCTTGCGGCCCCGGGGGGCGTTGACGGCTGCCGAGAATCTTACGAATTTCTCCTTCCATACTGCTGCCACACTGCCCAAGAGATCGTCGAATCTTCCGGCATCTTCGGGGGCGAGGTAATCGCGCACCTTCTTTCCCGCGAGGCTCTCGTCGTCGAACATCTGCATGGCGATCTTGTTCGCCGTCTCGACTGCGCCTTTCTCGGAGAGGGTCATCAGTCCGAACACCGAGTTGTTGTACAGCTTCTCGAGTGCTGCGCCCTGTTCCTTCACGACATCGAACAGTTCGGCAGACCTGTAAGCGGAATAGACGTGCAGTATGTACGAGACGATCAGCGCGCGGGGGAGTCTTTGCGAGATCGGGCCGACATGATTGAAGGCCACCAGGAAATCCCTGGTCGATGGATTGGGTGCAACCACAGTGACTTTCCCGCGCGAAAGATGTTCATTCATGAATTCAAACATACGGCCCCGGCTCCCGCGGTCAGGGTCTTCTTCGAAGAGGCCGTCAACAGTCGTGTTCCAGAGGGCCTCGCCATCCGAGAGACACTCGAAAATATGCGATAACGAGCCGCTTTCAAATCTTTTCGTCTCGGTGATCACACGGTTCCCCGACAGAGTGAGGGCTGTGAGGAGGACACCGGCATCCAGCGGTGCGAACTCCGCAAAAATGGCGGCCTGCGTACCGGCGAGAGAATGCGCCCTTCTCAACGTCAGAGTGACGATCTTCTTTGTGTCGAGAACGCCGGTAAGCTCGGCAATGCTGTCGAAAAAGACCCTCAGTATCCTGTTTTGAACCTCGAACTGGGCGGTCTTCCGCGTGACCCGCGACCGGAGGACATAAACGAAAGATGCGAGTACAACCATAAGTACGAAGACAATACCAAGCACGAACTCGATCGATCCGGAATAGCGGCTGAGCAGGCTCTCATGTATCGCCCGCAGGTCGGCCGAAGACCGGAGAAAAATGTCGTCGCCGTTGGTATACGGCCTCTTGAACGAAAACCTTGTGGAGATGCCCGTCAGGGAGTAGATCTCACCGATCCGGATATCGCCCGGTTCGAACTGGGGATCCTGACGGAAATCAAGAAAGGCCGACGCGGTGTCGTCATTCTGCCCAACGAACGATATCGTGATCCCGTTGCCTCTGAAAGCTGTCCCTATCACTGTGCCCTTACAAGTGACGAGGAGGCCGTGAAAGCTTCCGTCTTTCACCTGCCCGGCCGTCACGCGTACCGGGCCTACTTTCAGCCTGCGCCGCAGGATTCGGATTTTTGGCGAAACGACTTCTTCCTGGCCGTAGTAAATCCCCAGCCTTCCCGTCGCCACTAAGCTGTCGCCCACGAAAAGGGAAGGCCCTCTATAGTTGAATTCGAACAGCCTGATGCCGGAAGTCCGATCCTGAATGAAAACCTCGAGAGAGGAATCAGTTCTGGCGGAGGGAACGGTTACGACTCCGGTGACGGTCACGAGCCGGTTTGATTCCTCCACGGCATCGCGTCGCGCCGTAAGTCTTATCGCCTCTTTTATGGATGTGACCTGCTGGGAGCGCGCCGGGATTAAAATGAACGCTGACAGGATCAGGACGGCGAGGTTCAAGAAATTCCTCTCCCGCCGAGGTCCCCCGCCGACAGGAGGTTCAGCACTGAATGGACGAGCTCGGCCGTCGAGACCGGCTTTGCCAGCCACTGGTCTGCCCGGGATCTTCTCAGCCTTTCGATTGCAGCCGCTGAAAGGTTGCCTGATAGCACGAGCACCTTCAGGTGGTAATTGACCTTCCGGTCCGCGATTAGTTCCAGTACCTTGAAGCCGTCGATACCGGGCATCATAAGATCCAGCACGATCAGCTCGGGCTTGAACTCGCCGATGAGGACCAACGCCTCGTAACCGTCTCCGCTTATCTTGACATCGCAATTCTCAAGCTTATCCTGCAATACCTCGCGAATCATCCCGGCGTAGGCTTCATCGTCGTCGATTATTAAGATTCTTTTCGGATGCTCTCCCCCAAAGTCAAAATTGATATCCATGCTGTGAGCTTTCAGGAATTGTCTGAGATCAGAAGGCCAGATTCTGAAGTGCCCACCGGGGGTACAATAGGCCTTCAACTTGCCTGCTCTGATCCAATTGTTGATGGTTCTTGTTGTGACGCGGCAAATCTGGGCTGCCTGGCCAACGCCCAATGGCCACGACGTAGAGGTGTTTTCTGCCAGCATTTCCCGTTTTTCTTATTTTTCCTGTTGCACCAACTTTAACACTTTTTGGCCTGACTTACAACCAAAACATGCGAAACCTTTTGGAAAAAGGGGAAATTGCTCCTTAGTCCAAGTAAAAATGACTCCGGCAAAGGCTGCAATCCGGAAAGAGACGGGGGCTTTCAGTCAAACCGCGAGAGACCCCTTGACAACCTCCGGCCCCGGCGTTAAATTTCAGATAGAAAGGTCCGATATATGTCGCTAATATTCAGCAGGCAATGCGAATACGCCCTACAGGCGGTGCTCTACATGTCAGCCCAGCCCGGGAGCAAATTCACAAACATCATCGAGATAAGCGATCGGCTTGGCATCCCGATGCCTTTCCTGGGAAAGACCCTCCAGCTTCTCGTCCAGAAGAAGGTGCTTGAATCGCAAAAAGGTCCCAAAGGAGGATTCAGACTTGCCAGAACCCCGGATGAGATCGCGCTCTTTCATGTCGTTGATGCAATCGACGGGACCGACTTCCTTACTTCGTGTGTGCTGGGATTTCCCGAATGTTCCGGCAAGAACCCTTGCCCGGTGCACTCGGAGTGGGGGACACTCAGGGATCGCGTTTACCAGATGCTTGCCGACAGGACGATCGCGGACATTTCGAAGGAGATAACAGGCAGCAAGCAGCTTCGCACAAAACTCAGACTGATCTGATTTTTTATGGATGCATATAGGACGAAATCATCCGAAACCATCCGCGAAGCTGTAGGGACGGCGCGGCTCAAGGACGGAAGAACAGTTAGAAGGTTGGTTGACAAGAGCCTTCTAAGAGGGCGCGGCCCGGACATCCGGGGCTACGTCCAGATGCTCTTTCTCTTTATCACGCTTTGGATAGGAGTGGATTTTTATCTCTTTGTCGGCGGACTCGAAAGGGGAGTCGCATCCGCGACGGCTCGCCCGCCGGGCGTGGAGAGCTTCCTGCCGATCAGTGCGCTCATGAGTTTCCGCTATTTCATCCTGACCGGGATATTGAACCACGTACACCCGTCGGGATTCTTCATCTTCGTAGCGATCCTCCTGGTGTCTACACTCATGAAGAAAGGATTCTGCAGCTGGATATGCCCGGTCGGTTACATCTCCGAATCGCTGTTCGAGCTCGGGGCGAAAATGTTCGGCCGGAATTTCAGGCTCCCCAGGGTGATCGACGTACCGCTCCGTTCGTTGAAGTATCTCCTCCTTGCATTCTTCCTTGTTGCGGTGTCGGCTCTATCCGTCGATGAGTTGAGATCGTTCATCTATTCGGATTACAACAAAGTTGCGGACATCAAGATGTATCTGTTCTTCGCGCACATTTCGACTGCGGCGATCCTCGTGATAGGCGCCCTCGTTGTGCTCTCGCTGTTATACAAGAATTTCTGGTGCAGGTACGCGTGTCCTTACGGTACCCTTCTTGGAATCACGAGTCTCATCGGCCCGATGAAGATCCGCAGGGTTGAACAGACATGCATAGACTGCGGCAAGTGCGCCGATGCCTGTCCATCGCTACTTCCGGTCGATAAGCTTGACGCGGTGAATTCACCCGAATGCATCGCGTGCTACTCCTGCGTTGAAGCATGCCCCGTCAAGCATACCCTGAACATGTCGATGGCTTCAGGAAGGAAGGGACTTTCCCAGAAGCAGTACGCACTTCTCTTGCTGGGGGTCTATTTCGGGATCGTGGGGGTCGCGATGATCGCCGGGCTCTGGCAGAATTCGCTTTCCCCCCACGAATACCTCGAGCTATTCAGAAACATCGGTTCGATAAGCCATGGCTTCTGACGCGGCTTTCACACGCACCGCCGAGTTCCCATGCCGGCCGCTGGACGGGACAAGATGGGAACACATTGGATCGTCGGACGAGGCCGACAAACTGAAGATCCAGGCGGGAGATGGAAATGCGGATACACTCCCATCGTCTGCTCAAATGGACATACTCCGGATCAAGTTTGCCTTCAGGGAGGCCTTCGCGATATGACCTTGAAGGAGTTCATACCCAGGGAACACGGGGCATGGGCGATGTGGATCGTGCCGATGCTTTCGTCGGCTGTCATCACCGGGTTTCCTCTGAGTTTCTTCGCGCTGGTAGTTTGCTTCACGCTGCTGTACACAGTGCACCACCCGGTTGTGCTGATGATCAGGAGACAGGTTCACATGGAAAGCCGGGATGCAAGACTCATAACAGTGATTGCCGCTCCTGCTGTTCTAATCGGAATCGTACTGGTCGTGTTTTACGGTAGAGTGTGGCTCCTTGTGTTCGGCGCGATCGAAGCGGCGGTATTCGCGTCCAGCATAAGGGCGTTCCTTGACCGGGAGCAGCGGTCGTTCATCAACGAACTCACGATAGTAGCCGCGCTGACGCTCTCGGCCCCCGCCGCCTACTACACCGTGACCGGATCGATAGACGGGAAGGCATTCCTGTTGTATGTTCTGAATTTCCTTTTCTTTGGGAGCAGCGTCTTCTACGTCAAGATGAAAATAGAGTTCCTGCGCTGCAAAGGCGTGTGGAGGGACGAGGCGAGAAGGAGCCGCACGTTCATGATCGTCTATCACTTGTTTCTCGCCGCGGCGGTGCTGGCGGCAAGTACCTTGCGGATGATGAGCCCGTGGGTCCTGCTCGGCTTCGTGCCGCTGCTGATCCAGGTAGGGATGGGAACACTCTCGAAAGAAACAAGGATGAATTTCACGCGCCTGGGTGTCGCCTTGATCGTTCAGTCCGTGTTCTTCCTGGCGGCGCTCGGTTTGTTTATGAGATGAAACGTGATCCGGATTCCGGCGGAGCAGCTGGCCCCGCCGGTCCGGGACAGTGTCACTTCAGGGTTATCTTCAGCGAGTGTTTCTGAACGACGTATTCCTCGTATGGTGCGATGTAAGCGTCGGTGATCGACGCAGGCTTTGCATCCTTTCCGCCGGGTCTGAGAACGAAGGTGACGCTGTTCTTGCCTTTCGGGTTAAGCCAGCCGCCAGGCAAATAGAAATCCTGTTGAGGGCCTTCGGAGAAGAACCGTCCGAGCAGTCTGCCGTTGATCCAGATCTGCCCGCTTCCGGTCGACTCCAGGTGCAGACGCCAGGGGATGACCCATCCGGACCTGGCCGGGAGTGTGAATTCTCCCCTGTACCACACGATACCGTCGGATGACGGGACGTCGCTCCAGCGCTTTGCGGCCTTCCATCGCGAGTCGTCGAACGTTCTGCTCTGCCAGTTTGCGATTGCGCCTGCGAGCGAATGGTGGAACTTCAGTCCTGCGGCCACCGGGACGCTGTTCCCCCACTTGAATACAACGGGCATCCATATGCCTCCGCCGCCTCCCTGGTTCTGGACGTAAACCGCTACGACGTTGTCGCCTGCCTTCCCGAACTGCGACAGGGGTATGGTAATCGGCGTGTCGTAGCCCCGGTGGTCGGCGGCGAGTTTGCCGTTCACGTAGACCAGTGCGTTGTCGTCAATTGCCTTGAACGTAAGGGTGGCTTTCTCGCGGATCGCCGCATCGCTCAGGTCGAGATGGGTCCTGAACCACCAGCCTTCATTTTGCCGGATGAATGCCTGGTTGCCGTGGCCGACGGTCGTCTTCGCCCAATGCGCGTCGTCGAAGGAGGTCGAAGCCTCCGGCGGTTCTGCCGTGGGATAGGAAACCGCGGCCGGTGAATGTTTCCAGCTATCGATGGGTTCGATCTGTCCTTCCGTGGCGAAGGAAATCGATTTGAGTCCCTTATGCTGTTCCATGAAACCGCCGTTAGGCCATCCTTCGTTTTCATAGACGATTTCTATGATGTGTTTTCCCGCCTGTACCTGCGATCCCGAAATATCTTCCTCGCCGTTACCCGTCAGACCGGGTACATGCTTTCCGTCGACAACTATTTCGTGCCAGTCGTTGTCGTAATAGTCGATCTTCAGGAGGCCGTTCTTCTCCGTAGTGAATTCTCCGGAGTACACGGTGTAGCCGCCGGTATAGTCGCCAAGTACCTCGAGGGGGACAAGACTGTCGCCTTCCGCCGGGACATCCTTCCAAGCAGCTGGCACCGGAGCTTCACCATCTCCTTTCACGCGCAAGTCCTTTATGCTGATATCCTTAAGTTTCATCGAAGGTGTACTCATCGAGAACGTCATGAGACCTGTTCGGCGCTCGACGCTTGTTTTCACCGGCTTTCCGTCTATCGAAATGGAAGCGACTTTGTCGGCGTCAAGGAGCGAGAGCGAGTTCTTCCCCGGATGTGTCTGGAGATCTATGTTGATGTTCTTTCCGGCAACGCCGCGGTTCATCGTCAGATATGAATCCGAGACCAGCGAGATCCGTCCCGACGGCGTGTCGAATACGGCGGCTCTCGCGGCCCGCTCTTCCGTCGTCAGGAGGACGTAAACGCCGTCCCAGTTGTAAAGCTGATCCGTGTTCTTTACCTCCTCGGTGCAGAGGCTCGAACCCGCATAAATCTTGGCCTCGTCGCCGGGGTTGCCGTAGGCTATGATGAGCGGTTTCCCGTTGTGCTCGGCGATGGCGGAGACGGGGACGTTGGAATAGTATAGGGTTCCGCCGCCGGGAAGAGGGACGAAGACGGGGAGGAGGTAAGTATCTCTGGGTTGCATCTTGACCTTCAGTGTGACGGGCGAGCCATAAGGAGGCCTGAAGTGCACTTGTGCCTTGACGGGTCTGTCGTTCCTGTTCCGGACGAACAGGAACCCCGCGCTGCCGTCGGTCCGGAGAAGGGTTTCGATACCAGGGGTCTCGCTTCCGGCACCATCCACCACTTCACGCGAGTGGATGAGGTGAGGTCCTTCCATTTTCATGAAATCGCCTATCAGTTTGACGGCACGGTACTTTTCCCAAAGTCCGCCCGGCTCCGAAATAGGCGCGGTGTAGTCGTAGCTTGTCGTCTTGTCCTTGGAACCCCAGTAGCCGAAATTCGTCCCGCTGTACAGCATATAGTAGTTCAGTGCCTTGATGCCGTGCGCGATCACGAAGTCGGTAAGGGCCGTGATCTGGTCGGGACCGAAGTCGTCGGTCCGTCTTACGCTCTTGTCGCCGACACTGGAAAACCAGCCTCCCTGAAGCTCGGTGATCATCGGCGGAGCATCGGGTTCTTCTTTTTCCAGACTTTCGATCCCGTTAAGAGTGTTCTCGATTCCCCATCCCGGGTAAAAATTGGAGGCGTCCATTATTTGAGAGAAGACGGAATCGGAGTTGTCGCGCGACTGATGAGTCCAGCATGTTATGATCGGGACATCGATGCCGTTCTGGATTGCGGCCTCGTACAACGCTTTCAGGTAAATCGCTTTTGCGCTGTCCGGGAGGCTGAAGTAATCGTATTCGTTTTCAATCTGCATCAGGATTATGCTGCCGCCGTTCGTGATGAGGTGCCTGCGTATTACCGGGAGGACTTCGTCGTACCAGTACTTAGACCACCGGATATCGGCAGGAGATGCTGTCCTGAAATCGACATGCTTTCCTTCCAGCCAGTCCGGAAACCCGCCGATATTCCATTCGGCACATATATACGGGCCGGGCCTGATGATTACGTAGAGACCGGCGTCCTGGCATTCCTTGAGAAATCTGTCGAGCGAAGCAAAGTCCGGCTTTCCCTCCTTCTGCTCGTGCCAGTTCCATGGCACATAAGTCTCGATCGAGTTGAAACCGGCAGCTTTTATCTTCTCGAGCCGGTCCATCCACTCCGAGGGATCGCATCTGAAATAGTGAAAACTGCCGCTGTAAATGAAGACACTCTTCCCGTGAATAATGAAGCCGTCGTGGTCGTAGCTGATGATGCCGCTATGCGGGAATTTCACCGGCGGGTTCTTGTCCTGCTGCTGAATGCCGCCCATCGATAGCGCGGCGAGGATGGGGAAAAAGATCAGATAGAGATATCTGCGCATTGTGGCCTCCGTTTTCTGACTTATGATACGTTACCCAACGAGCGATTCCGGTTCAAGTGGCAGGGGAAAAAGTCGTGTAGAAGTGGGAGGATCGTGCAAGTTCCCTTCCGGATCCCGAGACTGGATTCTTCAGTCGTGCTCCTCCGTCGCACTCCCTCAGAATGACGACTGACACTCCTGACTCCATACCTCCATTTGTCATTCTGAGTCCCGCCGAAGCGGGACGAAGAATCCAGCCCAAGGGCATTCCCGGTGTTTCACCGCCTGTAATTCCCGCCCGCCGTTATCGGCAATGAATATGCGGGATGCGCGCGGCGCGGTATATGCGACGGGACCGGACTGGGGATGAAAAGGAAGGGCGTGAATTCAGGATGACAGGTAGAATAGGACATTACCGATGGTTGAAGTTCCGCGCGGGTCGTGTTAAATTAGCCTTCGCAAATCACCTTCTTTGGAGTTGAATCATGAGTCTACTTGTTGTCGGGTCGATCGCTCTCGACACTATCGAGACGCCGTTCGGACGCGCGGACATGGTGGCCGGCGGAAGTGCGGTTTATATTTCTGTTGCCGCGTCCTATTTCACCGCACCGATCCGCCTCGTCGGCGTGGTCGGCGGCGATTTCCCGAAATCTGAGATCGAGTTCCTGGAGTCGCGCGGAGTGGATATGGCCGGGCTCCAGACTATCAAAGGGGGAAAGACTTTCCACTGGAGCGGGCGCTACCATTACGACCTCAACGAGCGGGACACGCTCGATACGCAGCTGAACGTCTTCGAGACCTTCAACCCGGTCATTCCCGAATCGTACACGAAGAGCCGCTACGTGCTGCTGGGAAACATCGACCCGGTGTTGCAGAGGAACGTCATAGAGTCCATGGACAAGAAGCCGGAGCTTGTCATATGCGACACGATGAATTTCTGGATCGAGGGGAAGCGAAGCGAGCTGCTCGAGACATTGAAGAAGGTTGACGTCATCATAGTCAACGATTCCGAGGCGAGGCTCCTCTCTGCAGAACCGAACCTGGTCAAGGCGGCCAGGATGATCATGAAGATGGGTCCGCGCATCGTCATCATAAAGAAGGGCGAACACGGGGCGCTGCTTTTCACCGGCGACACGATATTCTCTGCTCCGGCATTCCCGCTCGAGTTGATATATGATCCCACCGGCGCGGGTGACGCCTTTGCGGGAGGATTCATCGGTCACCTGGCGCGCACGGAGGACCTGTGCGACGAGAACCTGAAGCGCGCGGTGATTTACGGCAGCGTGCTTGCCTCGTTCTCGGTCGCGAAATTCGGGATAGAGGGATTGAAAGAATTATCCGACATAGAAATACTGGGGCGTTATCGTGACTTCATCGGGTTATCAAGGTTCGAAGAGTAAACCTGCTTCGGAAAGCGTTCGCAAGACTGAACTTCCTGACCCCATAAGATGGGACAGCGGAGCCGCATCCGGCGGAGGGGAAGTGACAATTATCGATCAGACGCGGCTTCCGCTCGAAGAGAAATTCCTTTCGTCGAAGAACTACCGCGATGTATGCGAATGGATCAAGTCGCTGCGCATCAGGGGAGCTCCGGCCATCGGGATAGCAGCCGCGTATGCAGCCGCGCTCGCCGCGTTCGAGTTCGGCTCGAAAGGGAAGATCGATCCGAGGCTGGACGGGGCGCTCGGGGAAATTCACCAAACGAGACCGACCGCGGTCAATATAAGGAACATCCTCGCCCGGCTGAGGAAGCTCGATCTCTCCGGGAAAGTGGTCGGCGACGTGTTCCTCGGCGAGGCACACAAGATTCTCGCTGAAGAGGTGGATTCCTGCAGGAAGATAGGGCGGTTCGGGCTCGAGCTTGTGCCCGACGAAGCGGTGATACTGACGCACTGTCATACGGGCGGGCTGGCCACCGGCGGTTACGGCACCGCGCTCGGAATCATCCGTGCCGCTCACGAAGCGGGGAAGAGAGTAATGGTCATCGCCGATGAGACGCGGCCGCTTCTGCAGGGGGCGAGGCTAACGGCTTACGAGCTGCAGAAGCTCGGCATAGATTTCAAACTCATCGTCGACGGCGCCTCGGGAATAGCGATGAAGAAATTCAAAGTCGACCTGGTCGTCGTCGGTGCAGACAGGATAGCGGCAAACGGCGACACAGCGAACAAGATCGGTACATACAATCTCTCCGTTCTCTGCAAAGAACATAAGATTCCTTTCTATATTGCGGCACCATCGTCGAGTTTCGATCTCGCCGCGAAGTCCGGCGAGGACATACCGATAGAAGAGAGAAATCCGGACGAGGTGACGCACTTCAGGGTGGCGCCTTCAGCGCCATGGCGCAAATTTATAATGACACTAATGGGCGCCAATTGCCGCTCCGCGCCCGAGAACATTTCGGTTTACGCGCCCGCGTTCGACGTGACTCCCGCCGACAACATCGCGGCGTTCATCACCGAAAGAGGGATTATAAGGAAACCATACCTGGCAAGCATAGCGAAGGCCGTCGGGTGAAGTGAAGTCAAAGGTCAAAATTCAAAAGTCAAAACTACAGCTCAAAACTGAAAACCCGTGGACGCGCAAAAACCTTCGGCCTAAACTGCCAACTTTTTCCAGTTGACATTTAGCCCCATTCTATTTAGCATTACTCCGATAGATCCCCGCGGACCAGAATTTGCAAATTCTCCAAGCACGTGACTAAACCTTACTAGTGTTGAGACTGTTTAACGGAACAGGACGGCTTAGAAGAGGGTCGTGCGATGAAACGGATTGTTTGTGCGGTAATCATCCTGGCTGCAGGCTGCGCTTCTGCGCAGGTGCACATAAGGGAGAGCGCGGCGATCTCTCCCGTCGAAAATAGAAAGATGATAGCGAGTTATGTCCATGGACTTTCTTTTGAGCTTCATCTGAGCGTTCCGGCTTATGTCATGGTGACTCTCGGGGAGCAGCGATGCCGGGGGAATGTCCTTCAATTCGTCGACACGACGGTGTACTCGGACGAGAAGGTCACCTCCTTTTCTTTCGGGTTTTCCACGGTGGGCCAATACTACATAGGTGCATACCTGAACGTGACAGACGGACTTCCGGCAGGATCATTCAAATGGTCGGTACTTGGGGACGGGCTTCCGGTGAAAAGCGACTCGGGGTATTTCCCCGAACAGCCGCGGCACACGACAGGAATGTTTTATCTTCCCCTGATATCGAGCGGACTCTTTGCGGCGTCCTATTACTCGACTTTCAAAATTTCCATCGGGACCTCCGGCGGAGGGGCGGGCTGGCCGCTCCTGCAGGGTGGCAGTGCGTGGATTCAGTCGACAGGAGTCGTCGATTGCAGCGAGAACATCTGGTCTCCCGAAAGCGACTCGTTGACGCTGAGGATTGTATCCGGAAGCCGTTACGCGTCATTCCACAGGGTGGATGCTCTGACGGGAGCCGATGACAGTCTGGGAAAGATTGTGACGACGGTCGGAGACAGTGTCAGCCTCATCACGCTGGATGCAGACGGAGAGGAGCCCGATTCAGCCGGTGATTGGGTGGTGATCGAAGCGGAGAGCAATGGTTTTGCCGGGAGGGATTCGATCTTTCTCGAACCGTTCTATCTTGTCCATTTCAAGGCATACTACCCTTCCACTATTCAGAGTGCCGGCGGGTTTAACGTGTGGCTGGAGGCACTGGATAGGGAGGGTCGTAACGTCATGATTCCCGATTCAGTCCGGATCAGCATTTCACCCGACAGTGTTTCAAGGAGATACGGTAGCCTCATTGCAGGCGACCTCACGGGAAAAGTGCTCACGGGTATTCCGTGGAGCGCGCTCTCCTACGGGTCCTTCACCTATCTGGCGGACGGCGAAGATCCGCAGGGACCGGTCGACATCCATATTGAAATTTCATTTCCGGGGCAGAATGTCAGACCGACCGACATCGTATTTCACCTATTGCCGCAGCCTGCCATCGTCACCGTCACTCCGTCGTCGATCATGCCGGGCGATACGGCGTCAATTACGGTGCGGCAGAGAGACGAAGATGGAACCCCGACTGACTTTGCCGCAGACAAGCAGTTTGAGATCGGGATTTCCAGCGGGGAAGACTACGGAGTAATCCTGCTGTCGGATGGAACGAAAAGTGGGTACTTTTCAAATGTCACACAGCCGTTCAGATTCATAGCTGCCGGCGAAATAGCCGGAGACTCCGTTAGGGTTGGGATAAGAGTAGGAACTGAGGAGCCGGAACTTGGGTCTGCCTCGCCCGGCGGAAACGGAGCCTCGGGGGCGCAGATCCCGCGGGCGGCAAAAGGAGCGGTTGCGCCGCGTCTCAAGCCGGTTTCTGAAGCGAACAGTTTCTATTGGAGAGCGTTTGGAATTGGCTACGCGGTGATAAGAGGGGGAATGAAGATAAGAGTCACCGCTGCCGATTCAACTTTGACGCCGCTTGGAGATAAAGACAATAAAAAGGCGGATCCGTACTGCTCCGTCCCAAAAGGCCAACCAGATACGTGCCATCGTATAATAGACTTTTCTAAAAGGGACACAACGAAAGTCACCATCGCCGTGACGGATAATGATAATAAACCTGTCCCAGGTTACCCATTTACGTTGAGTGCATTTGTCCGTCCGAATTCCGGAGGCCACGACCATAACGCCAATCGTCCGACGGGGAAATTCATAACCCCGGCGAAAGATACTGTGGCGTCGTTTCAAGGGACAACGAACGGCGAAGGGAAGGCAACTTACACATATATTTGCAGCGGGTTTGGGGGAGTGGATTCGATACTCGTGAAGGGGAGGACCGACAGGGATACCGCCAGCACGATAGTTCTAGTGCAGTTCTCGGGTTTGATTGAGTTGACTTCGGCGGACCACTATGTGTTGATCGGAGCTCATAGCCAGGGTGCATCTTCACTGCATGAGAAGAACCATTATGGGACTAGCACACTTGTCGACAAATTGAAAGAACTGGCCGGTGCAGCTCATGCCGAAGACAATTTTAGACTTCGCTTCAACGATATGAGTCTAGTAGATGGCGGCCCATTTGACTACCGGAACAATTGGGATACTCCTCATCAGAGTCATCGAGAAGGGATCAGTGCTGATGTGAGTAGCGTCGCGCTCGGCGCGGATGGAACCGCGGTAGACATCACAGAAGATCAGCTCACCGAGTGGCTCGCCAGTCTGACTCAAGATTTCGGATATTCAATAGAAAATGAGGTACGAACAGCCCGGCATTATCATTTGACGGTTAAGTAAAACGAGGAAAAGACCATGGAACTGCTCAAAGTGCTTTTAACTATGACCTTATTCACAAGCGGGCTTTGCGCCCAGACATTCCAAACACGAGATAAGATCGACTTGAAAGTTCGCGTCAATCTGACCGTATCCAATGGGATGTTCAACTACAGTTATTCCCTTATGAACGGCGTGGCCTCAGAACAGAGTGTATATGTATTCGATCTACATCTCCCTTATGGCGTTTCGGTGAGGGATCTAAACGCGCCTGGAAGTTGGAAGAAGGTGTTCTTTTCAAAAGTGCCTGAAATTGTTCGATGGCATGCCACGGTTGATCGCAAATCTCGCCATTTCAAGGATCTTCTAGGACCGGGTTTGGCTCAAAGCGGTTTCTCTTTTAAAAGCAATTCCCTTCCTGGAATTCTCATCTACTATTCTGAGGGATGGGCTCCACCACCTGTTTTCGAAGAGGGTGAAGCAACGGATTCAATCCCGGGTTATACTGATTTGACTCCTTACGGCCCCGGAGTTATTGGCAGAACAATCGGTCCGGTTGTAGCACCGGATGCTTCTGGTATGAAGGTTCTCTTCGATACCCTCGTTTCCTACAAACACCAATCTGTCACACTCGGCTGGCTCAGGGACGACAAGACTCGCAAGCGGGACTGCGACGAAATGATGAAAGGGAGAGATTGGTACAGGAAGGGAGAATTTGGGAAGTTCAGAAGCTGGGAACCTGATGAGAGTTGGGATTTCGACCATGACTGGAATAATGGAATAGTAGGAGTATTGGATAAAAGGCTGGACAAGGCAAAGCTTGCTTTGGGCCGGAGAGATTCTGTCCATGCGCGCAGGGATTTGCAGATATTTGTGATGGAGGTGGAGATGTTGAATAACCTGAGCAAGAAGTCAGAAGGTAGAGATCAGAAGCGAGAAGTCAGAAACCAGAAACCGATTATGACGAGCGAGGCATATGCACTACTGAAGTATAATGCGGAATATCTGATAGACAGGCTGCCGGAGGGGCATGGAAAAAGAGGCGAGAGGAGAGGAAAGAAGTAAGAAGTTCCGAAATGGAACGGGACGCGACTAGAGTCACCCTTACTCTAACGGGCAATGGTAGCGAGCCAGTATCACACTATCCATTTACGTTGAGTGCATTTGTCCGTCCGAATTCCGGAGGCCACGACCATAACGCCAATCGTCCGACCGGGAAATTCATAACCCCGGCGAAAGATACTGTGGCCTCATTTCAAGGGACAACGAACGGCGAAGGGAAGGCAACTTACACATATATTTGCAGCGGGTTTGGGGGAGTGGATTCGATACTCGTGAAGGGGAGGACCGACAGGGATACCGCCAGCACAACAATGGTTTTGCAGTTCTCCGGGCTTCAGGAGTTGACAGCGGGGGATCATTACGCCCTGTATGGAGATAGACCAATCCACCCCAAGAATCATTATGGAACCGCAACTTTAGTGTTGAAGTTGAAGGCCCTGGCTGATTCTGTGTACGCCGACTCCTCCTTCATGCTGCGATAATGATATGAGTTTAATTAACGGGGGACCATTTGACTTTACCGAAAATTGGGATACTCCGCATCAATTGCATCGCGGAGGGATAAGCGTTGACGTGAGTGATGCCGACCGAAGTGGACGCCTCGTTGGTGTCGACTATTTCAAAAACAGAATTAGGCATCAACCCTTCAATGGTGGGTTTTCATACGAAAGGAGAATGCGGCATTTCCATTTAACATTTAAGAGGTGATCATGAAACCTTGTCTTGTATTGTTTCTTTCTTGCCTGATTTTGACAGCTGCGGCGGAGGTGATTGCTCAGGGCCCCATTAACCCGGGGAATAAGATACGGCTGGACTTTAGAGTATTAGTCGAGTACAGGGCAGAAACTGGTGAATTCCATTACCAATACGTGATATCGAATCGGACATCCAGTGCTCAAAGTCTTTCTCAATTTTGGGTTCTTGCGCCGAACTCGCCTCACGTTACGCAGATACAAAATGTTGCACACTGGTTTAAAGTGGATGTCAATCAGAATAAAGACACAACATGGATTCAATGGGGAGCTGATTCAGCGGCCGCCGTTCGCCCTGGACAATCTGAAGGCGATTTCAGTTTTTGGTCCAATTCTCGACCCGGAATCGTAACATACTATGCCGAAGGGTGGACGCCCGAACCGGATGTTGATGAAGGGCAGCTTGATTCTCTCGGTAGAATACCAGGATATAATGATTTAACACCCTATGGCGGAGGGATAGTCGGAAAGACAGTTGGACCACTTCCCATATCGACCGGATCTCAAGTTGGCGATTTTCTTGACACTCTTATCTCTTACAAACACCAGTCCGTCGCACTAGGCTGGCTCAGGGACGACAATACTCGCAAACGGGACTGCGAGGAAGTGATGAAAGGGAGAGATTGGTACAGGAAGGGAGAGTTTGGGAAGTTCAGAAGCTGGGAGCCCGATGAGAGTTGGGATTTCGACCATGACTGGAATAATGGAATAGTCGGAGTGCTGGATAGAAGGCTGGACAAGGCTAGGCGTGAATTGACGAGAGGAGACTCAGTCGGAGCACGGCGGGATCTGGAGATATTTGCGATGGAGGTGGAGCTTGTGAAAGAGCTTGGGAAGAAAACAGAAATGAGAAATAAGAAATCAGTCTTGACCAGCGAGGGATATGCACTTTTGAAATACAATGCGGAGTATCTGATAGACAGGCTGCCGGAGAGACACGGGAGAGGGGAAGAGACAAGAGGAAAGAAGTAAGAGGCCAGAAGCAAGAAATCAGAAACCAGAAACCAGGTGCAGGAAGAATGGAGGTGTTTGTGAAGTGAGAACAGCCGTAATTCTCGCATTGCTGATCGTTGGCAACACAATTGCCCAAACTGGGAAGGTTACCTCAAGCAATGGCACCGGACAAACCTGGCAAATACCATTTGCATCGACGGACAACACGATTTCACTCAGTGTCCAGAACAATTCTACGCTTGAAGCGAAGAATGTTTCGGTGGCATTTAATAATCTGCCGTCATGGCTGGAGTTCAAATCGAACACTGCCCTCCTCAAAAGCATTCCAGCCAACAGCTCAGGAGATGCCGAATTTACTTTTTCAGTTGACAGGAAAGCTCCGATCGGCAAAGACACTACATTGACGGCAACAATAACTAATGCTGATGGCCAGAGTTGGACTAAGGGCATAAAGATTTCTATCGGAGCACCGAAGGATTATAAGCTTTACAACAATTTCCCAAATCCGTTTAACCCGTCGACAAAAATAGCCTTCGAGCTCCCGAAGGCGTCGCATGTGAAGCTCGCTGTTTATGATGTGGTAGGAAGAAAGGTTGCACAGGTGGCTGATGGTGACTATCCGGCAGGTTATACCGAGTTAACATGGAACGGCATGAACAGGAACGGCGAACAGGTTGCTTCAGGAGTCTATTTCTACCGAATCAGTGCAGATAAGTGGAGTAAGGTCATGAAGATGTTGAGTCTCAAGTGATCTCGTCATTTGAGACGAAATCCGCCTTCTTGGTGGCGGATTGATGATTAAGTAAAATCAAACGTCAAAATTCAAAAGTCAAAACCACAACTCAAAGCTGAAAACCCGTGGACGCCCAGGAACCTTGCAAAGGTAGCGCGGGAAGAGCTTAGGTACCTTCGCAAGGTGACGCGGGACCTTCAGGGTAGAGATCGAGTGCCAGAAATGGTGGTCGCGGCTGAAGAAATGAAGACTGAGCGGGGAAAATGGAGGCTGAAACCGTCGCGGAGCGGCCCGGAGCCGGAGAAATGACGATTGAGATTTCGGAAACGTGATTTGAATCATGAGAAATGCGGATTGAAAGCCGGGAATTACATTCGGATTCGGAGAAATGAGGTTTGAATTCGCCGCGGATACGTTTGGGTTCGAAGAAATGAAGTTTGGAGTGCCGGGAATGACAATTTTTCCGGCGCGGGGGGATTTAAAGCGGAAGCGGAGGAGTTATGGGGAAGGAGATGCCCGGCATCCTTGAAAAGATGGCGAAACCCTGCATGGCGGTGCCACCGGTCGAATCCCGGGCTCCGCTTGTTTGTCCGCCGGGTGTTTCCTAACTTCAACAAAAATCAGGGTGGGTAGTTATTCATGGACGAGTCAGGTCGTCAGCATCGGTTGAAACCGATGCATCCTATGAGCTCGGAGGCTGTCCAGAAAGTCTTGTCTGTCATGCTGAACGAAGTGAAGCATCCATTTTTCAGAACGAATAAGTGGATTCTTCAGTCGCTCCGCTCCTTCAGAATGACATTTTCCTTGTTTTGGGACAACCTCTGTGAGACGTGAGCTGTCCGTTGCCCAAGCGCGCTTCGCGCGTTCGAACGGACGGCGATTGGACGCTTCCGATGTTAACGGCGACGCGGCGCTGAGAAGTGAGTGACTGAAATGCCCGACTGCATCACCACCGATCGAATATCGAAAACCTTCGGCGGGGTCCGCGCCGTCAGGGAGATTTCGCTGCACGTCGGTGAGGGAGAGATCTACGGTTTTCTGGGACTCAACGGCGCAGGGAAGACGACCACCATCCGCATGCTTCTCGGGATGATCAGGCCGACATCCGGGGAGGCGTACCTGTACGGACAGAAGGCGAGCCCAAAGAACCACGATCTCTGGAACCGGGTCGGGTACCTTGTTGAGATACCTTATTCATATCCCGACCTGACTGTAAGAGAAAACCTGGAGATGATCCGCAGGCTCCGTTCGATTTCCGACCCGCGGTGTGTTGACTCGATTATCGAAAGGCTCCGTCTCGGCGAATACGCCGACAGGCCGGCCAGGAACCTTTCACTCGGCAACGCGCAGAGACTGGGACTCGCGAAAGCGCTCATCCACAATCCTGAAATGCTGATACTCGACGAGCCCGCAAATGGACTCGACCCCGAAGGCATCGTGGAGGTCCGCGAAATGCTAAGAGAGCTCGCGGCCGAAAAGGGAGTGACGATCTTTATATCGAGCCACATACTCGGCGAGATCTCTAAGTTCGCCAGCCGCATCGGGATCATACATGAAGGGCGTCTGCTCCGGGAGGTGGACACCGATAAGCTCGAGAGCCAGATGCGCCGCCGGCTTCTTCTCTCCACGAGGGACAACCCGAAGGCGATCCCGGTACTGAACCGGGCAGGCTTTGCCGCTTCGGCTTTGGAGGGAGATTTGGTGGCGATCGACGACGGGAAAGCCGTAATGAATCCCGAGAATATAGCGTCGCTCCTGGTCAATGCGGGATGTCCGCCGGTGATGCTTAGAGTCGACGAGGAGGACCTGGAGTCGTACTTCCTGCGCGTCATCGGCTCCAGCGGAGGGACGCGGCAATGATCCCAGTGAAGGAAATAGAACACGGATGACACGAATTTTACGGATTCGCACGGGTTTGTATTGTTATAATTATCCGCGTGGATCCGTGCTCTTTCCGTGCGATCAGTGCCCCATGTTTCAACAAAGGACTTCTCAGGATGAATAATTTACCGGCGGCGCTATGGTCTGAATCGCTCAAGGCGCGGAGGTCGAAGGTATTCCTCGTCTCGATATTGTTCTTCCTGTTTGTGGGCGTCATGATGGGGATGCTGACGTTCGTCGCGAAGCATCCGGAGATCGCCGGGAGGTCGGCCACGATGGGCGCGAAAGCCTCGGCACTCGGCAAGGCGGACTGGCCTAATTTCTTCGCTCTTCTTATCCAGACAATACTGGCGCTCGGGTCTCTCGGATACGGAATAGTCACGAGCTGGGTCTTCGGGCGGGAGTATTCCGACCGCGTCATAAAAGACCTCCTCGCCCTGCCGGTCCCGCGCTCCGCAATTGTGGCTGCGAAATTCATCGTCGTGGCGGCCTGGAGCGTCATTCTCTCGCTCGCGCTTTTTGCTGCGGCACTGATCACGGGGTGGTTTGTCGGGCTGAGTGGTTGGTCAATTGAACTTGCACAGCAGGCTTTCCTGACCTACTCGGTCAGCGCGCTCCTGACGATTTTGCTTTGTACGCCGGTGGCTTTCGTCGCGAGCGCGAGCCGGGGTTATCTTCTCCCGATCGGGTTCGTCATACTGCTTCTTATCATTACGCAGCTTGTCGGGATGGCGCTGCCGGGATTGATGCTGTACTTTCCGTGGGCGATACCGGCGCTTTACAGCGGCGCGGCGGGGAGCGCGCTTCCTTCGCCGGAGCCTGTCGGCGGGATCGTGCTCGGCCTGACGAGCGTGCTCGGCTATTTGGCGACGGTGGCGTGGTGGGACCATGCGGACCAGGTGTGATTGTTGTATGTTAGATATTGATCTATCACATGAGACGTATGAGAGGGCGAGATGAAAGCAACCAAAAAGAAAAACGTGAAAGAAGACGTTGTCAACGAACAGCTTAAGCACTACTGGAAGGTTGTAGAGATTCTCCAGAAGGCAATGAATCAAAATCGAACGAGAAAAAAGGCCGTATCTTTACATGAAGCAGTATCTCGCATTAACACCCAGTTTTTTCCCAAAGGATATGAGGAGATACAGCGCGCATATGAAGCAGGAGTAATAACGAAGAAAGAAAAGCGGGATAAGTATTTTGAACTGTTGAGAAAGTCGAAAAAGTGGAGGCGGATATTTGAGGAGCCTCATTTGGGGGGGTTATTAGGAATACTCGACGTAGCATCAAAGAGAAAACTGTCGGCACAAGAGTCTTTGGAGCTATTCAAAAATTCCGACGAAGAATGGATCGCTAAACTCTACTCAATCGTTATGGTGAGAGTTGAGCCGATCCCGTGGACTGACAAGCAGAAGCTTAACTTTTTGATTGAATGTTGTTACGATATTGAGGATATCAATGAATATTTTGAATACGAGTTGCCTGGACACTTACCCGTCATTTGCTTCAACCCTGTGGAGCATCTTCCGGAAGGAAAGATCAAAAAGACTCTAAAAGAAGTGCGCGTCTCGGATGTTGTGGATTCAAAAATCCAATTTGCTCAGGGTAGGATCGACGAGGGCTTTGTTATGCTGGCGGAATCGCTTAAAAAAAAACATCCCCCAATTCGTCAGCTAATCGCTGAAGGCGAAGGCCCCAGCACAGAGTTCAAAGAAACACTAGAATTCAGCATCAGAACAGGTCGGAAAGATAGCGCTGTGTTGACCGCCTCCCTTAAAACGATTGCGGCTTTTCTCAATTCGGAAGGCGGAACACTTTTGATCGGAGTTAGCGATACAGGCGAGGTCAAAGGTCTGAAGAGAGATTTCCAACTCTGTGGAAAACGTGGTGACAACGACGGTTTTGAACAGAAAGTCCGAAATCTTATCTCCACTCATCTCGACCCTGTGCCGATAGGCAACGTGAAGATTAGCTTTGAGCGATTCTCAGAGGGTGAAATCTGCGTAATCGAGGTGAAGGGAATCAAAAAGTCAGACGTTGTCCACCTGGACAAGGAAGTCTATGTGCGTGATGGGAACGTGACACGAAGACTGAATGGGCCTGCCTTGACAAGGTGGATTATGGAACGGGGAACGAGTCAAGGCTCCTAGGTTGACGGCTCTCCATAGGTGTTTAGGAGTTCTACTCCTGAGCGCGAGGTCAGCCGAGAGTTCAACTCCCTCTCACAGCTGAGGCTGTCCAGAAAGTCTTGTCTGTCATGCTGAACGAAGTGAAGCATCCATTTTTCAGAACGAATAAGTGGATTCTTCAGTCGCTCCGCTCCTTCAGAATGACATTTTCCTTGTTTTGGGACAACCTCTGAATGACCCGCAACAGTTGAACTGTCGCAGAACGCCTATTTAAAATCGTTTATCCCCAATCGCCCCCCGGCGTTGAAAACTTCACCACCCACATCGCGTTCCACCACCATCTTTGCTCCCCGACCGCCAATTTCGGGAATGCAGGCTCAATGCGGAGATAGAGCCGACTATGAGCCGAGCAAGCCGAGAGGAAGACGGGTGTAGAGATTTTCTATTTCCGCAACGTGGATCGGCTTGCGGAAAGGAAACCCCAGGGAAACCTTGCGAAGGTAGCTCGGGAAGAGCTTAGGTACCTTCGCAAGGTAACGCAGGGCCTTCGCAGGGTTTCTCCGTTTCCCCTTCGTGTCCCATTCCAATTTCAAGGCTTTGGTATTAAATTACATTATCACATCAAACAGGTTTTGAGTCTTGAAAACCGTCAAATATCAAATATCGATCAAGGGATTATCCACGCCGAGCGGCCCGAAGTTTATGAATTGGCTTGTAGGCCGGAAGCATTCCACGGCGAAAAAAGATATAGTCTCTTCGATCTGGGGGAAGTGGCCCGGAGAAGAAACCATTGGGGAACTGTTAAGTGCATTGAGAGCTGATCCTCAAGGGAAAGATTGGGAAGAATGATCTCTGGATAGCAGCGATGGCTTCCGTGCTTCATGCCACGCTCTTAACGATTGATCATGACTTCGACCACCTTGATGGCGTCTTCATCTCCATAAAATACGTGGAACAGTCGGCAACCCCGTGAGAGCTCCTGAAGGAACACCACTTGTCCAGGAGGACTCCCTGTGGAGCCAGAACGTCTGGGATATAACCTGGCGTGAATAGAACCACTAAGTAACGGATCGCCACGTCGCCCTACCGCGTCACTCGTTGACCCAGCTTATCGCGTGTGAAATGATACCATTGAAGTAAATTGAAACTCCAAATCTCAAAAGTCAAAACCACAAGTCAAAAGTGAAACCCCGTCACCAAAGATTTGAGTTTTGAACTGTGTTTTTGACCTTTGACTTTTGAATTTTGACTTCGCTTCCTCCGTGTTAAATTGAACCGTGTCAATCGAGAAGACCGAAGCTGTCGTGCTAAGAGCGGTGAACTACCGCGATTCCAGCAAGATCGTGACGTTTTACACGAAACGTTACGGTAAGATGAGCGCCATGGCAAAAGGGGCGCGCAACCCGAAAAGCAAGTTCGGCTCGCTCTTCCAGCCGCTGAATTACCTCCAGATCGTCTTCTACCGCCGCGAGAACCGCGAGCTGCAGTACGTGTCGTCGAGCGATTTCGTGAAGTATTTCAAGTCGCTCACGAGCGACGTCGACAGGCTGTCGATAGCGATGTCGCTCATCGAGATAACGGACCGTGTGATGCACGACGAGGAGGAGAACGAGAAGGTGTTCAATTTGCTGGTTGATTCGCTCGCCGCGCTGGACAGCCCGCAGACGTTTCCGAGGAACACGTTTGCCCATTTCGGTCTCAATCTCGCGATCGGGCTCGGTTTCACGCCGAATTTCGGGAATTGCCTGGTCTGCGGAAAGCCGATCGACCTTGAGACGCAGCGGAAAGTTTACTATGTTGTCGAAAAGGGCGGCCCTCTATGCGAGACGTGTTCGGCAAATCTGAACGAGGGTTTTCTACTCTCCGGTTCGGCCCTTTTGACGCTGCGGAGTTTCGTCGGGCTGAGCCCGGCGGCGGCGGCAGGAGCCGGGATGGATCCGGCTCTCCGGAATGAACTCGCAAACTTCGCTTTTGTTTACCTTAAGAGACATGCCGGCATGCTGAAGGAAATAAAATCGTTGAAGTTCATGGCGGCGTCAATCTGAGAAGGTCAGAGGGCCAAGTGCAAAGATGCCGAAAAGGAAATTCTAAATACTAAACTCTAAATGCCGCCTTCGCCGTTCCGGCATCGTGATTTTTGATGATACGGCATGTCGCAAGGCGGCAGCGGCATCCCGACATATAAATAATTCGGACGGGAAAATGTTCAAAGCAATAAAGATAAAATACAAAATGCCTGGAGTCAGTGAGTGTGGCGTTTAGCCGTGTGAGCGGGTTTAGCATTTTGTGTTTTCTTCTTTTGAATTTGTTTAGGATTTAGAGTTTGGTGCTTGGGATTTGATCTTCGTAAGATCATGCTGATCGATGAGTAATAACAAAAATGAGTTGGAGGAAATAAATATGCGCAAGAGAACGTTGGTCGGGGCGGCGCTTCTGGTCGTTGTCGGAGTCGTGTTCGGCGCGCTGCTTGTCATGAGTTTCAACGGAGTGGGAGATACATTCGGATTTTCGGGCGAAACCGTGAAGCTCGGCGGACTGGCGCCTATACCGGCAACCGACATCAACCTGCTTCAGACGCAGAACGCGTTTATCGCGATATCGAAGGCGGTCACCCCCGCCGTTGTCAGCGTGACAGTCACGTCGACGCCGAAGTCGAAGATGCCGGACATTCCCTTCTTTCATAATTTCCAGTTCAACATCCCTAATCCCCAGCCCGAGAAGGGAATGGGGTCGGGCGTGACAGTGACGCGTGACGGGTACATAATAACGAACAACCATGTCGTCGAGGATGCAGACAAGAACGGGATCAGGGTGAAGCTCTACGATAAGAGGGAGTTCCCGGCCAGGCTGATCGGTACCGACCCGACGACCGACGTTGCGGTCATCAAGATCGACGCGAGCAACCTTCCTATAGCGTCGATCGGAAACTCCGACAGCGTAGAAGTCGGGCAGTGGGTCCTGGCGATCGGCAACCCGCTCGGATTGACTTCCACGGTGACCGCTGGTATAGTCAGTGCGCTGGGGAGAGATATAGACATCTCGGCGGATCGGTGGGGCATCCGGAATTACATTCAGACCGACGCGGCGATCAATCCGGGTAACAGCGGCGGCGCGCTCGTCAACATCCGCGGCCAGGTCGTCGGGATCAACGCCGCCATCGCGACTCGGACCGGCTACAACGAGGGTTATGGATTCGCGATCCCGATAAATCTCGTCAAGAAGACGGCGGAGGACATCATCGCTTACGGAAGAGTTCGCCGGCCCATGCTCGGCGTCGAGTTGAAGCCCGGCATGGACGAGACCGATGCGCGCGCTCTCGGACTGCCGAAGCCCCAGGGCGTCCTCGTACAGAATGTGCGTCCGAACAGTCCGGCTCTGGCGGCGGGGGTCAAGGCGGGCGACGTGATACTCGCGGTGAACGGGAAGGAAGTCGACGCCGCGAACGAAATACAAACGCTGATAGCGGAGCTGAAGCCGGGCGACGTCGTCACGCTGAATATCTTCAGGGGCGGGAAGACGATTTCGAAGAACGTTACCTTGAGCGAGATCTCGCAGAAGGAACTGGCGAGCGACGACCAGGGAACGCAGACCGAGAAGCCCCAGCCTGACCAGTCAGGGAAAACCGATGTTGCGAAGCTCGGGATCTCCATCCAGAAGCTCGACTCGAAGACGATGAAGGACGCGGGAGTCGATCACGGCGTGCTGGTTGCCAGCGTCACCCCGGGCGGTCCGGCGGCAGAGCGGACGCTCCTGAAGAACGATATCATTACGGAAGTGGATCACCAGAAGATCAGTTCGCCGGAAGACTTCATGAACATCCTGAAAGGGAAGAACGAAGGCGACGCGATAATGCTGAGAGTACTGTCGAAGCAGGGGAACACGTACATATCGAGATTTGTCGCCGTAGAGGTCGGCGGTTGAGCCGAACGGCATGATCGGTATTTCAGAGAGGAGGTTGTCCCAAAACAAGGAAAATGTCATTCTGAAGGAGCGGAGCGACTGAAGAATCCACTTATTCGTTCTGAAAAATGGATGCTTCACTTCGTTCAGCATGACAGACAAGACTTTCTGGACAGCCTCTTTTTCTTTATGGCCCGGGGATGGAACGCGGATTGGACGGGTATAACGGATTTTCACGGACTGTTATTATGGATAGGGGATGAAATCAATGGTAAGGGATGCGGGCTGGAGTGTGGGGGATGCTGCCATGGCTCTTGGGTCTGGATTCTTCGTCGCCCGGTCTCCTCAGAATGACAATTGTGGATTGTGGCTCGGGATGCGAATTGGGCACTGGCGCCGCCCGAAATTGGAATTTAGTCCATTCTTTATCACATTAATTGAGATCATGGAAAACAAGACTCAGGATAAGCCTTACACCGTCGAATACTATTACAAAACGCAGTGGGGGCATGCGGACGAATTCATCCGGCTGTACAAGAAGAACCACCATCCGCTGTTGAAGAAACAGATGGAGCTGGGAAGGATCCTGAAACTAACGCTGACGCGTCCGCGCCTGCACGGGACGGAGGACGGGAGGTGGGATTTCAGGGTGACTATCGTGTGGAGGAACATCCAGACGACCGACGACGGCTTCAGCGAGGAAAAACTCGCGCGCGAACTCTTTCCCGACCAGGAGACATATAAGAAAGAGGAACAGCGCCGGTTCGAGATACTGGCCGGGCACTGGGATGTGCCGGTGCTCGACATGGAACTGGAGAAATAGAAAACTCCGTATCACAGGAGCCGAGTTTATCCGATATAAATCCGAAGGGCATGCGATGAGAACAATCTTTCTTTTATCCGCAGCCGCAGCGATGTGGCTTTTTTTATTTTCGGGGACTTTACCGGTTAAGACAAGCGGCACCGCCGCTCCGCCTGACAGCGGTAAGTACTCGATTGAGAATTGTATAAATGAATTCAACCCGGCAAGGGTCGAATCGACAAAGGCGGGATACCAGTACTGGTTCGCAGACAAGAAGTTCGCCGACGGGAAGACGGTCAAGCTGAGCGTTGTCCGTCCGCATGAGGCCACGCATGCGCCCCACCACCATGCCGAGGATGAATTCTTCTTTGTGCTTGAGGGGAAGGCCGAGTTCTATCTCGACGGGCGGACGAAAGTCGTCGGTCCTTATACGAGCCTCTACTGTCCGTCGAACGTTGAGCACGGCATCAGGAATGTCGGAGATACCGAGCTCAGATACCTGGTAATAAAGAAATACGGGACGCCATGAAAAAAGTACCTCTCATATCCAGCCTCTTCTTCTTTCTCATGACATTGTCGGTCCCGGCAACCCGCGCGCAGGACCTCACTCGGAACGACACCGGCAGCGTCATAGACATTTCGGGCTTCTGCGACAGCGCGCATCACTGGTACGACATCCGCGATGAAGACCATGTCATCAACCCGCTGCCGGAGAGGAAGCGCTATTCACCTGAAGACGTGAGAGACATCGCCGACAACATCCTTCTCTTCCAGAAGAAGAACGGCGGTTGGCCCAAGAACTACGACATGCTCGCGATCCTTACGCCCGCGCAGAAGAAGACTGTCCTGGCTTCGAAGAACGCGGTCAACACGACGTTCGACAACGGAGCCACGCACACGCAAGTCGAGTACCTCGCGAAGGCTTACACCCTCAATGGAGACGAGAGGTACAAGAAGGCCTGCCTGAAGGGGATCGATTTCATCCTTCGCGCGCAGTATCCCAACGGCGGCTGGCCGCAGTTCTACCCACTGAGGAAGGATTACAGCCGCTATATCACATTCAACGACGACGCGATGATCGGCGTGATGCAGGTGCTCCACCACATCGTCGAGGGGAGACCGTACTACTCTTTTGTCGACAGATCGCTCAGGCAGCGGGTGAAGACCGCGTTCGAAAAAGGGATTGACTGCATACTGAATTGCCAGATCAACGAGAACGGGAAGATTACCGTGTGGTGCCAGCAGCACGACGACATCACGCTCAAGCCGAGGTGGGCGCGGACTTTCGAGCCGCCATCGGCATGCAGTTTCGAGAGCTCCGACATCGTCATGCTCCTCATGAGCATCGATCACCCGGGGAAGCGGGTGATAAAGGCGGTACAGAGCGCTGTCAAATGGTTTTACGACTCGAGGATTTTTGGCATCCGGGCGGATTCGATACCGGCGCCGAAGGTCTCATACCGCTATCATAATACCGACTTCGACGTGGTTGTGGTGAAGGACCCGAAAGCACCACCGGTTTGGTCGCGCTACTACGAGCTCAAAACCAACCGGCCGCTCTTCTGCAACAGGCGCGACAGGATAGTCTATTCCCTCGCGCAGGTCGACAGGGAGAGGAGGACCGGGTACAGGTGGTATGGATACGGCCCGCAGCAGGTTCTCGATGCTTACCCGGCATGGAAGAAGAGATGGGTGGGGGAGTAGGCGACCGGGAGACTAGGTGATTGGGAGACGGTGGGACTGGGTGACGTGGAGATGTGGTATCTGGAGAGAGGAGCAGAATCATGAGACAAATTAGAGAGCTGATGGCAGCGTTGGCTTTTTTCGTGTCAATTCCGGCCTGCGGGCAGCAGACGGTGAACATCTGGCCGGGCCTCGCGCCGGGGACAGGGAGCGAGAAGAACGAGGAGAAAGTAATCAACAACCGGGTATATAATGTCTACCAGCCCGACCTGGCCGTCTACCTGCCGGTGAAGCCGGATCCGAACCATGCCGCGGTCGTGATTTGTCCCGGCGGGACTGGCCACTCATTACGAGCGGACGGTGATAAGAGACCGAATCGACTCGGTAAGCTGTAGACCCGATTTCATGATACTCGTGTATCCGGCACTCGACTGGCTTCATCCGGATGCGGATAAAGAGCCGGTGAATTCCGGAGATAAAAACTCCTTCGTTCCATTCTACCGTCTGGTCGATAAAAACACGCCCCCAACATTTATCGTCCACGCCGCGGATGACAGAACGGTGCCCGTCAAGCAGAGCATAAAATTCTTCACAGCGCTTCATGATACAGGTGTGCCGTGTGAGCTTCATATCTTCGAGAAGGGCGGACACGGTTTCGGGCTCGGAACCGGTCGCGGTGCCGTAGATGCGTGGCCGGTGCTTTGCGTTCGTTGGATGAATACTGAACGGATACTGGCCAGGTGACGGTGAGTCGTACTGGATCGATGTCGAAGGAATGACATCATTGTTCTTGCACCCCAACCAGCTGACATGTCATCCTGAGTCTCCCCCGCGTTTTTCTTCTTTGCCGCCTCCTGTTATCTTGATTAATAGCCTTCGATGGAACCTCCTTTAGACACCGCCGATCCTTACGCATCTCTCCGAATCAGGGATTTCAGATGGTTCGTCATTGCCCGCTTCACGCTGACGTTCGGTATCCAGATGCAGTCGGTAATTGTCGGGTGGCAGGTCTACCAGATCACCCACGACGCGCTTTCACTCGGTCTGATAGGGCTCTCCGAAGCGCTGCCGTTCTTTGCCGTATCGCTCTTCGCCGGCCACGTGGCCGATAACGTAGGCAGAAAGGGCGTCATCCTTTCGTCGAGCACCTTGTACTTCGTCTGTGCCTCGGCACTTCTTCTGATCTCGACGAAATCGGAGTGGATACTTCACACGCACGGAGTCTTCCCGATCTATGTGATCATCTTCATCACCGGACTTGCCCGCGGCTTCCTGACCCCATCGCAAAGCGCCTTCTTGGCGCAGCTTGTCCCGAGGGAGCTGTACGGCAACGCATCGACCTGGAACAGTGTCTCCTGGCAGCTGGCGGATGTCACCGGGCCGGCCGTGGGCGGTTTGATCTACGGTTTTTCCGGAGTAGGCTCTGCATACACCGGGGTAGTAATCATGACAATGATCGGATTGGCAGCCTTCACGATCGTTTCCAGAAAGCCGGTACCGGAACACAAGGCAGGTGAGTCCATAATGCAGAGTCTTGCCGGCGGGCTTAAGTTTGTCTTCCGCGACCAGATCATTCTCAGCGCCATAACGCTGGACATGTTTGCGGTCTTCTTCGGCGGGGCGATCGCGGTGCTTCCTATCTTTGCCGACCAGGTCTTGCACACCGGGGCCAAGGGGTTAGGCTTCCTGCGAGCGGCCCCGGCCGTGGGGGCTGCGATCATGTCCATATTCCAGACGCATTATCCGTTCTTCAAGCGCGCGGGACGGAACCTTCTCATATGCGTGTTCGGATTCGGCGTCGCAATCATCGCATTTGCACTCTCGAAGAATTTCTACCTTTCGCTCTTCATACTTCTATTAAGCGGGATGTTCGACAACGTGAGCGTGGTAATCCGGCACACGATCATTCAGCTGCATACGCCGGACGAGATGCGCGGCCGCGTCGCGGCTGTCAACGGGATATTCGTCGGGTCGTCCAACGAGCTGGGGGCATTCGAGTCGGGCGTCGCCGCGAAGCTGATAGGACTCGTCCCGTCGGTGGTATTCGGAGGGACTATGGCTCTGCTGGTCGTGGGAGCGGTGAGGACATTCGCGCCGAGGTTGAAACAGCTGCAATTGTAAGACAGGATGTCGTGATGGCGGGCTGACAGGCTTCCGCTTCGAACGCAGGAGCCGGGATGACCATACCCCTTCGTTTGTAATGTTTTCTCAGTCTCTGCCTTTAACCAGTTCCTCGGCGATTTGAACCGCGTTTGTCGCGGCCCCCTTCCTTATGTTGTCGGAGACTATCCACATGTTTATCGCATTCGGGGCGGTGTCGTCCCGCCTGATGCGCCCGACGAAAACCTCGTCCTTGTCGTAAGCGTTCAGCGGCATCGGGTAGAGGTTCTTCGAGGGGTCGTCTTCGACGATGATCCCCGGCGATTTCTTCAGCAGCTCGAGCACATCCTCGAGTTCATACGGCTTCTCGAATTCGATGTTGACGCTCTCGCTGTGGCCGCCAAAGACCGGCACGCGCACGCATGTCGGGCTCACCTTTATCGAGGGGTCGCCCATAATCTTGGTGGTCTCGAAGACCATCTTGAACTCCTCCTTCGTATAACCGTCTTCACGGAATACATCTATATGCGGGAGGCAGTTGAACGCGATCCTGTGAGGGAACTTATGCGTGTCGCCGTGCTTCTTCCCGAGTTCTTCGTCCAGCTGGTCGACGCCTTTCTGCCCGGCACCGGTGACCGACTGGTACGTCGAGACCACGACACGCTTGATGCGGTACCTGTCGTGGAGCGGCTTAAGTACGACGACCATCTGGATTGTCGAGCAATTCGGGTTTGCGATTATCCCGTGATGCCTGAATATGTCGCCGCGGTTCACTTCCGGGACCACGAGAGGTATCTCCGGGTCCATCCGCCACGCGCTGCTGTTGTCGATGACGACGGTCCCGGCTTTTGCCGCGATCGGAGCGAACTCCTTGCTGACTGTCGCCCCCGCCGAGAAGAGTGCTATCTCTATTCCCTTGAAACTATCCGGCGTCAGTTCCTTCACCTTTATCTTCTCGCCTTTGAACAGAATCTCTTTGCCTACCGATCGCTTTGAGGCCAGCGGGGTAAGTGCCTTGACTGGAAATTTGTGTTCTTCGAGGACCTGCGTCATCTTCCGTCCGACCAATCCTGTTGCACCTACAACTGCCACATCGTACGATTTCATCTTTCTGATCTTCCTTCTGAATTATCTTTTCTCGTTGTGTTCACCTGACAAGGCCGATCCGGGAGCGTGTCTCGGATGCTCCCGGATAATTCAAATAACTAGAAACCGGGTTCTAAATCAAATCGTCGAGGGTTTCGCGGTCCCTGACGACGCGCGCGGAATCCTTCTCGACGAATACTTCGGCGGGTTTCGGGCGGGAGTTGTAGTTCGAAGCGATCGAATAGCCGTAAGCACCGACAGTCAGTATCGCGACGAGGTCGCCTCTGTTCAGCGCAGGAAGTTCTCTCTGGACTGCGAACGCGTCCGTGGTTTCGCAGACGGGTCCCACGACATCCGCAGGAGAGAATCCGGAATCCTTCAGCTTGACCGGAACGATCTGGTGGTAGGCCGAATAGAGGGCGTGGCGCATCATGTCGTTCATGCCGGCATCGACGACAATGAATCTCCTCCCGGCCGATTCCTTCCTGTACAAAACCCGGGTCAACAGGACGCCCGACTCTGCGACGATATACCTGCCGGGTTCGATCGCGATCTCGCATCCGGGGAAGGAGAGGCGGTCTTTTATGACTTTCGCCAGCGAATTGAGGTTAATGACCGGTTCTTCCTTCTTCTCGACCGGCAGGAGATCGTGCTTGATCGCGTTTCTGTACCTGACGCCGATACCTCCGCCGACATCTATTTGTTTGATTTCGATCCCCCGCTTCTTCAGGTCGAGGACGAATTTCCTGATGGAATCCGCGGCTTCTTCGAACGGGGCGTGCTCCGTCACCTGCGAGCCGATGTGCGAATGTATTCCGACGAGTTCGATGTTCTTCATTTTGACGGCGCGCGCCGCGGTCTCGCCCGCTTTGTCTATGTTGATGCCGAACTTGTTCTCCTTCAGGCCGGTAGATATGTGCGGGTGTGTGCGCGCGTCGACGTCGGGATTTATCCTCAGCGACACCGTGGCGGTGCGTCCGAGGGCGCTGGCCCGCTCGGAAACCACCTTCAGCTCTTCGTTCGATTCGACAATTATCGTCCCTATCCCGCGGCTGAGCGCGAAGTCTATGTCCAGGTCCGTCTTGCCGACTCCTGCGAGAGAGATAGACCCGGGCGCGAACCCGCTTCTCAATGCGAGGAATATCTCGCCGGCCGAAACCGTGTCGGCGCCGGCACCGAGAGAGCAGATGTGTCTCAGTATCTCGGGGTTCGAGTTGGCCTTCAGCGCGTACAGTATCTTCGCGCCGGGTATGACGCTGAATGCCTTCTGCAGCAGTCCGAAATTCCTGGCGATCTGGCCGCCGCTGTAGACATATAGCGGCGTTCCGAATTTCTCCGCGAGGTCTGCCGCCGGGATATCCTCGACATGAAGAAGGTTCTGTTCGTATCTGATCTTGTCTGTCATTCTATTAGAGTAAGTTTTAGTGCCGGGCGAATTACCGCTTCAATCGAAAAGCTGATCGGGCGATCCCTGCGAAGACGGGTTGGCGAAAAGTTCCGCGTGCAGCAGCCGGACCGCCGCCTCGATGTCGTTCTCATCCACCACGAAACCGATGTTAATCTCAGACGCGCCCTGGGAAATCATGTTTATGCGGATGTCCTTCAGCGCGGAAAAGATCCTCCCGACGACGCCGGGATTGTACCGTATGTTTTCCCCGACGACGCAGACGATGGCCTTGCCGCCCGACGAGGAGATCTCGGCAAACTCGGAAATGTCGCTCTTCAGGTCTTCGAGGTGCGACGTGTCGTCGATGGCTACGGTTACGCTTACCTCGCTCGTTGCCACCGCGTGAGCGATCACGTGGTACTTGCTGAATACCGCGAATACGGCCTCGAGGAAATCCGGGGCGAGGAACATTCGGCTCGATTCCAGGTTGAGCAGCGTAATCCGTTCCTTGTACGCTATCGATTTGGCGATTCCCTCTTCGTTCCCGTCCCCTTTTGTGATCAGCGTCCCGCGGTAGGATGGGTTCCTTGAATTCCTGACGTACACCGGTATGTTTTTGTCGACGGCAGGAAGGATCGTCTTGGGATGGAGCACCCGGGCGCCGAAATAGGCGAGCTCCGACGCTTCGTTGAAAGTCATCTTCCTGATCCGTCTCGCGGCCCCGACTATCGATGGGTCGGCCGTCAGGACTCCGTCTACGTCGGTCCAGATCTGGATTTCCTCCGCCTCGAGGAGCGATCCGATGATCGAGGCTGAATAGTCAGACCCGCCGCGCCCGATAGTCGTCGTGATACCTTTCCCGTTCGATCCTATGAAACCCTGAGTCACCACGACGTAGCCGTTGAGCGCGAGAGGGAGGAGGAGTTTCTTTGCCCTCTCCTCGACCACGGGGAAGAGCGGCACGGCTTTCGTGTAGTGGTCGTCGGTAATCATGAACTCACGCGCGTCGACAAACATCGACTTCACCGAGTCTTCTTCCATAGCCTGCGCTATGATCATGGAGGAGAGCCGCTCGCCGTACGAGGCGATCGTGTCCAGCGACCTGCCCGTCACCTCTCCGATGACGGAAATAGCCTGGGAAAGATTCTTGAGTTCGTGGGCGTAAACCGAAATCTTTCCCCTGAGGTAATTCTTGGGGAGATCGGATGGGATGAGCTCTTCGACGAGCTTCTCGTGCCTCGCCTTGATATCCGTGATGAGGTCGTTTGCCTCGTCCTTCTTTCCCTCGGCGGAGAGCGATGCAATTCTCAGGAGGCGGTTGGTCACGCCCGCACACGCCGAGACGAAGACGAGCGGCTTTCTCGGTATTTCCGATTTTACGATTTCTATGACTCTTCTGATTGAGTCGGAATCCTCGACTGAGGTTCCGCCGAACTTCATTACGATCATTTTATGTCTATACTTCCGGTTCTGGTAGTCATTGATTTAATTTACGGCCCGTCGATGCGGGACCTGTGAATAATGGAATTATCAAATCTTCATGCGAACGATATGACAAGCTGGTAAAGCGGGGCATAGAAGAAATTGATCACGGCGTTGAAGATCGCCAGGAACGCAGGAATCTGCAGCAGCAGGATGATCAGGAAAATACCCATGAAGCCGATCCTGCTGTAAGTCGCCGCCGCGGAGTCGGGAAGGAAGGAAGCGAGTACATGCGAGCCGTCCAGCGGAGGGACCGGGACAAGGTTGAACACGCCGAGTATCACATTCAGGTAAATTCCCCCAGAGAACATTTTCAGGAGAAACACATAGAACGGGGACGAAGAACCCGCAGGCCCTATGATCGGCTGAAGCTGCAGCAGGCCGATCGTTGCGAGCGAACAAATAAGCGCCATAACGAGGTTGGAAAGCGGCCCGACGGCCGAGACTATGATCTCGTCGCGCTTGTAGTCCGAGAAGTTCATCGGGTTGACGGGGACCGGCTTGGCCCAGGCAATCAGCACCTGTCCAACCGTCAGAAGGGAGAAGAGGGGGACTATGATTGACCCGACGAGGTCGATGTGCGGGATCGGGTTCAGTGTAAGTCTTCCGGAGTCGCGCGCGGTCGGGTCGCCTAGTTTAAGCGCCGCATAGCCGTGCGAGATCTCGTGTATGATTACAGAAAATAAAAGGATCGGCAGTATGTACAACTCACGTAGCATTTTTTCCTCTTGGATGAAACTTGTCGAGCACCTCTTTCAGATAGCTCCTGTCGAGGTGCAGGTATATCTGTGTGGTGCCTATGTCGCTGTGTCCGAGCATCTCCTGCACGGCGCGGATATCGGCGCCTCCTTCGAGGAGATGAGTGGCAAAGGTGTGCCTCAGCGTATGCGGGTGAATCTCTTTCCTGATGTTCGCTGCTCTCGAATATTTCCTGAGCATTCTCCAGATGGAGATCCTCGATATCTTTCCGCCGCGGGAATTCATGAAGATCAGGTCGCTTGCCGGCAATCGTGCCCCGGCTGCCTGTCTGCGAGCGCTTCCCGACCGGACGGCCTTGTCGTAACGGTCAATCCAGTCAAGCGCGATGTCGCCGATGGGGATAATCCTCTCCTTCGATCCCTTGCCGAAAACTCTAATGACGTTCTCACTTTTAATTAAATCTCTTTTCTTGAGATTAACAAGCTCGCTGACCCTGACACCCGTAGCATAGAGCGTCTCGATGATTGCCCGATCTCTAATCCCGAGCTCGGATGTCGTATCGGGGGCTTTGATCAACCGCTCCATTTCGTCCCTATTCAGGACAACGGGGAGCTTCTTAGAAGGTTTCGGGCGATCTAAATTTGCCGTGGGATCGATCTCCGAAACCTTTCTGAATACCAGAAAGTGATGAAGATTTCTTACAGCTGAAAATTTTCTGGCGATACTGCTTTGCTTCAAGTTGCCGTCAAAAAGTCCCTTCAAATATTTTCTAACAACATCGCGTGAGACCTCATTGAATCCTGTGAGCTCGCAATCTTCGACAAACTTGGCATATTGGTTTAGATCGTTGTGGTATGATGACAGGCTGTTGTCCGAGAGTCCTTTTTCGAATTTCATGAACTCGAAGAACAGTTCAAGCTGGTTGGAGATTTTCCTGTTTAGTTCCGGTGCAGCCATCTTTGCTTATGCAGGAGGGATGCTTATTTCCTTCGGGGCCGTTTCGCCGGGCGTGCTTTTCCGGTCCGGCGGGCTTTCTTCTTCGGAGCTGCGAGAGACGGGGGGGCGAGCTCGTCAAGCTCCTGCTGGCTAAGTTCCTTCACGGGTTCCGGAATCTCTTCATCCCTGACAGGGGCCTCCTCGGCAGGACCGCTCTGCTGTCCGGGGTACTCGATGCGCTTGTGGTAAATCCCCGATAGGACCGCCAGGAAGCTCTCTTTTATTTTTGTAAGGTCGCCGAAAGTCAAATTCGTCTCGTCAAGCTGTCCCTCCTCGTACCTGCTCTTGACTATCGCGTCGATCATGGAAACTATGCTCCCCATTGATTTTTCCTTCAACGAGCGGGTCGCAGCCTCGACGGAATCGGCAAGCATGACTATCGCGGTCTCCTTCGACCTGGGCCTCGGTCCGTCGTACCTGTAATCGTCCGCACTGATGTCTCCTGTTGCAAAGGGTCTCTTCAGGGCCTTGCCGTAGAAATACGCGACGAGCGTGGTGCCGTGGTGCATCGGGATGAAATCCAGTATGCGCTGCGGAAGGTGATACTTCCTGCCGAGCTCCACGCCCTCTGTAACATGGGACATGACCATCTGCACGCTGATGTCGGGAGGGAGCCAGTCGACATCTGCACGCTGATGTCGGGAGGGAGCCAGTCGTGCTTCGATTTGTTTGAGTCCATCGTGTTCTCGATGAAATACTCCGGCTTCAGCGTTTTGCCGATGTCGTGGTAGTACGCCCCGACGCGGGCGAGTATCGGATTGGCGCCGACAGCCTCGGCGGCCTTTTCGGCCAGCGTTCCCACGATGATGGAGTGGTGGAACGTTCCCGGTGCCTTCTGTGAAAGCTCGCGCAGCAGAGGCTGGTTGAAGTCGGAAAGCTCGAGCAACGTGAGGTCGGTGGCGATGTTGAATACCTTCTCGAAGAATATCAGCAGCCCGAAAGTGATGATCGGCGAGAGGACGGAGTTAACCGCGATGAGCGAGAAATCGGCGAGTATTGTCGAAGCGTCCTCGGCCCTCTGGAAAGAGACGGCGAGAGTCGCCACCGCATATCCGAGGAATATGAAGACGAGGCTTCTGAAGATCTGCGTTCTGTTCTTGATGTCGCGGACGGTGTATACTGCAAGTGCTCCCGCGCTGAGCGCAGTGAATGCCGCGCTGAAATCGTTTCCTTTCATCGCTCCGACAAGAAGGGCGATGGCGACAGTTGCCTGGAACGCGACGCGCGAATCGAAAACGATCGTCAGTATCATCGATGCGACGGGTACCAGGACGAGGTACTGCACAGGGAGAGCCGTCTGGGCGGTGAACGCGAAATACATGAGCAGCCCCTCGAAAAGGATGAGCACGGCTATCAGCAGGAGCATTTTGTTGTTGTAGAAAACTTTCTTCCTGAAGAGGAACAGGTAGATGCTCAGCAGGCCGATGATGACGAGCATCATGAGGAACTTGCCGCCGTACTGGAGCATGATGTCCGCGGCGCCGGTCCTTTCCTGGAGTGCCTTCTCCAGCGAGTCCAGCTTGAGCTTGATGTCGTTTGTTATCCGGTCGTGTTTGCCGATGATGCGCTCGTTCTCCTTGACGAATCCGACCGTCTTCGGGACAAGGTCGACCGCCGCGTTTATCTCGCGCTGGGTCTGGGTCCTGTTGTATGAAAGGTTAGGAAGAACCTGCGAAGCGATCGCGGAAGCGAGTATCTGCGAGGTCGTCGTGTCCCCCTTGAGCATGCTGAGCGCCGCGAGGTCGAGCTGGTTGGCCACGTCCTGGAGTGTTAGAACCTGCTCGAGCGGCAGAGGGGTCTCTGAATTCCTGTGACGAACCACGATCACCGAGGAGCCTACCTGGTCTCTCGGCCTGTCTATGATGCCTGTCTGATAATCGCTGGCCAGTATAGATGTGACGGTCGGAGCGAGCGAGCCGATACGCTGCAGCATGGCCGGGTTGCGGTAGAGATTGACCAGGAGCTGGTGCCAGTCCGTGCTGGAAAATCTGTACGAAAAGTTCTGGAGTATGTTATACAATACGACCGAATCCCTGGCGAACGTTGCTCTGTTCCTCTCCCGTTCTGTCTTCAGCTGGAGCTGGAGGGCGCTCTGGACCTGCGAGATGAATGCCGAAACGGAGTCGAGACGATATCTCTCTATCTCAACGCGGTCGAATACAGGCTTCACGTTCTCGACGGCCTCTTTCACTTCCTTCTGGTACTCGGCGGCATCCTTGTATATCGGGAACGAAAACGGGGCGATCACGTCCTCATGTGTCCAGATGGTCCCGACGTCGTAGTGGATCGTCAGCTGGCTCTGGGAGGGAGCCAGTATGGTAACGGCGAGGACGAGCCCGATAAAGAGCAGAACCTTGATCGTTATGCTTCTTTCGAAGTCTATTCCTTTGAGTTTCCGAAGACCCTGTCTTAATTTCGCGAAGAAATCAGCCATCTGCCTCAGTGCCGGTTGTTGCTTCTTATTTTGAAAATGAGGTTGAAAAACTCGGCAGCCCCGTTGTCGTCGTTCGTCGAATCTGTGACAAGGTCCGCCCTTTCTTTCAGTTCCCATACCGCGTTCTTCATCGCAACGCCTATCCCGGCACGCTTGAAGGCTTCCAGGTCGTTCTTGAAATCGCCCAGTACCGCCACCTCATCCTTGCTGACGCGGAAGTACTTCTCCAGGTGGGCCAGGCCGGTCGCCTTGGAGTAGTTCTTGTTCTTGATTTCGAGATACCACCTGTCCCCATGCTGGGAACTGCGGTAGACGTTCACGGCTACCCGGGAGAAGAATCCGATGGCCTTGCGGGCAATTGCCTTGATTATGCCCCTCGACTCCGCCCCGATTATGATCTGTATCGTCCTGTCGGCGTAGGGGAGGAGATTCTCCACCTCTATGGTATCCAGCTCGAGACTGTCGATGTAGCTGGGAAGCAACGTGTCCGATTCGAGGCGCAGCATCTTGTCGTCGACAAAGAGAGCTACGCTGGAAAACCTTTTTTCTGCCTCCATTATGACCGTTCTTACGACGTCCGCTTTCATATAACTTGCGAATACGTTCTCGTCGGTGTGGGGGAGCCGAATCAGGCCGCCGTCCAGTGAAATAATCGGAGATTTCATGTCGAGTTCGTCGGCAATTCGTTCCGCCGACGAATGGGCCCGCGCAGTCATGATTGCAAGGCGCATTCCGAGTCCTTTCAGCGTCCTCACACTATCCTTGGTTACGTCAGAAATCTGACCGTGGTTGTTAAGTAAGGTGCCGTCAAGGTCCGTCGCGACTAATCTGATCTGTCTGAGTCTTTTGATTAGTTTTGGAGAAAGATTATCCATTACCGTCGACTATCTGCTGTGTTTTAATGATTACGCAAATCCTACTAAAAATACAAGGTTAGCGCGTTATCTTCTAACGTTTCCGGCGCGCTGTGGAAAAAATGTTGGAATGTGCGGCTGGAACGCTTCTCTGAGCCGATCTTTTCAACCGGGTGCTCATCCGAGATACGATGAATATTCTGTCGGAGAACGACGTGGTACAGATGGTAGAGTCTGCGGTCCAGAGGCGGTTCTTTGCATTTTCTTGCCCCGAATGGTAAATTTAAAGCGTTTTTTGAAGGAGAATATGAGCAAGATTAAGAAAATTGGAGTTTTCACAAGCGGCGGCGACGCGCCGGGAATGAATGCGGTACTAAGAGCGATAGTAAGAACTGCGGTCTATCATAATATCGAGGTTGTTGGAATTCAACACGGCTACAACGGGATGATAAAAGACGACTTCGTCCCGCTGGGGCCCCGTTCAGTCTCTAATATCATTCAAAGGGGCGGCACGCTTCTCAAGACGGCCCGTTCCGCGGAATTCATGACCAAAGAGGGGCGCGCGAAGGCGGCGGCCAATCTGAGCGCACAGGGCATAGACGGCCTTGTGGCGATCGGAGGAAACGGCACCTTTCAGGGCGCGACCCTTCTCTACGACGAACACATGATCCCGACTGTTGGAGTCCCGGGGACCATAGACAACGACCTGTACGGCACGGACTTCACGGTGGGTTACGATACCGCCATAAACACGGCTGTTGAAGCTATCGATAAGATACGCGATACTGCGGATGCCCACGACAGGGTGTTCTACGTCGAGGTCATGGGACGCGATGCAGGCTTCATCGCCCTGGACGTCGGCATAGCCGGCGGTGCGGAGTACATCGCGATCCCTGAGATCGAGGAGAACTTCGAGGCGATCCGCCAGAAGCTCACGACAGGCGGCAGGAAGAGAAGCAGCATAGTCGTAATTGCGGAAGGATGTTTCAACGGAGGCGCGGTCGACCTCGCGCGCAGGATGAGTGAGTTTGTGCACCTGCATTACCGGGTGACGGTCCTCGGCCATATCCAGCGCGGGGGAAGCCCGACGGCACGCGACAGAGTCCTCGCTGCCAGGCTCGGCTCCGCAGCTGTGGATGGACTCCTGCACGGCGAGATGAATGTGATGGCCGGCGAGATCAACAGCAAGGTTGTTTTTACTCCCATGCGCGATACCTGGGAGAAGAAGAAGGCCATAGACAACAACCTCGTTGAGTTGTGCCAGATACTTTCAATCTGAAGGGAAACCGTCGGCTGTTCCTGCTTCGCCGAGGGTATATGACCGGAGAGGATTATCGATGACCAACGCGAAGAAATTCCTGATTTCGGCCGCACTCTCGGCGGGGTTCCTTTTGTCTGCCCAGGGGTGCAGCCTGACTCAGCTTACTATCGGCGCCACGAGCGGCATTATCGACGGCGGCTTCAAGGCCATCAACAGGGAAACCGACCTGGACATCGCAGCCCAGGCAATTCCTGCCGACCTGAAGCTTCTTGACGGCCTGATCATCGAAGCGCCAAACAACGAGAAGCTCCTGCTCCTCGGTGCGCAGGGGTACACAAGCTATGCTCTCGGCTTCGTGGAGGACTCCTCGAAGGAACGTGCCAGCGTGTTCTATCTCCGCGCCCGCGATTACGGCCTGAGGATCCTGTTCGAGAACGAAGACTTTAAGAAGCATTTCAACGGCGACCTGCAGGATTTCACGAACTCTCTGGATGAGTTCGGGGATGACGACGTGCCCGCGATATTCTGGACCGCCAACGCCTGGGGAAATTACGTTAATCTCAACCGCGACAACGTCGATGCTCTGGCCCAGCTTCCGAAAGTTGAGGCGATGATGAAGTTTGTGCTCAAGCATGACCAGTCGTTCTTCTACGGCGGCGCGCACCTTTTCTTCGGCACCATACTCGGAAGCCTCCCCGCTATGTTCGGAGGCGACACGGTGGCGGCAAGGGAACACTTCGAGAAGGCCATACAGATTGCCGACGGGAAGTTCCTGATGGCTTACTTCTACTACGCGAAATCATACGCCGTCATGACGCAGAACAAGGAGCTCTTTGAATCCCTGCTGCACAAAGTGATCGACGCTCCGGCGAACCTCCTTCCTGATCAGAATCTTGCCAACGAGATCGCGAAACAAAAAGCCGAAGCTTTGTTGAAACAAGAAAGCGATTATTTCTGAAAGGTTGAAAATGTACATAATATTAAGAAGGATGTTTTTCGCAGTATCACTTTTGCTGGTTGCGGGATTGCCTGCCGGGGCTCAGCAATACACGATAAAATTCGCGACCGTCGCGCCGGAGGGAAGCACGTGGATGAACGTGATGAAGGAGTATGACGCGGCCATACGGAAGGAGAGCGGAGGCAGGCTCGGCTTCAAGTTCTACGCGGGCGGCATCGCCGGGGACGAGAAAGACGTGCTGAGAAAGATCAGAATAGGTCAGTATCAGGCCGCCGGGTTTACCGGGGTCGGGATGGGAGAAATCGCGCCTGAAGAACGCATCCTCGATACGCCGTTCCTGTTCCACGATACATCCGAGATAAATTACATCTACGATAAATTCACCCTGCAGTTCACCCAGGCCTTCGAGCAGGGAGGCTTCGTGTTCCTCGGATGGGCCGAGGTCGGATTTGTCTACGTTTTCACCCAGAAACCGATTTACTCTGTCCAGGATATGAAGGACGTGAAGGCATGGATGTGGGAAGGCGATCCGATTGCCGAGGTATCGTTCAAGGTCCTTCATCTTGCGCCGATACCGCTTTCGGTAATGGACGTCACTTCAGCGCTCCAGACCGGGATGATCAACTGCGTCTATTCACCGCCGCTTGCCGTGATAGCGCTTCAGTGGTTCACGAAAGTGAAGTACATGCTCGATGTCCCTCTCGCGAATTCGTCGGGGGCGGCGCTTATCTCGAAAAGATATTTCGATACTCTGCCGCCGGACCTGCAGCAGATCCTCCTGAAGAACGGCCAGATCTACATGAAGAAACTGACTGAGTTGAGCAGGAAGGACAACATCAAGGCCATCAAGACGATGGAGAAGGAAGGAATAACCGTCACTCATCCGCGTTCGAAGAGTGAGCTCGCTTACTATTACCAGACAGGCGAGGACGCGCGGCAAATGCTGGTCGGCAGACTGTACTCGGCGGACCTGCTCCATCAAATCGAGGCGGCACTCGATGAATTTCGCAAGGAGCATCCGGGAAAGTGAGAATCATAAGGAAGATAGAGAGCACACTCGGGTTCCTCGAGAACCTGCTTCTGGTCGTATTCCTCACCGTGACCGTTGCGATGGCCTTCCTGCAGGTCATACTGAGGGAGTTCTGGTCCACCGGGATAATATGGGCCGACGTATTTCTGAGGCATCTCGTGCTGTGGATAGGGTTTTTCGGTGCGGCGCTGGCGGCAAAGGAATCGCGCCACTTCTCGATAAACATAATCACGAAGCGAATGCCGCCGATGCTTCAGCGGATCGTGCAGGTGTTCCTCCATACGACCGCGGCGGTAGTCTGTTACTTCCTTTACGACGCCGGCACGTCGTTCGTCCGGGGCGAGATCAGATATAACAACCAGCCGCTATTCACTTTTCTGGGGAAGAGCGTGATGCCGTATTACATGGAGGCCATCATACCGATAGGTTTTGCCCTCATCGGTCTCCACTTCCTTTTCAGGGCCATCGAGGTTGCAGTCGAGGGACCGAAGTCGGCAGAGGTGGTTTGATCCCGTCTGACATGCCCACAGTTTGCGTTTGCCGCTCCGGCTTCGCACAAAATCCAGCCAGGTTTTAATGGAATATATAATAATCGGCGTCGCCGTCCTCCTTCTCGTCCTCCTGGGCGAGCCGGTGTTTATACTCATAGGAGCCGGCGGGCTTCTCCTCTTCAAGTCGATAGGAGTGGATACGTCTGCCGTCATCGTGGAGCTCTACCGCCTCGCGAGTCTCCCGGCGCTGATAGCAATACCTCTCTTTACATTTGCCGGGTACATACTCGCCGAGAGCAACGCTCCCAAGAGGCTCGTGCGCCTGGCACAGGCGTTTTTCGGATGGATGCCGGGCGGACTCGCGATCGTGTCGATCATGTCCACGGCTATCTTCACTGCTTTCACCGGAGCATCGGGCGTCACCATCGTGGCGTTGGGCGGGCTTCTCTATCCTGTCTTGGTCAAGGAATCGTACCCTGAGAGGTTTTCCATAGGGCTCATGACTACTTCGGGGAGCCTCGGCCTCCTCTTCCCGCCGAGCCTGCCGATCATACTGTACGGAATCGTCGCGGGGATCAGCGTCGACAAGCTCTTTGCCGCGGGCGTGATTCCGGGCATCCTCCTCATAGTGATGCTGTCGACGTACAGCATTTACACGGGAATAAAGGCCGGAGTGAAACGCCAGGCGTTCTCGTTCAGGGAAGCTGTCGGTGCCCTCAAGGAAGCGGCGTGGGAGATCCCGCTGCCTGTGATCATCATCGGCGGGATCTACGCGGGTTACTTCACCGCGACTGAGGCGAGCGCCATTATGGCTTTCTACGTTTTTGTAGTTGAGGTTTTCGTTCTCCGGGATGTGAAGTTCTTCAAGGACCTTCCCAGGATCACCAGGAAAAGCATGATGCTGGTGGGGGCGATCTTTGTCGTGCTCGGCACCGCGCTCGGACTGACGAACTACCTCATCGACCAGCAGATACCGATGCAGATGTTTCAGCTCATCCACCGGTTCGTATCGAGCCAGCTTGTTTTTCTCATACTCCTCAATCTCTTCCTTCTCGTGATAAACATGGTGGAGATATTCTCGGCAATTATAATCGTCGTGCCTCTCATCGTGCCCATAGCCACGCAGTACGGCATTAACCCCGTCCATCTTGGCGTGATATTCCTCCTGAATCTCGAGATCGGATATATGCTCCCGCCGCTCGGGTTGAACTTATTCATATCGAGTTTACGTTTTGAAAAAGACATAGTAAAGATCTATCGGGCAGTGCTGCCGTTCCTGGCGATAGCCTTGCTGGCACTGTTCATTGTCACATATTTGCCGGATTTGAGTTTATACTTGACGAGGATATTGAAGGTACAATAAGATGGGTGCCCACCTGTTCGTCGCGTCGGTTTACGATGCATTGATGGTGCCTGCCGACAAGCTCGGCTTCGAACAGGTGCGCCGGATGGTCGTCAGGAGCGCGCGGGGAAGAGTGCTCGAGATCGGCGCGGGGACGGGACTGAACTTCAAGCATTTCGAGAATGCGGATTGCGTTCTCGCAGTAGAGCCAGACCCGTACATGATCAGCCGCGCCGCGCACCGTGTCAGAGAATGTGCGGCCCTCACGCAGGCCATGGCTGAAAACCTTCCTTTCCCGGATAATTCCTTCGACACGGTAGTCTCTACGCTGACGTTCTGTACCATCGGCGATCCGGAGAAGGCGGCCCGGGAGATCCGCAGGGTACTGAAGGACGACGGCTGTTTCTTTTTTGCCGAACATCCCGTGGCGGAAAAGCCGCTCCTCGCGAAGGCGGAGAAGCTGATGACCCCCCTCTGGAAAAAGCTTGCCGGCGGATGCCACCTCGACCGGGACATCATCTCCAGTTTCAAGTCCGCCGGTCTAAACATAGCCGAGATAATCAGGCTCGATTCGTTCTTCGTCGCCGGCAGGGCCTCCAAGGGAGGACCTTGCACCAAGCCGGGATTTGCGTCATGAAGTACGCGGTCATTTCGGACATCCACTCGAATTTCGAGGCGCTCACGAAAGTCCTGCGCGACATTCATAAGAGGCATATCAACGAGATCATCTGCCTGGGTGATGTTGTGGGTTACGGTGCAAATCCCGACGAAGTCGCCGAGGTTGTGCGCAGCGAGGTCAGGTACGCGGTGAGGGGAAACCATGACGATGCGCTGTACGATGAGGGGACCTATTCGATGATCAATCCGTATGCAAGGGCTGCAGTCGATTACAGCCGGGAAGTGCTCTCGGCCGAGAACGGCGAGTGGTTGAAAGGATTGCCGCTCACTCACAAGCTCGACGACGTCCTCCTCGTTCACTCGTCCCCGTCCGATCCTCATGAATGGAAATACGTTGTTACCGAGGCCGACGCGCGCGTGGAGCTGTCGTCATTTGAGGAGAAGATTTGTCTCATAGGTCATACGCACGTTCCGGTAATTTTCAGGCGCAAGACCGGCAGCACGACCGTAAGGGAGCTCATCAACGTCGGGAGCGTGGGCCAGCCTCGTGACGGGGACAGCCGCGCCAGCTACGGAATAATCGACACCGCGGACTTCACCTACGAGAATTTCAGGGTTGAGTATGATTGCCGGATGGCCGGCAACAAGATCATCGCGGCCGGGCTGCCGCCGTTTCTGGCAGAGCGACTACAAAAAGGAAGATAGCTCACTCTTCGTTCCTTTCATCCCTCCAAAGATCCCGGAAATTCTTCTCAACCCGGATCGCCCCCTCTCGGTAGGTATTTGCAACCGGCAACGAAATTGTCTCCTGATATGGTTAATTTAGCCCCTAGGGCATATGTCAGGGAAAACAAATTCGGCGTGGTTATGTACGGCGTGTCTTCTGGTCGCCTCTGTCGCGGCGGCTCAGATCGTCAATGAGAAAGATCATCCCTATTTCTACCACGCGCTTGATTACGGTTCTGAAGCCGACTACAACCCCCTCTCTTTCATAATCAACGGCGGATTCGATATCCTGCAGACCGAGAACCAATCAAGAAACCTCGGAAACATAAAATACATAACCGGCGTCAGGAACTTGACCTTCAACCTGGCGAGCCCGCTTAAGTCTATTCAAGCCTACGGGGTCAAACAGTTCTTCGCCGACGAAGTCCTGCCCCTGAGCGCGGACAAGAAGAACATGCAGTGGCTTCCCAACTACGAGCTTCATGTCATCGGAGGCGGGATGGAGTACAGGGCCATAGCGGAGTGGTATGCCGCGCACGGATTTCAATTTCCGAGGACTGCTTCGTTCGTCACCATGGCCGCGCAGCATTTCGTCAACGAAGTCGTCGAGAATAACGGCTACGTCGGGAGGACTGTCGACCCCATTGCAGATATCTATATATTTGACCCGCTCGGCGTTCTTCTCTTCAGCTTCGATCCGGTTTGTGAGTTCTTCGGAGAAACGCTGAACATGGCGGACTGGTCGTACCAGCCCGCGTACAACCCGACTCTCGGCAATCTTGAAAACGCAGGGCAGAATTTCATCATGAAATACAAGTTACCGTTCAACGAGCGTTACGCAGTCTTCTACCATTTCGGGATGAACGGCCTGCTGGGGGTGTCATACGAGTACGAGGATGGTGAATGGATTACCGTTGCAGGCGGCCTCAGGAACACCGAGAATGTCCTGGTTCCAGATATCGCGGGAGCGAGGAAACAGACCGCTACGCTTCAGTGGAACGCGGGATTCTTCTATGACAGGAACAACTCTCTGATGTTTTCGCTCCTTGCGACCGGACAAAGGAGCTATGGAATCGTTGCCAACGTCTACCCCGGGCTCATCTCGATCGGCGGGTTCAGCCCCGGCTTCTTTGCCGCATTTACGGCGGGGAACAGGATGGTATTCGGACTAAACGTATCTTACGTGCCGCTCGGGCTCGCAACTAGTTCCCGTTGAATTGCAGTGCGGTTGGGGGAAAGATCCTTCCGACAGGGAGGTACTATGCTACCGCAGTCTTCTTCCTGGACTTGTATCTTTCGTCGTGATCGAGGATCCGCTCGCGAAGTCTTATCGACTTCGGCGTGAACTCGACGTATTCTTCATCGTTGATCCATTCGATCGCCTTCTCCACGGTCATGAGTACCGGCGGCTCGAGGCGGATCGCCTCGTCGGCGCCCGACGCGCGCATGTTCGTGAGGTGCTTCGTCTTACAGACGTTGGCGACGATCGTATCCTCGCGGGCGTTCTCTCCGACGATCATCCCGGCGTAAACCTGCGTCCCGGGCTCGATGAAGAAGGTCATGCGCTCACCAAGCTTCCACATGGCGTATGCCACCGCCGTCCCGGTCTCCATGGCGACGACAGCACCCTTGTTTCGGCCCTCGATTTCGCCCTTGAACGGCTCATATCCGTGGTAATTGTGATGCAGGATTCCCGTCCCCTTGGTCTGTGTCATGAATTCGGTTCTGAAACCTATGAGACCCCTTGCTGGGACGATAAATTCAAGCCTGGTGTTGCCGTGACTCGGCATCAGGTTCTTCATCTCGCCTTTCCGGCGGCTGAGGTTGTCGATGACCGTGCCGACGAACTCGTCCGGGACGTCGATGATGACGTGCTCGACCGGCTCGTGGAGTTCATGGTTGATGGTTTTGTAGATGACGCGCGGCTTCCCGACCTGGAACTCGTATCCTTCCCGCCGCATAGTCTCGATGAGTATAGCCAGGTGAAGCTCACCCCTTCCGCTCACCGTGAACACGTCCGGCGTGTCGCCCGGCTCTACGCGCAGACTGACGTTCGAGCGGAGTTCGCGTGCCAGCCGCTCGGCCAGGTTTCTTGTCGTGACATATTTCCCCTCCTTGCCTGCGAACGGGGAATTGTTCACGACAAAGTTCATGGATAGAGTGGGCTCTTCGATGTTCATGAACAGGAGCGGAGTGACGTCCGCGGGGTCGCATATGGTCTCTCCGATATCGACGTCCTCCATGCCCGCGAGGGCGATGATCTCTCCGGCGCTTGCTTCCACGGCTTCGTTCCGCTTCAATCCCTCGAAGGTGTAAATCTTCGTTATCTTAGCGTCCTCGACACTGCCGTCCTTGTGAACGACGTGCATCGGCGCGCCGTCCCTGATCGTCCCCCTGAATATTCTCCCGATCCCGAGACGCCCGATGTAATCGTTGTACTCGATGTTCATGACGAGCATCTGGAAAGGAGCCTCTGCGTCTGCCGGCGGCTCGGGTATCTGTTTCAATATCGTTTCGAAAAGGGGCGAAAGATCGTGGTTCTCTTGGTCGAGCGAGTATTGCGCGATGCCCTGTTTGGCGATCGTGTATATGACGGGGAAGTCGATCTGCTCGTCGTTCGCGCCGAGCGAAATGAAGAGGTCGTAGACTTCGTTCAGCACTTCGGCAGGCCGCGCATCCTTCCTGTCGATCTTGTTGATCACGACGATCGGCTTCAGGTTCAACTCGAGCGCCTTTCGGAGGACGAACTTGGTCTGCGGTAAAGGCCCTTCGGCCGCGTCGACGAGGAGCAGAACTCCGTCGACCATCATCAATGTGCGCTCCACCTCACCGCCGAAGTCGGAGTGACCCGGCGTGTCGACGATGTTTATCTTCACATCTTTGTATCTTACCGACGCGTTCTTCGCGAGTATCGTGATCCCTTTTTCCCGCTCGAGGTCGTTCGAGTCGAGAATTCGTGTCCCCATGTTCTGGTTTTCCCTGAACGTGCCGGTCTGCTTGAGCATGTGGTCAACCAGCGTCGTCTTTCCATGGTCAACGTGGGCGATTATGGCTATGTTTCTCAGTCTATATTCTCTCATTTCAAAAATTCTTCTCCAGAAGATCTCAATGGCGTTCGGGTAATTTTACCTCGGTGAGCTTTCCCCGGAATTCGGGATCCCGCTCGGCTGCGCCGGCTTTCGACGGCACCCGAGCAGTTCGGTGCTCTGGAACTTTATTTCGCTTAAATAAGATAACATAAATGGGCCAGATAGAAAAACTCTGGACGTCACATGTTGTCGCAAGGCATTGAATTATAAGCTGTTATGTGAACACCGGCTTCCATGGACGGGAGGCCTCAGATGAGTGGGATGATATACACTATCGGCCATTCCACAAGAGCGGCGCAGGAATTCATTTCGTTGCTCGTCGGAAACGGGGTGAGGCACCTTGTCGATATAAGGACTGTCCCCAGATCGGGGCATAATCCACAGTTTGAGGGAGTAGTACTGGGAAGATCACTGAAGGAAGCCTGGCTCGAGCATACCCATATGCCGCTCCTCGGCGGACTGCGCCGCGCCGCGAAGGACTCAGTCAATCTCGGCTGGCGGAACGAAAGCTTCCGTGGTTTTGCCGACTACATGCAAACACCTGCATTTGAGGAAGGCCTGAGGATTCTGATAGGTGCAGCCTCGAAGTCTGCTATCTGCATCATGTGTGCGGAGGCGGTGCCGTGGCGTTGCCACAGATCGCTCATCGCCGACGCGTTATTAATTCGGGGCATAGAAGTCGGTCATATAATTGGAGAAGGCAAAATCATGCGCCACGAGCTGACATCGTTTGCGAAAGTGGAGGGCACCAGTATCTGGTATCCTCCGCAGCAGGAGAATCTGTTCTGAATTGCACGAAATGAACTATTTCAGGTGGGCTTGTGTTGGAGTTTTAAACGCCGGACGGACGAAATAAGGTGTGTCAGAAAACGCATTGTATGGTAATTCCGTCCGGCCTTTTTTTTGTTTAATCATCTCTCGTAACGGCAATTGCGGGACCGGCGGTGCTCTCGACACGTACATAGGTTTCTCAGGTATGTGGGGTTCCTCGGGAGCAAATGCGAGACGGCCCGTTCTCGCACCGCACATATGCCGATGACTGCTGCCTCAAGAAATTAACCCGGCCCCAATTTATTCCTCCAATAATTTTGCAGAGTTGTCCGGCTTTGTTATTCTCTAAGGTATAATACATCGTCGTGCAGCTGCATGCGGGAAAGGCGATCTTCTCTCTGCGGGGTTGCATGCTTCCCAGGTGAACAAACAAAAAGATTTGAGGTTGGAGCAAATGAAGAAACACCTCCTTTTCGGGGCCGTCATGCTATGCCTCTTCGTGCCTGGTATTGTCTTCGCGCAGTCGGCGAACGGTCGGGTCACGCATGGCAACATTGCGCAGGTCACACAACAGGTCGAGCAGGTAATCACTATCAACACGGGCGATACTACCTGGATGCTTATATCGACCGCATTAGTTATGCTGATGACCCCCGGTCTCGCGCTTTTCTACGGCGGGATGGTCCGCCGCAAGAATGTGCTCGGGACGATAATGCAGAGTTTCATCGCCCTCGGGATCGTCACCGTTCAGTGGGTCCTTTTCGGATATTCGCTCGCGTTCGGCCCCGACATCGGGCACTTGATAGGAAGTCTCAGATGGATCGGGCTCAGCGGCGTCGGGATCACTCCCAACCCGGACTATGCTCCGACGATTCCTCATGAATCCTTCATGATGTTCCAGATGATGTTTGCCATAATCACTCCGGCCCTGATAACGGGAGCCTTCGCCGAGCGGTTCAAGTTCAAGACTTACATAGTGTTCATACTTATGTGGGCCACTCTTGTGTACGATCCGCTGGCCCACTGGGTGTGGGGAGTCGGCGGATGGATGCGGAACCTGGGTGCGCTGGATTTCGCGGGCGGCCTCGTGGTACACGTCAGCTCCGGCGTTTCAGCCCTGGTCGCGGCGATGCTGATCGGAAAGAGGAGGGGGTACGGCCAGGAGCCGATGCCTCCTCATAATCTTACCATGACGCTAATCGGTGCGGCACTCCTCTGGTTCGGCTGGTTCGGTTTCAATGCGGGGAGTGCACTCGCTTCCGGCGCGCTGGCTACTTCCGCTTTTCTTGCCACGCAGATCGCGGCAGCTGCCGCGGCACTGTCGTGGATGATGGCCGAATGGGTCGCGCGCGGAAAACCGACAGTGCTCGGCGCCGCATCCGGGGCGGTCGCGGGACTTGTGGCAATTACGCCTGCCTCCGGATTTGTCGGACCGATGGCCGCGCTCGTAATAGGGCTGATCGGCGGCATCGCCTGCTTCGCGGGAATCAGGCTGAAGGAGAAGTTGGGCTACGACGATTCACTCGACACGGTCGGTGTTCACGGCGTCGGCGGCGCATGGGGCGCCATTGCCACGGGGCTCTTCGCCTCCGTGCTCATCAACCCCGCCGGCGGCAACGGCCTCTTCCACGGCAACATCACGCTCCTCGGTGCACAGTTGCTGGCACTTGTCGTTGTGATCCTCTATGCGTTCGGAATTTCCTGGGGGATACTGAAGCTTCTCGATAAGACGATGGGTCTGCGCGTTACGCCGGAGGATGAGATCGACGGCCTCGACCTCGCGCAGCACGGCGAGAGCGGTTACGTCTTCGAGGAACTGTAATCGCTTCTGATCTGTGTCGGTTGGAAGGGACTTCACAAGGGTCCCTTCCGAAGCGACGCCGCGCAGGGCCCGCCTAAATTAATTAAGAAAATCCACAAAAAACTTTAGCTCATGTTGACACCCCTTTTAGGCGTCAATATATTCAATTGTGCAAAACAAAAGGAGAAACCGGATGCTTCATAAAGAGACCGAGTGGGAAGTTGTCTGTGACGTATGCAACGGGACACGTTTCGTCGGCGTTACGCAAAATGCTGAAGGCTTTGACTTCATCGAGTGCGAGAAATGTCACGGCACAGGTTACGTCTCGGTCATTCAATTCGGTTTCGCCAAAGAGGACGACGACGAATGACGGCGTGCCGCCGCGCTGTCATTGCTGTGATGAATTCTATCCCAACTCCCGGCGGATAATCTCGACCTGAGGTTTTTACTCTTCTCTACATAATACATATGGAGAAGCGGCAGCGTACTTGAGAACCTATGCGCTGCCACTTTTCTTTCCTCTCCCCGATTTGCATTTCTGAGGATACAGGCGATACCTTCTCCTGCCAGATATGAATCGCGGTGAACTTCTAATTATTCCCGGTTTGACGGTACGCGACTCGGATCTCGAGTTCCGCACATCCAGAAGCGGCGGTCCGGGAGGGCAGAATGTCAACAAGGTGGAATCCAAGGTCGAACTTCTCTTCGACGTTGGGCGTAACCCCGCTCTTACGGATACCCAGAGGAACAGGGTCCTCAGCCGCCTGCGCAACAGGATCGATTCCGACGGTGTGCTCCACCTGTCTTCGCAGACCTCGCGCAGTCAATGGGAGAACAAAGAGAAGGTCGTTGCGGAATTTGTGAGTCTGCTGAAGGCAGCATTGAAACCATCGAAGAAGCGGGTTAAGACGCGTCCCTCGAAGTCTTCGAAAGAAAAGCGGCTCAAGAAGAAAAAGATAATATCGGAAAAGAAGAGGCTGAGAGGAGGCTGGGGTGTCGAATGAGCTCTACAGGTAGTCCTCGCGCCTCTGGACGTTCTTGAGAGGCTCGCCCCTCGCAAACCGGAGAATGTTGTCGAGAGCCTTGTCGAGCGCCCTGAAATAGATGCCTTCCGTCAGATATGAATTGTGCGGGGAACCCAGCACGTTGTCCAGTTCGAAGAAAGGGTAGTGCACTTCGAATTTCGGATGGTTGAAAGGCTCGATCCACCACGCTTCGATTCCGGCTTTGAATTGTGAATTCGCCTTGAGATGATCGTACAGACTCTTTTCGTCGATCAGGTCGCCCCGTGCGACGTTAATGAGAACCGCATCGGGCTTCATCAGGTTCAGTTCTCTCTCTCCGATCAGGTTCCGGGTCCGGTTGTTCAGCCCGATCGTGAGGAGGAGGAAGTCCGACTCCCGCAGCACTCTGTCGAGGTCCGAGAGCGTGCCGATGAAATCGACGCCGCGATCCGTCCTGCCTGTGGAGTTTATCGCGAGTATTTTCATCCCGAATGCCCGCGCAATATCAGCGGTCTTCTTGCCGATCCCCCCGAATCCTATTATACCCAGGGTTGACCCTGCCAGCATCTTGTGCGGAGTCTTCTGATCGAAGACGCCTTCACTCAGCCCGCGGTGCAGGGGAAGGAAGTCTCTTGCGAGCGACAGCATCATCCCGATCGCGTGTTCGGCTATCGGTTCGCTGTACGCGCCTCCGTTGCTGCAGATAGTGATGTCCGGCCGCAGTCTGGCGTACGGGATAATGTCGGCGCCCGCCAGTGTGATCTGGATAAGCCTGGTCTTCTTCAGGAGGGGAATCTCTTCTTCTCTTATGTCGCGCCGCAAGTTCATCGCCAGAATAACATCTGCATTCTCGAGGAGTCGCGCCCGTTCATTGTCAGGGGCGGTTGCCAGCAGATCTATATCATAGTGTTCCCCCGCCTTCTTAATGAGAAGGTCGGTCATTTGTTCGTTCAGTCTCTGCGCCGCGACCAGCTTCATTTCAAACCTGTCTCTCTCTATGGTTCTTATCGTTTGGACATTTCACCCGGCGGCTCCCGTGGACTGGATCCTGTTCAACAGGTGGTTCATGTCGTCGGCACCGCTTATGATGAAAACGTAAGTCTCGATTGTCGCCGGAAGATCGGCTTCCAGCTTGACCCTCGCCGTTCGTGCCGGCTGGAGGATGCCGTAGCTCGGGGAGTGCTCCCAGTCTTCCAGTGTGAACGGATGCTGGAATTTCATGAGCACAAATTCCTCTCCTTCAAGAGCGAGGAAATTACGCCCGAGATCGACGACGCGCAGCCCTGGAGCAAAATGGAACATCAGTTCGACTGTGTGCGTCCCCTCTCCGAGAAGATGGTCTTCCACCCGGAAGGTGCGCTGGCGCTTGTTGAAAGTTATACCTCTCAGGTGAGTTACCGGCTGCGGAAGGCGTTCGTACGCATGCTGCCGCGCTTCGATGACGTCCTGCTCCTCCGAGGTTTTCCAGTTCAGCAGTTCGGGCGCCGTGGGATCGTACTTAATCGACCAGAGCCCGGAAAACTCGGCCTGTTCCGCCCCGTCGACGATGACGGAGTTGTGGGAGTAGGTGGAGCGAAGCCTGTTCCGGGTCGCGGTATCGCACGTGTAACAGTACGTGCCCCTGTCCACTATGAAGGGGTTCTTCCCGGCGATCGTGAAACCGAGGACGTCGTTGTGGCCGTGCCCGCCCCGGCCTCGCAGGCCTATATCGCCGAAGTCGAAGGAACAGAAGTCCTTTTGCGTTCTCAGGAATGCAAAGCCGCCCTCCTTGAATATCGCGGACGGTACCGGTTTCTCCTCCGCAATCGATGAGAACCTTTCGAATCCCCCGCCTCCGAGGAGCAAGAGGGCCAGCTCGCTGAAGCTGCCCGCGGCGGCCTTCAGGTCGGCCCTGCCGAACAGCGATGCGCCGACCGCCAGGAGATCGCGGTGATCGTTGAAGTCGATTCCGGATTTCATCCTGAAGATGCGCCCGTCGTCTGCATCGCCGATGTTGGGGACTCTTCCGTCACGCATGGTAGCGGCGGCGAGAAACCCGAACATCTTTTCCAACTGTCCGGTGAACATCTCCGAAAGGGAGAACCCGTTGAGTTTCAGGAGCACGTACGCGGCCGTGAAAATCTCCGTAACGAGGCGCTGGTAGCTGGTCGATTTCTCGTAGTCGGTCCCGTCTTCGTAGACCTGGTTCACAATCTCCTTCTCAAGCTCTCTTCTGCCGAATTCGACCCATCTCTTTCCGGCTTTCGTATCATGGAAGAGGATACCGAGGTAAACGAGTCCGACCAGGTTTGAAAGGAGGTGGTTGTGGTTTCTCAGGCTCCGCTCGAGGTTGAAACGGATGAATACCCCGTGTTCGTACAGCGAACAGAGGAGCTTCAGGATGAATTCGTCGTCCAATCGCGGCGAACCCGTGAAGTAGAGCATACCGACGATCAAATTAATGGCCCTGATGGACGCTTCCATCGGCGTGTTCCAGTTCACGCCGTAGCCGACCGGATTCTTGTCGATCCAGTCGTTGACAAGCTCTTTGAACTTTTCGGCATGGGATTCACTGTGGCTGATCCAGTATGCCTTGCCGAGCCATATCGCCTGGTGAAAACGGCTTACTTCCCATGGGACTTTTATGTCCGAAGGCTCGTTCGCCCCGAGAGCGTCGATTTTAGAATAGAACACCGGCTCCCACCTCTTTCCCGATTTGAAATCCAGGTGCCAATCGATCTTCTCCCCGAAAGAATAAGTTTCCGAGCCGAGCGTTTGAAACTTGTTTTCGTGCACCAGGTCGGCGTCGTCCAGTATGGGATCGAAACCTCCGAGTGAAGTCATCAGATTGATATAGAATTCTTTCTTGTTGAGATCGCTGAGGAAGAAGCGCTCGCGGAGTCTCGGTTTGATGAAAGCGAGGAGGTCGCCCGAGTTGTGGAACTCTCCCGGGAATTTGCGGAGAAGGCTTTGCGATGTCATTGACCTGCCGAAGTGTTTGGTTCTCCACCGGTAGATCCCAGTCGATATTATTCTCGAATTGATGAGCTTGATGAAATCGGTCGCTGAAGTCCTCGGCAAAAATATCCTCGTCAGGTAGATGGCGTTCAAATAAAAAGTTAAGCGGCGACCCTGTCAGTTCCAATTACGGTGTCGCTACGGGTGGCGCTGAACCATTTCTTCTAATCAAAGAGTCATGCCAAGCCGGTTGGTATCCCCCTGGCTTCAGTGTTGTTACAGTAATGGACTGTTTGCTATATTCTTTGGTTGATCCGGTAAGATTTCCCGTAGGTTTGCCAGGCATATTAAAGGGTAACTCTGTCATGGACATAGCTGAAGAATTCTGGTACGTTTCCGCATTCATCTACTCAAGGATGAATCCGTTCATCTTACGTCATTTTGGTGTGGACAAGGTCGGCTTCTTTCTCAGAAAGATAAAGCGGCCAAGAAAGGTCAGAGTCGAAGGCTTGTTCTTCCAGGTCGAGCCCGAGGTGTCCACATGCTTCGGAAGGATAATCGGGGGACGATTCAACGAGGAGGAAACCCATAAGCTTCTGAGGAGAATTCTCGGGAGTTTTGACAAGATAGATCTTTTCGTAGACGTCGGTGCCAATATCGGTGAGTTTGTAGTGGATATGGCCGCATCGGACAAGATTAAACGAGTGATTGGATTTGAGCCAAATCCTTATTGCGTGAAATCGTGCGTCAAGAGCGTAGAACATAACGGACTGGCAAACGTGGAGGTGCGCCAGACGGTACTCAAGGATTGCAGGGAAGAGGTGCGGTTCGATACGAGTGGTGACAATGCACACTTACACTCTTTCCTCACAGCCCCGCCGGAGGCGAAGGTGATGTATACCTCCACGATCGACGACGAAATTCAAGAATCAAACGTGAAAGCTGTTGTGCTGATGGACGTTGAGGGTGCGGAGCCCCTTGTAATGGCTGGAGGCCGGAATTTCATAAAAGCAAACCTGCCGTTCATAATCTTTGAGTACAACGAAGTGTCCCGTGTTCATTTCTCGTTGGATGATGTTAGAAGCGTTCTTCCCCCCGGCTATGAGATCTATCGCCTGAGGATGGGAGAAGGAAGCCTGGACGGTTTTCTGGATCGCAGTCTGGCTCAGACTTACAACTGTGTGGCGGTTCACAAGGACTCGCCATTTTACAAAGTGGCGCAATCTCTGGTTAGGTGAATGCGGCTCGTCTACTGCGAAGTTGCAGTGAAGTTGGCCGGTCCACGAGAGGTGTGTCTTCGATGGTAGAGCTGATATTTTGGATGAACATGCCTTCGTTCTACCAGTCAGACCTCTTCAGGGCTCTGACGCGAAGGGACGAAATCAGTGTGAAAGTGTTTTTCGCGAACAGGATCCCTGAGGAGCGGGTGAGGCTCGGATGGCAGGATGACCTGGTGGGATTTGACTATGAGTTCCTGGACAAACGTCGTCCGGTTGCGGATGCTGTCAAAAAGGCGTGGAGGTATCGCGGATGCATGCATGTGGTCGGTGGGTTATGGGCCGGGAGGGTTCCCGAAGCGGTTCTCGCAACGCTCTTTGTCTCCGGCTCAAAATACTTCGTTTATTCCGAAGCGCCGGACCGCAGGGTCGGCACTCCGATGCTGAAGCGAACACTCTCGATGCTGCTGGGAAGGGCGATTACAATGAGGGCCAAAGGGGTGCTTCCCATTTCACGTTTCGCGATTGAGTATTTCAAGTCCTACGGTGTCCATGATCGAAAGATTTACCCCTTTGGATATTTCCGGTCGATGCCGCCGGGCTCAGGAGAAACGAAGCCCGCAGGATGGAGAGACGGAATAGACATCGTTTTTGTCGGACAGCTGGTCCACCGTAAAGGTATCGACATATTGCTTTCCGCCATTGAACCGATGTTCGACGCCGACACCGGTTTGCGCCTTCACCTGATCGGGAGCGGTGAATTGGAGACAGAGCTGAGGGAATGGGTGATGAAGAGGAATTTGTCTTCGCGTGTGCTGTTTGAAGGCGCGGTGGATTCGAAATCCATTATCGCAAGGCTCTCGGAAGCCGACCTGCTCGTTCTTCCGTCGCGCTGGGACGGGTGGGGGATAGTCGTCAACGAGGCGCTCATGGCGGGAGTCCCGGCGATCGTCTCAGATATGTGCGGCGCGGCGGATGTAATTCGGGATGGGGTCAACGGATATGTGTTTCATTCGGAGGACGCGGAAGACCTGAGAAAGAAGCTGGGGATTTTTCTGGAGCACGTGCGTGCGGGCGAATCGCTACGGGTCGGCGCGAAACAAACCGGCGCAGGCCTCGATGCCGAGAATGCTGCAAAGTATCTCATTAATGTGATCGCGCACCGCGAGTCGAAAAGAGAAGACTCGTCCGTTTATCCCTGGGTAACCGGTACCTGCTGAGAGTGACAACGTGTAGTAAACGGGGGAGCATCCTTCACGGAGGGTGCGTAGCCCGCTTCGGTCACTCCCGGGCTGAGGCTGAAGGCCCGGGCGGCTTTGGCGGATCGAGCTCTCACAGCGTGAAAAGAGTCGTGAACTAGTGACTTACCCAATGTTTCCGTTGAGAATGACGGTCGCTTCCGCTAAATTAATGAATCGGCGTCTGTGTGTTGCCCACCGGCGCTTTCCAGGCGCGCTGACCGCTTATAAATGTCTTGGTCGCGCTCAATTCACGATTAGCATAAGGAATCTCGTCGCATGAAAATATTGATTACAGGCGGAGCCGGGTATCTCGGGTGTGTATTGGTGGAGCGGCTGCTCCTGAACAATCTCCTTTCGACTAACGGAACTCGTGAGCTGAAGGTGAACGGTTTCGGAATGCTCGATGATCCTCAGTTCCATCTGAAGGAGAGAGTAGAAGTCACCGTGTTGGACAATCTGATGTACCGTCAGACAAATCTGACCGAATTCGCATGGCGGGACGATTTCAAGTTCGTGTATGGCGACGCTAGAGATTCGGATTTGATGAAACGCCTCGTAAAGGAAAGCGACGTGATTATTCCCCTTGCCTCCATCGTGGGAATGCCGGCGTGCAAGAAGTATCCGAAGGAAACCGTGGATATCAATCAGAAGGCGGTTGAATTCATATCCGACATCTCGTCGAAGGATCAGAGAATACTCTACCCGACGACCAACTCCGGTTACGGAATAGGACAGGTGAAAGACGGGGATCTTGTCGAGTGTACTGAATCGACGCCCCTGAATCCGATAAGTCTCTACGGGACCACGAAAGTGAACGCAGAGAACTATCTGCTGAATAACAACAAGGATAATGCGGTCACGTTGCGGCTCGCCACGGTCTTCGGCGTCTCTCCGAGAATGCGGCTGGACCTACTTGTCAACGATTTCACGTACCGCGCTTACAACGACAGGTACATCGTCCTGTTCGAATCGCACTTCAAAAGAAATTATATACATGTAAGGGACGTGGCCAGGACTTTTATTTACGCTCTCAACAAATGGGATAAGATGAAGGGGGAACCTTTCAACGCCGGTTTGAGCAGCGCTAACCTCAGCAAGATGGAGCTTTGCGAGAAAATCAAGGAGCAGATCCCTGACTTCTATATCACGAACTCCGAGTTCAATGCCGATCCGGACAAGAGAAACTACATCGTCTCGAACCACAAGCTCGAGACCGTGGACACCAAGGAACCCTGGTCGGCTGCACATTCAATCGAAAGCGGGATCAAGGAGCTCATAAGCGCTTACTCCATCATCTCAAACAATAACAAGAAGTTTACCAACCTGTAAGTGTCGCCGGCGGAAAAACGGGTATTGGAGACTTCAACGGCATCTCATTTCGACATGAGATGCTTTGTTGTTAATACAGAGAAAGGGAACGGATGGCCGCACGTGAGACTATACTAATAACCGGATCCCGGGGTTTTGTCGGGACACACGCCATGGAGGTGTTCTCCAAACTGAACGATTACAACATCGTCGGCGTGTCGTCGAAGGATTATGACCTGATGAACGAAAGCTCCGTGAAGAAAATGTTCCAGGATATAAAGCCGGACTATGTTGCACACCTGGCTGCGAGGTCGGGCGGTATCTATTCAAACAGGATGGAGCCGGCAGACTACTATTACAAGAACATCATGCTCATCACGCAAACGTTTCACTATGCGTACCTGAACAGAGTGAAGAAGATCCTCGTCCCTATGGGAGGGTGCAGCTATCCCTCGACGGCGAAATCCCCGATAAAGGAAGAAGTGATGTGGGACGGTTTCTCTCAGATTCAAAGCGCCGGCTACTCGATGGCGAAGAAGATGGTCCTCGTTCAGTCTTGGGCGTACAAGAAGCAATATGACTTCAACAGCGTTGTCCTGATACCGGGAAACTTGTACGGCGAATACGATAATTTTTCACTTACCGAATCCCATGTAATACCTGCCATGATAAGGAAGTTCTACGAGGCAAAGAAGAACGGGACCGCAAAGCTTTCCTTCTGGGGCACGGGCAAACCGCAGCGTGACTTTGTGTATGCGCATGACGTCGCTGCGCTGCTTCCCTATTTCCTGCTTGAGCATCAAGGCGAATCGCCGGTTAATATTTCATCGGGAACTTCGATCACTATGAAGGAGCTCGCCGCGCTGATCGCAAAGAAGGTGGGATACCAGGGAGAGATCGAATGGGACACGACGCAGCCCGACGGGCAGATGGTGAAGATATTCTCCGTCGATCGGCTGAAGTCTCTCGGGAAATCGTGCGACACTCCTCTGGATGTGGGCCTGGAGAAGACCATAGCGTGGTTTGACTCCAACTACGGGAAGGGGACCATCCGGTTATGAAAGTAGGCGTGATAGGCGGGAACGGTTTCGTCGGTTCCGCCTTTTCACGATTTCTTGAAAGGGAGTCGGTCGATTATTCCGTGATCGGCAGGGATAACTACCGCGACTTTGTGGGCAAGAAGTTCGACGTGCTCGTCAACGCAAACGGCAACTCCAAGAAATTTCTCGCGAAAGAGAACCCGCTTCAGGAATTTTCCGATACCGTGGTCAGCGTACAAAGGTCCCTTCTGGATTTCGAGTACTCTACTTATGTTCTTTGTTCAACGGTGGATGTTTACAACAACCTTCGCGATCCACGATTCAACCGCGAGGACGCAGACATAGATCCCGCTGCTATCTCCAAGTATGGTCTGCATAAGCTGCTGGCAGAGAAGCTGGTGATGAACTACGCGAAATCGTGGTTGATCTTTCGCTTCGGCGGGTTCGTGGGGCCCGGCTTGAAGAAGAATTCGATCTACGACCTTTTGAACAGGGTTCCTTTGAGAGTGAATGTAGACTCAGCTTATCAATACCTACCGACCGATTTCGCCGCGGAGGCTGTTTTCAAAATCTTGTCAGGAAAATTTGAGAATCAGATCTTTAATCTGTGCGGAAACGGGGTCGTTTCGCTCCGCGAGGTGATCGAGTCTGTGTTCCCGAACTATACGGCGGAGTATTTCGGAGAGAATCCGCCGGTAGAACGATATGAAATCAATATCGAGAAGATTAGCCGGCACATTTCTGTCCCGAACACGAAAGACTCCGTTTTCGGTTTTGTGAAATCTGCCCGGTAGTCACCGCGGGCTGTGATCCGGTTTTCGGATCCACGGGGCTGGGAAAAAACACTTCACACTGGAGTCGGAATTTCTTCGGGGAATTACGTCCGTCGGCGCGCCGTGTACTGCGGCACCACGTTCCTATATTTCTCCCGTACTGCGATGAATTGTTCCGTCTTCAGTTCCGGGAATTTCTTCGAACCCATGTCCTCGTGGACGAAATAGTAGGCAAAAATCTTCCTGAAGAATTTCGGTTCGAAGGCTGCCCCCAGTCTCATCCAGTACTCATGGTCCGTTACATGGTCGATGGATTCATCGAAGAAACCGACGGTATCGAACGCTTTCCTTGTCCAGAACACGGCGGGCTGGGGAATAGTGCTGTGTCCTTTTTCAACCTCGTAATCCAGGGGCCTGCCCATCTTGCCGATCGGAATCCGCAGCCTGTTCATGATGATTATTATCCCGTAACACCATTCGGCGCTGCCTATGTTCTTCGCGACAAACTCCAGCGTGCGTTTCGCTATGAAGTCGTCATCGTTATGCCAGTTGAATATGTCGCCGGTGGCCGCTCTCAAAGCGTCGTTCATCGCGGAGCCGATCCCGTTGCCGTGACGGTATATGTATTTTACCCGCGCGTCTTTGGACGAAAGCGAGATCATCTCTTCGTTCCTGTCCTGGCTATCGTCCACAATTACGGCCTCGAAATTCTCGTAGCTCTGATTCATTATGTGCTTCATGGCCGTGCTGAGCATGTGCGGCCTGTTCTTGGTGGGGATCAAAAGAGAGAATTTCATTTACCCTTCACTCCTGGCTAATTGTGTCTTGAATCGTTTTTCCTGGACCGGCGAGTGTAGCATGCTTTTTTTTCGGCGTGATTACCCGCCAAGTTAAGCCGTCCGGCAAGCCGAATCAAGTCCTGCTGCACCCAGGTAGTGGGCTATTTTGAACTGGAAAAACAGGACACGGATGACACAGAACGAAACAGATTACCACGGATCGGATTATTACAAATAAACAATCCGCGAGAATCCGTGCTCTTTTCCGTCTACTCCGCGTGCAAGTGTCGGAAACTGGATTCAACCGCATAGCTTGCAAGCCCAACTGTTTCTATCCAAAGTCGCCCACCACTGGCACCCGGAAGTACTGCAAAATCGTTGCAGAATTGTCAGTAAGAATCTACCGGAACTATCTTCACCCCGCCGATCAGGGCTCCGTTGTTCACGTTCCCTGTGCGGTCGATGGCCATGCGGTCGGAACGGTTCTGGTCAAAATTCCAGTAGCCCACGAGTCCGGGTTCATTTCCCGTCAGCAAGTTGTTTAAGTCGGAGCCGATCTCTTCCGGCGACCTGGCGTAATCCCAGATTCTTAATTCATCCATTTCGCCTCTGAAGTAATGCCACCCGCCGAAGTACGAGTGATAAGCGGCGCCCAGGGCGATTTCATGGTTGCCGTAATACACCGGCATCGAGTGATCCTTCTCGGAAATAAGATTACCGTCCACGTAGACGCATAGCCGGTTCCCGTCGTATGTGCCTGCGATTTGAATCCACTTGTGCAGCTGGATGTTGAATATTCCACGGGTTGCCGAGCCGAGAATCGGAGACTGGGCAACGCCTAAACCGATGCCGCCCCGCTCGTATGCCAGACCGTACCCGTCCGCATGGTTCCACAGGTCGTCGCTGAACTCTTCGAGTATCGGAATAAAATCCTGCAGCGTGTCGAATTTCACCGCGACTTCGATGGTAAACTTTTTCGGATGGAGATCGCTTGTTGAATGGAACAGGACGTAACCGGAATACCCGTCGAATTGGAGCGCCATATTGCGGGCATGAGGATGGCCCCAGCTCGCCGTAATCTTTGCTGAACCGGTTGTCGGCAGAAGGAGGATGTTGACCGGCGTCGTCGAACCACGAAAGACTCTGAAGTTCGACTCACCGGTGTAAATGATCTTCCCTCCGGCGTTGTGAGCATTTACTTTGATGTGCCAGGTTCCCGGCGGCAGGTTTCCGAAAGCGCACGTTGCAGTGTCGTGCGATATTCTGAACCGCCTGAACTGTGTCCGGTACCCCTTTCTCGAGAGGACGCCGACGATCCTTGCCACATTCTGAGCGCCTTTTGTAGACAATGTCACTTCCACGCCGGCCCGAACGGAGTTGCGGCTCTGCAATGGCAATACGCTGCCGGCCGTCTTCGGGAAGAAAGAACCGATCAAAAGAAGGATTGCGAGCTGGGAAAAGCGATCTTTCATACCTATCACCCTACTGTAAGTTTTTAGATGCTCTACGCCTTCAGAAGAAAAAGGCCAATTATTGCAGCCGAATCTTGCAAGGTGCCCGTGTCACCTTGTCCATAGTTTCCAACACACTATCATTTCTTCGATGTCTCGGTCGCGCCGATGACGTCGTAGAGTTTCAGAATTTCGGAGACGTTTCTTCTCACGTCGAACATCTCAAGCGCCCGCGTCCGGCCGGCGTTTCCCATTCGTGCGCTGAGCCCGGGGTCGTTGAAGAGTCCGATAATTCGATCCGCGAGCTCGTCCGGATTCCCCGGCGTCACGAGGAAACCGGTGACCCCGTCGACCACGATCTCGTCAGGTCCGCCGATTCGCGAGGCGATGACCGGTTTGTTCATCAGTCCTGCTTCGATGAGCGGGCGTGCATAATGCGGTGTCGTGGACGGGAACACCAGTACATCCAGCATCTTCACGACGGAAGGTACGTTCAACATCGGCCCCATCATGTGAACTCGGCCCTTCAGGGACTCCTCATCGGTCGCTCTGGCGACATTCATCCGGTACTTCCTTTCACCGCTGAGCCAGCCTCGCAGGAACGCAACCGCTGCGGAGTATCCTGAGCGGGTTTTCTTCTGCGGCACCACTCCCAGTATGATAAAGTGTGTGTCCGGAAATTGCCGGACTACCCTGGCGGCAGCTTTCACGAACTCGAGCGTACCCTTTATGGGATGTATCCCGCCGAGCATCCCGGCGACGCGGGCGTTGCCGGGGATGACAGACGACAGCGCTGCAGATCCGGAGACTTTTCCCGGGTCGAATTCACCGGGATCAATGCCGTCGTAGACCACATGAATTTTCGGCGACGGCGGAAACACCCGTGCGTCCGCATTACAGATAAATACTATGGCGTCCGAGAATTTAATGAGAAGTCTCGTAAGAATGAACCGTCGTAGCCCGATGTAACCCGGATGCAGATGCTCGAGTACGTGCAGAAGGACGGGTGTTTTGCGCAGCCGGGCAGCGATTGCCACGGCCAGGAGTCCGGAGCCGTTCAGGTGGACGTAATCGAAATGGTTGCTTTTGAGAAAACGGTATGCATTCAATATTGAAATGGGAAAGAGGAATAGCCGGTACAGGAACATCGGGAGATATTTGATGGGATACCACACACCGGTCGTGTGCGCGAGATGATGAATCCCTTTCCCGATGTAAGTCTCTATTCCTTCGTTCCGAAACAAATCTGCCGCCTCGCTCTCGAAGAGACACAATACATGCAGCGAGAACCTGGCACGGTCGAGCGAGCGGATAAGCGTCAGGAGTGTCAGGGGAGCACCGCCTATACCTTTTCCACCGTGGACGAACAGGATACGTTTCACGTCGATCTCATTTCAATTCGATGAGCCTTAGCATCGATAACATTGGGCCCCTATCTTCAAGCTGACACGATCCAGGTCCGGAGAAAGCCGCTTTTCGCACGTGAGAATTGGCGCGCATAACCATCTTCATCGGATCTCTCCCTTCGCTGTTATGAATCTCATAGCGTCGATTGCACTTTTGCCGGTGGCAAGCAGCCAGACCACAAGCAATACCGCGCTGATGCTGATCTGAATTATGGAATTCCCTGCCGTCAGAAAGTTTGCGATAACCATCAACGTTGCTACGAAGACGGTACCGGTCTGAACTCGAAAGAAATCGGCATCGACGATCGGCTGGTATCTGTTCAGCAGAACCACATAAACGACAAACGCTGTCACCTGTCCGGCCGCCAGGCCGATCGGTAGCGCGTAATAAGACACCAGGTGGACGAGAGGGAGCAATGATATTCCGAAGACGGCGATGAATGTGATGGAAGCATAGAAGAGGAATCGCCCTTTCTTTATCGCCATTGCAGACATGCCGAGTTCTGTAGTAAGCAGCGAGGCGTAGTAAAAAGGGAAAAGGCTGAGGAACAACAGGAACATCGTGGCGACTCCGCCGGGCGGTACTTTTCCGGCGAACAGCACCCCGAACAAATTCTGGAACACCAGGACAGTCGCGAAAACAGTCCCGACGAACAGAATAACGCTGCTCCTCACCGTCTTGAGGAGGAGCCCTTTTATATCTCCAAATTTCCGCCGGGATGCGGACTCTGATGATTTTATGTAGAAGATCTGGGCAAGCGGGGAGTTTGTCGTTCCGAGAAGGACGGTTATGATTTTGTCGGCATAGCTGTAAAGCGTCAGGAAACCCGACGGGAAGTAGGAGAGCACGGTCGTCGTCAGCGGACCACGGAGCATATGTATGATGTTCGCGCCGCGGACGGGTATGTTCTTCAGGAGGAGGTAAGAGAGGTCCTTCTGACCGAGTGGATTCGCAAATCTGGCCCCCACTTTTAACTTGCAGTAAGCGAACACGATGACGAAAGTGAGCATTGAGGCATACACCGTCGCATACATGAGGGAGGCGACGCCGAGGTGTCCCCCGAAGACGAAGAGCGCGATCAAATTGAATATCGGCAATATCAGATTCGTAAGGTAGGTCAGGAGCAGGAATGAATTCGCGTTCAGAGTCGAGTTCAGAATCATAGTCATGGAAGTGAATACTATGGACAACGAAACTATGCGCAGCATCCGCACCGCTTCGTCGAATTTGGCCATGTGAAATCCGCTCGCGAATGCAGAGATGATTGCGGGGGCGAACGTGTAGATAATGAGTGTGAGAAGGAGCCCGGACAAAAGAGAGAGCGTCAGAACTCCGCCCGTAAGTCTGGTGGCATATTCGCGCCCGCGGTTCTTCGCGTCATGGTAGATCGGTATGAAAAGATCGGTCAGGAAGCCGGTCGAAAGCCCCGTGGTAAAAGTCGTTATGGCAAGGATCAGGTAGTAGATGTCGGTCGAGTCGGAAGCCCCGAAAAACCGTACTATGAGGATCTGGACGACGAAGCCCACGAGAACCGTCACAAGGTTTATTGCATTAAGAAAGAAGATCATTTCACTCGGGGCGAGGTGGTTTGTTAATCGCGCAAGCCTTTCGTTGTCTGCATCTTGTGCAGACAATATAAGCCCGCGTCCCGCTTGTTACAATTTACGGTCGGTAGGGAAAGCCTTTCCATATGGCAGCCGGAAATATTAAATTCATTTGAAATGTATTATCCGAAAGAAAATATGACGGCAGAAGCCCACACAGGCAGATTGACGCAGAAGTACGACTCTCTGAGAAGATCCCTCTCTCAATATACAGCGGAAGGTTTGGTTGTAGCATTTTCCGGCGGAGTAGACAGCGGCTTCCTCGTCTGGGCGGCTGAGGAAGCAAGAAGGGAATATGGCGGTAAGGTCGTGGCGCTGACGACGAACAGCGAGAGCATGCCGAACCATGACAGAGATGATGTGAGGAAGTTCGTGGAGCGGATCGGCGTGAGGCACGTCTGGATCGAAAGCAGCGAAGTTGAAAATGCCGAATATCTGAAGAACGATTCCCTGAGGTGCTATCACTGCAAGACGGAGCTTTTCAGGATAGCCAAAAGGGTCGCCTCTGAGAACGGCTGCAGGCGCATCGCGTACGGCTACAGCGTTTCCGACAGGTCGGACATTCGCCCCGGCCACAGGGCCGCGCTCGAGAACGATATACTCTACCCGCTGGCCGCATATGACTTCGCAAAGGACGAAATACGGGAGCTAATGCGGCTGAACGGATTCGAACTTCACGACAAGCCGTCGAGTCCGTGTCTTAGCTCGCGGATAATGAGAGGAGTGCAGATCACGAAACAGGAATTGAGAAACGTCGACGATCTTGAGGACCTGCTTCGCGAAGGGGGCATGAAGGTCTTCCGTCTCAGGGTTCACGAGATGGACGGGAAACATTTCCTGCGGCTCGAAACTGCCCCGGACGAAATGGTCCTCGCGCTCAAGCTGAAGGACAAACTTGCCGCGGAGGCAAAAGAGCGCGGCTACGTCTGGGTAACCCTGGACCTTGAGGGTTACCGGACCGGCGGCGGGACGGCGTGATGAACGGGGAACAGCTCAGGAAGATACTCGACGATGTGAGAAGCGGGAAGCTTGACGCGGCCGGGGCGTTTGAGAAGATCAGGTACATGCCGTTTGACCTGGAAGAGATAGTGTACGCCACCGTCGATCACGGAAGGGACCTGAGGCTCGGCCTCGGCGAGGTGGTGTACGGAGAGAGCAAGACCAAAGAGCAGATCGTCGGCATAGCGGAAAAGCTCTCGAAGTCGAAGGACCCGATACTCATCACGAGATTGTCGGATGAAAAGATGAAGGCGCTGAAGAAACACTTTCCAAAGGGGAGAGGGAATTCGGTCTCCCGAACGTTCACGGTAAATCCCATTCCGCCTAAGGGAAGGGAAAACGATGAGCCTTATATCTGTATCGTCACCGCAGGTACGAGCGACATACCGATTGCCGAGGAAGCCGCGGACGTCTGCTGCGCGATGGGAGTGGCATTCGTGAAGCTGAACGACATCGGCGTGTCCGGCGTGCATCGCGTGATGAGGAATATCGACGTCATGGAAAACGCGGCTGCGCTCGTTGTCATCGCCGGAATGGAGGGTGCGCTCCCAAGCGTGATAGGCGGGCTGATATCAAAGCCGATCTTCGCGGTACCTACCGACGTCGGTTACGGCGCCAACTTCAAGGGGGTGACGGCTCTTCTCAGCATGCTTTCTTCCTGTGCGCCGGGGGTCGCAGTAATGAACATCAACGCCGGCTTCTCGGCGGCGTATGCCGCGTGCAGGGTCGTCAACGCCCTGAAAGTGTCTCACCGCGGGAATCCTTAGACAGCCCAGACAGGTCGTGAAAGGTCATTCCCCAATCCAGGGTTTGCGTTCTGAGCTGAGGTCCGTGACCGATCTCTAGTCGATCGTCTCCGTAAAGACCGTGACCGGGGCGTCCGACAGCCTCGCCTTGCCGCCGCACGGCAGAAGGAACTCCTCGTGGGTGCAAACGAAATTCATTATGTAATCATCCGCTGCGTTTATGCCGTGGACTTGCAGGAGCTCATTCTCGACGCCGCCCAGATATCCGCTCAGCGGTTGGCCCGGCATCTCTCTGCGCCTTATCGTCCAGGCAGGCTCGATGATCAGCCCGAACATGACCTCGTCCGAGAAGTCCCAATGGACGGCCCTTACATCGTAGCCGATCTTTATCCTGAAGTCGTTGCGGATTGTGAAGTCGCTGTCGGGTATCATCTTGGAGCGGTTTCTGTAGATCCCGAAATAGTGCCGTCCTCTTGATCTCGCGTCGTCGACGAGTCCCTCCACGATAAGCCCCTCCGCCAGCTGGGGTGAATCTTTCAGGACGAGCCGGGTCTCCGAAAAGCCGTCATCGGCAAACTTCTCCATCCCGATTCCGTAACCGAAGGCCTGACCTCCGTACGTGAACACCGAGCTTTCCGATTTTGAAACCCACTTTTGATACTTGAGACGATCTATATCTGCTACCTTGTTGACCTCTGCCGTCATGAACCGGATCGGTTCTTCTGGCAACTGTACCGGAAAAGCTCGATGAAAAATTCCGAGAGTCTTGTGGCTTTCTTCCATCATAAACCCTCCGTCTTATGTTGCTTCAAGTTAACCCTTTTCACGAAAACTCCTAATCCACATGATCTGCGGGTCGTTCCGATCCCGGCAATCTCCGTAGTTTTCCAATTTTCAAAATAATACGGGGCGTAAAGGTGAAGGATATCAGAGATTTATGCCTGCAGGGAACAAGCGGGGGCGGTTGAACCGTTGATATGAATGAGCGTCTAAGTTAGTGATTTGACATTTGTTTTGGTTTTGTTTAAAATTTCTTGAGAATGAGGAGGGTACGATGAAGAAAATAGCCGGTCTGCTCGTTCTGATGCTCATATTCAGTTCGGTCAGCTACGCCCAGTTCAAGGAGCAGCTTTCGAACAGGACGAGCGTCGAGAGTTCACTTTTCCGATCGGGTAACGACGACGGTGGTTCACTCTTCGGATTCTTCAACCCCGCCAATTTCTCGATGCAGCAGTCGATTTCGATGAACTACATGACGTTCGGCGGGCAGGCCCTGTCGCTCGCCACGTACACGAACAGCATGACGTACAGGATCAGCCAGCCTCTGACCCTGAGGGCCGACGTAAGCTTGATGAGCTCGCCTTACAGCACGCTCGGTAACAGTTTCGCGAAGAGCATAAACGGCATTTACCTGACCAGGGCGGAGTTAAACTATCATCCGACAAAAGATTTTTCGATAGATGTGCAGTTCAACCAGAATCCTTTATACAGGTATTACAACCCATACTACTATTACGGCCCGCTGGGATGGTAAGAGCTTATAGGGCAATTTGAAGCGAAGTTCACGTCTGTTAAATCCCCTTTCAGGTACGGCGCTGCCGGCAAGTCTCAGGTTTTCATCCAACCCAATCGGCACTTACTCCTCAGTTGATGAAGAGGCGTAGGGGAAACACGAGATTATCCGCAGGCGCCTCGAGGTTAGTGTCGGCATCGGTGCTCGTGGTAGTAGTGGTGTTTGCGGGGGTTCTGATCTACTCCATGGTGGATCGGCTTCTCGTGCACCCGCCGGCGGAAGCCGAGCGTGCCGACGTAAATTCTCCCACGAAGATCGAGAAGGTGATCCAGATCAGCGTGCGCAACGAATGCGGGGCGAAGGATGTGGCGATGGATTTTACAAATTTCCTGAGGAGAAGAGGATTCGACGTCGTCGAAACCACGAACGGTTCGATGTTCGACCGGGAATTCACCACGGTCGTGAACGCCTCCGGCAATTATGAGAACGCCTTGCGCGTTGCCGAGGCGCTCGGCGTGAAGAAAGAATACGTCATCACCAAACTCGATCCCCAGAGTTACGTAGATGTAGAAGTGCTCATCGGAAAGGATTACGAAAATCTCAAACCAAGAACGGGCATAGAATAATATGGCACAAACAAAGACCCTCCAGCGTCAGATAGCCGAGCTTGCGTTGTCGAAGAAGGCAAAGGATGTGGTCGTTATGGACCTGCGCAACGTGACGACGATGACCGACTACTTTGTCGTATGCAGCGGAGATTCTGAAACCCAGGTCAAGGCAATTGCGGATGCTATCGCGAGCGGAATGGAAGATGTTGGAGAGAGGGCGTGGCACACGGAAGGTTTTCAGAACCTGCAATGGGTGCTGCTCGATTACGTGGATGTAGTGGTGCATGTCTTCCACAAAGACGCGAGGACATTTTACGGTTTGGAGAAGCTGTGGGGTGACGCGAAGATGCAGAAGGTCGCCGATAGAAAACCCAGGACCGCGAAGGCAGCGAAGAAACCGGCGGAGAAATGAAAGAATATCTGAGGACGCGAATATTATCGGCGCTGGAAAAAGCCGGCCTCGTGGTGCCGGTGGAAATTTCATTCGAGAAGCCGAAGGCGGAATCTCACGGCGACCTGTCCACAAATTTTGCTCTGCTTGCCGCGAAGGAGCTGAAGATGAAGCCGCGCGACGTGGCGATGAAAGTCGTCGCAGTGCTGGAAACCGATCCGGACCTGGTTGAGAAAACAGAAGTAGCTGGACCGGGTTTCATAAATTTCAAGTTCACGGACAAGTATTTCCTTTCTTTTGTCGACAGGGTTCTCGATGCCGGCGAAAACTTCGGTAGGTCGGCCGCGGCGGCAGGCAAGAAGACGCAGGTCGAGTTCGTAAGCGCGAACCCCACCGGCCCCCTGACGGTGGGACACGGAAGGAACGCGGTCTTCGGCGACACGGTCGCAAACATTCTGCAGTGGACCGGACATGACGTGACGCGCGAGTACTACTTCAACAATGCCGGCCGGCAAATGCGCGTCCTCGGAAATTCCGTCAAGCTGAGGTATCTCGAGATCCTCGGCGAGAAAGTCGATTTCCCGGAAGATCATTACCAGGGCAATTACATACGCGATATCGCGCAGCACCTCTTCGACGAACATGGATCCTCACTCGCCGGCGAGCCGCCCGAAGGAGTCTTCAAAGACAGGGCCGAGCAGGAAATATTCGAAGACATCAAGCAAAGCCTCGGCAGACTTGGGATCAAGTTCGACGTATTCTACAACGAGAATTCGCTGTACGAGACCGGAAAGATAAAAGAAGTCATCGCGGCGCTCGACTTGGCCGGGCTTACTTACGAGAAGGACGGGGCGAAGTGGTTCAAGGCAACTGCCGCAGGCGGGGAACAGGACAAGGTGATCGTAAAGAGCACGGGCGAACCGACGTACCGGCTTCCGGACATCGCCTATCATATAGAGAAGTTCCGCCGCGGGTTCGAACTCGTCGTTGATATTTTCGGTTCCGATCATATCGCGACTTACCCGGACGTTTTGCTCGCGCTGAAGTCGCTCGGCCACGATACCGAGAAGATTAAGGTATTGATCCACCAGTTTGTCACCATATTCCAGAACGGCGAAGTCGTCAAAATGTCGACGCGGAAGGCGAACTTCATCACGCTCGACGAGCTGATAGACTGGGTAGGCGCCGATGCGGTCAGGTTCTTCTTCCTCATGAGGAACATCGGCACGCACCTGAACTTCGACATAGACCTGGCCAAGAAGCAAAGCGAAGAAAACCCCGTCTTCTACCTCCAGTACGCTCACGCCAGGATCGCCAGCATCCTGAGGTTTGCGGAGGAGGAAGGGGTACCTCTCAGCGAGGTGATATCCGGCGGGAAGAAGAATTTCGATATTGCGCTGTTGAAGGAGAAGGAAGAGATCGAGCTGTCCAAAACGCTCGGCAATTTCCCCGAAGTGGTGGATGCGGCGGCGTCGACTTTCGAGCCGCACAGGATTATCAATTATCTCCAGGAAGTCGCGGAAGCCTTCCACCGCTTCTATCATGTACACCGCGTCGTGATTCCGGAAAAAGATCTGGCAGCTTCGAGGCTTGCTTTGTGCCTGGCCACAAAAACTGTTCTGGCCAACGGATTCAAGATATTGGGAATATCGGCGCCAGAGAGGATGTGAGGAATTCGAGATGAGCGCGGCACAGTCGTGTCTCTCCCGAGAATTCCGGGGCGCCGGGCTGCGGCTTAGGTTTGGCCGAGGATCTTGTCGAAGGTTTGGAGTAAATCTCTCTTCTGGCTTTCGTCAAATACACGCAGCCATTTTCTGACATAGTCCGTATTCAACGCACTGTTCTTCCGCAAGATCGTCGTCACGTCCTCAATATCTCGCGGCCTCCCGGAAAATATTTTGTGTATGACAAGGTCCTCTGCGGTTGAAAACCTTACTTCCGATTTCCCTATAGTTACGCAATTCGCATGGCCGATTGCCTGCTGCTCGTAAGGAGTGAAAGAGAAAATGAAATCGACGCGGATTCCCGTCTCGCTGTTTCTGACGGGAAGCACGAAAGTCCTTTCCACGAACTCTTTCGGATGGTCCGTCAGAACCTGAAGGTTCATGCCCGGCAACAAATCCATCAGCCGGCTGATCTCGCCCGGATTGATCCCCAGTGTAATATCTATGTCCTTGGTAAGTCGCGCTTCCCCGTACAAGAGGACGGCCTGTCCTCCGATCACCATATAGGGAATAGATGCACGATCAAGCGAGGATGAAATTAGCTCAAGAAGTCTCTCGAACACCGTTGAGTATCCTTGCGATCCTGATGTCGGATTCTATCCCGTCGAGCGGATCTGCGGGTGGAAAGGCGCCGAGTGACCGTGCCTCCTCGTAAAGCCACTGCTGTATTTGGAAGTTTTTCTTGAAGTCGACCGGCTCACTCTCCTGCATCGTCTTCTCAAACTGCTCCAGGTATTCGCGATCCTTCACCATGCACACAATATAACCAATTCCGATCGATGGAACGAAAATTGTCGGCGGCCAGTGTTGACCAAGTAACTCTAAGCCGAAGATACCGTGTTGGTCCGCTCCGCGAAGGGATTCGCCCTTCGCGGAGCCTCAATTCAGACGCGACGAAGACAATAATCACTAACAGTAAGAGACAACAGGAGACTCACCATGGCAGCACAGAATCATGTACACCGCGTGGTCATACCGGACCGGAAGCTGGCCGCATCAAGAATAGCCCTTAGCCTTGCCGCGAAAACCGTTCTAGCAAACGAGTTCAGGATACTCGGCATTTCTGCGCCGGAAAAAAATGTAATCCTGGAGTAACTGCCGCAATTTAGGGCGGAAAGTCATCGCGCAGTCTCAGTAACTACAGGGGAGAAAGACCGAGTTGCTCGACGATAAGTTCACACATGAACTTGCTTAGTTGTGAGTGCCGTGGGACGGATGTTCTTAAGCCATTTGCAGGATTTAGGTATATGTCGTGCTTTCTTCCGGGTCGCAGGAGAACGCACCCGTGTGAGGTGAGGTAGCGGATGAACTGCCGTCATTTCAGGCAGCTATCTCCAAGCGTTTCACTTTGTACTTACGCTTTCGCTGAACGGACTTGAGATTCTCTGAGGAAGCTTTCAGTTGTCGCAACGCGTCCTGTAGATTTGAAACCAGTTCGCCCATTGTTTTGCCCTCGCTGATCACCTCGGGGTATTCCTTGAGTTGCCCCACTATCCATTCGCCGTCTTGCCAATACTTGACCGTTACATCGTATTTTTTATCTTTATTCTGAGCAGCCATGTTTGATGTACCTCATTCTCGGTTCTATCAACAAGCTACAAACCGATTCCCCAAAGTGTCAAGTCTCCCTGCCGGCAATTTCTACCGGCGCAAATAGCCGCGCTCTCCACGCAAATGTTTAACTACACTAACAGGCACGGACATCAAAATCTGTCACTGGCGACGGTTGTGTCAAAGGGATAATCCCGGAAAATATCCCTTTCAAGACAGCAATTTTTTGCCTAAATTTTTATCCGATTCAATCAAATTGCTGAGAATGTCGTAAAAGGAATATCGTATGCTCAAACCGAGAAAGCGGATCACCAAGAAGGAACTTAAGCAGGACAGGCTGGTCACTGCCTATTTCAAGATCGTGGATTTCCTGAGGAACAACAGGAAGATAGTGAGCGGGACGGGTACAGGGCTGATCATCGCGGCTATAGTCGTCGTTGCGTACGTAAATAACCGGCGTTCCGATAACACCAAGGCGGCGACTGAGCTTTCACAGGTTCTGGATGCTTTCAACGGAGGCGCATACCAGGTAGCGATCAACGGAGATCCCACGCATAACGTGGCCGGACTCAAGTCGATCGTGGAAAACTACGGCAGCTCGGAGACAGGCGAGCAGGCGAAGATCTTTCTCGCGGATTGCTACTACTATCTCGGTGACTACGACAACGCACTCAAGTACTTCGACGATTACGATGGCAGCGATAACTTCCTGCAGGCAAGCGCATATGCGGGGATGGCGGAAGTGTACGAGGTAAAAGGCGAATATGCCAAAGCGGCGGAGTATTACGAGCATGCGGCGTCCAGCGACTCTAAGAATTTTCTCGTGCCCCAATACCTTGTCGGCGCGGCAAGGAACGACATTAAGATCGGCAAGAAAGATAGAGCGATAACTCTGCTGACAAGGGTGAAAAAAGACTTCCCCAATTCACAATACGCCGAGAACGTCGACTACCTGATGGCCGAGGCTAAGGTCGAATAACCGCAGGACCCGACGACCGCCGGCAGACGGCTTTGGCCCGCGCGTTTTCGACGCCGGCATCACATATCGGAAGTATCCCTCTTCCTTCCCTGAATGACTCCGGACAGGACTGTGTCCATGTCGCTCAGGATCCTTTCCCGGACTATCTCAACAGCTTCCTCTACTTCGGGGGACATGTTCGGCGTGAACGAGAATTCCTTTCCTACTATCCCGTAGATAAGGACGCTGCCAGGCAGTGAGCCCAGCGCACGCGCGAGCTCTACCGCGGTAGCGGAGTCGATCGTATGAGTCGTAAAGGAGATGAAATCTTTGGGTACCGGCTCTTCACTGACCTCTACCCTGAAGATGGTCCCGGCAGGAGCCGACGATTGAACCGCATCGACCATGATGATTGCGTCTGTGGATCGCATTAGCTCAAGGAGATAAGTCTGGTCGCCTGTGAGTTCGACTGTTCTGGCACCTGCCGGAACGCGTTTGGCAAGTCCTCTCAGGACCGCCAAGCCGACAGCATCATCCCCCCGGAACTCGTTTCCGATTCCGACGATTGTAACCGGGATCCTCTCTGCCCCCTGACAGGCTGCGGAGGAAGAAACAGGAGTTGTTGCCTGGCGCTTACGGTCCATATTCTAAGTCACGGTTTCTTCGGAGATATCGAGTTTCAGAAAATGCGTCGCGCAGGAAATGCAGGGATCGTAGTTTCTGACGAGCTGTTCACATCTCAAGGTAAGATCCTGCTTCGACATTTGTATGTTGGACGTTACGAAATTGCGCAGGTCGGTTTCGATCATTCTCTGGTTCTGGGCGGTCGGCGGGACGATCTTGGCGTCTTTGATGAGGCCGTCGGCACCGATAAGGTAACGGTGATAGAGAATTCCGCGGGGCGCCTCGGTGCATCCGAAGCCGAAACCTGGTCTCACTTCGTATCTGACCGCGGCTTCTGCCGGCGGTTCGTAGTTCTCGATGATCCTTATCGCTTCGTCGCAGGCGTATAAAGCCTCAACAGCCCGAACGGTGATGCTCTTGAACGGGTTGAGAATCGGAGGTTTCGCCTTCGCCTCTTCGGCCGCCTTCTTCGCGAGCGGAGAAAGCTTCTCGAAATTCAGGTTATATCTTGCCAGTGGACCGGTGAGATAAGCACCCCTTCCGTCCGTGGTCGATGTCTGCTGCTCTGCGGGACGCGGACTCTTTATCGTCGACTGGAGAGCATTCGAGTACGGAACGTGGCGCTCGTGGAAGACAAGCTCGTACTCCCGCACGTCGATGGTCAGTCCTTTGTTTGAAACGATCTTCCCCTCGTTGAAAGGGTACTCGTCCGGATGGCTCAGCGCGACGAACTCGTAGTCGTATTCGAAGTCGGGGAACGGGAGAGTTGCGGTCCATAGCACGGTCTCGTACGCTTCGTCTCTTGCCCGTTTCAGTTTTTCGAGAATCTCGTCGAAGTCTCTCCGGCGGGGGAGCTTATAGAACCCGCCGACCCTCACGTTGATCGGGTGGATCTCTCTTCCCGCAAGCACCGCAACCAGGTCGTTCCCGGCCTTCTTCAGCCTGAGGCCGCGCCGTACAGCGTCGGGGTGGTCTACGGCCAGCTGGATGGCGTCATCGTAACCGAGGAAATCGGGGGCATGCAGCATGTAAATATGGAGAGCGTGGCTTTCGATCCACTCGCCGCAGTAGAGGAGGCGTCTCAGCTCACGGAGCTGTCCGCCGACCTTGACGCCGAAGGCGTATTCCATTGCGTGCACCGAACTCATCTGGTAGGCTATCGGGCAGATCCCGCAGATCCGGGCCGTTATGTCCGGAGCCTCCGAATATTTCCTGCCTCTAAGAAAAGCCTCAAAGAACCTCGGGGGCTCGAAAATCCTGAACTTCACATCGCTGACGCTGCCGTCTTTCATTCTGACCAGCAGGGAGCCCTCTCCCTCCACTCGCGCCAGATAGTCGACTTTCACGGCTCTATTGCTCATGTGCCTCGCTCTCTTTTCTGAACGCGTCCGCGTAGGCGTTGAAGGTTCTGAAGGCGAGCTGGATATCGAACTTCGTTTCGCCCAGCTCTTTGAGTTGAGCCGCGAGCGCCGCGGTGTTCGGGAATTCCATCGGTCCGAAGCAGCCGTAGCAGCCGCGGTTGAAGGACGGACAGATCGCACCGCATCCAGACTGGGTCACCGGACCGAGGCAGGGTTCGCCGCGCGAAACCATGACACAGGTGGTTCCTTTCAGCTTGCAGTCGACGCAGACGCTGTGAGTGTAGACATTCGGTTTTCTCTTATTCAGAAATGCGTTTATGACCTCGATCAGCTGGTACTTGTTTATCGGGCAGCCGCGCAGCTCGTAGTCGACATGAACGAACGAGCCGACGGGAAGGGAACGGTCGAGCGTCGATACGTACTCGGGCGATGCGTAGACGATATGCACGTAATTCTTGATGTCTTTCCAGTTCCGCAAAGCCTGGATTCCGCCCGCCGTGGCGCATGCGCCGATCGTGATGAGTGCCGCCGAGGACTTGCGGATGTCCCTGATTCGCTCCACATCGTGAGGTGTGGTGATGCTTCCCTCCACTATGCCTATGTCGTACGGTCCTCTTATCATACGGCGGCTTGCCTCGGGGAAGTATGCGATGTCTATCGCGCTGGCAACGTCCAGCAGTTCCTCTTCAGCATCGAGCAGCGACAGCTGGCATCCGTCGCATGAGGCAAATTTGAAAACGGCGACCTTGGGTTTGCCGGTTCTCCTGCGCTCTGGCATTCTATATTTCCTTCTTCTCAATGAGGTGTCGAATCTGCGGGAGCCTGAACACCGGACCGTCCTTGCAGATGAACTTGGGTCCGAACTGGCAGTGGCCGCACAATCCTACACCGCATTTCATATTTCTTTCCATTGAAATGAAAATATGCTCCTGCGATACGCCGCGGCGTTCGAGCTCCTCGAACGTGTATTTCATCATGACTTCCGGACCGCAGACCATCGCGATTGTCGATGGCGTATCCAGCTTGACGTAAGAAAACAGGCCCGTAACCACACCGATGTGTCCTTTCCAGCTCGAGTCCCCCCGGTCTACCGTTGTTATCACTTCAGTGTTGGGCACTTTGCTCCACTGCTCGAGCTCGACGCGGTAAAGGAGATCGAGCGGGCTTCGGGCACCGTACAATATGATGATCCGCCCGAACTCCGATCTCCGCCGGATGAGGGTGTATATCACCGGCCTGAGTGGCGCGAGTCCGATTCCGCCGGCCGCGATGCAAACATCCTTGCCGACGGCTTCCTCTATAGGCCAGGCCGTGCCGAACGGACCGCGGAGTCCTATCATGTCCCCGCGTTTCAACTTTGACAACGCTGATGTCACGGTCCCGACGCGGTGAATCGTGTGGGCCAGCAAATTTGATTTGGAGGGATCCGAGCTTATGGAGATTGCAGATTCTCCGATCCCGAACGCATAAACCATGTTGAACTGGCCGGGCCGGAACGGAAATTCCTTGCCATCCAACCTCGGCGCGTCTATGAGAAGCGTGTATGTGTCGTCGGTTTCCCATATGATCCGGCGAATCGTCGCCGGCAAAGGGGCCATAGAATTCGGGCTTTTTATTTCATCCAAGACGGGCGTTTCTAACATTCTAACTCCGGTAGCTTGAAATCAACTCTGTATCTAGTAATTCTCTCCTCTGTCACCCATAGCCGAGCCATAGACATCGAGAAGCTGGAGGCGGGTCGCCTCCAGGCGCCGTTCCAGGACTTCAGAAAACCTCCTCAGCATTTCATAACCGAAATGGCAGTCCGTCTCACACTTCTTGATCAGGCAGGAGGCGTCTATGGCGAATGCATGTACCTGTTCCAGCGCGTACGCGTCGAAGTGCCATCTATAGGGCGAGATTAACCATGACCATCCGAGGACTTCGCCGGCTCCGATCGTCTGCACCCTGATCTGTCCGCGTTCTCCGCCGCCAACCTCGAGAGCAACCCGTCCGCTGCGCAAAAGAAAGAACGTCTTGGCGTCCTCGCCCTCACGGAACAGGTAATTACCCTCGTCGAATACGATATTCGATGCGCAGGAAGTGAGCGTTTTCACGAATTCTTCGTTCATGTTGCTGAGGAACGGATGTTTGAGCAGAGATTCCGATAGATCGTGGGGTTTCATCGCTACCCTCCCTTTTCTTGTTTGACTTTCGTACCCCTGATTGCCTTGACCTCCGCGGTGAGATCGATGCCGACCGGGCACCAGGTTATGCATCTCCCGCAACCGACGCATCCCGAGATGCCGAACTGCTCGACCCACGACGAGAGTTTATGAGTGAGCCACTGCCGGTAGCGCGATTTTGCAGACGTCCGGAAATTACCTCCCGACACTTTCGCAAAGTCCATAGTGAAACATGAATCCCACCGCCGAGATCGTCCGGCTGTCTGCCCCGACAGATCGGTAGTGTCCTCCACGGTTGAACAGAAACAGGTCGGACAGACCATCGTGCAGTTTCCGCATGTCAGGCATCGTTTCGCGACATCGTCCCACCTGGCGTGTTCCAGGTTCTCAGCGAGGAGCTTCGGAAGGCCGCGCGTGTCGAGTGATTTTCCAATTTCCGCCGTGGTCCGGCGGACCACATTCTCAGCCTCTGCTATCTCGTTCCCGCTTGCCGTGGCGGCGCCGATCTCTGTCAATATTTCCCGGCCTTTTTCTGTCCCGGATGCGGCGACATAATAATGGTTGTCACCGTCCACCACCTCGGTAAGCGCGATGTCATATCCGTCTTTGGCTGCCGGCCCGGTCTTCATGGATACACAGAAACAATTGTCCCCCGCCTGGCTGCAGTTGACGGCGACGATAAAGGCGTTCCTTCTCAAGGCGAGATAGTTGTCGTCATGGTATTCACCGGAAGAGAAAACCCTGTCTTGGATCAGTATCGCGCTGAGCTCGCACGGCCGGACGCCGATGAAAGCATGCTTCTTCTCGCCGTCGTTCTCCTGTGTGAGTTCAAAAGACTTGCCGTTCTTCTTCGCGGAGAAAAGCTTTCTGGTTGGGGGATAGAGGAATCTTTTCCACGACTGCGGTGAGAGCGTGTATCCGAAACTGGACAGCCCTCCGCCATTTGCGACGCGATATTTTCCCGGGCCTACCTCGTCCGTCCATCCGACCGGCAAATCCTCGACTGAAGCAATCGTGTCGTAGACAATAGCTTCGTCTGCCAGTGTCGGCCCGACTGTCTCGTAGCCTCTCTTCTGCAGCGTGGTGAAAAGATGCTGCAGGTTTTCTTGGTCTATTCTGAAGGAATTATCCATAGTAAAATCGCTTTTAGGGTTCACCAGGAATAAGTTCAACAGGTGTGCCACTTCGCTTGCCCAAAACGAAAGGAAATGAGAGCCCTGATCTGGACCAGCGATTTATACTGGGACAAAAGGGGGCACAAAGCCCGAAAAAGCCCGCGTGGCCTTTCTCCACACGGCGTTTTTCGACGGTGTTAGGTTTCTCAGCAGAGGATCCAGTCGGTTCCGTTGAACAGACGGTGGTCAAGGAATGCGAAGCGAAGAGCGCAAACGACCTCGGTCACTTGAAGGGATGGGCTAGGCAATCCCGTCTCTTGCAGGGTCACGGCTTGAAAAGCAGCCGGGTGTTCAAAAGAAGCGGGGAGCCATCGGTTTCGACACCCACACCCGAGTCCATTCCCCAGAGCCAGGGAAGTTCTTCAACCATCTGAGAGATCCTTCCGAGCAGTTCCATGAGACTGCCGGACTTGGACAACCCGACGGTTTCAATCATCATCTTCGCATCCCTGTCCGTAAGGGGAGTGATTCTCTGGATTAACTGACCGCCGGGATCACTAAGGATGATAAGTGGACCGAAGTGCGGATCGGATTTTATTCTCAGCCTCGCGATTTCGGGATGAGGCTGTTTTCCTGCCGCCTTTCCCTTGGGCTTGACGGCATCGGGATCAGAGACTCTCACGCCGAAGGCGCTCAGGATCGCGGCGGCATCTTTTCCTTCGATCTGTACGGTTTCGCCCTCCACTCTGTGTGGCGCTGCGCCGCCGTTCTGTTGCGTCATGCCGGACAACGCCGCCCTGGCTGCTCCGAGGTCGACATCGTCATACCATAGAATTCTTCCTTGCGGCTGCCTTCGGTTCCGCGCATACTCTGTGACTCTTGCCAGCGCCAGGGCAGCCGATTCCGGGAAGCGGTATGACGGAAAGACCGAATTGCCTTGGGCATTGTTGCCCGACTGAAAAGTTGCGGACGTGGCGATCTGGACAGCTTTGGTGTTACCCATCAGGCAAAGTACAACAGGCTTCTTGATATGCGTCGACCGTTCGGCGAATACAGCTCCTCTTCGTATGGCCCTGCCTACCGGGTCGGGGTCGCATCCGCCGATGCAGGCGAAGATCGCTATCAGCGAGTCCACATTCTCCTTCTCAAGAAGCCCTTTTACCGAACGTTCATAGTCCTCGGCAGTTGCCAGCGGACCCAGGTTCACGGCATTTTCCCTGGCCACCGAGAGCCCATTCGCCTCGCATGCGTCGGCGCATATCGTGAGCGCGCCGCCGGCGTTGCTCAAGATAGCCACCTTCTCACCGCCGGGGAGGGGTTGGTTCGCGAGAAGCATCGCGGCATCGAACATCTCTTCCAGGGTTTCGGCTCTTATCACGCCGGCCTGCTGAAAAAGCGCGTCGACCTCTATGTCCGTCTCCGGCCCGTTGCTCCTGACCTGGGCGGCTTCGCGCCCGGCTTTGCTCCGCGCGCTCTTCACACAGAGTATCGGTTTCTTTGAAGAAACCCGTCTGGCAACTCTCGCGAAGCGGCGCGGGTTTCCGAAACTCTCGAGGTAAAGGAGCACGACATCCGTGGAAGGATCTTCTTCCCAGTACTCCAGCAGATCGTTTCCCGACACATCGCCGCGGTTTCCGCCGGAAACGAACGTGGAAAATCCTATTCCTCTTTCCGCCGCGTAGTCGAGGATAACGATGCCGAGTGCCCCAGTGTGTGAGAAGAACCCGACTTTGCCCGCCGGCGGCATCAGTTCGGCAAGGCTCGCGTTCAGGCTCATGTCGCCGATCGTGTTGATTATTCCGAGACAATTCGGACCGATCAGCCGCATCCCGCCCGACCTCACGGTCTCGACAAGCTCTTTCTGCAGCCGCACTCCTTCCTCCCCGTCGTCGGCAAATCCCGCGCTGAGGACTATGATACCTTTAGATCCCGCGGATACGGCCTCCTTGACGATGTCAATTACGTTTGATGCCGGAACCGCTACGATCACGAGCTCGGGATGTTCCGGAAGACCGGTTATCGACGAGTACGCTTTGACCCCGCCGATCGACGATGCCTGGTTGTTGACGGGATAAACAGTGCCGCTGTAACGTGATTCGAGTATATGTCTGAAGACGAGGCTCCCGGTGGCAGTCCTGTCTCTCGATGCGCCCACTACGGCAATCGTAGAAGGTTTCAGAAGAGGGCTGAGCGAGTTCGCGGAGGCTATACGGTCTCTGAGTTCCGCCCGCTCACGGACGGCGGCATTTCCGGAAACAGGAAACTCAATATGAATCGTGTTTCCTCCTATTGCCTGAACAACTTCGAAGCCCGCATTACTGAAGACGGTCATCATCTTGTCATTTGCCGAAAGCATCTCGGCTTCGAATTCGACGAACCCGTTCGCCGCGGCAATCCCTGCGAGCCTCTCGAGAAGCAGGGTTCCGATCCCCTTACCCTGCTGCTCGTCTCCGACGAGAAATGAGACTTCTGCAGCATTCCTAATGGCCAGGCTGATGTAGTTTCCGATCCCGACTACTTTCCCGTGGCCGTCGCCGCCTAGAACGGCCAGGAGGCTCGCCCTGTCGGACGGTTCGTTCGCGCACATCGCATCGATGACCGACCTCGACACGTAATTTACTCCAGCCATGAAGCGAAAGTAGCGGCTCTCCTCGGAAACATGGCTCACGAGATCTTCGACCGCGGCTGCATCGTCGGGCGTCGCCAGTCTAAGGGTTATTCCTGACCCGTCACGAAGGAGGACGTGCTCGCGATAGTCCTGCCACTCTCTGATGATTCTGAACATTATCTCGTTTCTCCTCCGTGAAATTTAATCGGGAAAGGCGCACCATGAAAGCCCCGGGGCATTTACGAGTGTTAGTGCGAAGTTGAAAAGTGCAGATCAAGAGTCAGTAACGAGATTCGTCGGTTGAGAAGGTTCAATGGTGCGCTCGTGGCTACGCTACGGCCTCCTGGGTCTTTCCACGGATCCTTTCGATTCCGCCGGATTGGCGGGTCTGTTTGCCAAATGTTCTTTCGGTCGAAACACCAATTCCGGCAAAATTATCAACAATTCGGTCCCGTGAAACCTCAGAAATTGTGAATTTGGGGCCTGTGTTTGCCCCCGTGGCATTTTTTCGCCCGACACTTGAAAACTTTATAAACGATGAATAGGTTTAAATGTATGTGAGGCGTCCGGGTGATGCACACAGGTTCGTCGTCTATCCGGAGTCTTCTTTCGCAAAGGCACAATCATAAGGAGGTCAGTACCATGGCGGACGCCAAGACTAATTCCCTCGAGGTCAACGAAGCTCAGATCGCCGCTCACTGGAAGGAAGAGGAATACTACTACCCTACTACCAAGTTCATCGCCGGCGCCAACCTTGTAGATGCGGAAGTAACAAAGAGGTTCGGCCTGGACAATTTCCCGGAATGTTTCAAAGAATACGCAGACCTGCTGGATTGGTACAAGTACTGGCACACGACGCTTGACACGAGCAATCCTCCTTTCTGGCGATGGTTTGCAGGCGGACTTCTGAATGTCAGTCACAATTGCGTCGACAGACATCTCGACAGGAAGAAGGGGAAAGCCGCAATAATCTTTGTGCCTGAACTGGAAGAGGAACCTCACACCGTCATCACGTACCAGGAGCTGTACGTCAGGGTCAATGAGACAGCGGCACTTCTTCGCGATTTCGCCGGGCTGAAGAAAGGGGACCGGGTTACCATACACATGCCGATGGTGCCGGAGCTTCCGGTGACGATGCTTGCGTGTGCGAGGCTCGGTCTTATACACTCGGTCGTGTTCGGCGGTTTCAGCGGCACCGCGTGCGGGGACAGGATTGCCGACTCAGGCAGCAGAGTTCTCATCACATCAGACGGGTACTACAGGAACGGGAAGATTCAGAACCATAAAGAGAAGTCGGATGTCGCGGTCGCGCACGCTAAGGAGCTGGGTACCGAAGTGGACAAGGTATTGGTGTGGCGCCGCTATCCCGGCAAGTACGTCTCGGATACGCCGATGGTGAAGGGGAGAGATTACTTCATGGACGAAGTCCTCAAGGAGTTCAAGGGCAAGAGAGTCGATCCGGTACCGGTCGCCGCGGAAGACCCGCTCTTCCTCATGTACACGAGCGGCACGACAGGGAAACCGAAAGGGATACAACACAGCACAGGCGGTTACCTGGCATACGCAGCAGGGACGGCAAAGAACATCCTGGATATTCACCCCGAAGACATCTACTGGTGCATGGCGGACATCGGGTGGATCACCGGCCATTCATATATAGTCTACGGTCCACTTGCCCTCGGCACGACCAGCGTGATGTACGAAGGCGTGCCGACGTATCCGGATGTGGGAAGACCCTGGAGGATTGCCGAACAGCTTGACGTCAACATCTTTCACACCGCTCCTACATCGATCCGCCAGCTTCGTAAGGTCGGTCCGGATCTCCCGTCAAAATACAACTTCCGTTTCAAGTTGATGGTCACGGTCGGCGAGCCGATAGAGCCGGATGTCTGGAGATGGTACTACGACGAGGTCGGCAAGAAAGAAGCATCGATTGTCGACACATGGTGGCAGACTGAAACCGGCGGGTTCCTCTGCAGCACGAAGCCCGCACTGGATCCGATGAAACCGGGGAGTGCAGGGCCGGGCGTGCCGGGCATCCATCCGGTGATCTACGACGAAAACGCCAGCGAGCTTCCTCCGGGCGCCAAGAAGGCCGGAAACATTTGCATAAGAAATCCGTGGCCCGGCATAATGCAGACGATCTGGGGAGATCCCGACCGCTACGTGAAGACCTACTACTCCAAGTACTGTAAGAATCCGAAGAGCAAAGACTGGAGGGACTGGCCGTACTTCGCCGGAGACGGCGCGCTCTACGCGGCTGACGGATATATCAGAATACTCGGCCGCGTCGACGACGTAATTAACGTCGCGGGACACAGGCTCGGAACGAAGGAGCTGGAGTCGGCTTGTTTAACGATTCCAGAAGTAGCGGAAGCCGCGGTCGTTCCTGTGGTCGACCAGGTCAAAGGAAGGGTGCCGGAAGTTTACATCGCCCTTAAACCCGGCGTGTCGGTCGACCACGGAGAAGTACAGAGGAAGGTTGTCGCGGCGATTGAAAACATGATCGGGAAGATCGCCAGGCCCTCGCATGTGTGGGTGGCGGAGGATATGCCCAAGACGCGCTCGGGAAAGATTATGCGCAGGGTGCTCGCCGCGGTATCGAACAGCATGCCTGTCGGAGACGTGACTACGCTGGCGAACCCGGACGTGGTGGAGCACATTAAGGTGATGGTCCAGTCACAGACCAAACGTGCTCCGGCCGGAGATGCTCCGGAGGACATAAAGCAATTCGGCAAGGCCGAGTAGTTATCGGCTGATCGGAACTCAGCGTCGTACGGCGGCACGATTCGTTCGCACCGGTCGTGCCGCTTTCTGATTATCAAGGCGGGCAGGAAGAATGTCAGGGAGGAATTTGCATGCTTGCCGGTGCCCCTTTAAGTTGAATGTGGAAGATATTAGACTGCCAGTCGGTTTGGCTGGGCAGCATCGACCGTGACGCCTGTTGTCATGCTCTCATTCACGGAATCATTGGCATTCATTACAGGAGATCGGCTGAGGTAAGGATATGCATACGGTACCGGTGATTCCCATCGAATATTTCCTTCTTATCGGTTCCATTCTAGTCCTGCTGAGCATCTTCATAGCGAAGGTGTCCGACAGTCTCGGCTTGCCGATGCTCCTTCTTTTCATCGCGATAGGCATGCTTGCCGGCTCGGAGGGGATAGGCGGGATCTTCTTCGATAACGCACAGGCAGCCCAATCGATCGGCATCGTCGCGCTTATATTTATCCTGTTCGCAGGCGGTTTCGACACGAAGTGGTCCAGCGTGAGGCCGGTTTTCTGGCAGGCCGTGGGATTGTCGACCGTCGGCGTTTTCTTGACCGCTCTGGCCGTCGGGATCTTCGCCTCGCGCCTGTTCGGCTTCTCGCCCCTGGAAGGGTTCCTCCTGGGTGCCGTCGTCTCTTCGACCGACGCAGCGGCGGTCTTCGCAGTTCTCAGGTCGAGGAAGATCAGCCTGAAGGGAAGTATCCGTCCGCTGCTGGAACTCGAGTCGGGGAGCAACGACCCGATGGCGGTCTTCCTTACAATCGGCACGATACAGCTCATTACTTCGAGCCGCACGTCGCCGATCGGGATCGCGGCCCAATTCGTCTTTCAGATGGGGATAGGGGTGTTGTTCGGCCTGATCACCGGCCACCTCATGGTAGTGGCGCTGAACAGGCTGAAGATATGGTTCGAAGGTATCTACCCGGTGATGGTTCTTGCCTTCGTGGGGTTCGCGTACGGAGCGACGACACTGGCGGGCGGGAGCGGGTTTCTCGCGGTTTACGTCGCGGGACTCGTTGCCGGGAACAGCGAATTCGTCCAGAAGAAAAGTCTACTCAGATTCTTCGACGGCTTTGCGTGGCTCAGCCAGATAGGGATGTTCCTGACCCTCGGTCTACTGGTTTACCCTTCGCAGGTGTTGGCGGTAATGGGCATCGGTCTCCTGGTTTCCGTTTTCCTCATGTTTGTCGCGCGGCCACTCAGCGTGTTCCTGACGATGAGCTTTTCGGGAAGCGGCTGGCGCGAGAAAGCCTTTGTCTCTTGGGTCGGACTGAGAGGGGCCGTCCCGATCGTGCTCGCGACGTTCCCTCTCATCGCGGGTCTGCCCGGCGCGAGGATGCTTTTCAACGTCGTTTTCTTCATCGTCCTCACGTCGGCTCTGCTGCAGGGATGGTCTGTTCCCTTTGTCGCCAAGTTGTTCAAAGTCGATGCCCCGATGAAGCCGAAGCAGCGACATCCGATAGAGTTTGCGCCGATGGAGGGAATCAACGCGGACCTGGTGGACTTCATCGTGCCTTACAACTCGACGGTGATCGGGAAGTCTATCGTGGAACTCGGCTTGCCGCAGGATACTCTCGTCGTGCTGATAGGGAGAGACGACGAGTATCTTGTTCCGAGCGGAGGCACGGTTCTTCAGGAGGGAGATACGCTTCTCGTTCTGGCGAGCGCCGAGAATCTCCCGGAAGTACGGGCGACGCTTCAAAGCGTGAAGCCTCGTCACTGAATGTGAGCGGCGCTTTTGAGGGAGTGGGGAAGGCGGTAAATGCCTGGCGAGTTATTACTTTGTCTTGCGGAATGTCAGGACCACTTCACCGGCGACGAAGAACTGTCTGTCGTTGGGGGAGAAGCTGAGTATCTGGTAAGACTTGTTGGAGGGTTTCAGGTGAATCTTCTCGTTGGCGAATTCGTAGAACCGGACGATGAGGACGCCGGCTGCGCTGCCGAGGACAAGAGAATTCTGGTCGGGTTGGGGGACTCGTCTGCAGACGACGTAATCTCCTTTGAAAAGTCCGACGAAGTTCATGGCGTCGTCGGAGACTTTGACCGCGAACAGTTCGCCCTCCGGGAGGAGTTTCGCGTCGAAGTGGAGGACGTCGACGATGTTCGAGAATATGATCTCGCGGGATTCGATTCTCGACACGACGGGGATCGTGCGGACGGAGGGAGGCAGATCCGGATTTGTGAGTTCAGTTCTGGGGAGGTTGATACCGCGGGAACGCCCCGGTTCTCTTTCGATGTAACCTTTCTTTTCGAGGGCTTTCAGGAGATCGCTGACAGCTCTTGTAGAGCTTATCCCCATTTGTTCGCCGAGTTCACGGAAGGTCGGCGGTTTGGAGTGATCCTTGATATAGCGTCTTATGAATTCAAGCGCTTCACCTTGCCGTTTTGTCAACCCTCGAGCCATTACGATCTAAATTACACAACACAAGTTTAGGTGTCAAGAAAGAACCCAAACTTTTGTTTACCCTGTTTACTACAGAGATTATAACGGCATCTTATGTGAAAAGTAGTCTAAAATTCTGCTGATTTTGTCGGGTTTTGATGGTGGGGAAAAAGGGTGAAAATAGTGCTTGACTTTTGGAGCCCGTTGGTTAAATTTCCAACGTGGTGGGGAAAAGTGGGGAAGTTCCCAGCTTTTCCCAGTGTTTACTAAAAAAATGTGTCCGAAGGATTTTCGGAGAAGTTTAGAGGAAGATGTCGTCATTCAAAGGACGCTACGAATACGTTTTAGACTCCAAGGGAAGGCTCAGCATCCCCGCAAAGCTGCGAAAAAGCCTCTCTTCCGAAGCTCATGACACATTTGTCGTGACGCGCGGAGTCGAAAAATGCCTCTACGTTTACCCCCTCGACGAATGGCGGCGACTTGAAGAAAAGCTCCGCTCCCTCAACCAATTTCTGGAGAAGCACAGATACTTCATCAGAACCCTCCTCATGTGGGCTTCGGAAGAATTCCCTCTGGACTCACAATCACGCATAACAATTCCCAAAAATCTGCTCGAATTCGCGGAGATCGAGAAAGAGGTCGTCATCATAGGCGCCCTGGAGAGAATCGAACTCTGGAATCCTAAGACGTTCAATGAGTATTTGAACTCTCAACCCGAAAACTACGCCTCCGTTGTCGAACAAATCATGGCAGTTAATGTCAACAAATAATGGCCGTTTATCACGAACCCGCACTGCTAGAGGAGACTATTGATCTGTTGGTTACCGATTTGGGCGGTACATATATAGACGCGACATTCGGCGGCGGAGGGCACACTCGCGGGATCCTTTCAAGGCTCGGCAAAAAAGGACGGGTCATCGCATTCGACGTGGACGACAATTCGCGCCGCGTTGCGGAAGATCTTTCCTCGACAGACAACCGGCTGTCGTTTGTCCAGAAGAACTTCTCCTATATAGATGACATCAGGAAGGAAGGACCCTTCAGCGGTTTCCTGTTCGACCTCGGCGTATCGTCGTACCAGATAGACAGTGAAGAGGGGTTCAGCTACAGGCGCAACGAGAGGCTTGACATGCGGCTGGACAGGAAGCTCGGGACATCGGCCTATGAAGTCGTGAACTCTTATTCAGCGGACGAGCTTGCCGATGTCTTCTTCAAATATGCCGAGGAGCCGCGCTCGAGAGCTCTCGCCAGGGCGATCCTCAAGGCCAGGGAAACCGGGAGAGTTGAAACTACCGCTCAGCTTGCCGCCGTTATGTCGCGCGTATGCGGAGGATCGGCCGGGACTCTCTCCCGCCTGTTCCAGGCGATCCGCATCGAAGTAAACGGAGAGCTTGACTCGTTGAAGGCGGGCCTCGACGCGGCGGTCGACCTGGCGGCCATCGGTGCCAGGATCGCGGTGATCTCCTATCACTCCTTAGAAGACAGGATCGTCAAAGAGAAATTCAAATACGAGGCGGCCAGTTGCATATGTCCGCCGGAAGCGATCATCTGCACGTGCGGGAAAACCGCGCGGGTGAAAGTCCTGACGCGCAAGCCGATCGTCCCCGGCGAGGCGGAGATCAAAAGGAACCGGAGAGCGCGAAGCGCGAAGCTGAGAGTCGCGGAGAAAATATCATGAGCGACGAACCGAAACAGCCCGTCCAGCAGAAGAAATCCTCCGGCGCTTCGTCGCTTTCGGTGTCCAGGTTTATCCTTGTACTTGCAGGAGTGGTCGCCATGCTCCTGCTGATCGTGAACAACAGCGTGACGGTCGATGCACTGGTAACCGATATCGGGTCACTCAACTCCACATACACAAGGCTGAAATTTCAAAACGACTCGCTTCAGGCAGAACTTAAGAGACTTTCCAGCGCGGAAAGAATAACCAGGATCGCCTCTGAGAAATTGGGGCTCGTGTACAGCAGCCAGACCCTGGAACAGATACAGATCGACAAGGACAAGTTGAAGAAAGCCGAAGAACAGGATGCAAGAGACTCCACAAAATAATCCGCCGGCACCGCGCTCGACCGTGAGTTATGCCGGCAGGATAAACTTCCTGCGGGTCGTGTTCGCGCTGATCTTCGTCGCTATCGCGGCAAAGCTTGTCGTCATTCAGGGGGTAAGAGGATTCTATTACCACAAGATCGCCCAGGGCCAGTACGAAAGCCGCGTGATCCTGAAGGCGAATCGTGGACTTATATACGACCGGAACGGCAGTCTGATAGTCTCGAACAGTTATGGGTACTCCTACGCCGCTGATCCGCAGCTTCTCGGCGCCGCCGATAAGTCGAGAATAGCCCAGAAATTTGCCGCCGTCTTCGGCCTGCCGGCCGGGTATTTCATGGACAAACTCAATACGAAGGGGCGATTCGTTTGGCTGGCGCGCGACATCAGTCCCTCTCAGACCAGCGACCTGCAGGACTTCAAAATGTACGGTCTGATACGCCTGCAGGACCAGCAGCGGATTTATCCCTACGGCCCATCTGCAGGCCAGATACTCGGGTTCACGAACGTCGACGGGAAGGGGGCGAGCGGAGTCGAACTTGAATTCGATTCTCTTCTCGCCGGAACGAACGGCTACGAGATCATGCAGCTCGACGGTCTCGGGAGGAAGATGCCCTCCGTGGATTATCCCAAGGTCAATCCCGTGCCGGGCTGCAATGTACAGCTTACCCTCGACATGAACATCGAGCAGATCGTCGAGCAGGAACTCGCCGCCGGCGTACAGCGTGCCGATGCCGCTGCGGGAACCGCGGTTTTCATGGATCCCAACACGGGCCAGATCCTCGCGATGGCGAACTATCCCTCCTTCGACCCGGCGGAGTACGATAAGTACAGCTACGCCGACTCGCGGGACAGGGCGATAACCGACGTCTTTGAGCCCGGCTCTACGTTCAAGATTGTTACCACTTCGGCTGCCATCGAGGAGGGAGTTGAAACGCCGGACGATCTTATCTTTGCCGAAAACGGACGTTACACGGTTTACGGGCGCGTGATTCAGGATTTTGAACGGGCGGGATGGATCACCTTCAGGCGCGCGGTCGAGCTCTCCAGCAACATCGCATTCTCGAAGGTGGGGAGGAAAATCGGGTCGGACAAGTTCTACAGGTACGCAAGGGATTTCGGTTTCGGCGCCCCGACGGGAATCGGGTTGCCCGGCGAAGTCCCGGGAGAACTGAAGAAGCCCTACGAGTGGTCGAAGGTTTCGCTGCCGTTCATGTCTTTCGGGTACGAAGTGCTCGTCACGACTCTCCAGATGGCCCAGGCATACTGCGCGATCGCCAACGGCGGTACCCTGATGAGACCCTACATCATCGACAAGATCACAAATCCTGACGGCGACATGGTCTTCAGCAATACACCCATGAAGATTCGTCGCGTTGTTACCCCCGATGTCGCGCACACTCTCACCGGGCTATTCGTCGATGTCGTGGAGCACGGGACCGGCGAGGAGGCCGGCATGAGCGACCTGCTGATAGCGGGCAAGACCGGCACGGCGCAGAAACTTGTCGACGGGAAATATTCAAAGAAATTCTATCACGCGTCATTCGCGGGATTCTTCCCCGTCCCCAACCCGCAGATAGTCGGATATATAATGGTTGACTCCCCGATGAAAGGCTACACGGGCGGCCTGGTCGCGGCTCCCATCTTCAAGAAGATCGCGGAGCGCATCTACGGAATAATGCAGCGAAGGACGACGGATCTGACCAACGGCGACATAAGGATGGTTTCGAATCCCGGCAGCAGCAGGAAATCTTCATCGAAGGAAACTTCATATGTCGCAGCGTCCGAACTCAGAGTTGACAGCGGGAACGTGGTCCGTGTGCCGGACGTATCGTTCCTCGATTACGCCTCCGCTTCGGCCGTACTCGGGAATTTCGGACTTCAGGCGTCACCATCGGACAACGGCAGCTTCATAGTGCTCTCCGAGAAGCCCGCGGCGGGGACGCCGGTTGCGAAGGGCTCGACCGTCCGGCTCAAAGTTGCGGATGCCAGCCATGTAACAAGGATGCCCGACTTCCGGGGGGCAAGCGTGAGGAACGCGACGAGTTTCCTGCTCTCCGCGGGGATACCGTTCCACGTCGTCGGCAGCGGGAAGATAGTGGGGCAATCTCCGAAAGCCGGGCAGCCGGTCGGCAGGAACGTTACAGTGATTATCAATTGTGAGAATAAAGATTTCAACGTATCAGGACTCTACTGAATGATGCTAGGCGAACTCATCAGAAACGTTTCGGTAACGGAAGTCGTCGGTGACGTGGAAGGACAGATTACCGAAATCGTGTATGATTCCAGGAAGGCGAAGGAAGGTTCGCTTTTCGTTGCGCTCAGGGGAGCGCAGTTCGACGGGCATCGGTTCATCGTGGATGCCATAGGTAGCGGCGCGAGCGCGGTCGCGGTCGAGGACAACAGTATCGTCAACGACGACTACTTCCTCTCTCACCACACCACTAAACTACTTGTCCCCAGTACCCGCCGCGCTCTTGCGCTTATCTCCGCAAATTTCTTCGGGCATCCCGCAGAGCACCTGAAAGTCGTCGGCATAACCGGCACGAACGGGAAGACCACGAGTTCTTACCTGGTGAAAGCAGTCCTTCAATCGGCAGGCGAAAAAGTTCTCCTTGTCGGAACGATCGACTACATGTTCGGCGACAAAGTCATAAAAGAGGCGACAAACACCACGCCCGAGTCGTTCGACCTTCAAAGGATGATGGCGTCATCGGTCGAACAGCAAGGGACTTGCGCAGTCATGGAAGTCTCTTCGCATTCGCTTGCCATGGACCGCGTGTACGGGATACCGTTCAAGGCCGCCTTGTTCACCAACCTTACTCAAGACCATCTGGATTTCCATCAGACGATGGAGGAATACTTCAAAGCGAAGAAGGTTCTGTTCGACACGCTCGAGCCCGGCAGCTTCGCCGTCGTGAACATCGACGACAGCTACGGCGAGCGGATCGTCGCCGATACGAAAGCGAAGCGCGTTTTCTACGGATTCGACCGCAGAGCGGACTTCCACATAGTCGAGTCGGATTTCAGTGCCGGCGGGACGGCAATAACCATACACTACGACGGACGCAATTACGCCATCGATTCGAAACTCGTCGGCAAGTTCAACGCTTACAACCTCGCGGGAGCATTCTCCGTGGCGGTGACGCTGGGTTACAGCCCGTCGCTCGTAGCCAGGGCGCTTGCCGGCGTGAAGAACGTGAAGGGACGGTTCGAAAGGATCGACTCCGGAAAAGGATTCGTCGTCGTCGTCGATTACGCCCACACCCCGGACTCACTTCAGAAGACGCTCCAGGCGGCCAGAGAGATACTGCTGTCCGGGAGTAAAGGCGGAAAACTCATCACGGTTTTCGGATGCGGTGGAAACCGCGACCGCACTAAACGACCCAAGATGGGAAAGATATCCGAAGACCTGAGCGACCTTACGATAGTGACTTCGGACAACCCGCGGTTCGAGGACCCGGAAGCGATTGCCGACGAGGTTCTCGCCGGGACTACGAAAGGAAGCGACAAGGTTCTCAAGATCGTCGACAGGCGGGAGGCTATCCGTGAAGGCCTGAAGAGAGCCGGCTCGCACGACATAGTTGTTCTTGCCGGCAAGGGCCACGAGGATTATCAGATTGTAAAGGATGTGAAGATACATTTCGACGACAGGGAAGAGGTCGAAGAAGCTCTCGGTTTGAGAAGTTGATTACCGTAGACGACATACGCGGCATAAAAGGCGCGAGGGCCATGAACCTGAACTTCAGGAGTGCCCGGAGCGTGTCCACGGATTCACGCGGCGTGTCTCGCGGGCAGATTTTCTTCGCATTGAGGGGTGAAAAGTTTGATGGACATTCATACGTGTTGGACGCCATCTCGAAAGGGGCCGCCTGTGCCGTCGTCGATGCGAGGTGGTACCGGACCAACAAGCATACTCATGCGCAGCCGTTGCTAGTTGTGGACGACACGTCCCGCGCGCTCGGAGACCTCGCACGGATTTACCGGAGGAAATTCGATATCCCGGTGATCGCGATCGGCGGCTCGAACGGCAAGACGACAACCAAGGAAATGGTCGCCAGGGTGCTTGCACGCAAATACAAAGTGGCCAAAACGACGGGGAATCACAACAACCAGATCGGCGTGCCGCTCACGATATTCGATTTCAAACGGTCGCACGGAGCCGCGGTCGTCGAGATAGGCACAAATCATTTCGGCGAGATCGAGCGGCTGTGCGATATCCTGGAACCGAGCGCGGGACTTGTCACGAACATCGGCAACGAACACCTCGAGTTCTTCGGGAGCCTTGCGGGGGTCGCAAAGGAAGAAGGGCAGCTTTTCAGATTCCTGGCCGGAACAGGCGGGACGGGATTCGTCAATCTGGACGACACGCGTCTTGTCGGTCTGGCGCGGACCCTGCGGCGTAAGTTCATCTACGGCTTCCAGCCCGGCGCACGCCGGCATGTTTCCGGCCGGTTGTTCGGATTCGACACGAAGGGTTGCGCTCTCTTCGAGATAAAATTCGAAGGAAGAACGGAGCTTGTACACCTGAACGTCCCGGGCATACACAATGCGATGAACGCACTTGCGGCTGCCGCGATCGGTTTCCGTTACGGAGTCGGTCACGCGGAGATAAAGAGAGCGCTCGAAACTTTCAGGTCGTACGAGAAGCGGATGCAGATTGTGAAGAAGGCGGGCGTCACGATCCTCAACGATACCTACAACTCCAATCCGGAATCCGCGATAGCGGCGCTCCGGTGGATGTCGATGGTGCGTTCAACCGGGAAGAGGATTGCCGTCCTTGCCGATATGCTCGAGCTCGGGGGGGCTTCGATGCGTGAACACAGGAGAGTCGGCAGGGAAGTCGCAAACGAAATGGTCGACTACCTGTTCACGTTCGGGAAGAGGGCGAAGGAAATAGCAGTTGCGGCGGACAGTAAGGCGGAGACCGAATCGTTCGTCGACAAACAAAAGCTCTCGAAGAAACTGCTGTGTACGGTAGCGCCGGGAGATCTCGTGCTGGTGAAGGGCTCCCGCGGGATGAAAATGGAAGAAGTGGTCGAGGCTCTGGTGAGCGGACTCGACGCCGGGAGGGTGCGGTAATGCTCTATTATTTGTTCGACCTGCTCGAGAAACAGTTTCATCCGCCTGGTTTCGGCGTATTCAAGTACATCACATTCCGATCGGCGCTTGCTGCACTTACCGCACTCTTCATCAGCTTCGTCATAGGTCCGATGGTGATAAAGAAGCTGCGCAAACACCAGATCGGCGAGCAGGCGAAGGCGGAGGGCCCGAAGTCGCACATGTCGAAGGCGGGGACGCCGACGATGGGAGGGCTCATTATCCTGGGTTCCGTCGTCATACCGCTCCTGCTGTGGGGCGATCTCACGAATCCATACGTCCTTTTGATACTTCTGATAACGATCTGGCTCGGCATACTCGGTTTCACTGACGACTACATGAAGGTCGTCAAGAAGAAGCGCAAAGGGCTTATCGCGCGTTACAAACTGATCGGTCAGATCACGATAGGTCTTCTGGTGGGCGCCGTGCTCTACTTCTCCCCGGAGCTCCACCCGTTCAACTCAATAACGACTGTGCCGTTCTTTAAGAACCTGAATTTCGACTACGGGATCTTCTACATACCCGTCGTGATCTTCATAATAACCGCCACGTCGAACGCCGTGAACCTTACCGACGGCCTTGACGGGCTCGCTATCGGTACGGTCGGTATTACTGCGCTCACGCTGGCGTTGATGTGTTACGTGTCGGGAAATATCGAATTCAGCCGCTACCTGAACATCATTTACCTCCGCGGTTCCGGTGAACTCACGGTTTATTGTTTCGCACTCGTAGGTGCGTCGCTCGGATTTTTATGGTTCAACACGTACCCCGCTCAGGTCTTCATGGGAGACACCGGATCGCTCGCGCTCGGAGGTGCCATTGCCGGAATCTCCATAATGATAAAGAAGGAGCTTGTACTCCCGATTATCGGCGGGATTTTCGTCGCGGAAGAGTTATCGGTAATACTCCAGGTCCTCTATTTCAGGTACACGAAGAAGAAGTACGGAGAGGGGAGGCGCATTTTCAAGATGGCGCCTTTGCATCATCATTTTGAACTGGACGGAGTGCCGGAGCCCAAAATAGTCACGAGGTTTTACATCGCCGGGATACTCCTGGCCATTCTGAGTCTGACGACTTTCAAGGTGAGGTAAGTTGAGCAAGCCGGAAAAAATAGAAGCAGCAAGCGTATCGGTACTCGGAGCCGCGAGGAGCGGTATAGCCGTCGCCAGGCTTCTAAAAGCGAAAGGCGCCAGGTTGTTCGTGAGCGACAAGAAGCCGCGCGAAGAAGCGGCGCAGCAGATTCAGATGCTCGAGAGCATGGGTGTGGAATATGAGTTCGGGGCGCATTCGGACAGGCTGTTCGACGCAGATTTCATCGTCGTCAGCCCGGGCGTACCGTCGAATCTCAACCTTGTCCAGCATGCGATGAAGGTCGGATTGAACGTGTACAGCGAGGTGGAAGTTGCCTCCTGGTTCTGCCGCGCTCCGATCGTCGCGATCACGGGATCTAACGGGAAGACGACGACCACGACATTGATAGGAAAGATTTTCGAGAAGTCCGGCCGCAAGACGGTTGTCGCCGGCAACATCGGATACCCGATTTCGGACTACGTCGCGGAAATGGACGAGGATGCGGTCGCGGTGCTCGAAGTGTCGAGTTTCCAGCTCGACCACGTCGACACGTTCAAGCCGAGAGTCGCGGTGCTTCTTAACATCACGCCGGACCACCTCGACAGGTACGATAACTACCAGGCTTACATGAACGCGAAGTTCAAGATCTTCATGAACCAGTCCGCGGATGACACGTCGGTGTATAGCCACGACGACGAGGCGGTTGACAAACACTGCCGTGCCCTCGGGACCGTGAGGAAGCCGTTCAGCGTAACAGAGAAGATCGCCTGCGGCGGATTCGTGGAGGACGGGAAAGTATATCTCGTGGAGAACGGCAGCCCGGTTCACCTGATCGACTGGAAGGAGATCAGGATACGCGGGGTTCATAACCTGTACAATTCGATCGCGTCCGCACTCGCGGCCAGGGCCATGGGAGTCGACATGGATGTTATTGCCGATACGCTGAGAGAGTTCCCGGGTGTCGAGCACAGGCTCGAACCGGTGCGCGAGCTCGAAGGTGTGAAGTATATCAATGATTCCAAGGCGACGAACGTTGACGCGGTCTGGTACGCGCTCGGCAGTTTCGATGCGCCGATCGTGCTGATCGCCGGCGGTAAGGACAAAGGCAACGACTACTCTCCGCTCTTCGGACCTGTGAAAGAAAAAGTGCGCGCGATGATCCTGATAGGTATGGCCGCCCCGAAAATGCAGAGAGAGTTTGCAGACAAGACTAAGTGCGTGATGGCGGCATCTATGGAAGACGCCGTCGCCAAGGCACGGCGCGAGGCACGGAAAGGAGACATCGTCCTCCTTTCGCCTGCATGCGCGAGCTTTGACATGTTCCAGGATTACGAACATAGAGGACGCGAATTCAAAAGACTGGTGATGGAGCTGTGAGCCGCTCGAACTCAAATATCGCGAGCACTATTTTGCCGGCGGTCGAAGTCACCGGGAATCACGTGAGACCTGCGGACAAACTTTTCCTCTTCGCGATAGTGTCGCTCATGTTTATGAGCCTCGTCGTTGTCTACAGCGCTAGTGCCTTCTGGGCCGAGTTGAAATTCCAGAACCCGGCGTACCTGCTGCAGAGTCATCTCTTCAAGGTGGCGATAGGGATGGTGCTGATTTTTGTGGTCGCGAAATTCGACTACCACAGGTATCAGAAGTACGCGATGCCGCTGCTGGTCATCTCCGTGTTTCTCCTCCTGGTGGCTATCGGGCAGCGCGTCGTCATAAAAGGCGCGTCCCGCTGGATACACCTCGGCATCTTCAGTTTCGAGCCCTCCGAGGTCGCGAGGATGGCGATCCTTTTCTTCACGGCGGCTTTTCTGGCTGAGAACGCGGAAAAACTGGGGGATTACAGGAATCTGATGACGCCAATCGTTGCCACCGCCGTAGTCACGGGATTGATCGTTTTACAGCCCAATTTCAGCACCGCTTTGATGATACTTGCGGTTGTCGGCGTGATGTTCCTGGCTGGCGGCGTAAGAAAGACTCATTTCGCGGCCCTTTTGGGCGCCGCGATAGCCATCGGGGCGGTTGTTCTGATGTTTGAGTCATACCGGGTTCACAGGGTCGAGACCTGGCTGAATCACGGGTCCGGGAATTACCAGGTTCGCCAGTCGGTCATCGGATTCGGCAACGGCGGTCTGTTCGGAGTCGGCCCCGGCAACAGCAAACAGCGGAACCTGTTCCTTCCCGAATCATACGGAGATTTCATCTACTCCATCATCGGAGAGGAATACGGACTGTGGGGGGCCACACTCATACTTTTGATTTTCCTTTTCATCGCGTTCCGCGGGACGGCAATCGCCAAGCGGGCGCCGGACAGGTTCGGTTACCTCCTCGCGACGGGAATCACGAGCGGGATCTGCTTCTACGCTTTCGTGAACGCCGGAGTCGCGACCGGGCTCTTCCCGACGACCGGACTGCCGATGCCGTTCGTGAGTTACGGCGGGACGGCAATGATAATCAATTCGATAGCGGTCGGAATTTTATTGAATGTTTCGAAACAGGTTCCGGAATTGCCGGAGGTACGGGCGGTGCCATCCGCATCAGCGCCGTCCAGGAAGCGGAAGGTTAGGAGCGATGAGCCTGTAGTCGGGAGGATATACAGCTAATGGTACGCGTGGTGTTTGCGGGCGGCGGAACCGGCGGTCATGTGTTTCCTGCGGTGGCGATAGCGGAACGACTGATGACGGCGAAAGATGTCGACGTAATGTTTGTCGGAACGAAAAATAAAATCGAGGCGCGGATTGTGCCTCAGCTCGGTTACAAATTCCGCGCGATATGGATCGGCGGCTTCTCAAGAAAGTTCAAGCTTTCAAACTTCCTCCTTCCCGTGAAGATCGTCGTGTCGGTGGCGCAGTCTCTCAAGCTGCTGCTCGCTTACAAACCGCAGGTTGTCGTCGGTACGGGCGGATATGTTTCCGGTCCGGTGTGCGCGGCGGCGGTGATGACGAGGACGCCGATAGTTCTGCAGGAACACAACAGCTACCCTGGAGCAATGACGAGACTGTTCGCGCCTTTCGCACGCGAGATACACATTGCATTTGAGTCGTCGAAAAGGTATTTTTGTGTGCGCCGCAGTTTGCATGTGACGGGAAGTCCCGTCAGAAAGATGCCGAGGGTAAAGCGAGAGGAAGCGCGGAACTTCTTCGGCCTGAGCGCTGAGAGAAGAACACTCCTTGTAACAGGCGGCAGTTTGGGAGCGGTAAGACTCAACAGTGCTGTAGCAAAAGTCGTTGACGAGTTAATAAGCCGCAAATACCAGTTGATATGGCAGACGGGCTCCGTTGATTACGAGAGAATCAGCGAGAGCCAAAGAGCTCACTCGGATTGTATCCGTGTCGAGCAATTCGTGGAAAGAATGGATTACGCCTACGCGGCGGCTGACATCGCCGTCTGCAGAGGCGGGGCGACCACCATCGCCGAACTCATCTATTTCAACCTCCCGGCTCTCATCATTCCTTATCCGTACGCAGCCGCCAACCACCAGGCGGAGAACGCCCGCGCTCTCGTTGAGAGCGGCGCCGCGATAATGGTTCAGGAGTCGGAGACGGAAGAGAAGTTTGCCCGTGAACTCCTCGGGCTTCTCGACAACCCATCGCGGATGGACGCCATGCGCGAGAAAATCCGCGCGCTGTCGCACGAGGATGCAGCGGATGTCATAGCCAAATCTGTATTGAGGATAGCCGCCGATGCGTAAACACTTCAAGCGCAGATTCGAATTTTACTACCAGTCGGTAGCGGTTTACGCGATAGCGCTCATAATCTACGCGGTCGTACGGGGAACATTTGCCGAGAGCGAATTCAGACTAGTTTTCAGGGACCCGATCGTCTATGCGTTCATAATAGTCCTCGCGTATTCGGTGTTCATCCTCGGCTTCAACATGCTCTATCAGAGGGATGTCGTCGTCACGGACGATTCGATAATCCTTCAGAACAGGTTCGACAGCAAGGAAATCAAGCTTTCCGAGATCGAGTGGATCCGCGTCGGTAAGGCCAAACGGATGAAAGTCCGCGGAAGCTTCAGGGTGATCAAGATGAAGCTGAAAGACCAGATGCGGGCGGTCCGCATCAATCCCGTCCACTTCCATGACGAAAAAGAGATGACCGAGACTTTCAGGGAACTCGCTCAGAAGGTGGGCTCACCCGCCGGATCCAGATGGAAGAAGGAGAGCGGCCATGTTTAAGAGTGTGAGAAAGATTCACATGGTCGGTATCGGCGGCATCGGTATGAGCGGGATCGCCGAGATACTCCTCGACAGCGGGTTCGAGGTCACAGGGTCCGACCGTCAGCTCAGCGAGATTACCGAACGGCTGGAGAAGCTGGGAGCGAAGGTCTACAGGGGCCACGCGGCGAAAAACCTCGACGAAGCGGACGTAGTCGTGTATTCGTCGGCCGTCCACCAGGACAATCCAGAGCTCCTCGCCGCGGCGGAGAAAAAGATCCCCGTGATCCGCAGGGCGGAGATGCTTGCCGAACTCATGCGCATGAAGTACGGCATCGCGATCGCCGGCACGCACGGCAAGACGACCACGACCAGCATGACCAGCCTGGTCCTCATGGAAGGTGGGCTCGACCCAACGGTCATAGTCGGCGGAAAGCTTTCGAGTTTCGGCGGTACGAACGCGCGCCTCGGCCACGGCGACTACATCGTCGTGGAGGCGGACGAGTTTGATCGCTCATTCCTCCAGCTTACCCCGGTTATCGCGGCGATTACCACCCTCGAGCGCGAGCACCTCGACATCTACACCGACCTGGAGGACATCAAGCGCGCCTTCGTAGAGTTCGCGAACAAGGTGCCTTTTTACGGTTTTGTGATACTCTGCCTGGACGAGCCATCGATCCAGGAGATACTCCCGCTGATCAGGAAAAAGGTCGTCACGTACGGCCTCAACGCCCAATCCGACCTGCGTGCCGTGAACATCTCGTTCCACGAGAACAACAGCACCTTCAACCTTATCCGGCACGGCAAAGACCTCGGGGAAATCAGGTTGAAAGTCCCGGGTTTGCACAACGTTAAGAACTCGATGGCAGCGATCGGAATCGGGCTCGAGCTCGGACTCGATTTCCAACAGATCAAGAAAGCAGTTGAATCCTTCACGGGAGTTTACAGGCGTCTCGAGATAAAGGCGGAGGCGGATGGAGTGATGGTTGTCGACGATTACGCGCACCACCCTACCGAAGTGAAGGCGACTCTGTCGGCGCTCAAGTCGGGATGGCCCGAGAAGCGGGTGGTCGCGGTTTTCCAGCCACACCTCTATTCGAGAACGCGGGATTTCCATGAAGAGTTCGGAAGGAGTTTTCTCAACGCCGACGTCCTCATCGTCACCGAGGTCTACCCGGCACGTGAGGAACCGATACAGGGAATCACCGGAGAGCTCATCGTGAACGATGCGAGAGCCTTCGGGCACAAGGAAGCCTACTACGTCGAGGACAAGAAACAGCTTCCCGAGTTTTTGATGAAAACTAAGAAGCACGGCGATATCGTCGTCACGCTCGGGGCGGGCGACATTTCGAAGTTCGGTGAGTCTTTCATATCCATGTTGAAGGGAAAAGGATCCAGGCAGAAGACAAGAAGATAGTAAGATGCTGAAGATTGAAAGGACATACCTGAATCTGATACTGGTGCTGAGCGCGGTGACCGCGCTCTATCTTCTTTCCCAGAGCTGGAAGGACCAGCTGGTTGTGGAGAATGTCGAGGTCTATGACACGCACATCCTCACCGGCGATCAGGTGAAGTCTCTGGCGGATGTCGCATTCGGAAGCCCGCTCTACAAGCTGAGCCTGATGAAGATTGCCAGGAAAGTCGAAGAAAATCCGTTTGTCGGCCGGGCCGTGGTTGTGCGCGCGCTTCCTTACGACGTGACGATTACGGTCCAGGAGCGCGATCCGATATCGTTGATAGCGACAGCGACTTCCATGTTCTCCGTCGACGGCAACGGTGTGGTGCTCCCCCTCCCAATGAAGCGCAAGAACAATATGCCCGTGATCACCAACGTCCGGGACCAGCTGCAGGTCGGCGACACGGTAAAGGGAACCCTGATGCAGGCGGTCAAATTCGTGAGGGACGCTCAGAAGTACGGCGCCTCGCTGAGTGCGAGCATCGCGGAGGTCAGGCTCGACGGCGACAACCTTGTCGCCTACACGACGGCGTCTTCTTTACCCGTCATTATCGGGAAGAACGATTTCGAAAGGAAGCTCCTTTATCTTCACAAGTTTCTAACAGAGGTTGCCGGCAGCGGCGATCCGAATTGCAGCTACGTCGATTTGAGATTCAACGGACAGATCGTACTCGGAACAGGCTCCGGAAGTGCCAACAGGCAAATTGCGATGATGAGATCGACCGGCAAAGAAAACTGAGGTGTTTAGATGAGTAACAACAACATGATAGTGGCGCTCGATATAGGAACGACGAAGGTCTGCGCGCTGGTCGTCGAAAGCGACCAGAACGGCAAGCTGAACGTCCTGGGCATAGGCACGAGCAAATCGGGCGGGATGAGCCGCGGAGTCGTGGCGAATATCGACAGGACGGTAAAGTCCATTCAGGAGGCCGTCCAGATCGCAGAATCGAAACCCGGGACGAAGATCAAGAGCGCGATCGTCGGGATAGCAGGCGAGCACATAGACAGTTTCAAGACTAACAGCATCATTACGATCAGCAACGCGGAACACGAAATTACCGAAAGCGACATCGACCGCCTGATAGAAGATGCGAAACGGGTCCACCTGTCGCGCGACAGGGAGATCATCCATATCATCCCGCAGGAGTTCATAATCGACGGCCAGACGGTAACGCACGATCCGATCGGCATGGCGGGAGTGCGGGTCGAAGCCTCGATGCATGTGGTCACGGGGCTTGTCACCGCGGCACAGAACATTCATAAGTGCGTCGAGAGAGCGGGGCTGAAGGTCGAAGAGCTCGTGCTTCAGCCGCTCGCGTCGAGTTACTCCGTGCTGACGGAAGACGAGAAGGAAGTGGGCGTGGCTCTGCTGGACATCGGCGGCGGTACGACCGACCTGGCGGTGTTCGAAGACCGCACGATCCGCCACACGGCCGTAATCCCGATAGCGGGAGACCACATAACCACGGACATCCGGAAAGGGCTTGGAATCCTCCCCGAGCAGGCCGAGGAGCTGAAGGTGAACCACGGCTACGCGATGGTTGCCGAAGTCGTGGACGACGAGCCGATACTTATCCCGGGCATCGGCGGACGAAAGCCGATCGAGATCAACAAGAAGCTTCTTGCACAGATCATTCAACCTCGGATCGAGGAGCTCCTCGACATCGTGGCGATGGAAATAAAACGTTCCGGTTATTCACGACATCTATCGGCAGGTATAGTGCTGACCGGCGGCGGCGCGCTGCTGAAGGGCATGCCGGAGCTTGTAGAGTACGTGCTCGGCGTGCCGTCGAAGATAGGCATCCCGCAGACATTCGACGGAGGGTTCGCGCGCGAAGTGGAGAACCCCATATACGCGACTGCGGTCGGGCTTGTGCAGTACGGGCTCAAGCGCGGCGCGGGGAAGTCGACGATCGAGTTTGCCGAGTCTTCACACGATGCCGACAGCCCGGAAGAGAAGGCTCCCCCGAAGAATGGGAGGGACGAAAAAGGTTTTGTAAGCAGAGGAGTTCAGTTCCTCAAAAAGTTTATCAATAAAAACATAGACAATGTCTGAAAAGGAGGCATAACAACGTGTTCGAACTAGACACAGACAAACAGGGCCCGCGGATTAGAGTAGTGGGCATTGGAGGATGCGGTGGCAACGCCATCAACAGCATTTCCAAGCGAGGGATCCACGGTGTCGATCTGATTTCCGTGAACACCGATATGCAGGACCTGGAAAGGAGCATCGCGCCGAACAAGATCCAAATCGGCAAGAACACAACGCGAGGGCTCGGTGCGGGATCGAACCCGGAAATCGGGAGGCGTGCCGCCATAGAGGCGCGGGACGAGATTTACCGTGCCCTAAAGGACAGCGACATGGTCTTTATCACCGCAGGAATGGGCGGCGGGACCGGGACAGGAGCGGCCCCGGTCATTGCAAGTATATTGAAAGGCGTCGACCGTGACGAGGTCAAGAAAGACGGCCAGGAAGAACACGCGCCGCTTGTGGTTGCAGTAGTCACGAAGCCTTTCACCAACGAGGCGAGTGAACGGATGCGCAATGCCGACACCGGCATAGAAGAGCTCAAGAAGTACGTCGATGCGCTTATCGTTATCCCCAACGAGAAACTTCTCACAATATCTGACAAGTCCGCCGGATACCTGGCGTCGCTGCAGAAGATATACGACGTTCTTTACGATGCCATCCGCGGAATATCCGAGATCATCACCAAACCGGGCTTCGTCAACGTCGATTTTGCCGATGTGCGTACGGTCCTTGCCTCCAGGGGCGACGCAATCATCGGTACCGGAATCGCCGGCGGCGACAGGCGGGCGGCGGAAGCTGCTGCGGCTGCCATATCCAACCCGCTGCTCGAAGAGGTATCTCTCGAACGCGTCGAAGGGATACTCGTCAGCATCACCGCGGGTACGAGCTTCGGCCTCCACGAATACGACGAGATCGTCAAGACAGTCCGCGGCGTCGCTAAGAACGGCGACGACGAAACCAAGGTCATCGTCGGTGTTTCGATCGACGAGAAGATCGAAAAAGACGTGATCGTCACCGTCATAGCGGCGGGGCTGAACAGCCGCCCGCAGCCGCTCCCGACTCCCACTCCGGATCCGAGGAGAAGGCTCACGCTCAAGGACAGGGAGAAGGCCAAAGACCAGACATGGAGCATAAAGGACTGGCGGTCCTTCGACGAACCTACCTTCGAGCGAAACGGCATAAATATCCATCTCAACAAGCTTGAGGACGAAGGCGGACCGGATGATGCTCCAGCCCCCAAACCGGGCGAAAGACCGGCGTTCCTGAGAAAGGTCATGGACTAACCCGGAAAAAACAGGATTGGATTAATCACATGGAAGCTTTAAACTCTGTTACCGACATAAGGAAAGCTTTTGCGATGGAAAAGCGCGAACTCAACATAATGATGATCGAGGATGACCCCGATATCCCGAAACTGGCCCGTCTGTACCTGAAGCCGTACAAGGATGCGGGGTTCAACCTCGTCTGGGTCGAGACCGGCGAGGACGCGCTTAAATTCCTTCAGGACAGCCAGAACCTGGATATCATCCTGGTCGACTACCAACTCCCGGGAATGAACGGGCTCGAGACGACTCGCATGATTCGGGAAAAGGGAGTACGGATCCCGATCGTTTTCCTTACGAACGCCATCGATTTCAAGATCGCCATCGAGGCGATGAAGCTCGATGTCGAAGACTACCTTCTCAAGGAAGAAGCGATCACGTCCATACTCCCGAGCATAATACTCAACGTGGTCGAGCGGGTCAGGCTGCGCGAGAAGCTCGCGGAAGCCGAGATGAACAAGGTCGCCCAGCGTGAGAGGATCGACGGGATAAAGAGCCTGATCGTGACGATATCGCACGAGCTCAATAATCCGCTCGCGGCACTCAAGCTGGCAATCAACGTCCTCCAGCGCAAACAGATACCCCCGGACATCCTCAGTTACCTCGCCATCATGAAGGAGAACACCGAACGGATCGAGGGAGTCGTGGCGAAGTTGAGAGACTTGAAGGGGGACAAAGTAACGGCGTACATTGGCAACATCAAGATGATAGACCTGTCTGAATGAACGAATGGCCGAGATCCTGAATGCACTCGTCGTCGACGATGAAAAGAACGTATCGGACCTTCTAAAGCTCCAGCTTGACGAAACAGGTTTCTCGGTAGACGTAGCCAACGACGGTGCGGCGGGGATAAACAAGATTCAGGCGAAGAGGTACGACGTCATACTGCTCGACCTCAAGATGCCTCGGGTAAACGGGATAGAAGTCCTCAAGTTCGCGAAAGAAAACCAGCCGGACGCGCAGGTACTCATACTTACCGGATACGGCGATATCAAGACTGCCGTCGACACGATCAAGATGGGCGCCTTCGATTTCATTCCGAAGCCTTACAATTTCGACGAGCTCATGGTCTCGGTGAAGAACGCGCTGGAGATGCGGCGTCTCATCGTTGACAACAAGGTGATGAAGATGCAGATCGGCCAGGGAAAATTCGATCTCGTCGGCCAGAGCCCGGCCCTGCAGAAAGTCGTAGAAGTCGCCCTGAAGGTTGCCCCGAGCGACGCGTCGGTGATGATCACGGGTCCGAGCGGATCGGGAAAGGAGCTGATTGCCCACCTCATCCACGACAAAAGCGAGCGGTCGAAGAAGCCGTTCGTCGCGCTCAACTGCGCATCCATTCCCGACACGCTTATCGAGAGCGAGCTCTTCGGACACGAGAAGGGGGCGTTCACGGATGCTCATTCGCTCAAACAGGGGCTGGCGGAGATCGCCGACGGAGGAACCCTGTTTCTGGACGAAGTCGGCGACATCAGCAGTATGGTGCAACCCAAGCTTCTCCGTTTCATAGAGACGGGCACGTTCAGGCGCGTCGGCGGAACCGTCGAGATGAGCGTCAACGTCAGGATCCTCTCCGCGACGAACAAGGACCTCGAGCGGGAGGCCGAGGAGGGGAAATTCCGGGAAGACCTTTTGTATAGACTCAACGTCGTCCACGTGGAGGTGCCGCCGCTCGGTCAGCGCAGAGAGGACATACCGCTCCTCGTTGAGCACTTCCTTACGAAGAAGCAGCACGCACGCCGTGCTAAGAGAATATCCAGGGAAGCGATTAAGATGCTGATGGAATACGATTGGCCCGGCAACATCCGCGAGCTCGAGAACGTCATCGAGCGGGCAGCGATACTTGCGACCGGGGACGAGATTACGCCAGAGTTCATCGCGCTCACCTCGAAGACGAAGTCCACAGACCTGCGCAGGATACCGACGCGGCTGTCACTCGCGGAGCTGGAGAAGATACATATCGAGAACGTCCTCAAGGCGAACAACTTCAACCGAAACAAGTCCGCCAAAGCGCTGGGCATCAGCCTGAAGACGCTTTACCTCAAGATCAAACACTACGACATCGAAACGCCAAACGGCAAGGGGTAATTCCGCGCCCGCCGTCTTCCGGCGATCTTGACTCCACTCAGAATTTACATTTCCAAAAAGCTGTCGACACAGAGTCCAGGCCTTTCAAGTAAATGCCGCCGGGCTGCCGGGGCCGGCGATGCGTCAGTTTGGCCGCATGGGAGCGTCTCGCCGGCCCCGTGAATCGGCACGGGTGGAGATCTACTTCAGAATTGGCTTGCTGTTGTAGGTTACCGATCTCAACTTCTGGATATCGAGCTTCCGGATTTGTTCCGGAAGGGGAGCATAGTCGAGATCTGCGGAATATTTCTGCCCCTCGGTGACGGCCCAATGCATGAACTCGAGCACGGCCTTTGCCCGATTGTAGTTCGCCTGCTCCTTGTAAACGAGCAGCCAGGTTGCACTCGAGATGGGGTAGGAGTCTTTACCCGGTGCATTTGTTATGGAGAACCGCAGGTCTGCGGGAAGAGTTTTCGCGGCGTTGCCCAGAGCCGCGGTGACGCCCGGGATGGAGGGGTGAACGTACACTCCGGCGGCGTTCTTTATGTCGGCGAATGCTATTTCGTTCTGGAGAGCGTAGATGAGCTCCACATACCCTATCGCACCAGGCGTGCGGGATACCTGACCTGAGACACCGTCATTTCCCTTACCACCGATCCCCACGGGCCAGTTGAGGCTCGTCGATTTGCCGACCTTCCCGCTCCACCCGGAGCTGACTTTGGAGAGGTAGTCGGCAAAAATATATGTCGTTCCGCTCCCGTCGGCACGGTGCACGACCAGTATTCTCGTGTTCGGAAAGTTCACTCCCGGATTGAGTCCTTTAATCCTTGCGTCGTCCCATGAGGTGATCTTCCCGAGGTAAATATCCGCTACCGTTGGGCCGTCAAACTTCAAGGCCCGGGTAACTCCGGGGATGTTGTAGACGACCACCACTGCTCCGAGCGTTTCCGGGATGTGGAGGACTTCTCCGTGTGCCTTCTTCGCATCCGCCAGCTGCTCTTCGGTCATCGGTGCGTCGCTGGCGCCGAAATCGACGGTGCCTGCGACGAGCTGTCTTATTCCGCCGCCGCTGCCGATTGCCTGGTAGTTGATCTGCGCATCCGGCTTAATCTTGTGGTATTCGCTGGACCACTTTGAAATGAGTGGGTAGGGGAACGTTGCTCCCGCCCCGTTGAGGATCGTCTGTCCCTTCGCCGCGGCCATCGACACGAGGACGACGACGAAGGCTGTCACGACTCGCCTTAGCATGTCTGGTCTCCTGACAATTTGTTAGAATAATTGTTTTGTGAAATTCGGAATATCAAAATCGCGCACAATTTGCCCTTATGCTCGCTATTAATTTAGCAAGGCGGTGTGACATTCGGGTTAATCTGGTGTTAAGGATTTGTGAAGGACCGATGGAGTACTTACGACGAAGGCCCGAAGGATTGTTTCTATTTTCTTTGCGTCTTCGCGCCTCCCGTTCATTAATATCAAAAGAGGATACACGGGATGCCGCGCTTGTGCGCCGGCCCGTCCGCCGAAACGGCGTGGAGGCGGAAGCGCCCCAGCACGCAGGCGCAAGGCGGCATTTGCGGTGAAACGCAGGGAAAAAAATAGCGGAGCCGCAGTTATTAGGCTGCAGGCCCCGCATCCTCTTGCCCCAAAAACGGGAAGCTTGACTTACATCAGGCTCTTGCCTTTGTAGTTGACTTTACGGAGGAGGTTGAGCTCCATCTTCTGGATAGGCTTCGGTATGGGAGCGTAGTCCAGAGCGGGTTCCATTTCCTGTCCCTTCGTGAGAACCCAGTGAAGGAACTGCACGGTCTCTTTGGCAACTTTGTAGTCGGTCTGATTGACGTAAACGATCAACCAGGTGGCGCTTGAGATCGGGTAGGACGATTTGCCGGGAGCGTTGGTGATAGAGAACCTCAGATCCTTGGGGACGATTTTGGCAGCATTCGCCGCGGCATCGCTGACGCTCTTTATTGTCGGGTGGATGAACTCGCCCGCCGCGTTCTTCACCGAGCCGAACGGAACGTTGTTCTGCAGAGCATATATCAGAGTTATGTAACCGATGGAGTAGGGGGTTTGCTCGAGCTGTCCGGTAACTCCCTGGTTCCCTTTCGCGCCGATGCCTGCGGGCCAGTTCACGCTTGTGCCTTTACCGACCTTGTCCTTCCACTCCTTAGATACTTTGCAGAGGTAGTCGACGAAGATGTACGTGTCTCCGCTGCCGTCGGAACGGTGGACGACGATGATCGGCTTGTTCGGAAGGTCGACTCCGGGGTTCAGTGCTTTGAGTTCCGGGTTATCCCATGTTGTGATCTGGCCGAGGAAGATCTTCGCGATCGCGTCGCCTGTGAACTTGAGGGTGGCGCTGACGCCTGGAGTGTTGTACGAAATTGCGACCGCTCCCATCGCCTCCGGAAGATGAACCACGGCGCCGTGCGCCTTCTCCGCTGCTGCGATCTGTTCGTCGTTCAGCGGCGCGTCGCTGGCGCCTATCTCTACCGTACCGGCAAGTAACTGTCTGATCCCGCCGCCGCTCCCGATGGCCTGGTAATTGAACTCCACATCCGAATGATTCTTATGGTAAACATCCGACCATTTCGAAAACATCGGGTAGATGAAAGTCGACCCCGCACCGTTGATCAGCGTTTGTGCGTTGACCATCGCGGTTGAAACGAGGACGGCAGCTAGAGCGATTAAAACCTTTCTAAGCATCACTTTGCTCCTCTCTCTTTTAGTTCTTATCATTTGAATTAAACTCTGGTGCATTCAATATACCGCTTTTTCAGAAGCTGATGTAGAACGTCATTCTCGCGAGCACGTCGGGGTTTGATCCGGAAAGACCGTAGGACGTATACTCGACATTAGGCATGAAGTGGACGTTCTTCTTGGCGGTCCAGTCGAAGCCGGCGAGAATGAAGCTCTGTGTGCTTGTACCGATCGTCGTGTTCTTGAACGTGCCGCTCGTTATCGGCGTGTAGTTGTCGTATCTCGCGACGAAGCGGAAGTTGTCCATGAGAGCAACCCAACCGTTCAGACTGAGGCCGTTCCTGCTGAGCGTGGAGCCGTCCGGCGCCGATTTGGCGACCGAGTTTATGAAGTACTGCGCGCCGAGGCTGAAGTCGTTGTTCGAATAGTTAACAATGACGTCGCCGGTCGTTACGTCCGCTCCTCCAGCGGCACCGGAATATTGACCGTTGAGCAGGACCACCAGTTCCTTCATGGGCTTGTATTGAATGTAAAGATATCCGGTCTTGTACCTGTATTTCAGATCGCTCATGGCGCTGTTCCCGCTGTTGTTGCCGAGGAGCAATCCGGCGGAAAACTCATCCGAGAACTTCTGGTTGAATGAAATTCCCATATCTCTGGACGACGAGATCCCGTGCAGATCCTGAATGGTCTTTTCAAGAGGACGATAGCCGAAGATTCCTTCAGCCATGTTGATCTCGGGGGTTCCCTGCAAACCGATTATGATATTCCCGCCGTCGGTGACGTTGTTTATCTTGAACCACGCGTCCTTGACCATCGTGGTAAGTTTACCGTTGGTAAGGCTCGATGCGCCGGGATCCGATTCCAGACGGAATCTTGCCATGACATCCTGTGTGATGTCATAATCGGCAGTAAGGTAGATTCTCCTGTAATCGAACGCCTGCATGTTTTTCTGTGTTGCATCGTGGTTGTTCATGGTGTAGTAGTAATCACCGAAGAACAAGCCCGAGAACTTCGGAAGATTCTGGGCAAACGATACTCCTGCAAACAGCAGAAGAGCCGCAAAGACGTAAATTGATCGCATGAGGTTTCTTGCTCCTTTTTTGACAATAATCTACCCTAATGCTGTAACTTGGGTGTTAAAAGTGTGTTAAGGATTTGTAAACCGGGGTGGAAAGGCCGCAGCAATGGCTCTGAGGGGAAAAACGGAATGGTGGAATGTTGGAATAGGGAGCAGGTGGCCGGGAGGCGAGTCACGGCCACCTGTTGAGCCCGGCGGTCACATTCTGCTTATTGAGTCGAAGAACTTGACGAACGTCTTGACGCCGACCGAGAACTGCCCGAAATCGAAGTTTTCGTTCGGGGCGTGGTAGCCATGCTCGGGAAGGCTCAGGCCCATCATGGTTATCGGAGCCTTCAGATACTTGTCCATGGTTACGACGGCGCCGATGGAGCCTCCTTCACGAATGAACGTCGGCTTCTTCCCGAACGCGAATTGTACAGCGTCGGAGGCGGCCTTTGCAACCGGTCCGGAGAAATCCCCGAGATAGGGGCCGAGAGTACTCGCAGGCTTTACAACGACATCCGGATTCAGCTTCTTCACGTAGGCTGTGAGGAGCCTGAGCACTTTCTGCGGCGACTGTTTCGGAACGAGGCGCATGCTGATCTTCGCCTCCGCCCTCGGTGGTACGACTGTTTTCACGCCCGGCCCGGAGTACCCGCCGACAATGCCGTGGACCTCGAGAGTCGGCATTCCCCAAATTCTCGTCAACACGTCGGCGGGTTTCTTCGCGCGCATGCTCTTGAAGCCGTGGACCTTCTGGAAGTTGCTCACCTTGAACCCGCTGGCGAGAAAGTTCTGGAGTTCCTTCTTCTTCAGCGGTACCACGTCGTCGTAGAAGTGCGGTATCTTCACCTTGCCCGTCTTCGCATCGTAGAGCTGCGAGATAAGCTGCGCGAGCTCGCCTACCGGGTTTCTGGCCGCGCCTCCGGTCACTCCTGAGTGCGCGTCGTTAGTGCCGGTCTCCAGGTGAAGCGTCACGCCTTGCAGCCCACGGAGTCCGTAGGTGATTGCCGGTTTCGTGCGGTCGAGCCAGAGCGTATCCGAAACCACGATGACATCCGACTTCAGCTTGTCCTTCTTCGCTTTGATGAGCGTCTCGAAATTCGGACTTCCGATTTCTTCTTCGAATTCCCAGATGAAGTTTATGTTTATCGGCATGCTGTTCAGTCGAGCATAGTTCGCGGCGTATAGTACGGTCATCGCCGGTCCTTTGTCGTCGGTGGTGCCGCGGCCGTAGTACGTATCTCCTTCCACCTGGAACCTGAAAGGCTCCCGCACCCATTCCGGCTCGTTTGCAGGCTGGACGTCGAGGTGGTTGTAGATTGAAACCGTCTTGTTCCGGGGGAGGGATCCGAATTTCGCGATCACTCCATGGCTTCCGCCGGTCGCCACGATCTCGGCCGTGCCGCCCATCGACTCGACGATCAGCTTGGCCTTCTCGGCGCCGCGAAGCATGTCGGCCTTGTGGGACGGATCCATAGAGATTGTCTGAATCTCGACCATCTCCTTTAGTGTATTCTCGAAGTCCGCCCTTGATGCCTGGACGTACCCATCCAGATTTGAAAGCGTGTCGCTCATCGATCTTATCCTCCTTCAGGAATATTTCGAGTTGTTTTCTTTGACTGAAAATACTAACCATCGTCAAAAGAAACATGACTTCGGTCGGTCCAATAAAAAAGGGGAACACCGGAATACAGGTGGTCCCCTCAATAAGCGAAGATGGCGTTCGCTATTTCACGAGTTCCTTCTCCTGCTCTTGTTCGATTTCCACTTCGTTCTTCGGAATCATCCTCAGGAAATCGCCGTACTTCATCGGTTCCTCGAGTCTGCAGGACCAGACGAGCTGCTCTCTTCCTTTGTCGTCTTTCCAGTAAGTGATATCCGGGCAGCCGTCGCACATGCTCTGGTCGCCGTTAGGCATCAGGTCGACAGGCTGTATGATCATTATCGACTGCATGTGGACCTTCCTGAACAGCCTGAGCGGGTTGGCAGCAACGTATTTCATGTACTTCCCGAGCGCGCGTCTGACCCCCTTGTCGAGGCCCCAGGTCGCAAGGAGTGTCGTCCTCCCGAGACCGAGCGCCTTCGGCGAAGCGTAGGAGATGTACCTGTCGTGTTTGTAGTGGTAGAAGGTCATCACCATTTCGAGGAATTTGTTTCCAGCGTAGCCGAATATCTTGTCTTTCGTCCCGATCCTTTCGGTGAGGAGCCACTTGAAATGGTCGGGCCTGTGCGTCCCGTTCAGGTATGCCGCCGGCTGAAAGTCGGGGTATCTCTCGCGTAATTTGGCGACCACATCCGGCGCCATTATGTCGGTGACTTCGCTCTTGTCGGAATGATAGTGTATGTCGTCCATGACGATTTTTCTGGTGCCGGCGTAATAGTCGAACGGCGTATCGGGCGTCAGATAGCGGAACAGTATGAACACCATCGTGTGCACGATATCGATGTGTCTCTGTGCCCACTCGACGAGATCGGGGACATACGGGAGAGTATCCTCATAGACGGTCGAGTTGAACGAACAGGCTATTCCTCCCTCGGCGGCGACCATCTGCGCGTAATGGAGTCTCAGCTCGTTGAGTTCGATCTCGTTCTTGCCGAGCCACTCCTTCTCACGTCCTCTTCCTTGCTTGCTGTCGATATGGAAAGTGAAACCGAAGATTCCGGCCTTTTTCAGCTCGTGGAGGAGTTCCTTTGTGAGGGCAATGCCGTTTGTGTTTATGATCGGCTTCAGTCCGCGCCGCTTTATGTCCGCTATCAGCTCGACGATATCCGGGTAAACCAGGGGATCGCCGCCGGCGATGGAGATGCAGTCGGTCTTCCGCACGGACTGGAAGAAGTCGAGTTCGTGTTTCACATCTTCGAGAGGCTTATGGGAATTCTTCACGTTCTTTCTGTAGCAGCCGTAACAGTTCAGGTTGCACTGTGCCGTCGGTTCCAGCCAGGTTATGCCGTTGTCCGGCATCGTCCACGGCAGGCGGTACAACTCTCTTGCGTCGACAACCGGTCTATCCATGTCAAGCTCCTTTTCGGTATTTGTCTATACAAACTGTCAAAAGGTTTATTCGAACCGGGGGGAGAACGAAAATTGCTTCATCATCGCTGACGCGAAGATGGGACATCTCTCCGGCGGTTTTGGATTTATCTGAAAATTGAGCGCTTCAGGTGCGTCGCCGCATGCTGATACGGAAGATCGGGCGGCAGAAGTGCTTTTTTAACCCTGGTTGTCTATCTCTTCTACTATGTACAGATCGGGAGACAAGCGCTCCCATTGTGCTTATGGGATTTTAACAACCACTTTGGGAAAAGTCAAGATTAGATCGGTCGGATCTGGTCCAGCCTTGCGAAAGTTATGCTGCTCTGCAGACTCTATGAAGTTGCTGTGCAGGGAACCTTTGCGAGGTGAACATCACCCTGCGCCTCCGTTCTCCACTTCCGTTTTGATGAGCTTTCCGAGCGATCTCGATTTCAGCTTCCGCGCGAAAATGACCGCGAAGATCGAGCCTACTATCGTAATTGCAATATATCCGAAAAGGTGAGTGAGCGTCGCGTAGGTCAGGGCCTCGTCCTTCGGCACACCCGATATGATGACCAGCGCCTGCGAGACGAAAAGGTGGTAAACTCCCGTTCCTCCCGGGCTCGGTACAGTCCACGCTATGCTCGTGATCAGTATGAGGAGGAAGGCGTCGTAAAGCGTCAGGTGCAGCCGCGCTCCGAAACCGAACGCGAAAAACGGGATGTACATTGTATAGATGTAAACGATCCAAATCAGGGCGGTGTAAAGCGTTATGATGGCAACGTGTTTCCCTGACCTGAGAAGCTTGAACGAGGTGAGGAACGAGAGGAAGATATCCTCAGCCTTCCTGGCAACCTTCGCGGGGAACACCGCTTCAACAAACCGCAGTATTGTCCTCTGAAATTTCTCGGAAATGGACGCTATGTAGAGGACTGCACCTATGACGACCGATCCGGCTACGAGCACTACGCCCGCAACGCGGAGAAAGGGAAAGGACGCGATCAGGTCGCCATGGTACATGAAGAGGGCAACCCCGAAGAGTATCCCGGCAGAAAGCATATCGAAGAGTCTTTCGAGTACGATGGTCCCGAGCACGCCGCTGACACTTATCTCTTCGAGACGCCCGGTGGCGTAGGCGCGGACTACTTCGCCGAGACGCGGGACGAAATTGTTGAAGAGATAACCGACCATCACGCTTCCCCAGGTATCGACCACGGAGACGTGCTCTTTCAGCTCCTGCAATATCACCCGCCAGCGAAGCGCGCGGATAAAATGACTTGTCAGAACGACCAGCGTCGTCAGGAGGAGGATATAGATATTTGCCCGAAGGGCGTCATGGAGGAGCGAATCGAAGGATATCCCCCTGAAGGCGATGTAAACGAAAAGGGCTGCAATTACAAGGCCGATCAGAGTCCGCAGTAAGTTGGATTTCTTCAATAGGCTGCTGTCCCGCTGGTTGGATTCAAAGGTCGGCGTGCCCTTTAGTGCTGCCGTAGATCCACTACCTGGGCCCCCTTCGGCGGCACAAACTTGAACTCCGAGTCGGGAAGACCGGTGTTTGTCGCGAGGCTGTCGACGGTGTAAGTGTACCTGGTGTCATTCATATCGGCGACCTCGGCGCTGCTTACAGTCCAGTCGCCTTTGATGACGATCCTGATCGACCTTATGAACGAGTTATCGCTCTTAGGGGTGAGCCGCAGCGTGTACACATCCCCGCTGTCGCTCTTCTTGGTTGAAAGAAGGACAGCGAAATAATCGGACGGCACGTTGAGCAGAAACCTGTCTGGAGTTATCGTGTTCTTGTCGTCGCGGAAGTTGTCGATGAGGACCTGCTGCGAACCGGGGAGGTACACCCATGAGGTCTTCCCGTCCGTGACGATCACCTTGTCATCGGTGTCAATCCGGTACTTGTTCCCCTTCTTCAGGAAAAGTGTGCCCGTGATAGTCTTGGAAATTTTCGAGACCGGGTAGACCACTGTCTGCGTGAAGCGGATGGTGGCGTCGTTTGTCCGGTTGTAATTCTCCTGCACGTTCTTGATTATCTCGGACGCCGTAGGAGTACCGGCAAGCGAGGGCACCGTTGTGAGCGTCAGGAGGGCGAATATGGTCAGGATCTTCTTCATGACATCCGTTTCCAAACTATAAAGGGTGGGAGAACAAAATTCAAGTAACAATTGCAACACCAACCTGCCGCTTTATCCGTCAGACGCGGGACTCCCGCCCCGGTCACATCCCCAGTTCGCGGAGCTTGTCGTTGAGCGCCTCTTCGTTTTCGAGGAGGACTTCTCTTCCTTTGCTCCCCTCGAACGGCCCGATGATGCCGGCCGACTCGAGCTCGTCTATCACTCGCGCGGCCCTGCCGTAACCGAGCTTCAACCTCCGCTGCAGGAACGACGTCGAAGCCTGCTGGTGCCTCACGACGAGGATCGCAGCCTCTTCGAACATCTCGTCGAACTCGGACGCAAGCCCCCCTCCGTTCTTCTTTCTGTTTAGGACTGATGGAAGCTGGTACGGTCTGGAATAGCCCTGTTGATTCGCAATATGATCCACTACCCGCTCCACTTCTTCAGTTGAGAGAAAGGAGTTCTGAATCCTCTCGGGCTTCGAACTGCCTGCAGCGAGGTAGAGCATGTCGCCGTTGCCGAGAAGCTGCTCGGCTCCGTTCTGGTCGAGTATCGTGCGGGAGTCGATGCGGGAAGCCACCTGGTACGCGATACGTGCGGGGAAGTTCGCCTTGATTAAACCTGTAATAACGTCCACAGAGGGCCTCTGCGTCGCAAGAACCAGGTGAATGCCGACCGCTCTGGCAAGCTGAGCAAGGCGTGTGATCGGATCTTCTACTTCACGCGCTGCGGTCAGCATAAGATCCGCAAGTTCGTCGATGAAAATCACTATGTATGGAAGCCGAGTGAACTTGGTATCCTCCGTATCGTTCAACTTGCCGTCGGCAAGCCTCTTATTGTAGTCCTGAATATTGCGAACACCGGCTTTCGCAAGAATGTTGTACCGCTTGTCCATTTCTGCTTCAGCGCACTTTAGGGCTAGAACTGCATTGCTCGATTCGGTGATGATCTCTTCCGGCACGTCGGGAGACACGGCTAGGAAATGCCTGCTCAGCTTTCTGTACAGAGATAACTCGATTTTTTTCGGGTCGATGATGACGAACTTTATCTCGCTCGGGTGGAGCTTGTAGATCATGCTCATCATTATCGTGTTTATGCCGACGCTCTTGCCCGATCCCGTAGCACCTGCGATTAATAAGTGAGGCATGCGGGAAAGATCGTCTATCACTACTTCACCGGTCGTAGTTTTCCCCATCGCTAGAGGAAGATTGAACCTCATATCTTTAAACTTTGGCGAAGACACGATACTACGGAATTTCACCATCTGGGGCTTTTTGTTGGGGATCTCAACGCCAACCGCACCCTTTCCTGGGATCGGCGCTATGATCCGGATGCCTCGGGCCTGCAACGCTAGAGCGAGATCATCGGACAGGCTTGTGATCCGGCTGATTTTCACCCCTTCTGCAGGGACCAATTCATAAAGCGTGACGACAGGGCCTGGGATCACGCTCACGCTTTCGATTTGTATGTCGAATACTTCCAACTTTGAGCGAAGCAAGTCGGCATTAGCGCGCAGCTCCTCGTCCGAAACCTTATCGACCTCGACGGAGACGTCCAGAAGATCATGTGAAGGGGGATCATACTCGATCTCCTCGTCGATGTTCTCCGACTCGATCGCTTCTCCGGAAGACGGCGCGGCAGCCGCGACTTTCCTGGAATACGACTCCCTCTCTTCGTCTTCCTCGGTTTCAGGCTCTTCATCCTCTCCGAGCTCTTCATCCTCCGGGAGTTCTGCTCTCGTCATCGTCCGCTTCACAAGTTCCTTTGCTTCGTCGAGAAGGTTAGAGTCCTGTTTCTGTTTGGCATCCTCGCGGACGATCTTCACAGGGGCCGCGTCTCCCTTCGTTCCGTTTCCCTTTTCGGCGGCCGGCCTGGCGATCTTGACGCCTGCGCTTGCCTTGCCTCCTGCCCCTGCCAGCGATGCGAACAGAGATTTCAGCGAGCCGAGGAGCCACGTGCCGGCGGAAGCGAACATGTCGAGCAGCTCACGCGGCGAGAGTTTCAGCGTGAACACGACGAGCGCGAACGCAAGGAGGAATATGACTCCTCCCGCTCCTACCGCACCGAATGCGCGGACGAGGGCGAGCGAAGAGAACTGCCCTATCAGGCCGTACCATTCCTTGCCGAATTTGTCCGTCCCGAAAAGGGTCTTCAGATAACCGGAGAAAATCGAAATCACCAAGGCGTACAGGAGCACCATCGTGCTGGCACGGGCAGCCTTCCGGTAGTCTCGCTTGAGGAGCGCCGTCCAGCTGAATATGAGGAGTATGGCCGGGAAGGCGATCGAAAAGTAGCCCAGCGTCGAGTTGACGAAGAAATTGGCGATGTACGCTCCGAAGATGCCGAGCCAGTTGTGGATCGTATCGGCTTTGGACCGGATGCTTTCGTCGCCGAGGAGGAGCTTAAACGTGTCGAAGAGGCCTATCTCCGAAGTAGCGTCGTCGGCCGGCGAATACGAAAAGATGCTTAGACTGACGAGTATGGAGATTACGATAAGCGAGAAGTTTATTACTTCGGAACGGAGAGACTTCTTCTGTTTCTTCTTTCCGTTCTTTTCCGTTGTCTCTTTAGCTTCAGCCATTCGGGATTATGCCGGTTGGTCCGTCTTGGGCACGGTTTCAGGGACGGCGTATTTCAGCTTTACGCTGAGGCCCGACATGACAGGAACAACCGGAACACTGTCGACGTCGGCACACAATGCGAGGTCGTCTCCGGACCCGATTGAGATCAGGTACTTGCCGTGCAGTGATTTTTTTAACATACTAAGGATATTCTTCCTGAAGTTCTTGTACAATATGAGGGCCGTCAGTCCGGCATCCTCTATATCCACACCGGTCAGCGCCTGGACCTGTGAGATAATCATCCCTGCGCATGTCGCATCCTCCACCGAGAAGGAGCCCTGGCGTCCGGAGCAGAGGATCGTCCAGGTCCCTCCGATTTCGACGACGGTCTGAACTATCGCGGACATGTTCACGAAGCTCGCGATGAGCGCCGTGGAGGCGTACCTGCACCTGTAGATAGCCCCCGCACCGTTGGTGGTGCTGAAAATGATCGTCTTGCCCGTCACCTTTTCGGAAGTGTATTCCGCCGGCGAGTTGCCGAGGTCGAAACCGTCTATCTTCTTTCCCTGTCTTTCGCCTCCGAGGAGCTGCGCATCGCTGCTCAGGTTCGACGAAATCTTGGTCGCATTCTCTATATCCGGGGCGGGGATAACTTCCCGCGCGCCGTTCCGTAGAGCGGTGCAGATGCTGGTCGTCGCGCGAAGCACGTCGATTATCACGACGTTTCTTCCGCGCATGCCGAGTTCATCCACCGCGGCGGGTGAAAAGAAAACTTCGATCTTCATCTATCCCCTCAATTCTTCTTCGCAACAAAAGGAAGTTTGACGACGTGTGCGCGCGCCTTCTTCCCGCGAATGTCTATCAGCAATTCGCTGTCTGCCGCTGCGTGAGATGCCTCGACGTAACCCATGCCGATTCCGATCTCCAGCGACGGGGAAAAAGTCCCGCTCGTCACAACGCCTGTTTTGCCGCTCTCCGAAGATTGGCCCGAAGGGGCCGGATAGATTTCGTAGCCGTGCCGGGGAATGGCGCTCTCATCCATCCTGAATCCGACCAGCTTACGCGTGATGTTCTGTTTTGCACTTACAATCGCATCGCGACCGGTGAAGTCTCCTTTGTCTATTTTGGTGATCCATCCGAGGCCCGCCTCGATGGGGTTTGTGGTTTCATCGATATCGTTCCCGTACAGGCAGTATCCCATTTCGAGCCTGAGCGTGTCGCGCGCGCCGAGCCCTATGGGCGTGATGCCGAAATCCTTTCCCGCATCGAAGATTGCGTCCCACATCTTCTCGCAGTCTTCGTTCTTCGCGCCGAAGAAGACTTCGAAACCGACTTCACCGGTATATCCCGTGCGCGATATTATCGCGTCGATCCCATCGATTTTCCCCTCCGCGAAGTGATAATACTGGATCGCGGATAGATCGATGTCGGCGAGTCTGCGCAGCGTCTCGGGAGCACTCGGGCCCTGGATCGACAGCAGCGCCGTGGCATCGCTGGCGTTTTCCAGCTTCACGTCGCCTGTTATCCTGGACGAAAATGCCTTGAAGTCCTTCTCGATGTTCGAGGCATTGGCGACGATCATGTACGCGCTGTCCAGCTTGTAGACGATCAGGTCGTCGAGGAGAAGGCCGTTTTCGTTGACGAGTGCCGTGTACTGCGCCCTCCCCGGGGTCAGCTTGGTGACGTCGTTGAGCGTGTTCCGCTGCAGAAAGGACTCCGCGTCCTTACCGTGCACGAAGAACTCGCCCATGTGCGATACGTCGAAGACGCCGACGCTTTCACGCACCTTCCTGTGCTCGTTGACGATACTGGTATACTGTATCGGCATCTCGAAGCCTGCGAATTCTACAAGCTTGGCCCCGAGTTTCCTGTGAATCTCGTTGAACGGCGTTTTTTTCATTTGGGGTTCGCTTTTTTCCAGTCTGCGAGGAACCTCTCCAGCCCGATGTCCGTGAGGGGATGTTTTATAAGCTGGTCGATGACTTTGAAGGGCATCGTCACGACGTCGGCGCCGAGCAGTGCCGCCTGGACCACATGCATCGGGTGCCTGACGCTGGCGACCAGGACTTCGGTGTCAAACCCGTAGTTCCCGTAAATCGTCACGATCTGTTCGATCAATTCCATCCCTTCCGTGCTGATGTCATCGAGCCTCCCGATGAACGGGCTGATAAACGATGCGCCGGCCTTCGCGGCCATGAGTGCCTGGTTCGGGGAGAAGCAGAGAGTCACGTTCGTCTTGATCCCCTCCGCTTTGAGGCGCTTCACCGCTTTCAGGCCGTCCTTGATAAGCGGGATCTTTACCACGACGTTGTTCGCGATCTTTGCGAGGTCTTGCGCTTCTTTCATCATGCCTTCGACATCCGTGGAGACGACTTCCGCGCTGACCGGACCCGGCACGATCTTGCAGATTTCGCCGATCAATTCCTTGAAGCTGATATCGTATTTCTCTTTTGCCACCAGGCTGGGATTGGTTGTAACGCCGTCGAGTATCCCAAGTTCTGCGGCCTCTTTAATCTCATCCAGGTTTGCAGTGTCTATGAAGAATTTCATCTAATTAACCTCCGCTTGCTTTCATATAGTACTGCGGTCCAAGGCCAAACGGTCATCATGGAGCATATTCGCCACTTGTCCTCTTCTGTGAATTGTAGCCAAAAATTAGCAATCCGTGGAGTAAAATGAAAGGGGAGATTCCGCGTGCCGCGGCGCTCCGAGCTTGGCGGTGTCTCGGTCTTTCGTGTGAATTGTGATGGTTCCAGGAATTAAACACAAAGGCACATAGGACTTATAAATAACCATCCCTATGCGGTTCAATTCAGACTGAGGCACTGCCCCGGGTTTGAACGAATGCGATTGGAGACTATATTCACCTCGGCATGCGGTCGATTTCCATTTAAATCACGTAATACATATTCCAGGGGGGATTGCTTTGAGAACTTACTTAGTAATTTCGGTTCTCTCTGTTTTCTTCGCAGCAGGCTCCCTTTCTGCTCTGGCGCAGGAGGAATCGGAGGAAGGGCAAGACACCGGCTCCGTAGCTCAGGAGACCGCGCCGGCGATGAGAAGATGAACCTCGACCTGTCCAGGAAGCGGGCGGCTCCCGTCAGAAACACGCTGTCCGGTGAATTCGGCATAGAAGCGTCAAGGATGGAGGTCGACGGCAAGGGTGAAAGCGAGCCGGCCAGCCCTAACAACACACCGGAAGGGAAAGCCAACAACAGGAGAGTCGAGTTCGTGAAGCTCTAGGAATCTGTCGGAGCCTCTTCTTAGGAAGAGGAGGCTGTGCCAGGAGAGTGCTGTCAAATGAACGGGTCGTGTGAATCAACGCAAATCCGCATGCGGCGGATTTGAGCTCGTTGAGGCGTCGATTTGAATCGATGCCACCCGGGACAACATGCTTTAGTACTCGGCCCCGGGCAGTGAAGCGGGGAACGCCCGCTTTAGTCCTTCAGCATATGTTCCAGCGCCGCCTTCACGAACTCGCGGAACAACGGGTGAGCCTTGGTTGCGCGTGACTTGAGCTCGGGGTGGAACTGGCATCCGACGAACCAGGGATGGTCGGGGAGCTCTGCCATTTCGACGAGCTCATTGTCGGGAGAAAGACCGCTGAACTTCATCCCCTCATCGGCGAGTTTTCTCCGGAACTTGTTGTTTACTTCAAACCTGTGGCGGTGGCGCTCGCTGATGACTTCGGTTCCGTATGCCTGGTAGGCCTTGGTGCCTTTCTGAAGCATACATATATATGCACCGAGCCGCATCGTGCCCCCTTTCTCCTTCACGTTCTTCTGGCCGGGCATAATATCGATGACGTTGTGCGGCGTCTTCTTGAATTCGGTCGAATTTGCGTCCTTCCACTCGACCACGTGCCGCGCGAACTCGATGATCGCGGTCTGCATTCCCAGGCAAATACCGAAATACGGCAGCTTGTTTTCCCTGGCATACTGAATGGCTTTTATCATTCCTTCGATCCCGCGCTCGCCGAATCCGCCGGGCACGAGCAAACCGTCGACATCAGAGAGGTGCGTGTCCGCGCCTTCCTTGTCGACATCCTCGGCGGATATCCATTTCAGTTCGACCTTCGCTTCATTCTCCGCACCGGCGTGTATGAACGACTCGCGGATGCTCTTGTACGCGTCAAGCAGGTCCGTGTACTTACCGCAGATTCCGATCCTCACGGTGTGCTTGGGATTCTTGATCCGCTGGACCAGTTCCTCCCAGTCTGAGAGGTCGGGCTCCTTTGCCTGTAAGTTCAGCTTCTGCATTACGATCTGGTCGAGCCTCTGCTTGCGAAGTATCAGCGGCATCTCGTAGATCGTCTCCACGTCCCTGCCTTCGATGACCGAGTCGGGCTCGATGTTTGTGAACATCGCGATCTTCTCCTTGACGTCGCGCGTGATTCGCTTCGACGTACGGCAAATCAGTATCTCGGGCTGCACGCCTATTGCGAGGAGATTCTTTACGCTGTGCTGGGTCGGTTTGGTCTTGATTTCTCCGGCGGCCTCGATGAACGGGACGAGGGTGACGTGGATGTTTATGGCGTTCTTCCGGCCGACTTTCAGCATGAACTGCCTCATCGCTTCGAGGAATGGAAGGCCTTCGATGTCGCCGACCGTACCGCCGATCTCCGTGATGACGACGTCGTAGTTTCCGTTCTCGTAAACGGCGGAGAATCGTCTCCTGATCTCGTCGGTGATGTGCGGGACCACCTGCACGCAGGCTCCGAGGTAGTCTCCCCGCCTTTCCTTCGTTATGACTTCGTAGTAAATCTGTCCCGTGGTCGTATTGCTCGCCCGGGTAGTAGTGACATCCAGAAAGCGTTCGTAGTGTCCCAGGTCGAGATCCGCTTCTGCACCGTCGTCCGTGACGTAGACTTCGCCGTGCTGAAAGGGGTTCATCGTCCCCGCGTCCACGTTTATGTACGGGTCGAACTTCTGCATTGCGACCCTGAGGCCGCGGGATTTCAGCAGCAGACCCAGAGAAGCGGCTGCTATGCCCTTGCCGAGCGACGAGACTACGCCGCCGGTCACAAAAATATATTTGACGCTATGCTTTGCCAATTCTAACCCTCTTGTCTTTAGAATTTAGACCGATCATGAATTCTTCAACCGCATGTATATCAAAAGGTACATCGACCGACATCGAGTCTTGCTGCACGATCGCCACCTTGATTTTGTATCCGTTCTCGAGAACGCGAAGCTGCTCCAGCTTCTCCGCTGACTCCAGCGGAGTTTCTTTCAGTTTTGTAAGCTTCTGGAGGAATTCCCTCCTGTATATGTAAATACCGAGATGCTTCAAGAAAGGGAAATGCGAGATGTATTCCTGCCGGGGAATTCCCCTGAGATGCGGGACCACCGATCTCGTGAAGCAGAGCGCATCGCCGTTCTTTGCGACAGTTACCTTGACCGCGTTTTCCGATTCGAGGAGCGCCGGGTCGCTGATTCGCACTGCCGCGGTCGACATTACGCTTTCGGGCGACCTGGCCAGGATCACTATCGCCGCATCTATTGTCGCCGGCGAGATAATCGGCTCGTCACCCTGTATGTTCGCGATGAGGTCGGCCTTCAGTTTCTTCGCCGCCGCGGCACATCTGTCGGTACCGCTCCGGATTGAGGAGGAGGTCATCATCCACTTTCCTCCGAATCCCTCGACGACCTTTGCGATCCGCCTGTCGTCCGTCGCCACGTATACTTCGTTTACCCTCTTCGCTTCGCTCACGCGCTCGTAGACGTGCTGTATCATCGGCCTGCCGGCGATAAGGGCGAGCGGTTTACCGGGGAAGCGGCTCGATTCGTAGCGCGCAGGGATTATGGCGGTTACTTTCAGTCGGCGATCGGCCATCAGCGCTCAGCTCCCGGCTTCGTGAAGAACACGCATGACAAGCCCTTCCGCACTTCTTGATCACGCGGTGGATGCTCGATAGCACTGTAAGTCTGCATTGCCGATACTGTTGGATATTTCATTCTCTCAAAAATTCATCAAAAATCATTTCCGGTTGCCGAAAGCTGAACGCTGACCGCCGAGAGCAGACCGCTACCTATCAATCACCTTCGGCACCTTGAAGAACTTCTCGTCCTTCGCAGGCGCGTTTTTCAGCGCCTCTTCTGTCGGCAGCGAGCCTCTTACTTCATCATCGCGCAGCACGTTCTGAAGTTCGATGACGTGTGAGAGCGGCTCTACGTTCGACGTGTCCAGCTCGTTGAGCTTCTCCATGAATGAGAGGATCTGGTTGAACTGCTCGGTGAATTTTGACTTCTCTTCTTCGGAAAAACTCAGCTTCGCGAGCTTTGCTATATGATCTACATCCTTCATAGTCACTGCCATCCTTTACCTTCCTTTCGACTCCCGTCATGCAATGTGCCTCGGATCGCTTTTTCTTATGTCCAATCACTCGGTCTTCATGTCTCGCTGTCGGCTTTCAGCTATCGGCTGTCAGCTGCTGGAAGCCTGCGGCAAGAGGGCCGGAGTATTCCCTCTTGTGTAGTTCCTTTCGATAATCTCCCGCACTCTGTTCATGAGAGCTATAGCGCCCTGCTTATCGCGGTACTCGTGCACCTCGATGGGCGGATCGACAAGAATAGTAATCACTCCCTTTCGCACGCTGAGCCTGCCCTTGGGCATGATATCGTAACTTCCCAGTATGGTCAGTGGGACGATGGGTACGCCGGCCTGAATTGCCAGGGAAAACGCGCCTCTCTTGAAAGGAAGCATTTTGCCGTCCCGCGTGCGCGTCCCCTCGGCAAAAACGATCACGCTCTCGCCGAGGGCGATTCTTTTCGCCGCCTTTTCGAGGCTCCGCGCCGAGTCGGGGCCGCTTTTCCTGTCGACCATGATATGCGCCCTGGCTGTTGCCCAACCGAAGATCGGCACCCTGGTGATTTCCTTCTTCGCGATGAACCGGACATACCTGCTGACTGCGACGACAACGGCCGTTATGTCGAACAGACTCGCGTGGTTGGAGACGTAAACGTACGGTTTGGATTTGTCGATCTTCTCCAGACCCAATGCAATTACCCTTATGCCGGTTACTGCAAAGACGGCCTTTGACCACCAGTATGCCACGAAAGAAAACGACCTGTTCCTCTTGTCGAAGGGAATTGACGCGAGATAGAACACGGAGAAAAGGATGGTCATGACCCCCGCCGTCAGGGCGCCCAGCAGGAATCTCACTTTGCCCCCTCTTCAGAGGTTTTGGGGACGACCGGATCGTCGGGATTAAGAGCCGATTTGATCCGCGCGCCGATCGAGGGGTGGCTGAAGAATATCTTCTCTATCCATGCGGGCGGGTTCTCCGGCGTCATGTTAAGCCTTCCGAGCTTTCTCATCGACTCAGCGAACTCCTCTCTCATGCCGGTGGCGGATAAAGCGAACATGTCCGCCTCGTGCTCGATCCTGCGGGAGAAGGAGTTACCGAGCGGCATGGCGATCACGCCGAAGACCGATACGAGCAGCGCCAGGAACGGGATCGCCTGCAGACTTTGAATTGGCAGACCGGAGGCCGCGGCATACGCCGAGTAAAGCCGGGCGACAACGAAGAATCCTGCCAAGCTGACGACCGCACCGGCTAATATTCCTTTCATTATGTGGTGCCTGACAAGGTGGCCGAGCTCGTGAGACACCACCACCTCGATCTCGTCTCCCGAAAAATTATCGAGAAGGGTGTCGCTTATGATTATCTTCCTTGTCCTTCCGAGGCCGGTCAGCGCGGCGTTGGCCTTCCGCGTCTCGCGGCTGAGGTCGAATGAAAACACGCCGGTCATCCTGTAGCCGAATTTCTCGACGAGCGATTTCAGCCGGGAGTGCAACTCGTTGTCGGCAAGAGGCTTGAGTTTGTAAAAAAGCGGAAGGATAATCGAAGGGAACAGCTGCGCTATCACTACCTGAAACACGAAGAAGAAAGCGGCAAAGATCAACCACCAAATTTTGGGAAAGTTCACGAGAAGAAAATAAAAGGCGATCAGAAGTATGGCTCCGAGAATGCCGCCGACGAGAGCGGCTTTCAGTTTCCGGAATAGCCATGACCCGAAGCGCTCGTTTGAGAGGGCGAAGCGGTGCTCGAGCACGAAGTCGCCGTAGTAATCGAGAGGAAACTTCACGAGAGACAAGATAATCTCGATGGCAATGACGAAGATGAGGAAGCTGACATAAATATTCCGGTAGACGGAGGCAAGTGCGACCAGCGGGTTCTTTGCCCCGGTAAATGCGAGGATCGCGAGATAGACAAGGGTCAGCAGAATGCCCGTCAACGACAGGGAAATCTTTTTCCTGAGGTAAATTTCAGAAGAAGCAGGATTATCAGGAGACAGTGAGCGTGTAAAGTAGAAAAATTCTCGACCCGAGAAGGAAATTCCGCTTTGCACTTGATAAAATAAAGATGAGGGAGGTTAAAAACAAACCAGAGTAGTATCTGTGTCGGGACATCGTTACCAGGGTAGAAGAGGAGTGAAAGGGCATCCCTCATTTGTTGCGGGGGAAACAGCCGAGTTATGGATGAAGAGCATCTCCGATTGAATTCCGACAATCGGAACCCGCCCTTCATTCCGGTCCCGCGTCGATTCACAGGAGAGCGAAGTCGACGGAGCGCGCGAATATTTGCCGCTCCAGTTCGACATCTCATGGAAGGAGGTTGCCTGAAAGGGGAAACACAAGAGAAATCGGGAAAAGGGGAATTAATTTTGAGCAGCAAAGGTGCTCGGACAGGGGAGTCGATCTATGATGAGTACCGCACAATCTATGTTGTGCACGGAGTTCTCTTCACAAATCTTGTTTTCCCGGTGTACTATTTCTTTCGGTGAAAAAAGAAGGTGTTCATTTCCGCATCGACAAACGGAACGAAGGAGGAGATAGCACGGGAAGTTACCGGTAAAGTGTGGCGGGCATATCCGCCTCGATTGCGCCGTCAATTTTTCGACAGAGTGAACCAAGGCATCATGAAGAGTCGGTCGATGTCGGGAAGAGAAAAGACTTGCGTGATCAATTCGAAATTTGTATAATGTGCTGTCGTGCTACAGCGGTTTGTCGCTCCGCAATAAAGTGACTGACAAAGTTTTCCGAGGTCGATCAACGCGGCCTCTGGTTGCACCATCGCGAAGAACATTTCTGTCGGTGAGGGATCGTTGAGGAGGCCCCGCCGTCAGTTCAAAATGTTCGATGTCGGCTTAATCTAAAGTACCCACATGCATGATCCCATTCGCCGACCGGGATTCAATCAGAACCTTCGAAATTCTTTTTAGTTTTTCCGGGTCTCCGGAGACTTCCACTTCTCGGCAAGTCGCACGATGCCGAAACGTGTCGAAGTCTCCGGCCGGTATTGAGGATGGCACAGCAGTCGTATGAAGGGACTTTTTTGAAGACGTTTCGTGGTGGTTCTGCAGAAAACGATCGGTCGAGCGTCGACAACTGCAGCATGAGGGCACAATTCCGCGGCGTCGAACTGTTCCATCCTTTACTTCAATCCCATTTTCTTGAAGACGAGCTCGTCACGGCGCATTCCGTATCATCGTGCATATGGAAATTGGGGTTCAGGACTTTCAATCAAAACCTAGGGGGGAGCAAATGTGGAATAATTGGAAAAACATGAAAAAAACTATTGGCATGGTGAGCATACTCCTATTTATGGCTTTTGAGCCGGTCCATGCCGCAGCGACCGGGACGTTGAAGGGAAGAGTCACCGACGCAGAAACGAGTGACGCGCTGCCCGGAGCGAGTGTGGTTGTCAGAGGAACAAGTATCGGATCGGCAACTGACCTGGACGGCAATTATGTGATCCACAACGTTCCTGCCGGACAGCAGACCATCGTGGTGAGTTATGTGGGTTACGTATCGAAGACTGTCGAAGTGAATGTTGTCGAGAATGAAGAGACGGTGGCGGACTTCAACCTTACCGCTACCGCCATAACCGGCAAGACTGTTCTCGTGACGGCTCAGGCATTTGGGCAGATGGAGTCGATAAACCAGCAGTTGTCGGCGAACCGGATTGTGAACGTCGTGTCTGCAGAGAAGATGAAGGAGCTGCCGGACGCGAACATAGCGGAATCGATCGGCAGGCTTCCGGGTGTGTCACTGCAAAGGGATGCGGGAGAAGCGAACGCAGTCGTCATCCGCGGGTTGTCTCCGAAGTATAACATGATTGAGATCGAGGGTGTGCCGATGGTTTCAACATATTTCGGCGACCGGGGAATCGACTTAAGTTTGCTTAACGATGATCTGGTGAAAGGAGTGGAGTTGTCGAAAACATTGCGTCCGGATATGGATGCAGATGCGTTGGGCGGAACGGTCAACCTCACTTTGAGGACGGCTCAGGAAGGGATGCATTTCGATGTCCGGGGCAATGGTGGGTATACCAAGTTGGATGATTCGTACGGCAACTATAAACTGGCAGCCACCGGAAGCAGCAGATTCCTGGATAACAAGTTGGGGGTGTTGATACAGGGAAACATAGAGCAAAAAATGCTCCCCACCGACCAGTTTAATGCGGCGTACGCGGCCCCCCAGGTCACAACCAGTGTCGTCAACGGTGATACCACCCAGTATAGTTATATGGACACACAATCGGCGACGCTGAGAGAAACTCAGACGACGAGAAGGCGGTATGCAGCAAGCGTGATATTGGACTATGCGTCGAGTCTTTTTGACGTGAAATTTTACACCGTGTATGATCAGAAAAGGGACACTACCACAACCCGGAGTAATCAGTCAACGTTTTTGAACAGTCAGTACTTCTATCAAATATTTTCGACCGACACGAAAACCGAACAAAGGACACATTCGCTGCAACTCCTGTTCAAACCCGGTGACATGCAAATACCGATATCGTTGTCGTACACGAGAGGCGATCTTCGTTCGCCGAAAGGACAACAGATCGACATTTACGGCTTCAAGCCAAACGATTTTCCGCCTATAAAGGAAGCTTCAACACGCTTCACGCAACCTTCAATTCTGATGGACTACCTGGGAGTGCAGGATCCCCAATATTCTTTGCTGCAGGAGCCATGGATGATTGACAATGCTCTCACAGATCAGAGCTACGATGCGAAGGTCGATTGGAAAGTCCCGTTCAGGGTATCCGATGAGTTCTCCGGAGTTTTGTCTGTGGGTGGAAAGTATCACAGCGCAGACCGCACGAGCAATCGTGATCAATACGGCCTTTACATTCAATACGGTCAGGGCCGGGGCGCAAGAGAAGACCTGATTGCATACCTGAAAGCCACCTATCCCGGTTTTCACACGGATGAAACGCTTCAAACGGGAATACAGGCGCAGAACTTCGTTGACCCGAACTATACGGGAGGGAGCATCTTAGGATATGCGATTGGACCTCAATATAACGTCAGCCAGTTGATGAGCATCAACAGCTATTTCTACCAGGTACATGGCCCAAGTTCCACGGTGAATGAATACCTCCTGGCAGGACTTAATAGTTATAACCAGGACTATGTTGACAAGGAAAACACCAAAGCGGGTTACATAATGGGTGAATTCAATGTCGGGAGCAAGCTCACTGTAGTCCCCGGTGTTCGTTTTCAACAGGAAGAGTACGATATTACGTCCCGCCACATTCTGGTGGACCCGCTCAGTCCCACAGGTATCGTGGGCAGCAATCCTCCGCTGAATCAGACCAAAAGAAAAAATCCGGACTGGTTCCCTTCTGTCAATATCAAATACAAAGCCACCGACAATGTGCAGATGATGAGTGCTGCATACCGAAGCGTCTCGTTGCCAAGTTTCACGGACATCAACCCTGTGCTTGTATTTAACCCTGGCGGTACTCCGACGCAGATAACCGGTGGTAATCCGCTATTGAGACCGTCTACTGCATGGAATTTTGATCTGGGCGTTTCGGTATTCAGCAATGAGATTGGCTTGTTTACCGTGAATTTATTCTACAAGGAAATAACCGATCTCATCTATGCAATGCAGAATTACCAGCCGTTCTTAACTTCACCTATAATTGGCGCCCCGTCAGATATCATGGACAGATTGCCGGCCGCGTCTTACTACGACACGTCGTTCGCCAAAACACTCACGGGATTGATAAGTACTAACGTGCCGATGAACAATCCCGAAAGGGCATATCTCAGGGGCATAGAACTGTCGTGGCAGACGCATCTGTGGTACCTGCCGGGGTTGTTAAGCGGAATCGTTCTCGATCTGAATGCCTCGTTCATGAGTTCGAGTCAAATGTATCCCTATTTTGACGCGGTCAGAACGGGAGGCTCGGTGATTCGCCCGATATATACAATGGTATACAAGATGAGGTCAGGACATCTCCAGGATCAGCCGGAAGCGACATATAATGCCATTCTTGGATGGGACTACAAAGGTTTCAGTTCGAGGTTCTCATTCAGGTACCAGAAGTTGACTCTCACGAGCCTGGATACGAGGTATTCGATCAGAGATGCCTATTACGACAATGTGCTGCTGATTGATATTGCCGTAAAGCAGCGGATCATCGACAATCTGGCGGTCTTTGCAAATGTCACGAACGTGAACAGCCATATCGATAACTACTACCTCAATTATTATAACGGGCTTGATGGCACATCCGGACAGTTGCCTACGAGTAAACAGACTTACGGTCTGGATACGCAATTAGGACTTAGTTACAACTTCTGAGGCGAAGAGATACAAAAACAAATTCCCCGCCTCTTTCCAGGATGGCGGGGAATTTAAAAATCCGATTAAGAATGATTGCATTTGATCTCGTCTCTTTCGGATCAGCCGGCAACATATTATTCGGATGAGGTCCAGGAAAGGAGGTAAACGGGAAAACTTGTACTACCCTTGTTCCACGGCAATTGTCGTCAGTTCATCTTTCAAAAAAAACTGAGGAGAAGCAACGTGAAAATCATAAGCTATTCTTTTAGCCTGGTGTTTGCCCTATTTGTAACGGCAAACATCTCGAATGCGCAGACAAGAGTATCGGCCGCTGGAGATACGATGTACATCACAGGCGGTACTTTGGCTGGTTTGGAAAATGCTGGCGCGCTCGAAGCTGCAATCAACGGTGATACGACCTCCGCGGGGGCCAGGGTAAATCCCAACAGGGTCTATGCCCTTTACGAAGGCCAGTATTACCTGCAACAGAACGCTCTTGATGTTGTCAACCCGACCGGCACATTGACGATCGTCGGTGTTCCATCCTCTTCGGGCAGTACCAAACCCGTTTGGATGATGCTGGGGTTGAACAACACGCCGATTCTTATAAACGGCAACAGCTGCAACGTCGTTTACGGCAGCCTGAAATTTGAAAACATCCATTATGTCGCGCAGCAGCTGGATGGAACGCTACAGAACGAGAACTTCATGTGCGGTACACAGAATCAATTGCCTCAATCGTTGAACATCGACAATTGCCTGTTCGAGTTCAGCAACATAGATCTGTTCGACTGCACTGACGAGTCAGGCGCGATCGGCGGCTGGCCGTATGGAGCGAAGTTCAGGATTACCAATTCATACTTCCGCAACTTGTTCTATACGGGGCAATGGTGGGCTTCAAGAGTGTTCCAGTGCAAGCACCCGGTCGACACGTGCTGGGTCGAGAATGTCACCGTGACGGGAGGCGGTCTTACGTTTCTGCAGCAGAATCAACTCACTGATTTTGCATACTTCAACCATAACACAATCGTCAACAACCACAAATACTGGAAACTGTCTCCGTACGTCAAGACTCTGGTTGTCACCAATAACATTTTCCTTAACCAGAACTGGGTCGGAGAAGATTCCACCGTTACCAATAGCGGCCAGGACCCCGACGGACTGTACATGAGCACAATTGACATCGACACGATCAACTACAACGACCATGTAGGCGTGCAGCCGCAGTACTACGCATCAGCTGATTCAACTACGTACGTCTCTGCGTTGGATTTGAATAAGTTGAAGATTTTTGTCTCGAACAATATCAACTATTGGAATCCGTTGTTGCTCGACTATTTCACAAACAAGGACAATATGACTCATGATTCCTCGACCGGTTATGTGCTTTCCTGGTTGGATTGGGGATCCGGTTTCACATTACCACAGAAGTTAGGCAACATGCCCGGCGAATGGATGAACTCACGTACTGAGGCGTTGTTTGCCGCCTTTGCACCTCCAAATGGTGGATTCGTAGCGGAGGCTCCACTCTCGCAGAGCCCTGGTAGCCCAACGGTTGACAACATTGATGTAGCGACGCGGGACATAATGATGCAATGGAACCAGAACAAGTATTCGGATCCTCATTGGCCTACCGCACCAGATGCCTATCACAGCGGAATGGTCTTTGGCGACTTCGATCCGACGACGGTTCCGGGTATTGCGGGTTCGTCCGGCGGTACGTCGTATCCGGGTGGTGAAGACGGACTGGGAATCACCAAGTTCACAGATCTGACCGAGAACTGGAATTCCACCGTCATCTCCACAATCGACAATCTCCCGCTGGGTTCGTTGAGCTGGAGCGATGCCCAGATAGCGGCGTTCAATTCTGCCGCTGATCTGGCAAAGATCAATGCAGCGTACAAGGCAATAGCAGGGATACCTCTGGCAGTGAAAGAGACGCCGAACGTAGCTCATTCCTTCTCGTTGAGTCAGAACTATCCGAATCCGTTTAACCCGACAACACGGATCAACTACACCGTGCCCAGGAACGGATTTGTGACGCTGAAAGTCTACAACGTCCTCGGGCAGGAAGTTGCGACGTTGTTTGCCGGACAGCAATCAGCCGGTTCCCATTATGCCACTTTCAATGGAAGCAAATTTGCCAGTGGCGTGTATTTCTACCGTCTGCAGGCCGGATCGAACTCTGTTACTATGAAGATGCTACTGATGAAGTAAGCATGAGTACTTAGGTTCACCGGACCTTGCCAAATGTGACCGGCAGAAGTGACATTTTGCCGGTCATTTTTGTTCGGCCGGGATCTTGTTTTGTTACTCAGCAGGGGTTTCTGGATGTCGATGAAGAAAAAGCCTCGCGCAAATCTGAATCAGAGTATTGCTCTGCGACGAAGAAGAGTCTTCAGGATTATTGCTATCTCAATTCCGGTTCTCTTCTTCGTGCTGTTCGAATTCTCATTAAGGTTTTTTCATTACGGCTCCGATCTCCCGCTTTTTGTCGTTGAAACCGTCAACGGCAAGCTTTACTACACATTGAATCCGTCTCTCAAGAACCGTTATTTCAACGGAATTAATTTCACGCCGACCCCTTCTCCGGAACTCTTTCTCGTCTCCAAGCCGGCCCGGACGTTTCGCATCTTTTGCCTGGGCGAATCGACAACCATCGGATATCCTTACTGGTACAATGGAGCATTCCCCTCATTCCTGCGCGACCGCTTGAAGGCAGTCTTTCCCGATCGTTCGATTGAAGTCGTCAATCTGGGCATTACTGCTACCAACAGCTACACGGTTCTGGACATAAGCAAAGACCTGATGGATTATGAGCCCGACCTTCTTATTGTTTACGATGGCCATAATGAATTCTATGGGATGCTAGGGGCGGCATCCAATTATCGCGTAGCCTCTGTGCGATGGATTACCATGCTGTATTTACGCCTGGTTCATTTCCGCACGTTTCAGCTCGTTCGAAACACAGTCAATGATCTGTTTGCGCTTTTGGGCAAACTACAAATCGATTATGAAAAGCACGCGACATTGATGGAACAGGTTGCGAAGGGGAAGAACATTCCTTACGAGGCCGAACTTTTTGAGAGCGGACTCGCTGTGTTCCGGGAGAATTTGAAGGAACTATCCGATTTATGTCGAAGCCGAAATATCCCGCTTTTATTGGGCACTCAGGTCTCAAACATCCGGGATCAGTCTCCGTTTATATCGAACAACTCGTCGGCGCTTTCAGAACAGCAAAGGAATCATTTTCAGCAGATCTATAGAAAAGGTTTAGGGTTTCAGGCTACGGGCATCCCGGATTCTGCCATCGCCTGTTTTCGATCCTGTATAGCCTTGGATTCTCTTTATGCCGACGTTCATTACCGGCTTGCGAAATGCCTTGATGCGAAAGGCGAACGAGAGAAAGCGTATCATGAGTACATTCGTGCGCGCGATTACGACGAACTTCGATTCAGAACGGACAGTGAGTTCAACGATCTTATTCGTTCAACGGAAGATCGCAAACATGTTTTTGTGGCCGATATCGAGGCTGCCTTCATGTCGCTCTCGCAGGATTCTCTGGTCGGGCACAATCTCATCCTCGAACATCTGCATCCCAATGCACGCGGTCAATTTTTTATTGCCAAAGAATACGCTCGGCTCATGCGTGTTCACGGTCTGCTGGCTTCACCGGATGAGTGGTCGAAGCGCGACACGATTACCGATAGATTTCTTTGGGTGCATCGTCACGTGACCGATGTCGATGAAATTCTGGCAGCACGCAAGACCGAATACCTTACTTCGGGCTGGCCGTTCAGAAGCCGTCCGTCCGTCGTGACCCCCGTTGAAGAGAGAGACACGCTGAGGTTCATTGCTGATCAACTCGCTCGCGGTCAAACTACCTGGGCGACCGCACACAGTCGTGCTATCGACTACTATTTACAACATGGCGATGCTGTTGAAGCGGAGAGGGAAAATGAAACAATCATTAATCAATTTCCTTTCGACGTCGCTTCCTACCTCAGATTAGCCCGGATTTGTTTTAATCAGAATGAATTCGCAAAGGCTGAGACAATTCTTCTCGCATCGCTGCAGGTTCAGCCGACCCCCATCACCTACAGGATTATCGGAGATACTTATATAAAGGAAGGAAGACCTGAAAAAGCTATCCCTTATTATGAAGAGCTGAATAAATTCCCTGCCAATCCGGCTATTGCTGCTGAAAACGCCTATATGCTTTCGTTGGCGTATTTGCTGTCCTCAAGACCCGGACCCGCGATTCGTATCCTGGAACAGACGATAGATCGTTATCCGGCATATCGACCTGCAAGAGAACTGCTTTCGAAAATTCTGTCGTTTGAAAAGACTCGCCCACCCAAATGACGCAGGATCGATTGTCGAAGGTTTGATGTGTATCTGTTCGACCGGTTAACTCCAATTACATCTGGAGCATTGGTAGCCCGCGCTTACGCTTCCATGCAAGAATCGGGTTCTGGCGGAACAGGGACAGGAGGTAGAGAAGGCGACCTTTTTTCAGATTTTATTGTGTAATTAGAAAAAAGGGGGAAAAGGTGAAGAGCAGAGTTGCGGTTCGTTCAGTTGTCATCTTGATCATCCTGGCGAAGCCGACCTCGGGTGGAGATATCAGGATAAACGGTGACGGACTGAATCGGGTCTACGGCAGCATTAAGCTGGTGAACATACATTACCAGACGATGCAGATGGATGGATACCAGAACGACGAATTGTTCTACTGCGGCACCGCTGACCGGCTGAAGCAGACTTTGACTATAGACAATTGCCTGTTCGAATTCAGCAACATAGACCTTTTCGACTGCACAAACGAGTCAGGCGCGATCGGAGGTTGGCCGTATGGGGCTAGCTTCTTCATAACGAATTCATATTTCCGGAACATGTTCCACCCGGCGCAATGGTGGGGATCCAGAGTCTTCCAGTGCAAACACCGGATTGATACACTCTGGGTGGAGAATTGTACGGTCACCACGGGAGGTCTGACTTTCCTGCAACAGAACGAGCTTACGGCTTTCGCATATTTCAATCACAACACACTTGTCAACAACAAGAAGAATTGGCTGCTTGGCAAGTACTATATCGCCTATTTTGTCGCCAACAACATCTTCGTTAATCAGAACTGGGTCGGCGAAGATACGAACGTTACTTCATCGGGCACGAATCCCGACCGCTCATTCACAAGTACAATAAATCTTGACAGCGTAGACTATCAGGACGGTGTCGTGGTACAACCAAAGTATTACGCGAGCGATTCCTCTCATTACACGGATGAAGTGAACCCGATAAACATGAAGGTGTTCGTTTCAAACAACGTCAGCTACAATGACACGTTGATGAGCAGGTATTACCACAACGAGGGGGGCGCGTATGACAGTGTTATATACAGCTACCCACTTTCATATTTGGACTGGGCGGGTTTGGGCAGCGGCCCCTGGAAGATAGAGAATATGCCGGGAGAGTTGATGAATTCCCGTACGAAGGCGATGTTCACTAAGTATTCGCCCGAAGATGGGGGAGGGTTCATCGAAGACAGCACCTGGACCGGCGACCCTCATACGCAGACGCCGGACATCGCTGATGCCGCGACTGCGGATCAAATGGCAAAATGGAACCAGTATCAATGGAATGATCCGAGGTGGCCGGTGAGTTCCAACGATATTATCCACAGCAAATATATTTACGGTGACTACTCTCCAATGACGCTGCCCGGGATCATTGACGGCACGAAAACGGATGCAGTGACCTATATGACAACTCTGAGGCCCGGCGATCAGGTCGGGATCGATCGGTTCACCGACCTGACTGAGAATTTCAGCCAGTCGACGTTTGTATCTTCGATCGACGAGATGCCGGTGGGTTCGCTCATCTGGAACGACGCCGATAATGCCGTCTATCTCGGGAGGTCGGCAGGCTTTGCCGGTTCGATGGAGTTCAAAGCTGTCAGGGCAGCGTATTTATCGGCAGGGGGAAATCCGGATGCTGTGCGCGAGGTACGTTTCGGGATTCCGGAGGCTTTTGCTCTCGATCAGAATTATCCGAATCCGTTCAACCAGAGTACCATCATCAGGTATTCTCTGCTGCAGAGAAGCCCTGTTACGCTGACGATATACAACGTACTCGGTCAAAAGGTCGAGACTCTCGTCTCCGCGGTTCAGGGAGCAGGCAAGTACGAAGTCAAGTTCAACGCCAGCCGGTTCGCTAGCGGCGTTTACTTCTATCGCCTGCAGGCTGGAAGCCTGACCATGACGAAGAAGATGATGCTGTTGAAATAGCATTGTCCTTTGCTTGATCTCCCGATGGAGGGAGACAAAGGCGAGGTACTTGGGGGCCGGTGGCCGGGAAGGTTTCCGGCCCCCTTTCTTTTTCGGTGGCTCAGCTGGCGGGGTACGGAAATGTGGGTACCTGCAGGGACCGGTCCCCACAGGACGGAACGGGATCGGGTAGCCTGTGTGGTGGGGCATCTCTCTGGCTCATTTTGCATCGCGTGAAGATTTTTTAAGGTGAACGTAAGCGTATCAATCGGCGGTTGATGGTTTGGGTAAATTTATAGAGTTTTTGATCCAATCGCACTCCAGTTTCACTTTTCACGTGCCGGTTCTGCAGGATGGTATGGTCGATATGGCTTACCCTGGCATGTCGTTCGGAAACTGGTCGACCATCGACGAGAATGGGAGGACGCGGGTGCTCAGCGTGAATGGAGAGCAATACGTGATCCTTCGCTGGGACCTGAGGAAGTTTGCCGGAATGAAGGCTGTGGGTTCGGGCCTACTTGAGTTGACTACCTATTCACTCCGGCGTTCTGCAGACTACGAGAAAGATTTTGGGATGATAAGGGTAAGCGAGATCATCGGCGGCGACCCCGGGTGGGACGGAAAGTCGGTGACGTTCGACAGCTTCACGCGAGGTGAACCTCTCGACGGAGTGATAAATTCACAGATGATAATAGACGCCTATGTCAGTCCCACTCACGGCGACAAGAATCTTATAACGATTTCGAATGCGGTTCTGCAGCGCATGATAGACGGGAAGACGCTCGGCATCGCGATCAAGCCGCTCGGTGCCGTGGACGCGTCGTTCTACGACAGGCACGTTCTGAACGGGACCGTCGGCGCGGTTTTATATCTTAACCTTGCTCCCGGAGCATCTTTGGGTGATTCCCCAAAATGAAGCTTCATGTCGAGGAAAGGATTATGATGATAGTAGAATTCAACGAACAGGATAGTAGCGTATTCGATGGAATAGGGCGGAGTTATTCTTATCTTAGAAATAACAGGCATGCCTGAGGAAAGGTATGGGCCGCTTGATTTGATTAGTATGAAGAGACGGAGATTGACAAAATGAAGGTGCTATTCATAGGTGGAACCGGAAACATAAGTACATCCGTGAGCAAGTTGTGCGTCGAGAGAGGGATCGAACTTTTTCTCCTCAACCGGGCGACGAGAGGCATCGAGATCCCCGGTGTGAAGCTTCTTCTCGGCGATATCTCGAAACCGGAACAGCTTGCACAAACACTCAAAGGACACAAGTGGGATGCCGTCGTGGACTGGATCGCCTTCACGCCGGGGGATGTCGAAAGAGACATCGCGCTCTTCCATGCCAATACGAAACAGTACGTATTCATCAGCTCCGCGTCCGCGTATCAGAAGCCGCCCACGTTTCCCATCGTCACCGAATCGACTCCTTTATATAACCCGTACTGGGAATATTCCCGGAACAAGATAGCCTGCGAGGAGAGGCTGAATCGCGCGTATCGCGACGAGGATTTTCCGATCACGATCGTCCGGCCTTCCTTCACATACGACACGGTAATCCCTCTGGCGATCGGAGGGTGGAACGAGTTTACCGCAGTCGACAGGATGAAGAGGGGAAAGAAAGTGATAGTCCACGGCGACGGCACATCGCTGTGGACGATAACGCACGCGGAGGATTTCGCGAAAGGATTCGTCGGGCTTGTCGGGAACGCGCGCGCGATCGGTCACCCGTTCACGATCACTTCGGACGAGGCGCTCACCTGGGACCAGATCTACAAGACTGTTGCGGAAGCTGCAGGCGCAGAAGCGAAGATAGTGCACATTGCCACCGATTTTCTCGTAAAGTTCGATGAGTCTTTCACGGGTACACTGATGGGAGATAAATCTCACTGCGCGATATTCGACAATTCGAAGATCAAGGCATTCGTCCCCGATTTCAAAGCGACTATTCCCTTCAGCGAAGGCGTGAAAAGAACGCTTGCGTGGTTCGACGCCGATCCGAAAAGAAAGGTTGTCGTGGAAAAAACAAATGAAATGATGGACAAGATTATCCGGGCATACGAACAACAGGCATAGAAAACCTGTTCGCTTCACAGAGTGTTGTTTCATTTTTCCGTTCAAAGTCAAGGGAGGCTGAAAATGAAAAATGCTGCGATGCTGTCGCTCTGCGCGTTGATGTTTACGTCATCGAATTTGTGGGCTCAGAACAAGGATAGTGTCGACCTGCGGAAAGGGGATCAACTACATCGAAACTAAGGTGTATTCCGCCGAGGAAGACGCGCGTGTTCTTAAGTTGTTCGAAGGTCTTCGCGTTGCCGATGTGTCGGACGGGATGGATATGGCGGGGCTTCCTAACACCGGGCTGGTCGATCCGGCCATTCATCCGGATTGGGTCGACCGCGTAAACCTCACGCACCAGTTCAGGGGAATTGCCGTGACGGTGAGGTATGTGCCGACACAGAAACCGGCCAGGCCGGAACCGGGCGAGAAGTTCCACAAGTGGGAAGGCAATTTCTACAATAAGTATTCTCACGAAGCGTTTTCCGATATCATCAGGCCGGGTTCGGCCATCGTCATCGACGATGTCGAAGGAAAAGACATCGGCTCTATCGGCTCTTACAACATCCTTCACTAGAAGAGTCTCGGCGCGGTAGGCGTCGTCACGGACGCGACCTCCAGAGATACGGACGAGATCGCCGTCGAGAAGGTGCCGCTCTATCTCCGTGAAAAGGGGAGAGGGATACGGCCGGGAAGGAACGAGATCGAGTCGGTAAACCGTCCCGTCGTGATAGGCGGCGTGCTTGTCTGTCCGGGCGATGTCGTCGTGGCCGACGGCGACGGTGTGGTGATCGTGCCGCGTGAGAAGGCCGAGCTTGTCGCGGGATACGCGCGCGAGATCCTGAACAAGGACAAAGATG
>JAHECO010000001.1 GCA_024641705.1 Candidatus Kryptoniota bacterium
CCAAAACAAGGAAAATGTCATTCTGAAGGAGCGGAGCGACTGAAGAATCCACTTATTCGTTCTGAAAAATGGATGCTTCACTTCGTTCAGCATGACAGACAAGACTTTCTGGACAGCCACGGCGATATCTGGAAGGTTTTCGCCGTACTGTAATCGAAAACGGAACGGATGACGGCTAAGTGAGTCACAAGAGGGACAAGTTTCTCAAGTTCGCTCGTTCGAGGGGGGGGTGGCAGCAAGGTTCAATGCGTCTTGGTGATCAGGAACGGACTAATCGGAGACACTATCTTTGTTATCCCTGTCTTCGATAGGCTTCACGCCACTTTCCCGAATGCCCGGCTTGATGTGGCGACGAGTGAGAGGAGCATTCCCCTTCTCGGGAATAACCAAAGCCTAAGCAACGTGTTTCCCATCCCAACTCGTTTCTCGGTTTGGGCTCATATGAGATTCTTTCTCTCGCTTAGAAGATTCCGCTATGACATTGTTGTAGTGCAGGAGTCAAATTCACACTACACATTGATGGCCAAATTGGTTGGCGCCCGATTCGTCGTTGGCTTTGATAACAAGCTAAGTCGATTTCTGAGCTACTCTGTTGCATGGCCCTCCGGTGTCCATGCGGTCATAGCGGAACTTGAGACGGTGAGGGGGTGGACGGATTCTAACCGTCCGGTCGTGATTAATCTTCCAGTTGCCGACGAAGATATCGAGCAAGCCAGAGAAATTCTGGTGTCGAACGGTGCCCAGCGATTGGACAAAGTTGTCTGCATCCATCCGGGCTGCAGCGGCAAGGAGTCCAAGCGCGAATGGTTGCCTGAGTATTACGCCGCAGTTGCCGATCGGTTAATTGAGAATCACGGCGCGGAGATCGTTTTGGACGGGATCTCTCAGGACAAGGCTATCATCGATAAAATTATCTCGTGCATGCGGCACACGTGCGTTTCAGTCCTGGGCAAGACCAACCTCAGGCAATTCTTGGGCTTGATGAAACTCTCGAAACTTCTTCTGGGGCCGGATACCGGAACGCTGCACTTGGCTACGGCGGTCGGGACGCCTGTTGTCATGCTCATCGGTCCGACGGATCCTGTCGACACCGGCCCCTTTGATCCTTTAGGTGTGTCGAAAGTCTTGCGGTCTGAGCTTCCATGTATAGGATGCTCTTTGCGCAATCCAAAACCGACGCAATGGGAGATCTGCAAGGATCTGTACCCCGTAGTTTGCATGAAGAAACTCGTGCCCGAGCTGGTGTACGCGGAGATATTGAATGCGCTCGGCTGGCGGCCCGATCAAGTGCTGCCACGCGGGCACACCGGGCCGGATCATGAATCGTAATATTGTGTCACAGTCATAGCTCTCATCGCGCAAACCCTTGCGTTGCGGTTATGACTGCCGCCTCTTGCCCGTGCTGTGTCAGATGCTAGATTCCTACTTCCACCTCGGATGCGCGGAGTACCCTCTTCAATTCATTCGGATCGATCTCCACAAGGAATCCCCGCTTCCCCCCGTTAATAAATATCTTCGGCAAATCGAAAATAGTTTTCTCAGCATAAACCGGGAGCTTCTTTCTCGTTCCGAACGGGCTCGTCCCACCGAACTGATATCTGGTGTGCCGCTGTGCAATGTCGGCGGTGCAGAGCTCAACATGTTTCACCCCGAGAATGCGGGCGAGCTGTTTCGCGGAGACTTCCAGGTCGCCGTGCATCAGGACAAGGAGCGGCTTCTTCTCGTCGGTCTCCATAACGATCGTCTTTCCCACGCTGTGTTCCGGCACTCCCAGCGCCTCTGCCGACACTTGCGTCCCGCCGTGTTCGACGTAAGCGTATAGGTGCGGCACGAATGCCACTCCCTTCGCTCTCAGCTCACGCACTGCGGTCGTGACAGGGTAATCTTCACTCATGTGGCAAGGAGCGTCGTGCGGAGCGCAGAGAGCATAGCGCAATGCATCTTGTGTTGTTAGGGTTCATTCTAAAGTCCTGTCCTGTTTTCCGATACGGCCGCTCTTTGCTCTGTGCGCTTTGCGCCTGTTTCCCTCCGAACGGCTTTCGGCTCCATACTTCGCCAAGTCTATCTTCCCGTTTTCGAACACGATCCCTTCCTGCTCAAGTAAATGTTTCTGGTGTTCATGACCGCTTGTGTGCGCGCGTAGCGAAATCATCCCTTTGGAGTTCACGATCCTGTGCCAGGGCACGCCGGAGCCTGGAGGGAGGTTGTGGAGCGCGTAACCCACAAGCCTCGGTTGCCCTCTGAGATCGCAGACGAGCGCGATCTGCCCGTACGTTGCGACCCGTCCTTTCCGGACTCCTTTCACGGCCTTCCAGATCTTGAGGTAGAGATCGGGGTAATTCTTCATTATGTAATTTAGGAAAACGCGATTCGCTTCGAAAGTGAGTCGCACTTAAGCGACAGGAAAGTTATTTTGGATTACGATACATAATTACTTCACTCTCAAAGCCCTGACCGATGAAATACGCGCTGACGTAGAAGCTTCCGTGGTGGAAGCGTGTTATACGCGGACAGAAGAGACGTTGGAGATAATACTCGCGAAGGGGGAGGCACAGCCGAAACTGATGGTAGTCTCCTGCAAACCGAGAGCCAACTACATTTTCCTTCGCTCCGCTCCCCGACGCCACACGGGCGCCAACGTGCTGCAGGGAGTTGTAGGACGTGACGTGTTTACGATTGACACGGTGATGAACGAAAGGATGGTTGCTTTAACTCTCTCCGGCGACAAATCTCTCGCCGTCAATCTTTTTGGTCCGCATGCCAACGTCTACCTTGTGAACGGGTCGGGTGAAATCGAGGAGTCGTTTCTCAGGAAGAAGAAGCCGACAGCCGGCATACCGCCCGGTGGTGTTCGCGAGAGTGCCGGTGAGGAAAACGTCCGGCGTTTCATTGAAGATTTCGCCGGCGCAGCAGGAAGTCCTCTTCAGCGCCTCGCCGCGGTAATCCCGCCGTTCAGCGGCAATCTCGGAAAGGAAGCTCTCTTCAGAACGGGCGGCGATGAATTGCTGGGGAAGGCAAAGGACAGGAACGCCGTTATCGATCAGGCCCGGGTCTCGGCGCTTTACGAAGGCGTCTCGGATCTCCGCCGGGAGCTTTCTCATCCTCAACCGAGAATATATTACGAGGGAGATCAACCGGTGATGATGAGCCTGATCGAAATGCGCCATCTCGGCGATCTCGCGGAGACCGCGTACGGGTCCGTCAACTCCTGCGTCACCGCGTTCGCGGCGGAAGCCGAGAAACACAAGAGCGGCGTCGAGTTGAAGACAGGAGTTCTCGATCGGCTCAGGAAACGAAGAGATGTCCTGACCGATACCATCCGGAAGATCGGGGAGGACATATCGGGGAACCGGGAGGAAAAGTACCGGAAGGCGGGAGACACTATCATGGAAAACTTGGGGACTATCGATAAGGGAGCCGTGATGTTCCGCGCGAAGGACGATAGTCCGGAGATCCGACTCGACCCCAAGTTGAGCGCCGTCCAGAACGCGCAGGCATACTATGAGAAGGCGAAAAAGGCGCGGGAATCATACCGGCAGGCCGTAGTCCGGGAACAGGGGTTGAAAAGACTGCTGAACGAAGTCGAGGCGGAATTGAGTGAGATAGAAGCCGGTAAGGATCAAAAACAGATACTGTCGCTGGCCAGGGCGGATAAGGCGAAAGAAAGTGCCCAGACACCGTTCCGCGAGTTTGAAACAAACGGATACAAGATCTACGTCGGCAAAGATGCGAGGAACAATGACCAGCTGACGTTCGGTTTCGCTAAGCCGAACGACGTTTTCCTTCACGCCCGCGGGGTATCGGGGTCGCACGTGATCATAAGGAACGGTTCAAGGGACTACCCGCCAAAGCCTATCCTGGAGTTCGCCGGGAAGATAGCGGCTCACTACAGCAAGGCGAGAACCAGCGGCATTGTCCCGGTCGCTTACACCATGAGGAAATTCGTCAAGAAGGCGAAGGGCAAGCCCGGGGCGGTGATCGTGGACAGGGAAGAGGTGATCTTCGTGAAACCGGGCATCCCACAATTACTAAGGTAAAAATTCCGTCAACACAGTAATCTTTACATCCTGGGATGCCGACTTCCCCAGCCGGTATCCGGGGAGTACCACATAAGTCCTTCCGTTGCGGTCGGTTATCCAACCCGCTCGGGCTTCCTGGATCTTGGCACGCTATTGCCTGATGTGGGGGGAAAGGAATCTGGAAATGTCGTTGGTCTGCAAAACGCTCGTGTTCCTCGAGAACCGGGAAACCATGAAAATAGTCGCGAGGGCTTTCCCACATCCCAAGTACGAGCTGGAATTCGTCGATACAGTTGAAGCGGCGGCCGCACACGCCGTTTCCAACAGGATGGACCTGTTTATCGTCGATTCGAAGTTTGCGGGCGACGAAAAAATAGACTCTCTCAGGCGTTACATGCCTACCCTTTTTGTCGAGCCTGATTACACACAGGCCGCCGAAATAGAGAGTCATCTTGACGAAGAGTCGGACAGGATGAGAACAGCTGCCGAGAAACTGCTTCGCAAGAATTACATCGGCTGGATAGTCGACGCGCTCGAATATTCCAGTTGAGCTGATTATCGAGGAGGCACGTCATGAGCGAGACATTGTTGATAAGCGCGGCCGCTTTTTCGCTGCTCTTGACCATTGTGTATGCTTACGTGAGGAAACAGAAGCATATAGAGGCTGAGCTCGAATCCGCAAGAAGGATCAGAGCGATAGCTGGGTTGAAGCTTTCGAGGAATTCCTCGACAGAAGACTCCCTGAGGGCAGTACTGTCGACGACGGCGAGAGCATACAATTCGGGCGAAAGCAAACTCCAATTCCACAGTCCTGCCCTGGGCGAGTTTCTAATCTCGGGGGGCGGCGAGAACAGGCACGAGCAGAGTGTCCTTCAACGAATCGACAGCGTATTATCCAGCATCGACAAACCGCGGCAGGAGTTAAGCGGCCCGGGTCAGCGCAGGGATGTTGTCGTTTTCACCGTCGATGATCAGGAGTTCTCTTGCAGACTGGAGCTCAGGACTAACGTCGAGCCAGCCCACATCGAGTACGCGTACGTGCAGGATCTGATTAGGGAAAAAATCTCCAAGCTGCTTCTCGATAAGATGGACCAGGTAGTAAAGGCGGCCCTCAGGGATCTCGGGACGCCGTATGCCGTCGTCGACAATCGCGGCAGGATACTTCACGAAAGCAGTTCCTTCGCGGGCGTGTTTCACCGCGCGGACGAATCCGAACTGCTCGGGATGATCGACGACCTCTGCAAGTCCGGCAAGGACAGGAAGATCTTCGATTTGGAGGGCGCCGGCAGAAGAACAGCGCTGACTAAGATAGACAGGGATCTGTTTGTCGTTTTCTCGGTCAATGGAGAACAAGACCGGAGCGGTATTCATTTGGAAACGGAGTCGATGCTCTTCGATGCACTTGAGGACATGAATCTGGGTATCGTCGTCCTCGAAGCGGGTGATAACGGACAGAATTCGGATTACAGGATATCTCAAATCAACGAGGCGTTCTACAGGATTTTCGGACTGGACGGCAGCAACGCGCAATCGGACGAGGTTGCCGAAATACTCTCCTCTGCTCTCAGGCAGGACGAGATGAAGAAGCCTCCTCAAGCCGCCGCGCGCGTCCCCGGTGACGTTCACTACATGAGAAGGGACGGCCTCAGAGTCCGGGCCCGGTTGAGGGTCATCAGGAAAATGGGAGGCCCACAGGTTGTAATCTTTGAACCGGTGGAGAACTCACAGTTTCTCATGTCCACCTATCGTCAGTTGATCGATGCCGCACAGCATCTGTTCGCCACCGGCGACGTCCGGCTCTATCTGAAGGAGTTGAGGGATGCTACCCGGTCCGACGGCGTCGCGCTGGCGAAAAGGGATTCCGAGTCTGATAAGTTCGAGATCAAAGAGAAAGCCGGTTTCATTATCAACGTCCCGCAGCTCCTTTTTGACGACCTGGCAAGCCGTGACCTCGTCAATCTCCAGGGATACATCCTCGCCCCTATCAGGGACCACGATGCAATTAACGGTGCTGTCGTTGCGTTGAAACCGAACCAGGAGGCGGTCGAGGCGGTCGCCGTAGGCGCAAGGCTCCTCGAGGCCTACAACACGATACAGGAAGAGATTCACAGTCTCCATTCGCAGACAGCCTGGCTCATCTCGGACGCAAAGCGGGCGGATGCCGCGAACAGGTCGAAGTCGGAGTTCCTCGCGAACATGAGCCATGAAATACGCACTCCGCTGAATTCTATTATAGGCTTCGGCGATATCATCCACTCCGATACGGATGACCTCGAAAACGGGACATTGCGCGAGTTCAGCGGCAACATCGTCATCGCCGGGAAACACCTGCTGAGTCTCATAAACGACATCCTCGACCTCGCGAAGGTGGAAACGGGGAAGATGAAGCTCGAAGTGCAGGAGTTCTCCATAAGAGAAGTCGTGGAGAGCGTGGAAAGGATTCTCCAGCCTCTCCTCGACAGGAAGAAGGTAACTCTCGAAGCGAGGTTTGAAGAGGGCGTCGGTGTCTTCGTCGCCGACACCGTGAAATTCAAACAGATACTCTACAACCTCCTCAACAATGCTATTACTTACAGCCCCACCGGTGGTGTCGTACGGTTCGACGTTGCGAAGTCCGCGGACGGAATAGAGATGAGAGTGATCGACAAAGGTATCGGCATCAAGAAAGAAGACCTCGACAAACTCTTCAAGCCGTTCGTGCAGCTGGGCGAAGCCCATGTCGGAAGCGGCCTGGGGCTGGTACTCACGAGAAAGCTGGTCGAGCTCCATGGCGGCGCGATATGGGTAGACAGCGTATACGGGAACGGGACGACCGTCGTCGTCTACCTGCCGAGTACAGCAGGGACATCGGCGGCGCCGGAAGAGAAGCGCGTCAATGAAGACGACGAGGAGATTGTCTTCCTTACCGACGACGACCAGCTCTACAGCCTGTTCACGACTGTCATGGACGGCGTCGGGTTCAAGACCAAAAGGGTCAGCCCTGGTTCCGTCGCCGGGTCGGACTTTGCGGGCGATGATGCCGTGCTGGTGATTGACGCCAGTGCGGCCAATCTGACGGAGAATGTCATCTCGGCGTGCAGGGATGCCGAGAAAGCGCTGTTCCTGACCGACCCGGAGGATGTCACAGCTCTCGCCGAAAGAGTGAAGGACTACGAGAGCAAGGTGAGTTTCATAGACAGAAGGAATTTCACGAAGAGTGAATTGCTGACGGAGCTTAGTGCTGCCGGTCGGCTCTGAAGTCTGACGGCGACCATGGTATGGTTATGCCCCCTCGAGCTGGTACTGCCCGTTTGTGCGCCGGGTGGTGCCGGCTCTATTTTTTTGCTGCCAGATCGATGATCTCCTCCGGCCCGAAGCAGACCCTGTCCGAGCCTAAGGCTGCCGATATCCTCGCGTAGACGGGATATCTGATCCCGGACCGCCGCATCAACTCCCGCCCATCTCCTCTCTCGAACAACGCCTCCTTTCTTCCGCAGAATTGAGCCATGCCGTGGGAAAGCATCAGCATGTCGTCGGCGTAAGGGAGAAGAAAATTCAGATCATGCGTCACGATCACGATAGTCTTGCCCTGTTTCTTCAGAAGCGAGATCAGGCCGCCGAGGTACTCTTTTTCGCGGATCGACAACCCGGCGGTTGGTTCGTCAAGTGCCAGAACCGGAGTGTTCATCGCCGACGAACCGCCGATTGCCACGAGTCGTCTCAGAGCGTACGTCAGTGAGTAGGGATTCGATCCGAGATGTTCACCGAGATGAAAGGTCTCGATTATCGGTTGGAGGAGTGAGCCGTCGGCACCTATGTTGTCGATTCCGAACCGGAGCTCCTTTGCAACGCTCTGCGCAAACAGCTGATCGTCGGGATTTTGAAAACTCAGCGCGCACCTCCGGGCAAGCTCGCTCGTGCTCTTTTCTTTGGTGGGGACATCCCCAAGGTACACCGTGCCTTTTGCCGGTTTAAGTATCCCGTTCATCATCCTGAGGAACGTGCTCTTTCCGGATCCGTTGTGTCCCACGATAAGGACAGTTCGCCCCGACCCGAATTCGCAGGTGATATCCCTGAGGGCTTCGGTGGATCCGTATGCGAAGCTGACCCCTTCGTACTTCACTCTCATCCGTGTCCCCTCAGCATCTTGATCGCGCTCCTGTAGTCGAGCTCGTAGAGAGATGAAGCGGGTTCTTTGCGAATCAATCCTTTCTTCGCGGCTTCGGCCACGCACACCGTCCAGGCGGGAAGGTCCAGGTACCGTGCGGTGGATTCGTTGATCGCTGTCTCCGTCCGTCCGTCCGACACGATGCTCCCCTCATCAAGGACGACAAGCCGGTCGGCCACCTTAAGAGTTAGGTATGGATCATTCTCCGCGATGAGAAGCGCCATGTCCTTCTTGAGCTCCGTCAGCACATCTCCCAGGTAGGCGGTCGTCTCGGGATCCAGCTGGCTTAACGGTTCATCGAGGATCAGGAGATCCGGCCTGACCGCAATCGCGGAGGCCAGTACCACCTTTTGTTTCTCGCCACCCGATAGTTCGAGGGGATTGCGGTCCGCAAGGTGGCCGATCCTGATCTTCTCAACCGCCTCACCGACGCGCCTGAAGGTTTCTTCCCTTGATAGACCGATGTTTTCGCACGGGAACGCGATCTCTTCCAGGACGGTCGACCTGAGGTATGTGATCTGCGCGTAAAAGTTCTGAAGTACTACCGCTGTTCGGGGTTCTTCCGAGCCATTCTTTCCGTGTCTCAGTATTACGCCTTGCCGTTTGACGGCGGGGTACGTCTCAAGAAGGCCGGCTGCCGCCAGGCATAGGGTAGACTTGCCGGATCCGCTGAGACCGCTGACGACGACACTCTCCCTCTCGTTGACGTCGAGGCTTATGTTCCGGAGAGCCGGGGGAGCGTCGGCGGAATATGAGACCGAGAAACTCTGAAAGGAGAGAATCTTCAACTGAAGATCCTCCATATCCAGATGCCGATCGCAGCCAGAAGGATTATCCTGCCGGCCACCAGCCCTCCGCGGTCCACCTCTATTTCCACGAGCGGAACGGGAACCGGCGATCCGGGATATTTCCTGTCGGAGAAATTCGCCGCCCGCAGCGCGATTCCGCGGTCGAGGCTTTCCGCGATGTAGGAATACGACAACGGCACAAGCATCGGGAGTAGGTACCTCGCCCGGCTGAAGACGTTCTTCGTCGTGTCCAGCCCGCGGGCAGACTGCGCCGTGTAGATCTTCTGGAGCTTGTCGCGCATCAGGTGAACCATCGCAACGGAGAGAAGATAGATGTATACGAGCCGCCTGTCGGCCCCTCTCGCCACGAGATACTCGGAGATCGTCTCCGATTTGACACGTGAGAAGTAGCAGCTGATTGCCAGGACTATCAAAGTCAGTCTTGCCGCCACCGTGGACGCGAAGACAAGCCCCTGGTCTCTGAATTTCAGAGGACCCAACATGAACACCACATTGCCCGTGAAAAATATTCCGTTGATGACGAACCCAATCAATATCAGCGGGAGGACGAACTTGAGAAATCCGCGGTAGATACTCTTTCTCCGGTGGGACAACAGTGTGGCAACAAAGAGCGCGGCGAGGATCGCGATCTGCCATTCCAGTCTGAAGGCGAAGGCCGCGAAAACGATTGTCAGCGTGATATAATGATCGAGCGGATTGTACGCTCTACGGGGGATCTCAGGTGTTCGCATATCCGGGTAAGCGCAGCAATATCGAGCGAGGAATTCTGGTGAGGAGGAAATAAACAATCAGGTAGCTTACCGCTTTATCGACCGGGTCGGCGGCGAGTCCCTGCAGGAACGCGCTCTGCACAATCGATTTCCCGATTGCCCTGAAATAGAGGACGAGGAAATCTGTCCCGCCCATCGTCACGCCCCCGAACATGAACGCTGCGATAGGTGCAGAAGCCACCGCGGCAAGGACGCCCTGGACAAGCCCTGCGGGAATTGCGGCGTACCATCTCCTGAAGACCCCGAGTTTCGCCACGATCCCGGTGAACGCCCCGATCACCAAGGTAACGGGGATAAAAAATATGAACGCGTAATTGAAGAAGAAGCCGAGCGTAAGATTGGCAAATGCTCCCGTCAGCATGCCGGCGAGCGGACCGACGACGCATGCTATCATGATTGTCCCAATAGAATCGAGATATAGCGGCAGCTTGATGAGCTGGACGGCCTGTCCGACGACGATGTTGAGAGCGGCTCCGAAGGCGATCAGCGGGATTGTGGTGGCGTTCACTTCCCTTTCGAACCGGGAAAGTGCCTCAGCCATAGAGCTCTTTCATCGCGGTTTCAAGCTTCGCCAGCCCCAACGCCGGCGGAATGTCCCCCGCTTCTGTTACCACGGAAGTGACGAGGTCCGGCGGGACCTTGTCGAAGTAAACATTTTTGACCTCGAATTCCGGGTTGGGGAAAATCTCGTGAGGGCTCTCTTCCCTGTTGAGGAACCGCGCGGCGTCCTTTTCCGGGTCGTATTTCAGAACGCTCGTGACGGTATGGAATTCCTTTCCCGATGCCGCGCACGCCGCTGCTAGCGCGTAGGAACCTATCTTGTTGATGACGGTTCCGTCGGAAAGAACCGCGTCCGCCCCGACCAGAGCCGCGTCAATCCGCTCGACGAAGAAACCTATTGCGGCGTCCGAAACAAGCACGGGATGGTGTCCCATCGCCTTGAGCGCGCGCGCCGACTGCCTCCCTTCGAAGAGAGGACGCGACTCCATGACGTACACCGTGACGGTCTTTCCCTCCGCGGCCGCGGTCTCGAAAGTCTTCATTACGAACTCGCTCTGGCTCAGGGTGGCGTACGATCTTCCGTCGGTCACGAGCCCCGCTGCGTTCACGGCTGTGCGCGCGGAGGCATCGCCGACCTTCTGGCGCAGGACACTGATGTAAGCGCCGATGTCTGCGGCCGGCAGCCTGGAGGATGCCGACAGTATCAGCCTGCATATGTTGGAAAGTGCTGACATCTGGGCCTGCGCGTTCGAAAGCGTAGATGCTATGGAATTCAGCTCGGGAATGAAACCCTCTTCTCCGGAATTTTTTCCGCAGAAATCGAGCAACAGGTCGAGCGTGTCTTTCAAAACCTGCTGTGCGCTCGAGACGTTGTCCGTCGCAATGCGATTAGCTCTGTCCAGGTATTCGGCTTTCATTACAGCTCCGTCGGTCTCCTCTTGATGGAACCGGAAAGTAGTTTAAAGTCTTCTTCGCAAAATTGCAATCAATCTAATCGGAGATTGAATGCTTAACGAAACAGATCATTGAACACGAGTTATACATATCGTTTCGTGCCATTCGATGATCCGGACAGGGTCCTTTATTCGCGTTAATTCTCCCCGGATCGCCATGTCTTCTGAGGTACGTAATCGCCATGTCACCGGCACGGCAAACATCGGACTACTTTGCACTTGTATACATGCTGCTCCGGAACTTATGTTGTTTTAATCTGTTGGGAATTTTGGATGAGATAACGATCAGGGAGACAAATGAGCGATTACAGATATATAATAGTCGGCGGCGGAATGGCCGCAGACTCGGCAGTCAAGGGAATTAGAGATTTCGACGAAACCGGCAAGATCGCGGTCTTCACCGCGGAAAAGGACATGCCTTACAACCGGCCGCCCCTTTCAAAGGGGTTATGGAAGGGTGAAGACCCCAAAAGCATCTGGCGGAAGACCGACCAGTATAATGTGGATTTCTTTACCGCGAACACGGTCGCCTCCGTGAAACCGGATAGCAAATCTATCGCGACCGCTGGCGGGAAGGCTTACACTTACGACAAGCTTCTACTTGCGACCGGCGGCTCGGTCAGGAGACTGCCATACGGCGGAGAGGACGTGATATACTTCAGGACCTATGAGAATTACTCCAGACTTCGTTCGATTGCCGAGCACGCCTCCGAGCTCGTCGTGATAGGGGGCGGCTTCATCGGGTCGGAAATAACTGCGGCCCTTGCCATGAACGGGAAGAAAGTGAGCATGATCCTGCCCGAAAGCGGGATCGGTGCGAAGGTGTTCCCGAAAGGACTCTCCTCATATCTGGTGTCATACTTCTCGGATAAAGGGGTAGAGGTCTATATAAAAGATTCGGTTATCGGCATCGAAAGAAAGAGCGCCAACTTCTCGGTAAAATCGAAGAGCGGAAAGATGATTACGGCTGATGGCGTTGTTGCAGGAATAGGCATTGTTCCGAACGACGGCCTTGCGAAATCTGCGGGCCTCGCGGTGGACAACGGGATCATCGTGGATGCCTTCCTCAGGACGACGAACCATGATATCTATGCTGCGGGAGACGCCGCAAATTTCTACAGCATTGCCCTCGACAAACGGTTGAGAGTCGAGCACGAGGACAACGCCAACATTATGGGCTTGACTGCGGGACACAATATGGCGGGAAAGCAGGAGCCCTACCATCATCTTCCTTTCTTCTATTCCGACCTGTTCGATCTGGGATACGAAGCGGTGGGCGAACTCGACTCGAGGATGGAGGTCGTCGAGGACTGGATGGAAGAATTTAGGAAGGGAGTCGTTTATTATCTGAGCGAGCAGAGCGTCCGGGGAGTGCTTCTCTGGAATACCTGGGGAAAGGTCGAAGACGCGAGAAAGCTTATCGGCTCGAAGAGGAGATGGTCGCGGGGTGAGCTCCAGGGCCTGATCAGGGACTGAGGCGCCGGAAATGAAAGGCGGAGGACATGCGCCCTCCGCCCGAAGAACAATTCTGCTTTTGAGCCGGGTCTTATCCGAACATCCCGCCAAGGACGAAGGAATTCACCAGGACGAGCACCACCCATATCCCGAAAACCCACGCGTACGGCTGATACCCTTTCTTTCCTGAGAACACGCTTATCCCGATCGCACTTGCAGCGAGATTCCAGATTGTAAACAGGTTGACGTTCCTCAGCAGGACATAGATCTTGTTGCTGTTGTCCATCTGGGTCAGCAGGCCGAGGTGCAGGCCGCCGTCAAACCGTGAAAACATGACTGCGATGACGATACCCACTATCGCTCCCACAGCCACGATCCAGCTTGTGGTCCCTGCGATACCCATTGCCTGGGAGTAAGTCATCGAAGCACCCTTCAGGAAAAACTTCCCGACGAGGAGCCACACACCAGCCGTGATGAAGAATATCAGCGCGATAGCGACCACGGCGCCAAGTATCCCGAAGGTCATGAACATGCCCGACGAGCCCTCCATCCGGTCCTTGGCCTTCTGGGCTTGCTCGGCGGTCATCTTCCCCTCGCTCACGGACTTGTCGATCCTTTGTTCCTGCATCTGCACAAACTGCATGCGGAGATCGGGCGTGCTGAAACTCACGTAAGTGGCCAGAGACACGAGGATGGCCAGAATCACGAGAGGAATCAGCCAGTCGATGGTTTTTACACCGTCGTTCCTGAGCGACTGGAATACTTTGGTTGGCTCGTAAAAGATACCCGCGGCTTTGTCCGTGAAGGACATCTTTTCTTCAGGTGGTTGATCAACGGTAACAGGCTGTTCCGACATCAGTCCTCCTTTTTTTTAAATTAAATTACACGTGCAAGAAGTACAAACGAGAGGCAAGTCAAAAGTAAAACCTGTCCTGACACAAGGTCAGGGCCTGTCCTGACGACAGGTCAGGAGGTCAAAAGTCAAAACCGGGGAGCGAGGAACCACGGACCAAGAACCAAGAACTGTGCGGCAAGTTTTTGACCTTCAATCTATCTAAATTGATTCAAAGAGGAGTCGATATTGCCCGCAAAACGCTTTTTCATCCTTGACGGAACCGCCCTGGCGTACCGCGCTTACTTCAGCATGATCAGCAGACCGCTCGTGAATTCAAAAGGACAGAACACCAGCGCCGTGTTCGGTTTTGCGAACTATCTTCTGAAGATACTCTCCGATGAAAAGCCCGATTACCTCGTGGCCGTTTTCGACACGGCCGAGCCGACGTTCCGCCACAAGAAATACCCCGAGTACAAGGCGACGCGCGAGAAGATGCCCGAGGAGATGGCGTCGCAGCTGGACAACATCAGAAGGATGCTGAACGCGTTCGGTGTGCCGACCGTCGCTAGACCGGGATACGAGGCGGATGACGTCATCGGGACGCTCGCGCGTCTCGCGGCGAAAGAGAACATAGACGTCTTCATGGTTACCGGCGACAAGGATTTCATGCAGCTCATCACGCCGAAGATCAAAATGTACAAGCCGGGCAAGAGCGGGGCGGACGTTGAGATCGTCGACGAAAAGGGGGTGGAAAAGAAGTTCGGAGTGAAGCCCGACCGGGTGATAGACGTGCTCGCTTTGACGGGCGACGCCGTCGATAACGTGCCTGGGATAAAAGGCATCGGCGACAAGACCGCCATACCTCTCATACAGAAGTACGGCACGGTCGAAAAACTTCTTTCAAGCGCCGACAAAGTCGACAAGCCCGCACTTCGCGAGAAGCTCAAGAGCGGAAAGGAAATGGCCCTCCTTTCGAAATGGCTTGTCACCATCAATACCGACGTTCCGCTCGGTGTCGATTTCCATTCGTTGAAAGAAAAGAATTCTGACCCCGCTGAAATCTCGCGGCTCTTCATCGAACTGGAATTCAGGTCGCTTCTCGCAAGGGCGCAGCAGATCGTTTCCTCGGCGGGTGCCGAAGTCGTGGAGGAAAAGCCTGCTGAGCATGAAGGCCCTGTGGCCGTTGCCGGAGACTACAAGACAATTTCGACGGTGAGACACAACTATAAGCTTGTCACCGACCCGAAATATCTGGAGAAAGTCGCGGAGAAGCTGAAGCATGCTGAGGTTGTCTCGATGGATACGGAAACGACCAGCGTCGATCCGCTCAACGCGAAGCTCGTTGGGATTGCCCTTTCAGTGAAGCCGCACGAGGCTTACTATGTCAGCATCGCTTCGGAGGAAGGCGATCTCTTCTCTAATATCGAAGCCCAGCGCAGCGTGAGCGTGAAGGATGCCGTCAAGATCCTCAAGCCGATCTTCGAGTCCGGCAAGATTAGGAAGGTCGGGCAAAACCTTAAATACGACATGTTAGTCCTCTCGAACTACGGCATCCGCACGCGCGGTGTCGCGTTCGATTCGATGGTCGCGGCCTATGTCCTCAATACTGACGGCCAGCATAACCTGGACGCCCTGGCAAAAGAACATCTCGGCTATCAGCCCGTCCCTATCGAAGAGCTGATCGGCAAGGGGAAAAGCCAGAAGAACATGCGCGAAGTGTCTCCGGAAGTCGTTGCAGAATATTCAGGAGAGGACGCCGATATAGCGCTCCAGCTTACCGAGGTGCTGAAGAAAAGGCTGGAGAAATCGAATCTCCTCGACCTCTGCGAGAATATGGAATTTCCCCTCATCGAGGTGCTGACGGAGATAGAGAAGACCGGGGTAAGGATAGACACCGACATACTGGGACAGATTTCGAAGGAACTCGAACGATTGATAGAGAAGCTCGCCGTCGATATTTACAGGGAAGCGGGAGAAGAGTTCAACATCAATTCCCCGAAACAGCTCGGCGACATCCTCTTCAACAAGATAAGCCTCCCTTCCGGCAAGAAGACGAAGACCGGCTTTTCGACGGATGTCTTCGTGCTTGAAGAGCTCAGTGCGCAGTACCTGATAGCAGCAGACGTCCTTTCGTATCGCAAACTCACGAAACTCAAGTCGACCTACGTCGACGCCCTGCCAGCGCTGATTAACCCGCGTACGGGGAGGGTGCACACGTCTTTCAACCAGACCGTCGCGGCGACCGGGAGGCTGAGCTCGTCGGACCCTAACCTGCAGAATATACCGATCCGCGGTGAGATGGGGAAGGAGATCCGCAAGGCCTTTGTCCCCGGCGAGAAGGGGTGGGTTATGATGTCCGCCGACTATTCGCAGATCGAGCTCCGGGTCATGGCACACATCTGCAAGGATGAAGGGTTGACCGAGGCGTTCAAGAAGCATGAGGACATCCACCGCACGACGGCATCGAAGGTATTCGGCGTCCCGCTGGAGAAGGTAACCGCGGACATGAGGCGCAAGGCGAAGGAAGTGAACTTCGGTCTCCTCTATGGCATCGGTCCCTACGGCCTCAAGATCCGCCTCGGGATTTCACAGGGTGAAGCGAAGGAAGTCATCGACACTTACTTTCAGCGGTTCCCGAGGGTGAGAGAATACATAGACGGCACGCTGGCGTTCGCGCGCAAACACGGTTACGTAGAGACGCTTCTCGGGAGAAGGCGCTATCTCGCGAACATAAACAGCAGGAATTCCGCCGTGCGCATGGCCGAGGAGAGGCAGGCGATAAACATGCCGATACAGGGGACCGCCGCGGACATGATAAAGCTTGCCATGGTCGAGATCTTCCACGAGATGGAGAAGCAGAAGCTGAGATCGAAGATGATACTCCAGGTACACGACGAGCTTGTCTTCGAAGCGCCGAAGGACGAGGTGAAGAAGCTCGAGACGCTCGTTCGCGAAGGGATGAGGGATGCGCTCAAGCTCAGCGTACCTGTCGAAGTGGACGTCGGCACCGGACCGAATTGGCTCGACGCTCACTAGGTCTTGTCGCTGTTTTCGCGGGTCGCGGGACGGTTTTCGAGAAAACAGTCATCATGCTATATTGTATCGAATAGCGGAGGTCAAAGTGGATTCCGATCTGTCCAAACAAATAAAGAAGTTGACCATCGCGGAACGGATCCGACTCGTCGAAGAGATTTGGGATGACATTGCGCGAGAAAACGAAGGATTCGAGCTCACCGACTCTCAGCGACAAGAGCTCGATAGACGGCTTCAGACTTACTCCGGAAATCCTTCGCAGGGGCGGACATGGGAAGAGATTAGGGCTGAATTCCTCAAATCTTGATGGTTACCGTCCGGTTTCATCCGGAAGCTGAACAGGAATTCCGGGAAGCGTTTGTGTGGTATGAACACCAGAGGATTGGCTTGGGATCCGACTTCATCCCTTTCTATCGACGAATCGATTGGACGCATTTGCCGTTCTCCCGAAACCTATCCGGTGGTCTATAAGACTGTTCGTCGGGCTGTCGTGCGCCGTTTCCCATTTGAGATACTTATATGAAGCCGTCGGAGACGAGGTTCGTGTGATTGCAGTATTTCATTCTCGGCGTGATCCGGAAAAGTGGCGGCGGAGATAACGACTCTTAATCGTAGGAAGCCACGGGTATGCGACCGGTCGACGTTGCCGCATGAGGAACAAGAAACTAACGAGATGAAGAATTGCCTTACTTCGATGACGATGGAAACGAACTGAATCCTGATCTCATTCCCAAACCTTCCTTGTGTGCACTCTGCAGACGTGATGAGTTGGACGATGAGATGGAGCAAGTTCTATGCAACCTCACAAGGCTCGACGAAAGGGGGCCCAGCGAATTCATTTGCGGCGCCTTTGAACCGAAGGAGACTTAGGCCTTTCGCCCCGGCAGCCGCATATGTTATCCCCTGAGATCGGGCGGGGTTCGTGTGCTGAAGGTTGTGTGGACGGATCGGTATTGCAGGAGTCCGCATGGAGCTTGGGGCCGCCGCGTGCTCGGCGACAGAAAGCTAGAAACCTGACGGGCTACTTTATGAACAGCTCGATAATCTTGTAGGCGCCGGCCCCGATAAGGGCCGCCATCGGGATCGTGAGCACCCAGGCTATGATGATATTCCCAGCGACTCCCCAGCGCACTGCCGAGACCCGTTTCGTCGCGCCTACCCCCATTATACCGCCGTTTATCGTGTGAGTGGTGCTGACGGGTATGCCCGCAAAAGTTGCGATGAGGAGAGTGATCCCGCCGGCTGTCTCTGCGCAGAATCCATCCACAGGCCGCAGCCGCGTGATCTTCTGACCCATGGTTTTCACAATTCGCCATCCGCCGAAGAGCGTACCCAACGCAATGGCGAAGTTACACATCACTATCACCCAGAATGGAACTTCAAACGACTTCAGAAAGCCGGCCGTTACCAGGAGTCCGGTTATCACTCCCATTGTTTTTTGGGCATCGTTGGTTCCGTGGCCGAGACTCAGGAAAGCCGCCGAAAGCAGCTGTAGTCTTCGGAAGGCCTGGTTGACTCTTGTCGACGATCTCTTGTGAAAGAGCCACATGACGGCTGTCATGAGTCCGAAGGCAACGACGAGTCCCATGACCGGCGCGACAACGATGAAAATGACGGTTCCTGTCCAACCGCCGTAAAGGATCGCTGAAAAGCCGGCCTTCGCTATGGCCGCCCCGGCATATCCGCCCATCAATGCATGGGACGAACTCGTCGGCAGACCGTAGTACCATGTTATCAGGTCCCAGGCAATTGCGCCGACCAGACCGCCCAGAATTACATACTCGTTCACCGCGCTCAGCTCGACAAGGCCTTTCCCGAGAGTATCTGCCACTTTGAGACCGAAGAAAAAAGCCGCGATGAAGTTGAAGAATGCCGCCCAGGCAACGGCCTTTCGGGGAGACAAAACGCGAGTGGATACGACGGTCGCGATGGAATTGGCTGAATCGTGGAATCCGTTCAGGAAATCGAAGATAAGCGCGACGATTATGATGAAAACGACGAGGGTCAGCATCCGGTACGGGCGGCGTCAGGCATGTTTTATCAGTATCGATTCGAGGACGTTGGCGACGTCTTCGCAACGATCTGTCGCCGTTTCCAATCCTATGTATATCTCCTTGAGCTTTATAAGTTCAATTGCATTCTTCTCGTTTTCGAACAGGTCGGCGATCGCGAGGTTGAACACCGTGTCGGCGTCGTTCTCGTATTCATTCACTTTTTTCAGTACATCCTGGAGCATCGCCGTGTTCCTGAAGTCCCGAAGATATGTGACCCCTTTGCCGATCATCTCCACCTGCTGCTGGATTATCTCCATCAATTTTCTCATGTACTGCGGAGCGACTTTCACATTATACAACACGAACCTCGACGAGCTTCCGTTTATGTAGTCCATGATATCGTCGAGCGACGACGCGAGCTCGTGTATGTCCTCGCGGTCGAAAGGTGTGACGAAAGTTGCGTTGAGCTCGGCGAAGACATTATGAGTTACCTCGTCGGCTTGGTGTTCCAGGTCCTCGATCTCGTCGACGAGCGCTTTGGTCTGGATGGGATCGGAGTCAGGTATCTTCTTGAGCGCGATGGATGCCTTCTGGAGGAGCTTTGTCATTTCCTCAAACAACGAATAGAACTTCTCGTCATGAGGGAGGAGGATCTGAATCAGTCTGTCGATTTTCACGTTCAGCCCAAAATAAAATGAAAAATTCGAAGCGATCAAATTTAACTGCCGTCTCGGATTTTTCAAAGGAATCACGCCGTTTGAGGGGTATTTAGACCTGATCTTGATTTGGTCGCGCGCACACCGGAGGATTCCTGACTTGATTTTGACCTGCCGTTTCCGAAATTAAGGGTAGCAGTATCCGTTCAGGCCCTCGAATGGCTTGTTTGATAATAGCGGGATGCTGTCTTAAATTAACGATGAATACGATTGGTTCCCGGGATATTGAAACTCGTTTAGGCTCGGCAGTGTTGGAATTAGCACAGCAAACAAATTATCAGGTACGAAATGGAAGGTAATTTTTCAAATCGCGTGCAGGATGTAATAAGGCTCAGCCGCGAAGAGGCGTTGAGGCTCGGTCACGATTTCATCGGTACCGAACACCTTCTTCTCGGTATCATCCGCGAGGGTGAAGGGATCGCCGTAAAAATCCTGAGGAATCTCGGCGTCGACCTCTACAAGCTGAAAAAAGCGGTCGAAGACACCGTTCGTACCTCGGGGGGCACGCTCACGATCGGGAATATACCGCTGACGAAACAGGCGGAAAAGGTTTTGAAGATTACGTATCTGGAGGCAAAGCTCTACAAGTCGGACGTCATCGGGACGGAACATCTCCTACTGTCGCTCCTTCGTGACGACGATAACGTTGCCTCGCAGATTCTGCACCAGTTTAACGTCACATATGACAATGTCCGTCAGGAACTCGACAATATCATAAACGGGAGGCCGTCGCAGCCTTCCGCGCAGACCGCTCAGCACGCTGCCGCGGCGGGCAGCGCGGAGCAGCGCAAAGGCGAGAAGTCCAAGACCCCCGTCTTGGATAACTTCGGCAGGGATCTGACGAAACTTGCCCTTGAAGACAAGCTCGATCCGATAATCGGGCGCGAGAAGGAAATTGAGAGGGTTGCCCAGGTCCTCGCCCGCAGAAAGAAGAACAACCCCGTGCTGATAGGCGAACCGGGAGTGGGCAAGACCGCCATTGCGGAAGGCCTCGCCCTCAGGATCGTTCAGAAGAAAGTATCGCGCGTCCTTCACAATAAACGAGTCGTCACGCTTGATCTCGCAGCCCTTGTAGCGGGAACGAAGTACCGGGGCCAGTTCGAGGAACGCATGAAGGCCGTACTCAACGAGCTGGAAAAGGCAAAAGACGTAATTCTTTTCATAGATGAACTCCACACGATCGTCGGAGCGGGCGGAGCCTCCGGTTCCCTGGACGCCTCCAACATGTTCAAGCCCGCACTCGCGCGAGGTGAAATCCAGTGCATCGGCGCCACCACGCTCGACGACTATCGACAGTACATAGAGAAAGACGGCGCTCTCGACAGGAGATTCCAGAAGATAATGGTGGAACCGACATCGGTCGACGAGACGATCCAGATTCTGAACAACATCAAGCAGAAATACGAAGAACACCACAACGTCAAGTTCACCGAGGCGGCAATAGACTCGGCGGTGAAACTGAGCGACCGCTATATGACCGACCGGTTCCTTCCGGACAAGGCGATAGACGTCATGGACGAGGCGGGATCCCGCATTCACCTCGCGAATATCATCGCGCCGAAGGAAATAGTCGAACTCGAAGAAGAAATTGAGAAGATAAAGCAGCAGAAGAACAAGGTCGTGAAGACGCAGGACTTCGAAGAGGCCGCTCGTTTGAGAGATCTCGAGAAGAAGCTCCTTTCCGATCTTGAAATCGCGAAGCGCGAATGGGAATTGAAAGCCGAGACCACGATCCATGAAGTAACCGAAGACCACGTCGCGGACGTGGTTGCCATGATGACCGGCATACCGGTCAACAAGATCGCCGAGAGCGAATCGGTCAAGCTCCTCAAGATGTCCGAGGAGCTCACGAAGGTCATCGTGGGTCAGGACGAAGCGATCACCAAATTAAGTAAGGCTATCCGCCGCGCGCGTGCCGGACTCAAGGACCCCAAGAGGCCGATTGGATCGTTCATTTTTGCAGGTCCCACGGGCGTCGGGAAGACGGAGCTGGCGAAGGCACTCGCCCGGTACCTGTTCGACTCCGAGGACGCCCTGGTCAGAATAGACATGTCCGAGTACATGGAGAAATTCAACGTGAGCAGGCTTGTCGGAGCTCCTCCGGGATATGTCGGATACGAAGAGGGCGGTCAGCTCACCGAGAAGGTGCGCCGCAAGCCGTACAGCGTCGTTTTGCTAGACGAGATCGAGAAGGCACATCCCGACGTGTTCAACATTCTGCTGCAGGTTCTGGACGACGGCATACTCACCGACAGCCTCGGAAGGCGCGTCGATTTCAAGAACGTTATACTGATAATGACCACGAACATAGGCACCCGCGAGATAAAGCCGGCGGGGTCGTTCGGATTCGGCCAGGCCACTTCCGAAGACAAGTACAGCTCGATGAAGAACGTTATCGAGGAGGCGATGAAGCGCCTGTTCAACCCCGAGTTCATGAACAGGATCGACGATGTCATCATTTTCCACTCGCTCGAGACGGACGACATAAAGAAGATTATCGACATCCATACCGAGAGCCTGAGGAAACGGCTGTCGACGCTCGGAGTGAAGCTCGAGCTCACAAAGCCTGCCAAGGATTTTCTTGCCGAGAAGGGATTCGATCCCGCATTCGGCGCGCGCCCGCTGAGACGCGCCGTCCAGAGGTACCTCGAGGATCCCCTGGCCGAGGAAATGCTGAAAGGAACTTTCACCGAAGGAATGCTCGTCAAGGTGAAGGTCGACAAGCGATCGGGTGAGCTGAAGTTCGCCGAGCAGAAGGCAAAGGCGGGAGCCAAGGACCCGAACCTTTCAGACGTCAGCACGAATTGAAGAGTCAATGCCTCGATTTAAGCGCCGGACGGATCTAACGACGTCCGGCGTTTTTTTGTGCCTGCCGCTGCACCACGACTAAGATTGGATTTTCCTGCAAGCTTTGTTAAAATTAGTACGAATGAAATTTCGTGAATCGCTCCGTTCCACCTCCAACAATTTATCTCTGCGTTGGTCCGTGATCCTCCTGGCCGCAGTTATCGCGGTGCCGCAGCTGACACTTCTCAGCTCACCTGTTCACGAGGCGCGTGTGGATGGTGAGGCTGTGTTGAGCGCCATGTTCGTGAATCCCGATGCATCTTATCCGCAGTGTCACGCCTCCACGATTGTGGAGACGGCTCCCGGGCAACTTGCGGCAGCCTGGTTCGGCGGTACGCGTGAGGGGAACAAGGACGTCGGGATATGGTTCACGGAAATGAAGGACGGCCGCTGGCTTCCCGCGACTGAAGTTGCCGACGGACTGCAACCCGACGGGACACGTTACCCGACATGGAACCCTGTGCTCTTCAGTCCGCACAAGGGACTCCTCGTTCTCTTTTATAAAGTCGGCCCCAGCCCGAGTACCTGGTGGGGCATGATGATGAAGTCCTCGGACGGAGGGCAGAGCTGGGACAAACCGCAGCGGTTGCCGGACGGAGTTCTCGGCCCAATAAAGGACAAGCCGGTGCTTCTCTCCGACGGGAGCTGGCTGTGCGGCTCCAGTGAGGAGGGAGGCGGCTGGCGCGTGCACTTCGAGTTGACGAGCGACGAGGGGCGCAACTGGAAAATTGTCGGGCCTGTCGACGGGGGAGGAAAGTATCACGCTATTCAGCCTACGATCCTGCTCCACAAAGACGGGCGGCTTCAGGCTCTCTGCCGCACGCAGGAGGGTGTCATTGCCACAACGTGGTCTGACGACGGAGGGAAGTCATGGACTCCGCTGGCGTCCACAGGACTGCCCAACCCGAACTCGGGGATCGACGCGGTTACACTGAGAGATGGCAGGCAGCTCCTTGTTTACAACGATTCGGGAATAGTACCCGGCAAGCCGATGGAAAGTCTTCGATGCCCGCTTAACGTCGCTATATCGAACGACGGATTGAAATGGAAGAACGTTCTTACGCTCGAAGACAAGCCGCTTCCAGCAGGATACGCCTACCCGGCCGTAATACAATCTTCGGACGGGCTCGTGCGGATCACGTACACCTGGAACCGGCAGCACATAAAATACGTCGCGATCGATCCGTCAAAACTATGAATCAGGATCTTGTTAACGGAGCCGGACCGGCAGAGGAGCCGAATCGACCGGGAGAAACGCCGGATTTGAAGTCGTCGGGAGAGTTCATGGATGTCTCGGACAACGAGTACTGGAACTACTGTGACCCCGCGAAACGCGGGGCGGGACGCGGCTCGAGACGTTCCGTTGCAGGTACGTTTGTCCAAAATGCGGTTTCTTTCACTCGTGCAGCGAGCCGTAGCCGCTTGCGTAAAACAGATAATCGATAAAAAAGGAGAACAAATGAACAAGAAGAAGAAGGTTGTCATGAAGAAGCATCACCGGAGAGTAACCAAGATAAAGGCCAAGACAAAAGCGCGCCGCGCCGCAGCCAGCAAGGCCAAGGCGACAGCAGCCTGAGAAGAACGCTGACGCCTGAACTCAACGATGACCGGTCTCCCGGTTGTCAAAAGATGATACATTGAAATCGTACGTCAAAGAATTGGAATACGCTCTGAGGATCGTCAAGGCCTCCGAGCGTATCACCCTAAAATATTTCCGCTCGAAATTCCGGGTCGAGTACAAATCGGACAGGAGTCCGGTCACAATCGCCGACAAAACCTGCGAGAAATTCCTGGTGGGTGAGCTGGCCAGGAAGTTTCCCCACCACGGTTTCTACGGTGAGGAGTTCGGGGCCAGCTCGGCCGGGAGCGAGTTCAGATGGATCATAGATCCGATCGACGGGACGCGGAATTTCACGCGCGGTATTCCTTTTTGGGGCACACTCTGCGGACTCGAGCATCTCGAAGATCCCGCGAGCGGGAAGGGTGAGATGGTCGCCGGCATAATGTCCCTTCCGGCTTTGAAGAAGACTTACTACGCTTCGAAGAAACACGGCGCTTTCTGCAACGGGAAGCGGATAAAGGTCAGCAAAGTGAAGGAGTTGGAGAAATCGACGGTTGTGTTCGGGGGGCTGAGCTATTTCGTCGGGACGAAATACGAGAAAGCTTTCCTGGACATCGTGAAGTCGTCGTACCACGACCGCGGTTTCGGCGATTGCTTCGGGTATACTTTCGTCGCTGACGGCCGGACGGAAGCGATGCTCGACCCGATCGTGAGTCCGTGGGATGTAGCAGCGATAAAACCGATAATTGAAGAGGCGGGCGGAGTCTTCACTGACTTCGAGGGGAACCCCACTATTTACAACCGCACGGGGCTGGCGGGGAACCCGTATTTACACGAGATCATTCTCAAGAAACTGTCGGAATAGAATACCGTCCGGTTATTCGTCGGTTCCGGTATCAACAATCTCCCAATTCCCCCAAATCCATTGATCCATAAATCCATCCCGTTATTCCATCCATCCAACATTCCATTCTTCCAGTATTCCCCGACTGCGTCCGCCAAGGGCGGACTTCGCGTCTACACGCCGAAGCAGACCTTTGAGCATGTCCTGGCGCAAATACTCATTTCAAAGCGCAGGCGTGCAGGCAGGCCCTACTCCGCCTTCACTTTTATAACAACCATCGTCATATCGTCATGCTGCGGAGCGCCGCCGACGAACTTCCTGACACCGGCATCGATCTTCTCGATCATTTCCTTTACCGGGAGATGTCGCGTTGACTCGATCAGCTCGACAAGCCTCTGTTCGCCGAACTCGTTCGCCTCTGAGTCCATCGCCTCCGTGAAACCGTCCGTGTAAAACACCAGCGCGTCGCCGGGCTTCAACGTGATTTCCATCTCCTCGAGAGTCGCATCGAACTTGTCCCCGTCGTCGAGTCCGAGCGCGAGGCCGTTCGGCGTAAAGAGCTTTGCCGATGTTTCCTCCGAGGAGAACAGGGCAAGCGGATTGTGGCCCGCGCGCGAGAACTTCACTCTCCGGGTCTTCGTGTCGATGACCGCGTAAATCATGCTGATGAAGGTCCCGCGTGAGATGGAGCGATAGACGATCTGGTTTATCTTGCTGAGTACTTTTCTCGGTGACGGCTGGTCCTCCGCGGATGCCTGCAGCGCGCCTTTCGTCAGCGTCATGTAAATGGCTGCAGGCAGGCCTTTTCCCGAAACGTCCGCGATGGCGGTGCCGATGAGGCCGCCGTGCATCTGCACGAAATCGTAGTAATCGCCCCCCACCTCCAGCGCGGGGATGCAGATTCCCCCGAACTCGAGCTGCGGTATCGAGGGAGTGGACTTCGGCAAAAGGTTGGTCTGGACATTCTTTGCTATCTCGAGCTCGCGCGCCATCCGCTGCCGTTCGCTTATCCTGCGTATATGGACCGGCATGAGATCGACCGTCAGCTCGAACGATTGTTTCCGCCAGAGCGCAACCAACGAAACCACGATCGGTATGGAAAGGAGTGTGACCGCCACAACCGAATTTGTGGCGAAGTAGGGGTTCGATGAGGCGAATATCGGGATAAGTCCCCGCGCGGAGGAGAAGATAGCGCTTGCGACGAAGACTGTGATGAAATCATATCTCATGAAAAGCGAAATGAAGGCTGCGGAGAGTGCAAGGGTCATGACTATGCGGGTGAAGACTCCGTACTCACCGAAAGGCAGCGGGTAGAAAACGGACGGTATGAACAGAACGGCTGAGACGGCTATGCCCTTCAGAATCTTTTTCTTTCCGAAATAGGAAAGAAGCCCGAACCTGTAGAAGGTCTCGCTGAACAGCGCGACCGCGAAAGCGTCTGCGAGCGCCGCAACGGATGGGAAGTAGGAGTCCAGCATCGTGCCTGATGAACTGAAAGAGCCCATAGAGCTTGAGAGCTTCAACAAGGGGTGGGCTATTGCGTAGACGCCGAGCAGAATGCCGCCGAAAGCGTAGCCCCTTAGCGTGGATATTCCGAGCTTGTCATTGAAGAACTTGAGGTGCGATGCCGCGTCGAAGGTGAAGAGCTTCTCCGGCCAGATCGCCCTTGCCGACGATTCGCCGATGCCCCATGAGGAAAATGCAAGTATCGCATAGAGCGGGGACCAGAGTAAGAGGAACGCGGCCGCCATTATGATGTTCTTGTAAAATGTGTTCATGTCGCCGATCATTATTCCCGAACCTACCGAAGGGAAAGAGAGGAGGACCGAAGCGAGGGCCGCGACATAGTAGATGCCGGCTACGAGAAGTGCCGAGCCGATTCCTGCTTCTCCTTCGTTATAGCGCTTCAGGAAAATAACGAACCCGATGGCAAACAGGAGGAAGATCACTATCCACGACGTAAAACTCATGAAGACGTACGGTGAAGTACCGGCCGTATAAGCGGTTGTGAACTCGTCAGGCGGATAATAAGACACTTCGGACGAAACGACATTGTTCCCGGCAATTCTTACCTTCAGCTGCTCTTTCAGACCGGTATGGCTCACGCTGTCCTTCACGAAAGTCAGCGACCAGTCCTGTCTGTGGTCCAGCTTGACAGGTTCCGAGTTTTTCATCTTCCACGAAGACAGGTCAATGCCCATTAGCCCCGACAGCCCGCGGCCATCCCAGAACGCCCGGAATATTTTCAGCGCCTCTTCCTCCTGCAGTGAAGGACCCGACGTGGTGTCGGGGATGTAGCGCCTGAACTCTATCAGCTTTCCGCCGGCCGAAATGGCCATCCGCAGTTTTGATCCTTCGGTTGCCTGCTGTGACGGATCGAACCATACGATATCCCAGAAGTTGAGGGGAACGGAGTCCGCCCTGACGAGGTCATTAGTCCTGAGGATGCCGAGTCTCGATTTAAGGTAACCAAGCGAAACCACGTCCGACCTGAATGTGGTATTCTCTATCAGGTTGTCGGTGATGTGTGCGCCGATTTTTCCGGCGATCTCCCTGGACAGCGATATCGCCTGACCGCGATCGAGTTTGCTGTCGACGGAGAACAGGAGTGAATAACGTGGCGTCATGGTAACGAAGACGACCACGCCGGCTATTGCAGCCGCAGCGAGTAAGATAGCCGCTCTTTTGTTTTTCATGGTCTGCTGAATTTAGTATCGGTCATTAACGAATCCAAATTACCGCAGCTTGCTTCCACCATACCGCCGGATTTTGCCTTTACGTTCGTTCGAAAGTATATTTTGGCACCGGAGTCCGACAGGTTGTTCTTGATGGAGTTCATATTCAAGCTTACGTAAGGGTTAAATAAAGTTGCTCTCTTTCTCCCACCTGTTTGATTTATGTCATGCTAAAACAAAAAAGGTCGTTCAAATGAAGTCAAAGCATTCCATTTCCCTGTTCTTCGCGGCTGTATTTTTGCTGGCGTCGACAGCACTCCCCCAGACAAAATCGGGTTATAATCCACACAAAGTGTTCGATCCGAAATTCGACTCGAACGGCGGGACGATCTACAGAGGCGCAAACGGCGCGCCCGGCCCGGGCTACTGGCAGAATCGCGCGGACTACAGAATTGCGGCGACACTCGACACCGCGATGAAGACGATTTCCGGAAAAGTTGAGATAAACTACACGAACAACAGTCCTCATAAATTGCCGTACGTGTGGCTCCAGCTCGAGCAAAACCGGATGCGCGACGGTTCGCGAAGCATGCTCACGGCCGGTAACTACCCGACAGGATTCAACGGCGGAGACAGTATTCTTTCCGTCAGGATCGAGCAGCAGGGCAAATCTTCGGCGGCCGACTATCTCATCGAAGGGACCCGAATGCGGATCCGGCTTTCTCATCCCGTAGCTGCGAAAGGGGGCAAGCTCGGAATAACCATCGACTACTCGTTCGTGCTCCCGCCCGCGCGGCACGGCAGGTCGGGATGGATGTATACGAGGAACGGGGCGATATATGATGTCGCGCAGTGGTATCCGCGCATGGAAGTGTTCGACGACATCAACGGCTGGAACAGCCTGCCGTTCCTCGGCGCGGGAGAGTTCTATTGTGAGTACGGAGACTTCGATTACAGCGTGACCGTTCCCGCCGACCAGATCGTTGTCGGCTCCGGAGAACTGCTGAACCCGAAAAGCGTCCTGACGGCAAGGGAGATCGAGAGGCTGGATGAGGCGCGAAGGAGCGACAGGAGAGTCTACATAGTTTCGCCGGATGAAATCGGCAAGCCGGAAACGCGGCCGGCGGAAAAGGGAATGCTGACGTGGCATTTCAGGATGGAGAATGCCCGCGACGCAGTGTGGGCCTGTTCGCGCGCATTCATCTGGGACGCCGCTCGGATAAACCTTCCTAGCGGCAAGAAGTCGCTGGCCGAATCCGTGTACCCGATAGAGAGCGCGTCGGACTCATCCTGGGGACGCTCGACCGAATACGTCAAGGGAAGCATAGAGATTTTCTCAAAAGACTGGTACGAGTATCCTTACCCGGCCGCGATCAACGTCGCCGGGCCCGTCGGCGGTATGGAGTATCCCGGCATAGTCTTCTGCTGGTGGCAGATGTACCGGAAGACCCTCTGGTACGTGACGGCGCACGAGCTCGGTCACAACTGGTTTCCGATGATCGTCGGCTCGAACGAGCGGGCAAACGGATGGATGGACGAGGGCTTCAACACGTTCATAGATGTCTATGCCTCGGACGAGTTCAATCACGGCGAATATGCCCCGAAGCGCGACGGGGAATTCGATCCGGCAGGTAGGAATCCCGCCCGCGACATAGTACCCTATCTCGTCAGCCCCGAATCCCAGCCGATCCTCTCCTACGCCGATGCGATACCGGGCCGGTATTCCCATACGCTTGAGTATTACAAAACCGCGCTCGGGTTATACATGCTGCGCGAGTACGTGCTCGGTCACGATAGATTCGATTATGCATTCCGCACTTATATAAAGAGGTGGGCTTACAGGCATCCCGCTCCCACGGACTTCTTCAGGACCATGAACGATGCCGCCGGGGAAAATCTGAACTGGTTCTGGAAAGGCTGGTTCGTCAAGAACTACAAACTGGACCAGGCGGTCGACAGCGTTAGATACATGGGAGGCGACCCGGCCTACGGCGCATTGATCACCATAGAGAACAGGGACCAGATGGTCATGCCTGTCACGGTCGAGGTGAAGGAATCCAACGGCAAAACGGGAAGAATCGATCTCCCTGTCGAGATATGGGAAAGGGGCGGCCTTTTCACGTTCCGGTACAACTCGACGAGCCGGATCGATTCCGTTATCGTCGATCCCGATGAGGTGCTTCCCGACGTCGATGCGGCGAACAATGTGTGGACAGGGAAATAGGGGAATAATGGAATGTTGGAATAATGGAATGTTGGAATAGTGGAATGATGGAATAGTGGAATGATGGAGTAATGGATTGTTGGATTAATGGATCAATGAGTGGTGTTTCCTTTTGTGGGACCTCGCGAGGTGACCGGGTGTTGTAGGCGCGCCTTTGCCTCGAACCGGAACGTAGCGTCAAGTACTGGAACGCCGTCGGCTGCCTGATCCATTCGCAGGACGAGGCGGCTCGGTTTCAACTATTGAGCACCTCTCTTATTTTCCTGGGGACTTCAGACGCAGTATAGGGTTTGTGGATGAAGTCCCGGGTCCCCGCGTCGGTGATATTAGACTTGGTGTCCGGCTCGAGGAATCCGCTCGCGAAAATGATCCGCACGCGAGGATCGATTTTTCTCAGCTCGTTAAGCAGATCGGCTCCCGCGAGCTTCGGCAGGCCGAGATCCGAAAGAACAAGGTCGATCCTCTTGAAATTTTCGGCAAAGACCGAGACGGCGGTTTCTCCATCGGGGGCGGTGAGGACTTTGTACCCCTTTCGGGTCAGGATCTCCGATAAAAAGTCGGTCAGCATTTCTTCGTCTTCGACCACGAGGATAGTCTCGCTCCCTCCTTCAGTCTCGGCTCTGTCGTCGTGCGGGTCCTCGGTCCCGGCCCCGCGCGCTTGTGAAGGGAGATAGATTGTGAACGTCGTACCCATGCCGGGCCGGCTCGAGATGTCTACGAATCCCTGGTGCCCTTCGACGATGCCGTACACAGTGGCCAGCCCGAGCCCGGTCCCTTTGCCTCTCTCTTTCGTGGTGAAGAACGGCTCAAAGACATGGGCGCGCGTTGCCTCATCCATACCCATACCTGTATCCTCGACGGTGAGTTTCACATACTTCCCACCGGCAGCCTTTGGGAAAGTATTCCTGATCGATTCGCCGTCGGTGACTGCGGAAGATATGGTCAGCGTCCCCCCTGGAGGATTACCGTCCTTCCTGTCGATCATTGCGTCTCTCGCGTTGACGCACAGATTGAGAAGCGCCTGGTGGATCTGGTTCGGATCACCGATGATCGGCGGAATGTCTTCGGTTAGCTGGAGCTTGATAGTCACGAGTCTGGGGAACGTCTCCTGGAGGAGTTTGTGAAGGTCGGTTATTATCTCGTTCACGCGGATACTCTCAAAAACACGGTCCTCCTTTCTTGCGAACGTGAGCAGCTGGCGTATCAATCCCGCTCCGCGTCTTGTGGCGCTGTCGATCGCTTCAAGGCTTCTTGAAGTCCGTTCCTCGTCGAGCCCCTTCCTCTTCAAGAGAGCGGTGTGTCCCATGATTATTCCGAGTATGTTGTTGAAATCGTGGGCGATACCGCCTGCCAGTGTGCCGAGGCTCTCCATCTTCTGGGTCTGGAGCATCTGCATCTCCAGCATTTTCCTGCGGGTGTCGTCGAACAAGTAATTCTTCGTCTGGATTAGCGCTCCGTTCTCGTCGAAAATGCCGTAGGCGCTGATGATAACGAAGATGTGTGAACCGTCTTTCCTCTTGAGCGTCATTTCACGGTACTCGATCTTGCTCGATTGCTGCAACAGCCCCAGGAATTCTTCACGTTGTTCGGCGCTCAGGTACAGGTCCTTGACGTCTGCTTTGAGCGCCTCTTCCACGGATGAAAATCCGAATATCCGGGCGAAAGCGGGGTTGCAGGAGAGTATCTCTCCGCCCACCGTCGATATGAAATCTGCCGTGATGTCTTCTTCGAAGAACTTCCGGTACTGCTCGCGGCTCTTCCTCAGGAGCTCTTCGGCTTCTTTTCGCTCGGTAATGTCCTGGACGACGCTGATTAGATTCTGTGGCTCACCGTCGGCGCCTCGCACCATCGCGGCGGAGAGATGGACCCAGACAGGAGTGCCGTCTTTCCTGATATATCTCTTCTCGACCGAGTACGTCTGTATGTCGCCCCGGGTAATCCTTTCCAGACTTTCGATGTCGCGCGCCGTGTCATCCCTGTGCGTTATATCCAGGAACGAGCGCCCCACAAGGTCCGCTTCATCGTATCCTGTAATCATGAGGAAGTGAGGGTTAGCTTTCATGATGATTCCAGTCGGCGTGAGAAGAACAATCCCGGTGGCCGCCTGTTCGAATGTGGCGCGGAACCTCTCTTCACTCGCCCTCATCGCGCTTTCCGCCCTCTCCCTCTGGAGCTCCTGTTTCATCCCTTCCAGAGCGAATGACAGGTCGAGCGCGACTTCACGGAGAAGCGCCATTTCCTTTTCACGGAAGAAGCCCGCCTCCACGGACGATACGACGAGCATCCCCGCCGTTTCACCGGACGAGGTCAGCCGCAGAACGGACATGGATCGGTGTCCCATTTGCAGCAGCTGCTCCATTACCGGAGCCGGAATCTCGTCGGTTTCGATGCAGTTGAAGACACAGTATTCTTCTCCGAAGAGGACGCGTCGTACGGACGGGGTATCCAGGAATGCCCCCATGAAGCCGCGGGTATCCTTGAACTTAGCGCAGCCGACACCGGAACACGAGTCGATGACGTTTTCGATCCCCGGCTCCCTCCGCAACGAAACCCATGCCATCCTGAAGCTGCCGTATTTCACCATGATCTCGCAAACCTCTTTGAGCAGGCGGTCTCTTTCCCTGGTCCTTACGATCGCCTGGTCGGACTGGCTGAGCACCGCGTACAGTTTGTTGGCGTGCAGCAGTTCGGTTTCCGAATTGTTCAGCCGGGCCGCCGCAAAGAGGACGACGACGGCAACGAACGAGATCACCACCACGGTGAAGATCGACAGGCTGATGCCCGGCCTCAAGAAACCGTAATCCTGCAAGATGTCCACCATCTCACCGACCAGGATAAAGACGAGGACACCGATAGGCAGCCACTTTCTCACCTGAGTGCTTCCGGCGTACTTCGCGCTCCACAACGCCACGATGCCGCGCGATTGTCTCGAAGCCAGCATTCCCAAGGAAAGAATTATGAATATCGCCGACGATAGCAACGGGATCGGACTGTCAACTCTCGGATCGGGGAGCGAGTCGCTCATGTAAAGGAACGCGATGAGGGAATCGAGTGAAACTACGAGGACTATGGCCGCCAGGATTTCAGACGGATACCTGTTTCGTTTTATCCGTACATCTGTGAAGATGAATGCAAGGCCGATCACGCAGAACTCAACGGCGGTCAGAACGGTCATTCTTGCCGAGCCGGAATCGACTTCTCTCAACCATTTCTGCAAAACGATCAGCGTGCTTATGTGAAAATCCGTGCCGAGAAGATGTTCCAGTATGGTCAATCCTCCGAGGGCTGTCAGCAGCAATCCAAGCAGCTGCGCGGTTCTTCTCACCGAGAAGGTCGCCCGGACTTCGGGAATGCGCCACACACCGTTCACCTTCTCTTCCTGGACAAGGCTCAGAGCAAGTCCCGCTATAAGGAATCCAAGACCGGAGTTGGGCCTGGTTATAGGGTTTGACCATCCCTCAAACCACAAAAGGGGAAGTCCCATGACCCAGGAAAGTGTGACCGCGGTGCCAAAATAGAAGACTATCGTGCCGGCCAGCTGGGAGAGGTTGTATGTCGTTCGCTCCTCTCTCAATGTACCCTCAAGCATAACGCCCTCTCGTTTTATATGGAAAGCTCAATAACCGCCTTGCGGCCGGTTCCTTATTGTCACTTTCGAACAGATTATTAGAATGTCCTGACTGCTGGGTAACCGAGGCCGGGAAGCACGACAAAGAGGGGAATTGCTCGAACCAATTGTAGACCCTCGGCTCGATTTCAATGTAATTGTAGTCCGGTCAAAGTCAAATGACGTTTCTCAACGCACGCCTTGCTCCGGATGAAAGGTTCGTGCATCTCAAATAGCGGCAAAATAAGCAGTTAACCGTGTGCCTTGAACACCGCCCGGGCCGGTTAACCTTGATTAAGGCTGCCTCTCTGGCTATATTTTTTTACAGAAATTTCAAGAGGAAAGATGGCAATATCCGCATTTAAGAAGATTTTCGGCTCAAAGCATGACAGGGATGCGAAGAAACTCATTCCGTATGTCGAGCAGGTAAACGAAGAATATGAAAAGCTGCACACTCTCTCGGACGAAGAACTCAGGCAGAAGACGTCGGATTTCCGTGCCCGAATAAAAGAGGAAATTGCGGAAATTGAAAAGGAAATAGCGGAACTCAGTGAGAAGCTGAAAGGCGACGTACAGGGAGACGAGAGAAAGGCGATTTACAAAGATGTCGACGATTTGGAGCAGGAACGCGACGAAACCGTGTTGAACATCCTCGATGAGATCCTTCCTGAGGCCTTCGCGGTCGTCAAAGAAGCCTGCCGGAGACTCGTCGGCACTAGCTGGGACATAACCGGACACAAGGTGGTCTGGGACATGGTGCCCTTCGACGTGCAGATCATGGGTGCCGCGGTCCTGCATCAGGGGAAGATCGCCGAGATGGCGACGGGCGAAGGAAAAACGCTTGTCGCAGTCATGCCGCTCTACCTCAATGCGCTGCCTGGAAGGGGTGCGCACCTTGTCACCGTGAACGACTACCTGGCGAAACGCGACAGCGAATGGATGGGAAAGGTATTCGAGTTTCTCGGGCTCACCGTCGGCTGTATCCAATCCGACATGGATACCACACAGCGTCGCAAGATGTACGAGTGCGACATAACGTACGGCACCAACAACGAGTTCGGTTTTGATTACCTGCGCGACAACATGGGAGTCGAGGCTGAAGACATCGTACAGCGCGAACACTATTATGCCATAGTCGACGAAGTGGATTCCGTCCTCATCGACGAGGCCAGGACGCCGCTCATTATAAGCGGACCGGTGGGGTCCACCGAACACACATTCGACGATATGAAGCCACGCGTCGAGAGGCTCGTGAACGAACAAGTGCGGCTCGTCAACAAGTATGCCGCCGACATCGAGAAATTTCTGTCCGAAGGAAAAGATAAAGATGCCGGTGTACTCCTCCTGAGAGGCTACCGGGGATTCCCTAAGAACAACAGGATTGCCAAGCTCCTTAACGAACCATCGAACAAGAGGCTCATGCAGGAGACGGAGCTGGAGTACCTGAAGGACCAGGGACAGAGGATGCACGAGATCGACGACGAGCTCTACTATGCCGTCGACGAGAAAACCCACGTGATCGACCTGACCGACAAAGGACGGGATTACCTTGCCTCTTCCCAGACCGACAAGGATATGTTCGTCCTGCCCGATATCGGCACGGAGGTCGCGGCAATAGAGGCCGACAAAATCCTCACTCCATCTCAGGTCCAGCGGAAAAAAGAAGAACTCTACGCGCTCTACGCGGAGCGGAGCGACAGGATCCACACGGTGAACCAGTTGTTGCGTGCCTACACGCTCTACGAGAAAGATGTCGAGTATGTCGTCCAGGACGGGAAGGTCCTTATCGTCGACGAATTCACCGGAAGAATACTTCAGGGAAGACGTTATTCCGAAGGACTTCACCAGGCCATAGAGGCGAAAGAAAGCGTCAAGGTCGAGAGGGATACACAGACGCTCGCGACCATTACGCTGCAGAACTATTTCAGGCTGTACAAGAAACTTGCAGGCATGACCGGCACAGCCGAGACTGAGGCATCTGAATTTTTCGATATATATAAGCTCGATGTGGTCGTGATCCCGACGAATAGGCCTCTCGCCCGTAAGGACGAGAACGATTTCATATACAGGACCAGACGCGAGAAGTACAACGCCGTCATCGGCGAGATCGAAGAGATGCGGAAACAATCGAGGCCCGTACTTGTCGGCACCACGAGCGTCGAAGTGAGCGAAACGATCAGCAGGATGCTGAAGAGGCGTGGTGTAGGTCACGAGGTCCTGAACGCGAAGCAACACCAGCGCGAGGCGGAGATTGTGTCGCGCGCCGGAATGCCGGGCGCGATTACCATCGCCACCAACATGGCCGGCCGCGGAACGGACATCAAGCTCGGCCCGGGCGTCGTGGAGAAAGGCGGCCTGCACATAGTCGGCACCGAGAGGCATGAGGCCAGACGCATCGACCGTCAGCTGCGGGGCCGTGCGGGACGCCAGGGAGACCCCGGATCTTCACGTTTCTATCTCTCGCTCGAAGACGACCTGATGAGGCTCTTCGGGAGCGACAGGATTGCGCGGGTGATGGACAGGTTCGGCATGAAAGAGGGCGACGTCATCGAGCACTCCATGATAACAAGGAGCGTGGAACGCGCCCAGAAGAAGGTCGAAGAAAACAATTTTGCCATCAGAAAGAGACTGCTCGAGTATGACAACGTCATGAACCAGCAGCGCGAAGTCGTCTACGACAGGAGGAGACACGCACTCGTCGGAGAGCGGTTGAAGGACGACATTTTCGATATGACGCAGGATCTGGTCGCTGAAATCGTCGGCAACTATTATGACAATGGCGATATAGCGGGGCTCGTCGATGAGTTCAGGAGGACATTCCTGGTTGATGTCAATTTCACCCCTGACGAATTCAGGCGTCTCGGTGCAGACGGCGTCACAGACAGGGTATTCAAGGCCGCGACCGATTTCTACAACCACAAGGAACAAGAACTCGGCGTCGACATGATGAGCAGGCTCGAGCGCATGGCTACCCTCCAGGTAATCGATGAGAAGTGGAAGGAGCACCTTCGTGAGATGGACGACCTGAAGGAGGGGATCAACCTCCGGGCGTACGGTCAGAAAGACCCGGTCGTCGAGTACAAGCGTGAGGCGTTCGGCATGTTCGTCGAGATGCTGAGAAACATAAACCGGGAGGTCTTGCAGATCGCCTACAGGGCGTTTCCCGCAGTTCCGGAAGAGATGCCGCAGCGCCGTTCCGCCCGCATGCCCAGACGTGAACAGATGCAGCTGCAGCACGATTCCGCAGTCGGCCTCGGAATGCAGGAGAACAGGGGACCGGCGGCGCAGGGAGCCGAAAGCCAGATCAAGAGAAGACCGGTCAGGGTTGCGGAAAAGGTGGGACGTAACGATCCCTGTCCGTGCGGGAGCGGGAAAAAGTACAAGAACTGCCACGGGAAGTGATCATATACAAAAGGGTAGTAATCTCGGCCCTTGCCTCAGCTGTTATAATCGTGTTCGCGGCGTCGCCGTTGACGGCGTATTCTGCGGCTAGGGGATACACCAGGGTCCAGAACGCTTCATCGACGCAGCGCCTCCTGACAATCTCGATGGACAAAGAGAGGGCGATTGCGCTTGCGGGTGCACGTACGGGTACGCCATACGTAGCATTTCCCTTTATCACGAATGGACGGGTGAGCTACACCGTCGAGCGGCAGGGGATGGAAGTTACCACGATGTCCGGGCCGGTATCCGGGCTGTCAGACACGGCCAACGGAGGACCTGCAATCGCGCAGCCAGATCTAAAGTCTCTTGCCGATGCTAATGGAGTCCTTCTCAAGAAGGTCGGGATCATGCGCGGGGAAACGGTCTACTCGCTGATCGTCCAGCCTTATCTTTACAATGCTTCAACGAAACAGCTGACCTATTACAGCACGGTGAGCGTCATGCTGACGTCGTCTCAGCCGTTTCCCTCCAACTTCGACAATCTCTCAGGGGCACTCACGCGCGATGTCGTAAACAAGGTTCAGAGTACTTCGCCGCCCCCGACCGGATCTTACATACGGATCGTTGTGAATCGGGACGGGATTTACCACATTACAGGCCGCGAGCTGGACACTTCGGGGGTAAACCTCTCCGGTTTCACGAGCCAGAACATGACTCTCTGGAACCACGGCAAGCAGATGCCGATATACGTACACACGTCCGGCGGTACGACATTCACCAGCGACAGCTACTTCGAATTTTACGGGACGGCGAACCGCGTGGACTACTCCGGCGGAAGGCCGGACCTGTACCTCGACCCATTCGCGGACAACAATGTCTATTTCCTGACCAAGGATTCTACCGCTCCGTTGCAGCGGCTGGTGACAGAATCAGGAGCTCTCGGCCGCATGAGCAACGCTGTTGACCTTGCCGCATACTCGTTTACCCAAACCGTGCACGTCGAGAGAGACCTTCGTTATGAACGTCTCGACAACGTCGATTTGAATCAGCCATACGACAGGCAGGATCACTGGTTCTGGTCCGAAGTGTCGAGCCAGCAGATGGTTTCGCTGCCGTTCACCCTGGCCTACCCCGATACTACCAACATCCAACCGCTTACCCTGACCGCGGCATTCCAGGGGATAACGCACCTCGACGGAACTAACGGTTCGCCCAATGTGCCGAACGAGCACCAGGCCGAGTTATTCATCAATCAGACTCATGTGATGAGCACAACCTGGGACGGCCAGAACTCACGCATCGTGGACGTAGGCGCAAGCGCGAACATACCGCAGAGCGTGCTGCATAACGGGGCAAACGAGTTTCGAGTTTACGATGCTAACCCGGGAAACATAGCCGTCGCCACGTTCGCGTTTAACTGGGCGGAGCTTCACTACCAGCGCCTGTATGTCGCGGACAAGGATTACTTGGAATTCACCGTGCCGGACAACGCGCGTCCCGGCTACTACAACTTCCTCATCCAGCACTTCGGCAATTCATCGATCTCGGTCTACAGGTTGAATGATTCGAGGATCACCGATGTCACGATCAAATACCTGAATAACCAGGGCACGGCCCAGGGATACGCGGCGCTTTTCGAGGCGTATGTCCAATCGCCTGAGGATCGGTTCATCGCCGTAAGCGACTCGGGTAAACTCAGCCCGGTAAAGATTGAACAGGTACCCGATGCCGGGCTTTCTTCATACGATTACGCGGCGAAGTATATCATTATCACGAACCGTCAACTCGACGACGTTACCGGAAAGCAGACGGACCAGTCGAATCCCGTCAGCCAGCTCGCGGCGTATTACAACTCGCACGGCATCAAGACTATCGTTGTAGACGCTTCGCAGGTCTACGACGATTTCAGCTACGGCATAAAAAGTCCTTACGCGATCAGGTCGTTCATTTCATACGCTTACCACAATTGGTCCACGGTTCCCAAATATGTTCTGCTGGTGGGAGGAGGGACGTGGAACACGAAGAACGGCAGCGCCGCCGCCAATCTTATCCCGGTCATGATGATGCAGACCTACAATTTCGGCGCGACCGCGTCCGACAATTTCTATGCCTGCGTCGACGGAAGCGATCCGATTCCGGACGTGGCGGTGGGAAGAATCCCGGCTGCCAACACGATTCAGGTCAAAGCGGCTGTCGACAAGATACTCGCCTACTACTCCGGCAAGAGCTACGGTTGGCAGAACACGGCATTGCTGATCGCCGGGGAGGAAGAGGAATTTCATATCCAGGCTGACTCTCTCGTCCATTCGATGATCCCGCCGAGCTATTTCATCAAGCGGCTTTACACGAGCATTCAGAACCAGTCTGTCGATACGAAGTACTACGGGGTGACGCAAGACCTTGTAAACGATATCAACCAGGGCGCCGTGCTCGTGAACTACATGGGCCACGGAGGCGGTGCGATCTGGGCGGACAATGGGATACTCACGAACGACGAAGTCGCAAATCTGTCCAACTCGGGAAAATATCCGTTCGTTACCAGCATGACGTGCTTTGCGGGCGCGTTCGACGGCCAGATCGGGCTGCCGCTCTGCTCGACTCTTCTCTTCGCGGAGAACAAGGGCGCGGTCAGCCTGCTGGGGTCCGCGGGCCTGGGCTGGCTTTACAACGATTTCTTCATGGACAGCGAACTTCTCCCGGCTCTTTTCAATACTGCCGATTACAGTTCCGCGATCGGGTCCGACATAATTCTCGCGAAGGCGAGGTATTACGCCTCGTACTTCTTCTGGCCGCAGGCCCCGACAATGCTCGAGCAGTACAACCTTATAGGTGACCCGGCGCTCGTCCTCCAGTTGCCCCGGAACACTTCCGCGGTGAGGCTGAACTCTTACACTGCGCTTCCCGGACAGAACATCGACGGTACCTTGTCGAATGCCCAGGCCGGCGGTACGGCAGCGATTCAAGTGACGAACAACGACGGAGACGTCGTGGCACAAAGCAGCGTCACGGTGGGCAGCAACGGTACGGCAAGTTTCAGCATACCGTACAGCGGGGGGCTCTCGGGCCTTTCGCATGTGAAGGCCTACTCGTACAACAGCTCATCACAGAGCTCGGCGTTCGTCGACCTCTCCACCGGCAGCGCGTTCACTCAAGTCAGCGGTTTCGGGATTACATCCAACGGGAGCATCTTCAGAATCAGAATAGAAGGCCTGGTCAGCTCCAGTTCCAGCGTGAGTTCCGTGACTTTCGCGGGAAGCGTTTACGCGGCGGGCGCACCGGCCGGAAGCAGGGCTTTGATGACACTCAACATACCGCTCGCGAGCACCGGCGCGAACGAGTATTCCTCCGATTACTCAATAGGCGCAGATAGCCTGAAACCCGGAGAGACAATAACGGGATTCCTGAGAGCGCGCTTCTCCGACGGGAGCGCTGATTCCAGCCGCTCTGTGACCTACACAGTGCCCGGGGCAGCCGATATATCCGCGTTTTCCAGGCAGGGCTACGTCAATTCGAATTCGACCATGAAGGTCGTCGCGGACAGTGTTATAAAGCTGCAAGCGGCGGTGTATGACTGGAATTCCGTCCCTGCGCAGAACGTGAGGATAGATTTCTATGACGGAGTGCGCGGAAGCGGGATCCTCCTCGGCAGCGGCAGGGTTAGTTTCGATACGTCTTCAACTGAGATTACTTCGATCCCCGTAGCGCTGTCGCCCGGGAACCACACCGTCTACATGTACGTCGTGTTCGACAGCCTCACGAACGGTTACGACCTCACGCCATCCAACGGCTATGCTTACGCCAACGTGTACGTGAATCTTGTCGCCGCAAATTCCCGGGGCGTGGTGGAGTTTGACTCGGCGGCGACACTTTCCGGCGCGGCCGCGGGACAAATCTTCAGAGTCGATACGACTTCGCCGCCGTTATACCCTCAGCCGCTTCTGAGTCCGGCACGGGACAAAAGCGGTTCCGCTCATTTTTATGAGTTCGCAGCGCTCAACAACTCGCAGTCCGGCAGTTACACCGTGTCCATCGCGGTCAACGGTCCGGACTCCGTAACGAACGTGAACCTGGCAGGTCTGCATCTGTACCTTTATGACCCCAGGACAAGAACCCTCAACCTTTCGGGCGGAGCCTACGTCTCGGGAAAGGTAACCGGGAACGTCTCCGGACTCGGTGTCTTCGCCGCCGCCTACTCTTCGGATCATACGCCGCCACAGCTTTCGGTATCCATCGGCGATCAGTTCTTTACCAACGGGGACTTCGTTCCCCCCAACCCCCGTTTCTCGATCCTGATGCACGATGCGGACGGAGTCGATCTGGGGAAAGGAAGCATCGACATACGTCTGGACGATCAGAGAGCCGATCCGGGTCTCGTCACAGTTCCGGATTCAGTATCGAATCCGACGTCGGTTACGGCGACCGTGCAGCTTCCCGTCAAGGACGGGTCGCATACTCTCCAGATAACCGCGCAGGACGCTAACGGGAACGTGTCGGCGCCGGTGACGGTGAACTTCGTTGTAAGATCTGACTTCAGCCTGAGAGTGTACGGTGCTTATCCCGATCCCTTCGTCAGCCAGACGTTTATAGCGTTCGAGGTGACCTCCGGCAACCCGATAGATGCAGTCGAGATTAAGATATACACGGTGAGCGGGAGGCTGGTAAGGACAATCCGTTATCCCGGCAATAATCCCATGGAGTCGCTCGGGCTGCTGCAGGGAGGCACCGGTTCGCCGACCGCGGTCGGTTATCACGAAGCATGGTGGGACGGCACCGACAACTTCGGGAACCAGGTGGCCAACGGTGTGTACTTCTACAAGGTCAGTGTGAGCAGCGGGGGCAAGACGCTCGTGGACATCGGGAAGATGGCGAGGTTGAGATGAAGAAGATTCTGCTCACCATTCTTCTCCTGAGTACTGTGGCCGCCGCGCAGACGACAAAATATGTCGGTAGTTTTCTTGAAATACCGGTAGGCGCGAAAGGCCTGGGCATGGGTGACGCCTTCGTGTCGCTCGCGGACGACGGTACCGCGTTTCACTACAACCCGGCCGGCACTGCCCTTGTCGATACCAAGATACTCTCAATGATGTACTCTTCTCAGTACGGATCGCTTTTCGCTCCGCTTTCGAACTTCTTCTTCCTTGGTTACGCACAGAAACTACAGGATCTTAATATCTCGCTCGACTGGGTGCGGCTCAGCGTCGACAATATTCCGGCCGAACCGGACCTGACCGTTTACGATTCGCCCGCCCAGAGAGAGCTTCTCGTCAAGACCGGGACCGGCGGCGGATACTTCAACAGTGCTGACGACGCAGTGTATCTTAACATATCGAAGATGTACAAGTTCGACATAGACCTTGGCTGGGCGATTTCAAAAATACCGGTCCAATTGCCTATAGGCATTAATTTCAAGATCATCCATCGCATGTTGGATGGGCGGGCGGCATCAGGTGTCGGCATCGACGGCGGGTTCATGTTCAGATTTCCCGCCGGCTCCTTCTTTGAGAAGGGGAAATACGGTACATTTTCATTCGGCATGAACGTGCGCGATATAACGAATACAAGGATTGCATGGGATACACAGACCACGGAGATAATCCCGCGCAGCACGCTTTGGGGAGTCTCTTATGATTTGCCAGTCAAGCCGCTCGATGGCGATATTGTTGTGGCGTTCAACCGGGACACGCAGTACGGCGACATTCTTCTCGGAGCCGAGTATGTATATCACAATCTTCTTTCCGTCAGGGTCGGGTCGGATGCCTCCAATATTACTGCGGGAGTCGGCCTGGTGCTGAACCTCCTGCGTGTGGACTACGCGTTCCTCGCGCAGGATCTGGGAAATGTGAACAGAATCAGCGCTTCATTTTATCTTGATAAACTATTTTGACAGTGTTTTCAAACGGGGCCGGCTTGCGGCCATAATTTCCTCCGCGTACACACGGGTGCAGCGATCCGGGCGGGTTTTCGGAACGCGTTCAGCCGCAGGCAGGTCCGGCGATGCCCGGAATGGGCATATACAACAAAATAATTCTTGAGATTCAAGAGAAAGGGAACAAATGAGAAAGAATTCGTTTGCGATTCTTATGGGTCTTATATTCCTGTCCGCTTCTCCGTCGGTTCACGCGCAGGGATTGTTCGGCAGCTCTACTCCGCCCATAGGTTCGAGCGCACCTTCATACTACTATCTCGGAGGTAAGGAAGGACTGACAATCGCAGTCAACCTCTGGGGTTTCGTCCGCAACCCGGGGAGGTACGAGGTACCGAGCTCCACAGACCTCGTTCAGCTGATCTCTCTGGGCGGAGGGCCTCTCGAACATGCCGAACTCGACGGGGTCAAGATAGTCCGACAGATACTCCAGCCCGACTCGACATACAAGACGGAAGTGATACCCGTGGATTTAAACCATTACCAGAGTACCGGAGCGAAGACACCGCTGCTGCTGCCCGGCGACACGATTATCGTGCCGGGTTCGACTTTCAATACGATCGAGCAGATACTTTCGGTGTTTCGCGATGTCGCGCTGATCTTCTCCGGTATCGGCACTTTGATGATCGCCGTGAAGCGTTGAATTGCTTGGCTGCAGGCGTTAATTTGTATTCCGGAACACGGATGGCCGCTATTTTGCGACTTTCCCGGCCGGAAGGAATCTAATTTCAAGCGAAGTTTTCCATTGAAGGGATCACTGCGATGATGCGAAGTGATGTTAAGAACGACTTTCCGATTTTTGCTGAATGGAAAGAAAAAGGGCGACCGCTGATTTACCTGGACAGCGCCGCCACGACTCAGAAGCCGCGGGAAGTCATTGCCGCGCTCGACGAGTACTATTCCAAATACAATGCGAACGTGCACAGGGGAACCTACGAGCTCAGCCAGCTCGCGACCGACATGTACGAGGAGGCAAGAGCCAAAGTCGCCAGGTTCATCAACTCGGCCAGACCGGAGTCGGTGGTTTTCACCCGGAACGCCACTGAGTCGCTCAACCTGATTGCATACGCGTGGGGTTTGAACAATCTTCAAAAGGGCGACGAAATCGTTCTCAGCGAGATGGAGCATCACAGCAACCTCGTTCCGTGGCACATCATCGCGCGGCACACGGGAGCGGTGCTGAAATTTATCAGGATGAACAGCGACTACATGCTCGACCTCGAATCGTTGAAGGAAAACCTCGGGCCGAGGACAAAGGCCGTTTCCGTGGTTCACGTTTCCAACGTCCTTGGCACGATAAACCCCGTGAAGGAAATATGCCGGCTCGCGCACGAGGCCGGGGCACTGGCGATCATAGACGGCGCCCAAAGCGCACCGCACATGCCGGTGGATGTGCAGGATATCGATTGCGATTTCTACGCGCTCAGCGGACACAAGATGTGCGGCCCGACGGGCATCGGGGCGCTCTACGCGAAGTACGAACTTCTGGAGAAGATGGAACCGTTCATGGGCGGCGGCGAAATGATAAACGAAGTCTTCCCGACGACATCCAACTACGCGAAGCCTCCTTACAAGTTCGAAGCCGGTACCCCCAACATAGGCGGCGCGATCGGACTCGGGGCCGCGGTCGGATACCTGGAGAAACTCGGACTTCAGAACGTCGTGGAGCACGAAATAGAGCTGGGCGATTACGCTGCGAGACGACTGGCGGAGATAGAAGGGATACATATATTCCGGCCGAAAACAACGGGAACGGGAGTGCTGTCCTTCACCGTCGACAATGTGCATCCGCACGACATCTCGACGATCCTCGATTCTGCCGGGATAGCGATCCGGGCGGGACATCACTGCGCGCAGCCGCTCATGAGAAAGCTCCAGGTCCAGTCCACCGCCCGCGCAAGCTTCTACGTTTACAACGACAAACCCGACGTCGAGGCGCTGGCTGCGGCGCTCGAAAAAGGTATCGCATTGTTCAGACCAAGGAAAAAAGCCGATCCCGAACAGACAGTTCGGGATGCCGAAAATAATGTAAAGATAGGTTGATCGGCATGTCGCTGGATGAATTATTCACTGAAATTATCCTCGATCACTACCAGCACCCGCACAACCACGGGCTGATACCGAACCCCACCTTCAGCTCCCGCGGATACAACGAGTCCTGCGGAGACGATATCCAGGTCTCCGTCCTGATCAGGGACGGGGTCATCGCTGACGCAAAGTTCTCGGGCGCCGGATGCTCCATCAGCCAGGCGTCGGCCTCCATAATGACGGATCTCATCAAGGGGAAGACTGTCGACGAGGCCCGGCAGATTGCCGGAAGATTCTACGAGATGGTCAAGGGCACCGAGGGAGATTACGGCGAAGAGATGGGGGACGCGATATCCCTGCAGGGAGTATCCAAGTTTCCAGTCAGGGTGAAGTGCGCGACACTCGCGTGGCACACACTGGAAGAGGCGCTTGCTAAGGGAGATCACGAGCGGTAAGCGGAATCGTGACTCCCGCACGGAAGTCGCAACAAGTCACTCAAAGAATTAACCACATAGAAACATAGGACACATAGAAGCTATGTGTCGTGAGAATGGGTCTGCCTGCATGTCGTAAGTCCGGGGTGCTCTCCGAAGTGTGCTTGTTGCATTTATAAAATCTCTCCGTTACTTTCAAGCAGCGCTTCGCGCAAGTGACTGGATATGAGGATGGTGTAAGTCGGATCCAATACGGATCGAGAAAAGCGGAAGCAGGGCGAACAATCAACTGACGGGTACGCGGCGAACATTCTGTCTTTAAGGTAGTGTGAATCTCTGTTAGAAGTAGGAGAGGCCAAATATGCGGCTCCGCTCGAGACTACGGAGAGACCGGACAAATTCAGGGGCATCGGCAGGCGAATGCGGATATCCCTTTGTGTCGCTTTTTGAATGGCTTTCAGAGCCGTTTCCATTCCTTTTGTCAAATCTCCAGGATCTCGATAATCCGCTGAAGCCACCGATATCCAGGCCGTACTGGCGGAATATCGTTTCCAGAGGCCGTGCGGCAAGCCCAAAGTTGGGGAGACGGAGTTCGCATTGACAAACGACAGATTCGCGAGGCAAAAAGTCAACTTCGCAATTGGAAATCTCGGGTTCACAAAGCGTTTGTGGTGTCGCGCAATGCGTAAAGGAGACTTCGCAACGGCAGAAGCGAAGCTCGCAGCGCTCCCGGCAGTCACACAATGGACGGTGTTATTGCCATAATGTGAAAAGTCGCTGTCACAATGCCCGAAGCTGGTTTGACAATGAAGAAAATCTAATTCGCAACGGTAGAAGAAGAGTTGACAATGCGGAAAGAAGAACTCGCAGCGGGAGAAGACGGCTTCTGAAATGGGGAAGAACCGTCGTTATATCACACACAACTAATAAAGTCAGGAGGGCAAAATGGCGAGAACAAACAAGAGGCGCGAGAACATAAGATCGGCAATCGAGTCGGTCAAACAGGTGTTCTCTGACAATTCGGAGACTGTCAGCGGGCTGGCGGCGCTGAGTGAAGCGGTCACGAAGTTCGACGGCGACTACGCGATTTACCTGAAGGGCGAGGAAGCGTTCGGCGTCGCGATGAACGGCAAGACGACCGCCAAGCACGAGGCGGAGGAAACCCTGACCGACGTCCTTTATCCGCTCGGCCGTGCGCTGAGGTCCTATGCGAAGAAGGCGGACAAGCACGACATCTTCGAGCTTGTGGACGTCGAGGAATACGAGCTCGACAGGATGAGAGACACCGACCTCGTCGAGTACGCGAAGACCGTTCTGAAGAGGGCGAACGAAGTGGGCACGGAGCTGGCGAAGTACAACGTGACGCCCGAGGAACTCGCGGACGTTCAATCGAAGCTCGACGCGTACGACAAGGCGCTGAAGGCGCAGGGGGGCGGAATGGCGGCGAGGTCCAGCGAGTTCGCCGCGATGGTCGACGCGCTTCAGACCGTGAAGGACGACCTGGAGGACATAGACGATATAATGGAACGCGTCAGGAAGGACAATCCGAAGTTCTACGACGCGTACAATTCTGCGCGGCGCGTGAAGGCGCTGGGCACGCGGCATAACCCGGCCCCCGCAGCTTCGGCGGGGACCCAGCCGCAGAGTTAGCATTGTCGGCTATTCTTCTCGGAGAAAGCGCAGGCCGGACCCAGGCTGGCGGGCCCGGCCTGCAGGTGATGCGGGGCTCAGAGAGCACCATCTACAATACACCTGTCATTGCGAGGAGTCGGTCCGTTCATGATGAACGGACTGACGACGAAGCAATCCCCGAAATGAAACCACAGCTGGATCTCATAAGCTCCTCCACGTGGGCTCGCAATGACGGGAGACTTCTTGCGCGGAGACATAATCATAAAATCGAGTCGGGCGTTTGGATTTATTCACATCAATCGAAGAAAGGAGACTTGAGATGGCGACGAAGGTGAAAAACCTCAAAGGAACCGAAGATCAGAAGTGCACATGTTGCGACAGCTGGCTGGATCACTGGATAAACAAAACAGGGACGAAGAGCCCCGAGTGCGCCGCCTGCAGCAAGAAGGCCGACGTAGGTGGGCACGTGAAGAAGGTGGATTCAACTGATGGCACGCATTACATCGTTCCGCTGTGTTACAGTCACAACTCGACCGACGACGAGTTCACGGCATACGGCGAGCTGGTGCCGGCGGCGAAGCAGTCGACGTGTCGTGTACAAAGTAGTGCGATGTGAACATTGTCAAGGTTCTCTACCTTTGACAAGGCTGGAACGACGATCACTAAAGAACAAAGGAGGACAAAATGGCTGGATGCACGAGAACACAGGACCTCGAAGTCCATCACATCAGGCGCGGCGGAGACGCCAGTCTCAGTAACGCCAAAGTGCTTTGTCCAAAGTGTCACCAGCCGACCTCAGGTTACGGCACCCCCGGAACGTCCCCGCCGGATTTCAGCCGGGAAACGAAAGACAAGGCGCTGAAAGCTGCAGATTATCAGTGCGAATGTACGAGCACTGCAGGATGCCACTGATACAACAAAAGGGAGAGGAGGATCTTGACTCCTGCTCTCCTTATGGAATTATATAGAAGACTACGGATGGGGGCGAGCCAATCCGTAAGCCGGAAGGATCGCTGTGTTTGAAAATCGCACAAGCCATTGACATAATTTCTAACACCAGTTATATTAGCTCCGCAATAAAACCAGCGGAGGACGGGGTTATGAATTCTATAAATGCTCAGATCGGGCGAAAAGTGAAGGAATTAAGAGAGAGCAGAAATTTGAGCCAGGAGAAGCTTGCGGAAATGCTCGGCATTCCAAGGCCGGCGGTGTCCCAGATCGAGAACGGAGCGAGAGCGGTCTCGGCCGATGAACTCGTCAGGATGTCGAAGGCCTTAGGGACTCATGTCGAAACATTGCTCGGGATCAAGCAGGAGCCGCAAGTGGTACTTGAGAAAGAGGAGGTCCCGCAGGCTTCAAAGAAGCCGACGATGCGCATCAACGTGCCGCAGGAAAATCTGAACAAGTTCCGGCAGGTTTTGATGTACATCCTGGATAAGGTCGGAGCGAAGCCGAACATCGGCGAGACTGTGATTTACAAGCTGCTCTATTTCATCGATTTCGATTACTACGAGAAATATGAGGAACAGCTCATAGGCGCGAAATATCAGAGGAATCACTACGGGCCTGCGCCGATCGAATTCCCGAAGGTTGTTCAGAAGATGATTGCGTCGAAGGAGATCGAAAAGGTAAAGAACAAGGTTTTTGATTTTCCGCAGACGAAATATCTTCCGTTGAAGAAGCCCGACTTGTCGAAGCTGAGCGCTCGTGAGCTGGAGCTGATCGACGGCGTCCTGCACAGACTTTCGGATATGACCGCCAGGCAGATAAGCGAGTACTCTCACGAGGACATCCCGTGGAAAAGCGCGGGGGATGGAGAGATAATGGAATATGAGTCGGTCTTCTACAGGACGCGGCCATACTCGGTCAGAGAGTACGAAGACGAAGATCAGTGAAATAACGCGCCTCCCGGAATTCGAGAGGGAGCTGAAGGCACTGCAGAAACGGTTCAGGACGCTCGATGATGATATCAGGACTTTTCAAACATCAGCTCTGAAGATGTTCCACGAGCAGGGGATCGATGCGGGCGCCATGGAGCAAATCTCCGGACTTGGCATTGAGGAGCCGAAGATATACAAGGTGGTGAAGTTTGCCTGTCGTTCTCTGCCGGGCAAGGGAAATAGGTCGGGGATAAGAATTATTTACGCGTTTTGCGAACGGGGTTGCAGCGTGGAATACATCGAGATCTACTATAAGGGCGATAAGGAGAACGAGGACAGGGGGAGGATAAGAAAGTATTATGGGACGAGGAAGGTAGGGGAGGAAAAGGAGATGTATGAGATTGAGAGTTGAGAACGGCTGGCTGGTTCTTCGCACTCCTGAGTTCGTCTGGTAGAGCGGCGGCGGTGATAGGGATTGAGAGGGGGGTAGGGAACAGTATTCCTGATAGTACGATGTCAGGATAATTATCATTGAATGATTTGATGTTTTAGGTGACGACGGGCTATATATCTTATGAAAAAAGTAACGCTAAGATCTCTGGATGCGGAGCAATCATCGAGTGGTCTCATGATATCACCGGTGGTTTGGAAAAACAGTTGGATTGAATATTCCCATGGTGGTAAATTTGAGGCAAGAATGGAGCAGTCTACTCTGTCAGGGATTGGAACGAAAGAAGAGTCGGTTAACGGGAGGTTGGATACATGTCTAAATCGCATAAGTTAAACTCAAAGGATATACTTCTCTTGATGCTCTACTCACCCGGAAAGACAGGGAAAGAGAATGAGGAAATCAGAGGACGAACACGGATAGTTAAGATGCTCTTCATATTCCAAAAGGAATATATGAAGAGCTTCAAGGCGGACAAGATTGACTTTAAACCGTGGAATTATGGTCCATGGTCCGAAGACATCTACACAGACATAGAATTCCTCAAGAACCTCAATTTTATCGAGGTCGGTTCTTCATCTTCAACGGACGCTGACGTCGTTGCCGAAGAGGCTGAGGAGTTCGAGAAGTGGGAGGGGGCCTTGGACATGGATGCGTCGGCGACCGAAGAGTACAACCAAGAGGTTTTTGCGCTGTCAGATTTGGGTAAAGGCTATGTGTCGGAGCGTCTGTACAGCGATTTGTCGGCTGATCAGAAGAAATTGTTGTTGAAATTCAAAGAAAAGTATAACTCCTTGTCCTTGTACGCAATCCTTCAGTACGTGTATAAGAAGTATCCAGATATGACGGAGAGGTCAAAGATACTTGACAAGATAAATCCATGAACAGCGCCGAAACGTTTTTCGGATGGTCCCCGCTGATTCCCCTTATTTGCGCGCTTGCGGGCATCTTCTATGATAAGTGGCTTTCCAGAGAGAAACGGTTTTCAGACGCGTGTGACGCTTTGCGCAATCAAATTCTTGTACGCAAATCTGATGCGTTACAGTTGCTCGTGGGCCAAGTGATGTCAGGGTTTGACAATGTCGGGCTGAGTGAGAAGGATTTGTATCTACTTTTCTTTCAGGAAATGATGCAACACTCGCGCTATTACGAAACCGTAGAAAAAGTCCAGCGGCGATTCGAAGGATCGCGTGTCGTTGTGTTCTGTATAGTGGGCGTGGAACTGCTCGCGTTTGGTTTTGGTATGCTTGGCGTGCTGAGTCACGTAGTGGCCGTATATCTTCTAGGAGGCGGATTCATCTTGACGTTTGCTCTCGTTTTGGTTGGGCTCAGGCAGGATTGGCTGTTGAATGAGTTGAAGAAAGAACCCAAACTATTTCCGGGCAGATCATGACCGAGCTTCAACTTGTTAACAAAGTAAGAGAAATGCTGGTTGCAGAAGGAAAAACGGTTTATTTGGAAGTTCCCTTCCTGTCGAGATGCATCGATATGTTAATTGTTCAAAACGATGAAGTAACATCCGTCGAGTTCAAGATGCGTGATTGGCGGAAGGCGATAGCGCAGTCCAGAGAACATTTGCTCGGAGTCGACAAGGCCTATGTGTGCCTGCCCCATCGAAAGTCAATAACCGAAAAGATGCGAATAGAGTTCGAGAATGCTGGCATAGGCTTGCTATTCTTCTCGGAAGACAATCCACCGTTCAAAGAAATGATTCCAGCCAAGCGGTCGGAGATTAAATGGGATATCTCCCGGCGTTGGCTGGAGGAGGCAATTGAGACTCATGTCGGCTGATTTGGTAAAGCACTTCTTGCGTTATGGTACACACGCTGAAAGCAGATATTTCCTAGAATCTGAATTGGTAGACAACTATGAGGGGGTTGTCTTCAACGGCAATATGGTAGCTATGACTAGGTCTGCAATTGCGGGCTTTATCACGAGCTTGAAGAACAAGCCCTTCATTGTTGATCCTCAGACACACGCTTTTCAGCACGATGTGTTTTATGTTGGTCAGGAAGGCGACGATGGGACCGTTGTACCAAAGCGGTCTATTCAGAAACTGGCAGAAGCGTTCGGTGACCCCGTAGCAAGCAAAGTTGGGAAATCGTCTGTGCTGCCCGAAGATTTTGCAAACGCGAAGATTAGAGCGGACTTCTGCAAACACGTCGTGCAATTTCAATTGGGTATACGTGATCAAATTGAGAAACGGCCTGAATGGAGCTACGTTAGCTACGCGATAGAGAAGAAGAAGATCGACGAAGATGTCTTATCTCCCGCCGGCGTAGTCCCCCCTTATTTCTACATGACAGAGAACACATTAGACGAGTGGTTAAACTTAAACTGTGAGTTTGTTAAGATTGCCGCTGCGGAGTTCGATGATCAGCAAATACTTGCTCAGCTTGTGATCTCCAAGCAAGTTGTGCTTAATCGCAGCTTGCGAAAGAAGATAATTGACGCATATTCCAGCTTAAATTGCGCGGCTATACTTATTTGGATCGATGACTTCGATGAAACTAAGGTGGGTGAAGATCTGCTTAAAGGATTTAGGGATTTGGCTCATGGTTTGTCGTCTAGCAAGAAGGTCATCAATCTTTACGGTGGATATTTCTCGATTCTCCTAACGAAAATGAATATGTTGCACGGTGTTTCCCACGGGCTGGAGTACGGGGAAAGCAGGGCTGTAATACCTGTCGGTGGCGGTATTCCAATGGCCAAGTATTACTTTTATCCCTTGCACATACGCCTCAGATATCCGGATTTTGTCCGCATCATCAAGCTGAAAGGTTTAATAGGCAAGGAGTCTGTTTTTAAGGCAAACGTCTGCGAGTGTGACGTTTGTGAAGGTGGGAAGATCGAGAAGTTTGGCGTGACTAAGCCTGTAAAATTCAAGCGAGGAGAGCAGGTGATCACGCTTAATTACCCAACCCCAGAAACGAAGGACTTTAGTCTTCGCCACTATCTATGGTCGAAGAAAAAGGAGTTTGAAACCGTGGCTTCGAGAAACAAAACAACCCTGGCATCTGAGTTGGAAGCATCTTTTGATGCACACAAATCAGTGATGGGGTTAGATCCTATATACTATCTCAAGAATTGGAAAAAGCTGCTCACTTAGGCTCTGGAATTGGATTGAGTGTATGCCCTCAGCAGAGGATGCTCTCCGATTCAACTATCACCTTTGTGGCGTCTGGTGAATGATTAGGAAAGATTGGACTCATGACGAACTTGTTCTTGCATTCAATCTGTATTGCAAGACACCCTTCGGAAAGATTCACACGCGGAATCCGGACATTGTTGTTCTAGCGAGATCACTGGGGCGCACTCCTTCCGCCGTTTCATGGAAATTGGCAAACTTTGCAAAGCTTGATCCCGCGCTACAAGCGAGACAAATCAAAGGCGCCTCTCATGGTGCGACCGCCGAGATAGAGGTGTGGAATGAGTTTAACTCCAACTGGGACGAGCTGGCATTCGAGAGCGAAAAGCTTCTGGCCAAGTTATCAGGAAGAAGAGTCGGCGAAGAATTTGAAGACTATATTTATGAGACCCTGCGAGACGGCAAAGAGCGCACAAGCATGGTCAAGGTCAGAGTAAACCAAGACTTTTTTCGAAAGAGTGTTTTGGCCGCATACAATTCAAAGTGCTGCATCACTGGGCTCGCAATTCCCAAGCTACTGTTAGCCAGCCACATTGTCCCATGGAGAGTTGACATCTGGAACAGAGTGAATCCGAGAAATGGTTTGTGCCTGAATCCGGTACATGACCGCGCCTTTGACCAGGGACTTATGACTGTTACGACGGACTTTAAGGTAATAGTATCGAAGTCCATCAAGTCAACATCTGAGAATAGCGCGGTCAAACGGTTTCTACTCGACTATGCGGGTAGCTCTATTGAATTACCAGCGGTTTCAACCGGATCCTTCTTTCTTGAAATACCACAACGAAAACATTTTTATCGACTCGCTATGAAAGGAGGTATGATAATGAACGTGAGGTTCAACTATCTCTACCGTGACGCGGGCAACTACAAATCTTGGGGGGCTGTCATTTTCAGAAACCCTGACGGTTTGCCAATTAGCGAAATCGAAAGTCGTCTACGCAAGGCATTCTTTCAATACGATTTGTTTATTGCAGGTCAGATTGGTGTTCTCGAGGTATTCTTGTATGACAAGAGTGATGCGACGGAAGACGATGTCTGCTTTCATGAATTTGATTCCGTGGAGTTTACCAATGAGGTCCCAACCGACGCTATGGATCGCACAGCAGCCGAGTTTCTCGAAGTCGTGGAGCTTTCCTCAAAGATGGGGTGGAAGGCTTTCGATCCCCGTTTCCCCAAGCACTGATCGATCATTCTCAAATGGCAATCCAGGCCGTACTCGAGGTGGGATGAGGAAACAACTGGCATCTGGTGGATCGAAAACCGGATAGTCGGCAATCGGTGAAAAGTGCCCACTCGTTCCCACATAGAATGGACCGAAATGACCTGGAACCCCGTCACGGGCTGTTCCAAGGCCCGCCTTCCGCAAGCGTCCGGCGGACAGGTCACCGCCGGATGCAAAAACTGCTATGCTGAAAGGATGGCGAAGCGACTCAAATCGATGGGAGTCGAGCGGTACAGAAACGGATTTGCGGTAACGTTGCAACCCGACCTCCTCGATGCTCCTCTCCACTGGCGTGAGCCGAGGGTTGTGTTTGTCAATTCGATGAGCGACTTGTTCCATGAGAAGGTGCCGATCGATTATATCCGGCGGGTTTTCGAAACGATTGAGAAGTGTCCACAGCACACGTTCCAGATACTCACCAAACGCAGCGAACGGCTGAGGGAAGTGGCGAAGGAGCTTCGGTGGCCCGGCAACATTTGGATGGGGGTGAGTGTAGAGGACGGCCGCGTAACTCACCGGATAGATGATCTCAGACTTGTTCCGGCAAAAATCAGATTCCTTTCATGCGAGCCACTCATCGGGCCGCTGGAGAACCTGTCGCTGGACGGAATTGACTGGGTGATTGTCGGCGGGGAGTCAGGACCGAAGGCAAGGCCGATGAAAAAGGGATGGGTCGAATCAATTCACAGGCAATGCAGGGAAGCAGGAGTCCCGTTCTTCTTCAAGCAGTGGGGTGGAGTGAGGAAGGACCTTACCGGAAGAGAGCTACACGGGCGGACTTACGACGCAATGCCGCGAGTGCAAGCAGACAGCAGCTTGTTAAGAAAGCGAGAAGAAGCCGCGGCGTAACTGCTCGCGTCGGAAGCCGGCATTTGCCAACTGCAGGCACCAACACGAACGGGAGCCGGGAAGTCCCTGGATGCAACTACCAAGAAGGGGATTGCCGCGTGGCGCGAAACGCGCCACTCGCAATGACAGGAGGTTAGGCAGGGGCTCCGTACGAGGATGTCATTGCCAGAAGAACCTCCATTGCTGGCTCTGAGGCTGTCCAGAAAGTCTTGTCTGTCATGCTGAACGAAGTGAAGCATCCATTTTTCAGAACGAATAAGTGGATTCTTCAGTCGCTCCGCTCCTTCAGAATGACATTTTCCTTGTTTTGGGACAACCTCAGCAAATCTTGTGCAGGAGTTCAACTCCTGCACAGCTCTGGTTTGAGCCAACCCTCCCCATTGGTTAAATTATACCATGATTCACCATATCGACATGCATGGATTTGTTTGACGTCAGGAACGGAGGGAACTATGGCTAAGATAATATTCTGGGATGTGGATACACAGTATGATTTCATGATGCCGGACGGGAAGCTGTATGTCCCGGGCGCGGAGGGCATAGCGGATAATCTTGAGAGACTTACGGAATACGCGCGAGAGAACGCTATCCAGATCTGCGGATCGGTCGATTATCACTTATTAACCGACGCCGAAATCTCCGATAATTCCGATCTCCATGAGGCTTTTCCGCCGCACTGCCTGCAGAATACGCCGGGTCAGAAGAAGATCCCGGAGACGAGCCCGATCGACCCGCTCTGGATCGACAATGAAAGGTTTGACCCCGATCGGCTAGAAGAAATAATCTCGAAACACGGCGGGGAAATTATCTTCCGGAAACAGAAGTTCGACGTCTTCTCTAACCCGAACGTGCCGGCAGTGCTCGATATACTTCAGCCGACGCACATCGTCGTATACGGCGTCGCGCTGGACGTCTGTGACGCACATGCGATCGAGGGCTTCCTGCGTATCGGGAAGTACAATATCTACCTGGTAGAGGACGCGGCAAAGCCCATTTACGAGGACAAGGGAAGGGAGCTGATCGAAGATTGGTCGAAGAGAGGCGTGAAGATGATTCGGACCGCGGATGTAGAAAGCGGCGCTGTGCTCAAGAAGGCCGGAACGGCAGTCTGAAACAGTTGTTGAATGATTGCAGCGGCTCAGGCTCAAGAGAAAAGAATTACACAGAGATCCACAGAGAGAAGAAAGAGAGACACGGAGAAAAGAACCTTTGCGGAACTCTGTGCCTGCGCACCGAAGTGCCGTGCTTCGGCACGCGGGTGTGCCGCTCTGTGTCACTCTGTGAAGCGTTTTACTTTGTAAACCAAATAATTTGTCGAATCGAACGCCAACGCTGCTGTCAGGCGGCGGTCGGCCTTCGGACGAAGATTCATCCTAATCGAAAGGGAACAAAATGGATTACCGAATTGAAAAAGATTCACTGGGAGAACTGAAGGTTCCGGCCGATGCTTACTATGGCGTCCAGGTTCAACGGGCGGTGGAAAATTTTCCTATCAGCGGACTGAAGCCTCACCCTGACTGGGTGAAAGCCACGGTGCTCGTGAAGAAGGCCGCCGCCATCGTCAACAACAAACTGAACCTCCTCGACAAGAAGAAAACGGACGCGATCCTCAAGGCTTGCGACGAGGTGCTCAGCGGAAAACACGCAGACCAATTCGTCGTCGACGTTTTCCAGGCAGGCGCCGGAACCTCGCACAACATGAACGCGAACGAGATGCTGGCCAACCGCGCGATCGAGATACTCGGCGGAAAGCGCGGCGACTACTCGGTCATAAGCCCCAACGATGACGTCAACATGGCCCAGTCGACCAACGACGTGATCCCCACCGTGATCCGTGTCTCCTCGATTCTTCTGATCGATAAGCTCCTGCCGGAGCTTGTGGAACTGCAGAAGTCCTTCGAGAAGAAGGGCAAGGAGTTCGACCACGTGATAAAATCCGGAAGGACTCACCTCCAGGACGCGACCCCGATCAGGCTGGGGCAGGAGTTCTCCGGTTATGCGGCGTGCGTGCAGGGTCACATCGAACGCATAAAACAGGTGCGCGAAGACCTGACCTACCTCGGCATCGGCGGGACCGCCGTCGGGACGGGTGTAAACTCCGATCCGAAATACAGGGAGATGATGCCGGGTGAACTTGCGAACCTGACCGGTATTGCCTTCAAGCAGGCGAGGAACTACTTCGAAGCGATGCAGAGCATGGCGGGCGCGGTGTCGTTGAGCGGTGCGATCCGCAACCTGGCACTCGACATCACGAGGATCGCGAACGATCTCCGTCTCCTGAGCAGCGGGCCCCGCACAGGTTTCGCGGAGATCAAACTCCCTGCTGTTCAGCCGGGTTCCTCCATCATGCCGGGCAAAGTCAACCCGAGCATCCTCGAGATGGTGAACATGGTATCATACCAGGTTATCGGGCTGGACACTACGGTTGCCTACGCGACACAGGCCGGGCAGCTCGAGCTCAACGTGATGATGCCCGTGATAGGTTTCAACCTTACATTCGCGCTGGAGATATACCGGAACGCCATGCACGTGATGCGCGTCAAGTGCGTCGACGGCATCGAGGCGGACGAGGCGGTCTGCCGGGAGTTCGCCGAGAAGAGCGTCAGCATAGTTACGGCGCTGACGCCGCATATAGGCTACCTTAAGGCAGCCGAGGTGGTCAAGGAAGCCGTCGCGAAGAACAAGACCGTCCGTGCGGTTCTCCTCGAGAAGAAACTCGTGGAAGAGAAACTACTGAACGATATCCTCGACGCGTACAAACTGACGGAAGTGGGAAGACACTGACATTTGTAGAGTGACCGTCATCCCCCTGGTGACGGTCATGTTACGCTGAAAAACAGAAAAGTCCGCCGCCGGCGGACTTTTCAACTCAAGGGGCATCTGAAGAGGGAACTACTCCTTCTTCGACTCTTTCTTCTTCTTCATCATCGTTTTCGACTTCATCTCGTGTTTTTTCATCGTGCTCTTCTTCATGCCTTTCTTCCACGTCGTCGAGTGCTTCTTCGTGCTCCCTTTCTTCATCGCCATCTTTTTATGGGTCTCACGGGTCTTGCTGGATTTCTTCATCACCTTCTTGTGCATCTTCATGCTTTTCCCGTGGGTCGTCATCTTCTTGTCGGTCTTCTTCGACATTTCCGTCTTCGTCTCTTTCTTGACCTGCTTCTTAACCGGATTGGCGTAGGTCGAGCCGAAGGCGACAAAAGACGCAAGAAGTATCATCAGGGCTAGCTTCTTCATGGTGCTTCACCTCCTTTTTGTTAATGTGCGTAAAACATACGCCACGGCGTGTGTGGGAGGCAATGAATTGAAGATTAAAAAATATTAATGGGCCGACGGCGGTACGGCGGGGAGAATGACGATGAACTTGCTGCCGGCGCCGACACGGCTTTCCGCGAGGAGTCTGCCGCCGTGAGCCTCGGCGACCCATTTTGAAATGGACAGCCCCAGGCCGAGGCCGTCCGGAAGCCTGCTCCGGCTCTTGTCGACGCGGTAAAAACGGTCGAAAATCCGCGTTAGCTCCTTTGGGGGTATGCCTATCCCGGTGTCCTCCACGCTGAAGTTTGCCTCACAGTCCTGCCTCTCAAGAGAAAGGGTGACGCTGCCCCCCTCGGGAGTATACTTGATGGCATTGTCTACGAGGTTCAGCATCAGCTGTCTGAGTCTCACCGGGTCTCCTACCACTGTCGTCTCGTCGAGCCGCGAGATAGATACCTTTATCCGCTTCTGATCCGCGAGAATCTCCGCGTCCTCCTTTATTTCGCTCACGAGGGAATCGAGCCTCGTCGGCTTCTTCTCCAGCTTGGCGTTGCCCTTGTCGGCCTTCGCCAGGAGTATCAACCCCTCGACGATGCTCGCCATCCTCAGCACTTCTTCGAGGAGACTGGCAAGCGTCTTCTTGTAAGAAGCCGATTTCCGATTCCCCCTCAGCGCAAGTTCTATCTCGCCCCTCATGATGGTGAGCGGGGTTCGGAGCTCGTGCGACGCGTCCATCGAAAACTGCTGCACCTGTTCGAACGACGCCTCGAGCCTGCTTATCATGTCGTTGAGAGTTTCCGTCAGCCGGCCGAGCTCGTCCTGCGGGTTGTCGACATGGATCCGCTCGCGAAGGTTTGTCGCGGTTATTTTCCTTGCCGTCCGCGTGATCTCATCTACCGGGCTGAGCGATTTTCGTGCGAGGAAGAACCCACCGATCACCGATATCACGAGAACAATGGGGATGAGTACGAGGAAAATTGAGAACAGGTTCTGGAGGACGTCCGTTATCTCGTCCTCCGGGTAAGCTACACGGATTTCGTAGAATTTGGTGTTGAGAGCAGCAAGGCGTATTTTCTGTTCGTCGAGAACGGTCTTTGTGACGCTTACCTTGTAGGCTTCCAGACCCGGAGGCGAGGGGAGTGTATCCTGTCCCAGATTAAAAGACTTGTAGAAAACCCTGCCCCGTCTGTCCATCACGTATACGAACTGCTTCTTGGAGTTGAGCAGGGAGTGTTCGTAGATCTTGTTCCATATCGTATAGTCCTCGCCGGTTGCCTCCTGATTCCCTCCCTGCGGGGTCACGCCGGGGTTGGGTGGATTGTTCAGAATCCCGCTGCGGGGATTGCGCGACTTCCCCCTCTCCATATCGAGCCTGCCCTCGAGTATCTCTCTCAGCCATTCGGTCTCATTCCTCAGAGAAAGATCCAGATTCTGCGAGAGCATTTCTCCGGTGTACAAGTATGCCGCTGCCACGAACGTTCCAAGAGCGGCAAGCAGGCCGATCGAGTACCATACCGTGAGCCGGAACCTGATCGATTTAAACATCACTCGATCTTCATCATATATCCGGCGCCGCGAACGGTGTGGATAAGTTTCTTTTCCGAACCGGAATCGATCTTGTTGCGAAGCTTGTTCACGTACACCTCGACGATATTGGTGCCGGTGTCGAAGTTGTACTCCCATATATGCTCGGAGATTACAGTCCGGGTCAGGACGCGGTTTACATTGCGGACGAAATATTCCAGGAGCGCGTACTCGCGGTTCGTTAAATCGATCTCCTTACCGTTTCGCCTGGCCTTGCGTGATATCGTGTCGAGTTCCAGATCGGCGACTCTGAGAATCGTGGTCTTGTCTACGCCGCTCCTTCTCCCGAGCGAACGGACGCGGGCAATGAACTCCGCAAAGGCGAAAGGCTTGACCAGATAATCGTCCGCCCCTTCGTCGAGCCCTTCGACCTTGTCTTCAAGGCTTCCCTTGGCAGTCAAGATCAGAACCGGCGTCGTCTTTCCGCTCGTGCGTATTGTCTTAAGGACTTCGATCCCGTTCTTCTTCGGGAGCATGATGTCCAGCACGATCACGTCGTATTCGCCCGACATTGCCATCTTCTCGCCGGACTCGCCGTCGTATGCGATCTCAACGTTGTGGCTTTCCGCTTCGAGGCCGAGCTTCAAAAACCTTGCAACCTTCTTCTCGTCCTCTATCACAAGGATTTTCATCGCTGCCTCAATTTACAAATATTTGTCCCTCATATTCCTTGCCGGCATTCCACAAAAAAGGCCCCGTCCAGGACGGGGCAAAATCGGCTTCTCCGCAGCGTTCAGTGCCGGTGACCCGGTCCGTTGTTGCTCTTGTCTTCACGATCCCGGCGTGCAGGTCCTTCGGCCCTCTTGCGCGGCGAATCCTGCCTTGGCCGAACGCTGTCTTCTCTTCGCCTCTCGATCCTGGGCGTCTGCTGTCCTTCCCTGACACGCGGCTGGGTCATTTCCTGTCGCGGCCTCGACTGTTCACGTCGCCCGGTCCTGAAGCGATCGGGAGTCTGATGGATCCGTTCTCGCCGGATCACCTCCTGCTCGTTTCGTATGCGCGGTTCCAAAGTACCGGGGGTGTAAATATGTATGGTGTTTCCGATTACCCGCTGCCGGCCGACATCGTTGGTTCGGACTATGTTGGCTGTCCGTACCGGCCTGCGGCTGACTCTCTCGACATCCTCTCTGGGGAGTCCGACATTGTAGACTCCCCTTTCTGTAAATCTGTACCTCGTAACGTTCCGCGTGTCGCCGAAGACCTGCCGGAAGGAGTGTCTGTCGACGAACCTGTAGCGTGCCGATCCCATTTCTCGTGCGTAAACAAAACTCCAACCTCCGGGGCCGACACCGAAATCATGTCCGTCAGGCCCCACAACGACATCGACTCTGAAATGAAATCCCGGTGGCAGCGGTGCCCATCCGCAATATCCTCCGCCCCAGCGCCACTGTACCCAGGCGGGTGCCCAGACATAACCCGGAGTCCAGATCCATCCGTGGTAAGAGTCGAGTATCCAGCGACCGTAATGAAAAGGCGCCCAACCCCATGGATAACCCGAGACCCACGTCCAGCCGTACTCGGTCCAGACCCAGTGGCCAACCGTGTACGGCCTCCAGTCGAGGGAGATCCCGGACGGTCGCCAGCACATTCCGTAATCTGCAGTGTTTACCCATTCGCCGTACGGCTCAAGGGAGGAGTAGAACAGACCGAATGAAACCTCCTGTGCACTTGTATTTCGTGGAGCGCTCATTATCGCGAGCGCAACGCCGGCCAGGAAAATCGCTCTTTTCATTTCAACCTCCGTTTCGTTTACAAATATAACGTGCGGTCTCTGCCCAAGTTTAAGCGGCAGACGATGTTTAATATTTTTTAATTTTTGGAGGTTTCGCTTTAAAGTTGTTACTCACAATTCCGAAAATAAGGTTGATTTAGGATCCCAAAACCGAGAGGGCGATATTGTTCGTAATTATAGGAATTGCTATAGTTCTTGTTGCAGTGCTTGGCGGATTTGCGATAGAAGGTGGACCGTTTCTCGTCCTGATTCAATATGCCGAATTTCTAATCATCATTGGCGCTTCCATCGGAGCACTCTTAATATCTGCGCCGAGCAAGCTGCTTACGAAAATCCTCAAGAAACTGACAGGCGCCTTCCAGGGCAACAAAGTCAATAGCGGAGCATACCTGAATCTTCTCAGGCTCATGTACGAGTTGTTTCAGGTAGGACAGAAGGAAGGTGTGGTCGGTCTCGAACAGCACGTCGAGAATCCCGACAAGAGCAAGATATTCTCAAAGTATCCGGCGGTGCTTTCAAACAAGCACGTTCTCCATTTTCTCACGGACACGATGAGGCTCATTATTGTGGGCGGTGCGGAGCCGATGGACCTTGAGGGGCTCATGGATGCCGACATAGAGACGCACCACCAGGAAGGGTCGAAACCTGGAATGATCCTGCAGAAGATCGGCGATTCCATGCCGGGCCTCGGCATCGTGGCCGCGGTGCTCGGAATCGTCATCACGATGCAGGCGATCGACGGACCACCACAGGAGATCGGGCACAAGGTGGCCGCCGCGCTCGTAGGCACATTTCTGGGTGTGCTTCTGTCGTACGGATTTGTCCAGCCTCTGGCGACAAACCTGGATCTCGCCGCCGAGGAAGAAGGAAGGATGTTTGAAGCAATAAAGGCCGGAGTGGTGGCCTTCGCCAAGGGAATGCAGCCGCTGATCGCGGTCGAGTTTGCGCGGAGAACTATCTTTCAGGATCACAGACCGACTTTCCAGGAAATGGAGAAGACTCTCAAGGGCGCGAAGTCATGAGCCTCAGCAATGGGGACCGTCCCCAGATAAACATTATCAGGAAGAAGAGAGCCTCGCACGGAGGTCACCACGGCGGAGCGTGGAAGGTTGCCTATGCCGACTTCGTGACGGCGATGATGGCCCTCTTCATCGTGCTGTGGATCATCGGACAGAGCAAGCAGGTAAAAGAGTATATCGCGAACTATTTCAGGGATCCAGGGGCTTTCAATGAGGAAACACATTCCGGCGCGCTCTCCGGCGGGCTCGTACCCGTCCATAACCCGAGCATGAGCAAAGTCGGAGTTCCGCTCGATAACCAGACTTCGGAGTTCATGACACTGAAGAAGGAAGGCCAGAAGCTTGAGCAGATGATCTCGTCCACGCCCGAATTCAAGAAGTTCACGAACCAGATCAAGATCACCGTTTCCAAAGAGGGGCTGCGGATAGAACTCATTGAAAATGCGGAAGGATTGTTCTTCGATGTCGGGAGTGCAACGCTGAAACCCGAAACCATTGTCCTCCTTAGAATGATCGCAAAAGAGCTGGCGTCTCTGCCGAACCAAATTATCATCGAAGGTTATACCGACGCGCGCCCCTACGTGAGAAAGGACTATACAAACTGGGAGCTCAGTACGGACAGGGCCAACGCCGCAAGGCGGGTAATGCAGGACGGCGGCCTTCGTGAAAAACAGATCCTGGAGGTGCGCGGTTACGGAGACAGAAGACTGAGGGATCCCGACCATCCCTATGATTTCTCGAACCGGAGAGTCAGCATTTTGGTGACTCCTGCGATAAGCGACACGAGTGACGTAATAGAGAAAGTGGACACGGTAAGAATCGGGGGAAAGTAAGCAGCCCCGAAGGCTCTATCGCTCTTGGGACCGGCGACACTTTCTCCTCATTCCGCATTCGCGAGCGCATTTTTCGTAATCGAATCGGCGGTCCTCGCCGAGCTAATCCCTCATTCTACTCTTCGACAACCCGAAGCGTTGTTCCCCCTGCAACTTATTCGCCGCACACGGTGTTCGGTCTTTTATACTACCTGAAACAGGAGAGTGCCGTGAGAGCGAAGATTCACTTATCCGCACAAATACGAGCGACGTTATTTGCGGGTGCAGCCTTGATTGCGCTTGTCGCGCTGGTTGCGATGAGCCCGGCAACCCACGCAGTCAAGCCCGGGACGACCGGCTACGACTGGTCTCAATTCAACTTCGACCAACAGCACAGCGGCAACAACACGAAAGAGAAGGAGATAAAGGCCGGGAACGTGAGCCGGCTGCACCGGCTTTTTCGCGTTTCGCTGCCGGACGTTGCTGACGGCGCTCCGGCGTATCTGAGCGATGTCCGCACGACAGAAGGAACAATGAGCCTTCTCTTCCTCACGACCCGAGACGGGCATATCGTCGCAGTGAACGCAAGAACGGGGAAGACCGTCTGGAAACACCAATACGGGCCCGGCGACTACAGGATAAACAACGGTCACCAGCCTGTCTATACCACATCCTCACCGGCCGTGGATCCGAACAGGGAGTTTGTCTATAGCTACGGACTCGACGGCTACGTGCACAAGTTCAGCGTCGCGAACGGCGAGGAGGTGAAATCCGGAGGATGGCCTGAACTATGTACTCTGAAGCCGTTCGATGAGAAGGGCTCTTCCGCCCTCGCGATTGCCACTGCCCGGAACGGGGCGTCGTATCTCTATGTGACAAACGGCGGCTACCTCGGAGACAGGGGAGACTACCAGGGGCACGTCACCGCGATCAACCTTCGCGACGGAGTCCAGCACGTCTTCAACGCGAACTGCAGCGACAACCCCGTCCACTTTGTGGAGCGCCCCGGCAAGCCCGACTGCCCGGCGGTGCAGACCGCCATATGGTCGAGGCCGGGCGTTATCTACGATCCCGCGACGGATAGGATCTATATGGCCACGGGCAACGGTCCCTTCGACCCGCAGAACCACGACTGGGGTGACACGATCTTCTCCCTCAACCCTGATGGCACAGGCCACGATGGGAATCCCGTCGATGCGTATACACCTGCTAACCATCATTACCTTAACGCGGCAGACTTAGACCTCGGGAGCACGGCACCGGCGATCTTGCCGACGCCGGCGGACTGCACTGTTCGCGACCTCGCGGTCCAGGGCGGGAAGGATATGAAGCTTCGGCTGGTCAACCTCGCGGATCTCAGCGGCGGGCGCGGACCGGGCCATGTCGGCGGGGAAATAGGGAAGCTTGTCGATGTACCGCAGGGCGGTATGGTGTTTACCCAACCGGCGGTGTGGGTGAACCCGGCGGACAAGTCGACCTGGGTATTTGTGGCGACTTACAGCGGCCTTTCGGCTCTGAAGCTTCATGTCGACAAGCGCGGCATGCCGAGTATCAAGGCGGCATGGCGGAACGACGACGAGGGGAGTTCGCCCATAATTGCCGACAACGTCCTGTACTGCGCGGGAAGCCACGACATGAGAGCCATCGACCCCACCACAGGAAAGCTCCTGTGGCACGACACGAACATCGGTAAGATCCATTGGGAGAGTCCGATAGTGGTCAACGGTGTCCTCTACATAACCGATGAAGCGGGGGATATCACTGCATACGCCCTGTAGAGAAAAGCTTCTTCCGGGAGGAAAGCCGCACTCCCGTATTCAATCGACAATTGACCTGTTAAGAGACAAGTCCTTGCTTTGAGACTTTCGCGCCTATCCGTTACCTTGCGTTTAAGAAAGATCTATCAACGGTACAGCAAGGGCATCGCATGGATTTGTCGTTTCAATTGTCGCGTTCTTATGAACTTTTCAAGTTTGCAGCTGTCTTAACACTTTCCGTCGCAGTTGTCTCGTTGACCGGGTGTTCCCGGTCTCATACCAATCCGGCTGAATCGAACAATGGTCCGGCGGTCGTCGCCGGCATTTTCGGCGGGTTCTACTCCGACACGACGAGTTCAACGATGAACGACCTCCGCTCGTCGGGTTTCACTACCGTGCTTATCTGGAGCATTCACATCGACACGGCGGGAAACCTGTCTCTCAATGACGACCGGATAATCTCCGACGGAGCATATGTCGGTTCTCCATCGTGGCCCGGTCTCCTCGCAACACTGAAGCAGGCGCCTACCTCGGTGAACCGAATTGAAATATCCATCGGTGCATGGGGCACGAGCGACTTTCACAATGTTAGAAGTCTCATCGACTCGCAGGGTGCCGATTCTACGACCATGCTGTACAGGAACTTCAAGATCCTGAAGGGTGTCACCGGCGCAGACGCGGCCGACTTTGACGATGAGGACCTCTATGACGCCGATGCGACTTCGGCGTTTGGAGAGATGCTGGGAGCCATCGGTTATAAGATATCGCTTTGCCCCTACCGTGACGTAACTTACTGGCAGACAGTCAGGTCTCGGCTCGGCAGCAAGGTGGACGCTGTCTGGCTTCAGTGCTACGCGGGGGGAGCGGGAAATGATCCCGCATCATGGAGTAAAGCCCTGGGGGTCACTGTCTATCCCGGGCTGTGGTCCAATCATGGGAGTGACTGTTCGGAGGGAAACAACCCGGCGCAGGTGCAGACGCAGATGGCGATCTGGAGGAGCGCGTCCGGTGTGAAGGGGGGATTCATGTGGTACTACGACGATATCCGGCATTGCGGACCATCCACCGCTGCATATGCTTCTGCGATCACGTCGGCTATGGGCGGGTAAAATTTTTCTCGGATTGTGCGTCAAACAGCTAACAAGATAGTGGAGGACCGATGAGACGCTTACTGCTGAACGCCGGAATCGCTGTTATCGCGGCGACCTTTGCCGCGTGCGCGGGTCCGGAAATCCTTTTTAATACCTCGCCTGTATCAAGCAATACGGTCTGGTATTCCGGAAGAGAGTTCGTCACAGAGACCGAAGACAGCGTTACCGTTTCGGTTGCCTTTGAGAACGAGCTCGAGGGTGTCATGACGTATTATGTTGTTGTCGGGAACCTGGGGTCCATACCGATCTTGGTAGCCCCGGAAAATATTTATTATGAGGGGACCTACCAAGAGATAACACAGGTGAGTGATTTCTGGACTGCGAATATAAGTTTCGACACGCTTAACGGGAATGACACGATGTACGCCATCAATCCGGAAACAGCGCTTCAGGGAATCGATCAACAGGTGGCGCAGGCTAATGCGACATATGCAAACCAAACCGGACTGAACGCAGCCACCGGGCTGCTTCAGCTTGTCGGCGATGTCACGACCATCGGCCAGAAGAAAACGAAGGAAGAATTACATCGGGAAGACGAGGCAAGAAGAAACCTGGCGGAATCCCAGGCCAGTAACAATATCAATTACTCGCTGCAGTCGGCAAGTCTTGGCGACCAGAGGGCGTACTGGGAGAACGCTGCACTGAGGAAAACCACTCTCTTTCAGGATAACGCCATCGGAGGGAGAGTACGAATCCCGGTGGACTTAAGTGATTGGGACGGAATGACGTGGAAGCGGCTTGAGGATCGACGGGGCCGGGTTTGAAATGGACCTGTAGAGGGTTAGAATTTCCCTGCCGCCGAGTACAGGACCAGCAATGTTGTCCCTGAAAGCCAGGTCAGAAGCGCTATCGTTCCGCTCACCTTCGTGAATTCCCAGAACCTGATGGGGGCTCCTCCCTTTGAAAGTTCGAGTACTATCATGTTGGCGACGGATCCGGCCACGGTCAGATTGCCTGCGAACGTTGAGCTCATCGCGAGCACAAGCCACATCAGCATGGGTGAGCTGAACGCCGTCATCCAATGCTGTACCACCATAACGTAGGGAACGTTTGATACGACATTCGAAAGGAGGAGCGATGCAAATGAAAATGTGGCGATCTGTCGCGGAAGGGAGACTGCGAAATACCCTTCGAGGAGTCGGTGAGCGTCGTCGACAAGGCCGACTCTGTTTATTCCGGCGACCACGACGAAAAGACTTGCGAAGAAGAGCAGGAGAGACCAGTTGACCTTCGCGAAGATCTCGTCGGGCCGTTTGTTGGCGGCAAGTACGAGGAACGAAGCTCCGAGGATGGCCATGAACGCCAGGCGTATGCCGAGAGAGAAGCCGATTATCACCACCGCCGTTACGAAAATCGACTTGTAGACCAGGGCTTTATCGACGATGGTGGCAATGCCGGTGTCGTACGGCTTCAGCTCCTGTCGCAGGCATTTACCGAAGAAGAAACGCAGCACGAGGTAATCGATTGCGAGACCCACGATTGCTATGGGAAGCATGGCGAGGAAGAATCCAAGGTATGGCCACCCGGAGAAGGTTCCGATGAGCATGTTCTGCGGGTTCCCGACGAGGGTCGCGACGCTCCCGATGTTCGCGCTCGAGGCAAGGGCTATCAGGTATGGCTTCGGATCGATTTTCGAACGCGAGGTGAGGAGAAGGACGAACGGGGTCATCATCAGACAGATGGTGTCGTTCACGAAAAGAGCCGAGAGTATCCCGGCCGAGATTATTATGATGAGGAGCAGGCCGTTCCCGGTCCGGGCCCGGCTCAGGACGAATGTCGCGACGAGGTCGAAGAACCCGCTGACCTGCAGATACGCCACGATCAACATCATCCCGAGAAGGAGAACGATGGTATCCAGGTTGAGTGCCGAGTAGGCTTCGTTGATGGTGAGAACCCCGAAGGCGATCATTGCGACCGCCCCGATCATTGCTCCCGAGGTCCTATCTAGGTGAAGGAATGGTAGTCTCTGTGCGGATATGGTAAGATAAGTGAACGCAAAGATTGCGACCGCTGTGATGGTCATTCAGAATCATATCTGGTGCAGCGTATACGAGCGAAGCTTGTCCGGCACCAGGCAATCGTTGATCTTGACGACGGTCTCGTCGAATGCGCTGTCGTCGGCATTCTGAAACGTCTCTTCGCTTTCGTAGGTATAGATTTCCATGAAGTTGTTCGGAGAACCTTGAACCTCGTACACTTCGAGCTTCGCGATTCCGGAGGACTCGTATCCGGATTTCAGTTCATTGATCAACGCAAGGTACTCTTCACGTTTTGAGGGCTGTACTTCGTAATTGATCTCCAGTAGAACTTTCGACATTTATTCCTCCTGTTTTGGTTCGTCGGAAACCGGTTTCGTATTGGCCGTCCTGACAATCCAGTAAACCAAAGCCGCTATTGCAATAGCCACCGCAATCACGAACTCGATTCTTCCCAACCCGGTAACCGCGCTGATAGCTTCGCTGAAAAAATAACCAAGAAACCCATAAGAAACAGCCCAAATCAGTCCCGCGATCACATTAAACATCGTGAATTTAAGACGCGGCATCTTTGCCAGACCGCACATAACGATCAGGGCTGTCCTTAACCCGTATATATAACGTGCGAAAAGGACTATATATGTCCCATGTCTTGCAACAAGTCGTTCGGCCCGCGGCAGAGCGGACGCCACGTATTTGAACTTCTTCACGAACTCGTAGCCTTCCTGGCGCGCAAGGTGGAAGAAGAGCTGATCCCCGATGACCGAGCCGAGGAAAGCCGACATGATGGAAAGCTCGATGTTCAAGAATCCCTGATGTGCCAGTATGCCTGCTATGAGGAGTACTGTCTCTCCTTCGAAGAGGGTGATGACGAAAATCAGGAGGTAGCCGTATTGGTGGAGCAGCGTTTCCATACTAGTATCCGGCCTTCCTGATCTCCTGGTCGGTCATGCCGAAGTAGTGAGCGACTTCGTGGATCAAAACTTCCCTTATTCGCGACTCGACCTCGACATCGTTCCTGCAGTCCCGCTCTATGTTGTGCCGGAAGAGCTTTATCCTGTCCGGGATCACCGGGTACACTCCGTAGTCGGGTCCGCGCTTGTTGAGCGGCACTCCCGTGTAAAGCCCCAGAAGGGAGTAGGGATTGCGGATGCGAGCGCCCTTCATATCGTATTCGTCGGGGAGGTCCTCCACCACGACGTGGACGTTCTCTATCTTCGACTTGAACTCTTCAGGCAATTCCTCGAAAGCCCTCTCCACGAGCATCTCAAACCTTTCCTTGTCCATGCTCCAGATCCGCGATTTTGTGAGCACTTTCATCATAGAGCACTTTTCCCTTGAAGGCCACCGTCGCGCTCCCTTCGAGGACGAGCCTGGAAAAACTATCCCCCTTCTTTTCGAAATAGACCTTCAGTGTTTCGCCGCCGCTCGTCTTTATCTCGACGGGTGATGTCATGCCATACCTGATGCTGGCCGCGATCGCGCTGGCGACCGCGCCGGTCCCGCACGCGAGTGTCTCATTCTCGACGCCTCGTTCGTAGGTCCGCATCCGGATCCTGTTCTCTCCCTCCTGTTCGATCAGGTTGACGTTTGTTCCCTTCGGAAAGAGTTCGAAGTTGTAGCGGATCTTCCTGGCAATCGCGACAAGGTCGGCCGATGCGACGCTGTCGAAAGCGGTGCCGCCGAGGAGGACGGTGTGGTCCGTGTTCGGGTGAACGTAAGTCGCATCGAAATGTTGTGCCCCGATAGGGACTTGTACGGAAGGCGCCACCTTGTCCGGGTCGGGTAGATGAAGCCGGACTTTCCCGTCGTCGTGGACTTCGGCCGAGTAGGTCCCGCCGTGCGCGACAAATTTCGTCGGAGACTTGCAAATACCGTTCAGGACGGCGAATCTCGCTATGCATCTCCCTCCGTTGCCGCACATTCCGCCTTCGCTGCCGTCCGAGTTGAGATAGACCATCTCGAAATCGAGGGAGGGATGCTTCCTTAGAACAAGAAGCCCGTCGGCACCAATGCCGAACCCCTTGGCGCACAAGGCTCTTGCGAGGTCCGGGAGTTCTGTATGGATTGAACCGTCGAAGTCGTTTATTACGACGAAATCGTTTCCGGCTCCGTTCATCTTCGTGAAATTAACTTCAATCATCTGTTTGTCTATAATATAACCACATGACGCCCCTTACGGAGCGTGAAAGTTAAAAATTCTGGTGCGGCACCGATCCTATATGTATCCGCCGGGGGGACGGCGAGGCTGTCAATCCCGGAGAGAAGGGGAACGGAAGCGTGAACGGTCTATTGCAGAATAGTCTGCGCGTTACAGTCATTCATTTCCGGTCGGTGCCGAGGCAATGGAAGAGATTATGTTGTGCAGGAATTCTACCTTAGACTTCAAATCTTCAATTGAGCTGTCGTTCGCAATCGTGAAATCGGCAAGCTTCTCCTTTTCAGATTGCGGTATCTGGGCGTTGAGTCGCTTCATCACGTCCTGCTTGCCTATCCCCAGTTTTGCCGAGGCGCGCGCAACCGCGCTCTTACGGTCGGCTTTCACGAGGATCACGTAATCGAAATGTTCGGAGAGCTGGGCCTCATAGAGCAGGGGGACTTCTATGACTGCATAGCGGGTGTCTGCTCCTTCGCCGATTCGATTCGCAATGGCCGACATGATGGCCGGATGCAGGATGCTCTCGAGTTTCTTCCTCTTCTCGCCGCTGCCGAAGACTATCTTGCCCAGCTTCTCGCGGTTGATCGTCCCGTCAACAACTACCTGGTCCCCGAAAAACTCTACGACCCTGCTGCGTATGCCGGGGTCCGACTTAAGGAGCTCGTGTCCGATCGTGTCGGCGTTGAATATGGGGATTCCGAGTTCTGAAAACAGCGCGGCCACGGTGGACTTCCCGCTTCCGATGTTGCCGGTGAGCCCGATCCTCAGCGGTGCGTGCTTTCGGCCGTCGGACAGGAGGTCCGTAGAATTGTCATGTCCCCGGGATGTACTGCCTTGTTTCCTATTTTGCATAGGAGATGCTGCGCACCTCGCGTATCACCATTACTTTTATCTGGCCGGGATACTCCATCTGTTCCTGGATCTTCTGTGAGATCTCGTGCGCAAGCTGATCTGCGAAGATATCGTTCACTTTTTCGGGTTCGACGATGACGCGGACCTCTCTGCCTGCCTGGATGGCGTAGGTCTTTCCGACGCCCGAGAAAGAGTTGGCGATGCTCTCCAGCTTCTCGAGGCGCTTTACGTATCCTTCGAGCGATTCCCGCCTTGCACCGGGCCTCGCGCCGCTGATGGCGTCTGCGGCCTGGACGATGGCGGCTATCGGGGTCTCCATCTCGATGTCTTCGTGGTGTGAGCCGATCGCGTTGGCCACGACAGGGTTCTCGCCGAACTTCCTGGCCACTTCGTAGCCGAGGAGGGCGTGCGGCCCTTCGACGCTCTTGTCGACGACCTTTCCGAGGTCATGGAACAGTCCGGCTCTCTTGGCCAGCGTGGAATCGAGACCAAGCTCGACTGCCATTAGCCCGCTGAGGAACGCGACTTCGATGCTGTGCTGGAGGACGTTTTGTCCGTAGCTCGACCTGTACTTCATCCTGCCTAGCATCTTCACTATCTCCGGGTGAACGCCGTGGATCCCGACCTCGAGGAGGGCATCCTCGCCGATCTGGATTATCTCTTCCTCCAGTTCGCTGCGGACTTTTTCGACGATCTCTTCGATCTTCGTGGGATGGATCCGTCCGTCGGCGATGAGTCTCTCGAGCGAGCTCTTGGCGATCTCGCGCCTGAACGGATCGAAACCGGATATCACCACCGCGTCGGGGGTGTCGTCGACGATTATATCGCACCCTGTCACAGCCTCGAACGACCGGATGTTTCTCCCCTCGCGGCCGATTATACGTCCTTTCATTTCCTCGTTTGGCAGGCTTACGACGCTGACGGTGGTTTCGACGGAGTGGTCGGCGGCGGTCCGCTGGATAGCCTGCACGATAATCTTCTGGGCTTCTTTCCTGGCCTCTATGCGGGCCCTCTCCCGGATTTCCCGTACTTCCAGGGATGCCTCGCTTCTTGCTTCGTTCGTAAGGTTCTCAATCAGAAGCTTCTTGGCGTCCTCCCGCGACACACCGGCAAGTTTCTCCAGCTTCTCGGTTTGCTGCTGGACGAGTTTGTCTGCCTCGCCCTCCTTAAGCTGGATGACCTTGCCTTTTTCCCGCAGTTCCATCTCCAGAGTTCGTACTGACTTCTCCTGCTGCCTCAGTGATTCCGCTTTCCGGTCGAGATTCTCCTCCTTCGAGCTTAGCTGGCGCTCAATATTCTGTATTCTCTTCTGCTTCGAATTGTAATCGTTGTCGAGTTCCTGTCTCTTCCTGATCCATTCATCTTTTACTTCGATCAGCTTTTCTTTCTTTATGGCATTCGCCTCGCGTTCGGCCGTCTCGAGGATCTGTTTGGTTCTTTCTTCGACTGTCCCAAGCTTCTTCTTGGTCGTCTGTGCCTGAATGAACCACCCGATGAGGAACGCGGCCGCGCTGCATATTACAGCGACTGCTGTGGTTACCATACCGAACCTCCAGGTTTATCTACAAAAAAAGCCGCAACGCGCTCATGGCAGATAGGAAAGAACCCCATCTTTACACGGTGGGTGCCCTCCTGAGCGAGTCGTGCTTCCGCTGCGATCCGCGGGTTGCGGTTCGTCCCGATCGAACTCAGTTCGATCGGGGTGCGGCCTGCATTCATCGTTCATGAGCCGGGCTCCCATAATTTTTCACTTAGCAGTTCTTTCATGCTTAACCACGGCGCCGTTACGGCTGGAAACTCTAAGAAAATTTTAAAAGAACTTAGCTCGCTTCGACAGGAAAATTCTCACGCAAGTAGCTCAGCACCCCTACAAGATCGGCGATATCGATGCCTTCGTTATGCACATGCTCCTTCAAGTCAAACAGTTGCTCGGCTATATTTAGAGCGGCTATGACTGCGATGGTCGACGTGGGTGCCCCAGGATTTTTCTCGATAAGTTCGTTCAGTAATGAATCTACGTAGGCTACTACTTTGAGTGCTTTTTCCTCGTTTTCCACGCGGAGCGGGTACTCCCGACCAAGGATGGTAACGCGTATACTCTTCTTCTCCATCATCGGCTCCGCGTTCAAAAGAGACTAAGTTGCTTGTCAATCTTGGCGATCAGTTCTCTCGCCACTTCCAGAAGGCGGTTCTTTTCTCTTTCCTCGAATCCGCCCGTGTTCGCGGCTTCTCTTGCCGTCAACATCTTCTCGAGCTCTGCGATGCGCAGCTTCAACTTCTCCATCTCCGCCGCGGATTTCGCAAGGTTCTGCTTCAGAGACTCGTTTTCAGTACGAATGACGCTTGCCGCATCGACGGCTCTTCTGACTTCATTCCACAACTCCCCAAGGAGCTGCTTTTTCATTGATAGAGTCGTCTGATCGTCCGACGCTTCTGTGTCCATGATTATACGATTTTTTGCTTTCTCAGTTCGGCGGAGAATTCTTCAGACAACTTCTTCTCTGCCTTTTCAATGAACCCGGCAATGTCGTTGTCATTTAATGTCCGTTCCTCGCTCCCGAGGGCTACGCTGAACGCCGCGCTCTTCTTTCCTGCCGGAATACCTTCTCCTGAATAAATATCGAACACAGAGATATCACGGAACATCTCGCCCGCAGCCGACCTCAGAGAGTCGATCAACTTCGCCACAGGCGTCTTGTCTTCAACAATAAATGAAAGATCGAAAGATGCGAATGGGAATTTCGGAAGGCCTTTGAATCTCCTTGTACGTCTTCGGAGCGCCAGCAACTTGGAAAGATCCAGCTCCGCGAAGAAAACGTCCTGCTCCACGGAGAATTTCTTTAGGGTCATTTCACTGACCCTGCCTGCAAGACCTAACTCCATCCCGTTCACAAATAGCTTTAACGATTGTTCGTATTCTTTGGCTGTATCATAAGAAATAAAGTCCCAAGAGTCAAGATTGAGGTACCTTAGGAGGCGTTCCACCTCGGCCTTCAGGTCAAATATGTCGAATTTTGCCTCTTTCCTGTCGTACGACATCGGATCGGCTGTGCCCGAAAGCACAATTGAAATTCTGTCCGATTCGAGGAATGTGCCGACGGTCTGCTGGTCGTCTGTTACCCGGTACACCCTCCCGATCTCAAAGAGCTTCATGTCCTTCAGACCGTGGGAAAGGTTGAGACCGACACTCTGGAGTGCGCCGGGGAGGAGTGAGGTCCTCATCGCGGCCATGTCTTCGCTGATGGGGTTCGCCAGCGTCACGTAAGCGCTCTCGTGTAAACCGGCAAGGTCGGCCGGCTGGAGTGAGTTTGTGACAATCTCGTTGAAGCCGGCGCCCGCGAGAAACTCCCGGAGGTCGTATATCGCGCCTTCCTCCTGGAACCTCGTGTCGAAACTCAACTTAGTCTGGAATGAATCCGCGATATTCTCATAGCCATAGACGCGTCCCACTTCCTCAATAAGGTCGACGTCCCTTTCGATGTCTCCCCGGAAGGTCGGTACTGCGCATGTCAGCACTGTCTCCGATTTTTTTCCGCATGGAATCTCTATCGACTCGAGGACCCTTTTGATTTCGCCGGAAGCGAGTCTCGTGCCCAGGAGACGGTTTACGTGGTCGACGTGTAGCTCGATCCTTCTGGGCAGGAATTTGCCGACGGCGACGTCTATTATGCCGGGTGCCAGCGTTCCTCCTGCGGTATCGCAGATAATTTCTGCGACCCTGTCGAGGGCATGAACGGTAAGATTTGGATCGACGCCCCGCTCGAACCTGTACGATGCTTCGGTTGAAAGCCCCAGCTCCTTGGAGGTTTTCCTGACCGATGACGCGCTGAAGTTGGCGCTCTCGATCAGCACATCTGTCGTCTCATCGTTAATTTCGCTGTTCATCCCGCCCATCACGCCGGCGATGGCGACGATCTTTTCTTTGTCGCAGATCATCAGCATGTCCGGCGAGATGTTTCTCTCTTTTCCATCGAGAGTAGTGAACTTCGTCTCTTCACTTTGAGGTCTGCGGACTATCACTTTATGTCCTGCGACAAGCTTCAGGTCGAACGCGTGCAGCGGCTGTCCGAGCTCCATCATCACATAATTCGTGGCATCGACGACGTTGTTTATAGATCTCATGCCGATCCTCTCGACGGATTCCTTGAGCCACTTTGGTGACGGTCCAACTTTGATTCCTCTGATGACGCGTGCCGAGTAGCGGGGGCAGAGATCCGGTGCGGAAACTTCCACTTTTGCAGATTCGCCGACAGGGGCGCCCTCTTCTCGGAATCTTATTCTTCTCGGTGCGAGCTTCCTCGAGAAAGCGGCCGAGAGCTCGCGTGCTATACCGGCATGCGAAAGGCAATCCGGCCGGTTCGGCGTCAGGCTGATATCGAAGACGGTGTCGTCGAGTCCCAGGTAAGGAGCGAGCGGGGTGCCTGTTGCGGCGTCTGCCTCGAAAACCATGATCCTGCTCTTGTCCTCTCCGAGTCCCAGCTCGCTTTCGGAGCAAATCATCCCCTCCGATTCAATGCCGCGGATCTTCGCTCTCGTAAGCTCGAACGGCTTGCCTTCCGGGTCGTGCTGGTTATGAGGTACAATTGCCCCCACCAGTCCCACCGGCACTTTTTGTCCGGCAGCGACGTTGGGTGCGCCGCAGATAATACTCTTTACTTCTCTGCCGATATCGACCTTGCACAGGCTGAGCTTGTCGGCATTAGGGTGTTTTTCGACCTCCAGCACCGCTCCTACGACGAATCCATCATATTTGCCCGAGAGATTCTCGTACGATTCGACCTCAATGCCGAGCATCGTCAGACGGTACGCTATATCCTCGTCGCTTATGTCGGTGAGATCGACAAGCTGCTGGAGCCATTTTCGTGAAATCTTCATTTCCGTTCAGAATTGATTTAGAAAGCGGAGATCATTTTCGAAGAACAATCGTATGTCGTCGATACCGTAACGAAGGAGTGCGAGTCGCTCGATACCCATTCCGAAAGCATAACCGCTTACCTCGTTCGGGTCATATCTGACATATTTGAACACGTTTGGGTCGACCATTCCGCAGCCCATAATCTCCAGCCAGCCGGAGTACTTGCATATCCTGCAACCCTTTCCGCCGCAGAGGAAACAGTTGACGTCCACCTCGGCGCTCGGCTCCGTGAACGGGAAGAAGCTCGGCCTGAACCGGAGCTTCGCCTCGGCATTGAAGAACTCCTTCGCGAAGTAGGCTACGGTTCCCTTGAGTTCGGCGAGCGAGACATTCTTGTCGACGTACAAGCCCTCCACCTGGTGGAAGAGACAGTAACTCCTCGCGCTTATGGCTTCGTTGCGGTAAACTCTGCCGGGCATGATTACTCTGACCGGCGGCTTATTGTTCTCCATGACGCGTATCTGCACGCCGGAAGTGTGGGTGCGAAGGACGTACTTTCCGGCGTCGGCCTTCACGAAGAATGTGTCCTGCATATCGCGCGCGGGATGATCGGGAGGGAAGTTAAGCGCCTCGAAGTTGTGGTAGTCGTCCTCGATCTCCGGGCCGTCCGCTATCCCGAAGCCGATGCACGTGAATATTCTCTTGATCTCTTCGGCGGTCTTGGTGAGAGGGTGTCTCCGGCCGATGTATCTCTTTCTTCCGGGGATTGAAAGGTCGATACTGCCGGTGTCGGCCCGTTTCTCCCCGGCGATCTTCTTCTGTGCCGATTCGAATTCGGACTCGAGGAAAGTGCGCAGCTCGTTGAGCGATTTACCTATCGCCGGTTTGTCTTCTTTTGGAACGTCCCTGAGTTTCTCGAAGAGTTGGGCGACCGACCCTTTGCGTGAGAGGAACTGGAGCCTGAAATTCTCGGTGTCTTCCTGTGTCCGTAATCCGGTGAGCGAGGCTGTCGCCTCTTCTTTCAGTTTTTGAATTTCGTCTAGCATTCCCATCGCTGTGTGATTTACCGCTGAGACGCCGCGGCCCCAAAGGGAATCGAAACGATTTCACAAAGGACTCAGCGCCTTCGCGTCTCTCCGGCGTCGTTTCTCCGGATATAAAAAATCTTCCTACGTTTCAGAAATACCGACTTTCCGAACGCAGGAAGATTGACTTAATTAAAAGCGAATTGAACGACCTGCTTGAACGTATCCGGATTGTTCGCGGCGAGGTCGGCCAGCACCTTTCTGTTTATCGAAACTTCCTTCTTCGCAAGAGCAGAGATCAGGCGGGAATAAGTTGTCCCGTTCTCGCGGGCAGCCGCGTTGATGCGGACTATCCACAGGCTGCGGAACTCGCGTTTCTTTTTCCGTCGGTCTCTATACGCATGCTGAAGCGCCTTCTCTACGTGGTGCTTCGCAACAGTGTGTACCTTGCTGCGTGCACCCCAGTAGCCCTTGGCTAACTCAAGAGTCTTTTTTCGCCTTCTATGGGAAGCTACTTTGTTCTTTGCACGTGGCATCTTAGAAATTCTCCATTAACGTTGTAGATCAAGAAAACTCAAAAGTCAAAAGTCAAACCTCAAAACTACATCTCAAAAGTGAAAAGGCGAATCGTTCTGCCTTTTTGAAGGTCATATTGAGAATTGACCTCCGGACTTAGATTTTTCAACTGTGAAATATAACACTCCTGTACCAAAGAGTCACGCCTGCGTGACGAAACGATTTTCAGCGAATTTAGATTTCATTTAGCACATCGGCGTGAATGAATAAGCTATTCGTTCAGCATCCCGCGCACGCGGTTCGTGTCCGTCTTATCCAGGACAGCCGAGTGGCGCAGCTGGCGTTTCCTCTTGCGGGTCTTGGAGGTCAGGATATGGCTCCTGAACGCCTTTTCCCGGAGATATTTTCCCTTAGCCGTTCTCTTCACTCTCTTTGCCATCGCGCGGTTTGTCTTTGTCTTCGGCATTTCAATTCTCCTTTGTCTCTTTTTGCTTCGGCTCTGCCGTCTTCTTCTTAGTCTTGTCGGGGGCGATAATTACCGCCATACTCTTTCCTTCCAACTTAGGGTTCTGCTCGACTTTCCCGACTTCCGAAAGGAATTCCACAAACCTGTTCAGGAGTTCCTCTCCGTGTGCCACGTATGTGATCTCGCGCCCTTTGAAACGGACGGTTCCTTTGACTTTGTGACCCTGTTCGAGAAATTCCTTGGCGTGCCTGGCCTTGAACTCAAAGTCGTGTTCATCGGTGTTCGGGTGAAATCTGATCTCCTTGAGCTGAGCCGAGGACTGTCCTTTCAGCTTGGCTTTCTCTTTCTTCGTCACTTCATACATGTACTTGCCGTAATCGACGAGTTTGCAGACGGGCGGATTCGAGTTTGGAACTATCTCGACCAGGTCCAGCCCTCTGGTCTCCGCGATCTTCAGAGCCTCGCGCGGCTGCATGACGCCAAGCTGCTTTCCGTCGGAATCGATCACGCGGACGTTTGCTGCTCTGATGTCGCCGTTGATCCTAAGTTTAGGTGTGTTAATAGGCGGTCTCCTAATTTTTTTCTACTATTTCCTTCGTTACACTTGCTATGAAATCCGGCAGCTTCTGGGCTCCCTTGTCGCCTTCGTGATGTCTCCGGACGGAAACGGTACCGGAATCTTTTTCCTTCTGTCCGACAATCAGCATATAGGGGACCTTCTTCGTCTCCCATTCGCGGATTTTGTAACCGACCTTCTCGTTGCGATCGTCGAGCTCGGCTCGGACGCCCCGCTTCTTGAGGGCGTCCACGACGGAAGCCGCATAATCGTTGAAATTGTCGGTGATCGGAAGCACTGCTGTCTGAACCGGTGACAACCATGTCGGGAACGCGCCGGCAAAATGCTCGGTGATGATGCCGACGAATCTCTCGAACGAACCGAAGACGGCGCGATGGATCGCCACGGGGCGTTTCGGCCGGCCGTCCACGTCTATATATGTAAGATCGAATCTTTCGGGAAGCATGACGAAATCGAGTTGGATCGTCGCGACCTGCCAGTCTCTCCCCAAAGCGTCCTTGATCTGTATATCTATTTTCGGCCCGTAGAAAGCACCGTCCTTTTCCTTCACGCCGTATTTAATTCCGTTCTGCTCCAAAGCCTTCGCGAGGGCTGCCTCGGCCTCTTCCCAGAGCTTCGGATCGCCCATCGCGTTGTCCGGTTTGGTGGAGAGCTTGAAGGAGACCTCGAAGTGGAAAAGCGAGTATACGCGCCTTATGAGGCCGATCAGGTCGTTTATTTCGGAAAGTATCTGGTCGGGTCTGCAATAAATGTGGGCATCGTCCATCGTTATCTGGCGGACGCGGAACATGCCGCCGAGTGCGCCGGAGATCTCGTTCCGGTGAAGCCGGCCGATCTCGGAGTACCGAAGCGGAAGGTCGCGGTAGCTTCTTACCTTGTGCCGGTACACATAGGTGCTCTCGGGGCAGTTCATCGGCTTCAGCGAGTAAGTCTCTTCGTCGACGTCGAGGATGAACATGTTTTCCTTGTAATGGCCCCAGTGTCCCGACTGTTCCCACAGGTCCTTCTTGACGAGCATCGGTGTGGAGATCTCGTCGTAATTCAACTTGTCGAGTTCCTCCCGTATGAATTTCTCCAGCTCGCGGAAGATAATCATCCCCTTAGGCAGCCAGAAGGGCGCGCCCGGCGCTATGTCGTGGAAGGCGAAAAGCTCGAGCTCCCGCCCGAGTTTCCTGTGGTCGCGGAGCTTTGCCTCCTCGAGCATCTTGAGGTGGTCCTCGAGCATCTTCTTCTTCGGGAAGGATACACCGTAGACCCTTTGCAACATCTTGTTCTTGCTGTCGCCTCTCCAGTAGGCGCCGCTTGTGCCGAGTAGCTTGAAGTATTTCAGCTTGCCGGCGGAGGGTACGTGCGGACCGCGGCAGAGGTCGGTGAAGTCGCCTTCGCTGTAGAACGTAATGGTCTCGTCGAGCGCGCTGATGATCTCTACTTTATAGGGATCCTTCTTCTCCTTGAAGAACTTCAGCGCGTCGTCCTTCCGGATGACCTTTCGCTGAAACGCGTCGTTGCGCTCCCCGATCTCGTGCATCTTGTTTTCGATGGCCTCGAGATCGGCGGGGGTGAGAGTCTTGTCAATGTCGATATCATAATAGAACCCGTCGTCTATGGCAGGGCCGACGCCGAATTTTGCCTCGGGGAACAGCGACTGGATGGCATGCGCCATCAGATGCGAACTGCTGTGCCAGTACACTTCTCTCCCTTCGGGGTCCTCAAAGGTGAGGAACCGCAATTCGCAGTCGGCGGTGATAGGCGTGTTGAGATCGGAGACCTTTCCGTTTATCTTGGCCGCGAGGGACTCTTCTGCGAGCGACCTGCTGATCTTCCGTGCGATCTCCACCGCCGGAGTGGACGGCTCGACTTCGATAACCGATTTATCGGGTAGAGTTACTTTAGGCATATGCGATTATTCTTTTCATAACAAAAAATCGGAGGAGTCTCCGATTCTTGAGGAACCAAACCCCGGCGATTTCTTCCGATAATTACCGACTTGTTTTGCTCTCAATCTTCTTGAACTTACATCCTATTAAACTGACAACGAAACCTCGTTGTGGACGTCGGACTGCTCGGTGCGTCGGTCCTCCCGGGACTCGGGGTGATGTGGGAAGTCCAGGCCGTACCAGGTCGCCGATCAAACTTTTCCGTGGGCGATAGAGGATTCGAACCTCTGACCTCTACAATGTCAATGTAGCGCTCTAAACCAACTGAGCTAATCGCCCCTGAGCGATTCGGACCGTGCCGAGGGCGGGACTTGAACCCGCACGGCCCTTTGGGGCCAAAGGATTTTAAGTCCTTCGCGTCTACCAATTCCGCCACCCCGGCGGTATCCCGCCTAAGGCCCGGCAGAGCCGATCTTTTCACATCGTGTGAAGCTCGGCTTCCCGAACCTCTCCCGATCCTCACACTTCCATGTATGTTCGGGATCCCGCACAACGTGTGCGGGACTGTCCGGGAAATCGCTGGTTAATTTAGCTGGCAAAGGGAAGAAAGTCAACGTGAATGCCGCAAAATCGCGTTTCCGGGGGTTCTTGACCCTCCGCGCTCGGCCTCGAACACGTCCTTTTCTCCCGAATGGGCAGGTTTTTCCGCTGAAGTGGCACCGGAAGGACTTGGAAATTTACCTGCCGCCCCTAAATTGCATAAAGAGAGAAATTCCAGAAGGTTACCCGAAATGTCGTATCTCGCTGACGTGAAAAGTGTCGAAAAACTTAACCGCCTCCTCGATGCGTGCAGGACAAATCTGTACGCCTTCGATGAGGACCTGATAAGGCGCGCTTTTCAATTCAGCTGGAACGCCCATGTAAGAGGCAAGCCGAGAGCCTCCGGCGAACCATATTTCTCGCATCCGTACGAAGTGGCGCTCGTCGTGGCCAAAGAGATACCGCTTGACGACATCTCGGTGGCTTCCGCCCTCTTGCACGATGTCGTCGAGGACACGGGCTACGACCTGAAGTCGATCAAGGCGGAGTTCGGGAACGAAATCGCCGAGATAGTAGACGGGGTCACGAAGATTTCCGGCGCCGTCGAGAGTCATGAGATCACGCGTGCAGAAAACTACCGCAAGATGCTCCTCTCCATGGCGAAGGACGTCAGGGTAATCCTCGTGAAGTTCGCCGACCGGCTGCACAACATGAGGACGCTGGCGTTCCTCGGCTCGGAGAAGCAGCAGCGGATTGCCAGGGAGACGCTGGAAATTTATGCCCCCCTCGCACACAGGTTCGGTCTCGCGAAAGTCAAATGGGAATTCGAGGATCTTGCCTTCAAGCACCTGAACACGACCGACTACGAATACATATCGCGCAAACTGAACGCCAAGAGGAGAGCGCGCGAAGCATACATAAGAAAATTCATCCAGCCGATAAAGAAGCGTCTCGGGGAGGGGGAATACGAATTCGAGATAACGGGCCGGCCGAAGCACATCTACAGCATCTACAATAAGATGGTCAAGCGCAGCAAACCTATCGAAGAGATCTACGACCTTTTTGCGGTGAGGGTCATACTCGATACTGCCGACAAGAACGAATGCTTCTCGGTATACGGGGTGGTTTCGGAGATATACACTCCGGTGCCGGAACGCTTCAAGGATTATATATCGGTACCGAAACAGAACGGGTATCAATCTATCCATACGACCGTGGTAGGCCCGGAAGGGAAGATGGTCGAAGTCCAGATACGGACCCGGCAGATGAACGAGATTGCCGAACGCGGCGTGGCGGCACACTGGAAGTACAAGGAGGAAGTGAAGGTTCCCGATCGGAAGCTCGACGAGTGGATTTCCTGGGTGCGGGAGATCCTCGAGCAGCCGGCTGTCTCCAGCGGCGAGGATGCGGCGAAGAGTTTTCTCGAGGGCTTCAAGCTCGACCTGTACCAGGATGAGATATATGTGTTCACCCCCAAAGGAGAGCTGCAGGTGTTGCCGAGAGGTTCGACCCCCGTGGACTTCGCATTCGAGATACACTCGCAGGTCGGCACGCACTGCGTCGGCGCCAAAGTGAACGGACGGATCGTCCCGCTCAATACCAAGCTCAACAGCGGTGACCAGATCGAGATCATCACCTCCTCCAACCAGAACGTGAACCCCGACTGGGAGAAATTTGTAGTCTCGAGAAAGGCGAAGGCCCATATCAGGAGATGGGTGAACGACGAGACGAGGAAGAAGGCGGCTGATGGGGAAGAGATCTGGACCAAGAGGCTGAAGAAGCACAAGCTGACCCTGCCGGAAGACGACTTCGCGAAACTCGTCCGCGAATTGAAATTCGAAAACCCGCAGAAGTTCTTCGTCGCGATTGCCGAGGAGGAAGTGGAGCCGGAAAGGATTATCGCGCGGATTACGCAGCAGAAATCTGCGAAGGATACGGCGGAGACTGCCAAACCGGCGCACACTTTCGTCGAGATAGCGAGAAAAGCTTCCGAGGGGATCGTGGTCGACGGATCGCGGAGCGACTGGAAGGTCTCGTACGCGAAATGCTGCAGCCCGATCCCGGGCGACGAGATCGTGGGATTTGTGACAACGGGCGAAGGCATAAAGGTTCACAGAAAGAGTTGCTCCAATCTTGCACGCATGGCGGGTGCTGCCAGGGAAAGGATCATCGACGCCAGCTGGCCGGGCGAAAGCAGCGGATTGTTCGTCGCAGGCGTTTCGGTCTCCGGTATGGACCGCCCGGGTATTCTCACTGAACTCACCCATTCGATCTCGAACTACCAGAATACAAACATCAGGAGCGTTTCTGCCGAAGTGAGGGATGCAATTTTCGAGAGCCAGATCATAATATACGTGAAAGACAAAGAGCACCTGGACCATCTGATCGACAAGCTCAAGAAGATTGTCGGCGTCACTCGCGTCGACAGGCTGCAGGGCCAGAATGCCTGAGCTGAAGCGGACACTCGGGATAGATTACGGCATGAAGAGAGTGGGCGTCGCGGTGAGCGACCCTATGGGGATAATCGCGCAGGGGATCGACACCCTAGCCAACGACTCGACGTTGATAGGCAAGATTACGGATATCGTGAAGAAGATGCTGGTGGGGAGAATAGTTGTCGGGAAGCCGCTCAAGCTGAGCGGCGAGGCCGGAACTTCCGCCGCCGAAGCCGCCAAGTTCGCGGAACGGCTCCGCGAAAGGATGGCACGCGAGTTCCCGGAAGTGGAAGTGGTCGAATGGGATGAGAGATTCACCACGACGATCGCGCAGAAGACTCAGCTGGAGCTCGGCGTCAAAAAGAAGGAAAGGCAGAAGAAGGGCAATCTGGATCGCATGGCCTCCCAGTTGATCCTGCAGAGCTACCTCGATTCGCATAAATGAGCGGCAAGTCCGAATCCCGCCGGTTCAAGCTGCCAGCCGGGCGTATCATCCTCGCGTTTGCTCTCGCATTCCTCACCGTGGAAGTCCATATGCTTCCTTTTCCCTGGACGGTGGCAAATCTGCGGAAGGAGAACCCCCGTATGACGTCACTCATGAAGGAAAGGATCCGCGAGGCGCAAAGCCGACGTCAGAGGTACGTGATTCAGAGGTCTTTTGTCCTGCTCTCACGGATATCCCAGGATATGGTGCATGCGGTTATAGTGGGGGAGGACGGGACCTTTTACGAGAACGACGGGGTCGACTGGTATGAGGTCCGGGAGTCGTTCGAGACCGATCTCGATGCGATGAAAATCGTCCGGGGCTCGAGCACGATCACGATGCAGCTCGCGAAGAATTTATGGTTTTCTACGAGCCGGGATCCCCTCACGAAATTAAACGAAGTTATCTCGGCCTATATGCTCAACCACTGCCTCTCAAAGAATCGCATCATGGAATTGTACCTGAACTACATAGAATTCGGCCGGGGGATATTCGGTGTCGAAGCCGCCAGCATGGCATACTACGGCGAGCCCGCCTCCGCATTGACCTGTGAGCAGGCAGCACGGCTGGCCGCGATAATTCCCAGCCCTCTCCGGCACTCGCCGGGCTCCGATTCGAAATTCGTCTCTTTCAGGACAGGGGTCATCCTGGAAAGAATGAGTGAGCGCGGCTGGTAAGAAAAATCATAAATTCTTAATTCTAAATTCTTAATTTTGAATTGAATGTTGATTAACTTCAATTAAGAATTCAAAACTCATAATTGAGAATTCGATAGACGTGGATGTCGCAGAACTAAAGGCCCTGATTTCCGAAGGCGAGAATTTCAAGATCGAATTCAAACGCCAGTTCAGTTCGATCGGCAAAATCGCCAAGGAATTGATAGCGTTCGCGAACACGAAAGGGGGAATGATCCTGTTCGGAGTGGACGACGATGGGACCATCTACGGGGTCGAGAGCGAGAAATCCGAGATCGATCTTATATACGAGGCGGCGCGCGAATACTGCGAACCGCCGATTGATCCGATAGTGCAGGTCATCGAGCTCAACAGGAAAGACGTGGTCGTTGCGATCGTTGAAGAGAGCCGGACGAAGCCGCACCGCCTCCAGGACTACCGCGCCACTCTCTCCCGCGACGCGAAAGTCTACATACGGATAAATGACAAGAGCGTGATCGCCAGCCGCGAAGTGGTCAAGATTCTGGAAAGCGAGAGCCCCGATAGCGAACCTCTTTCCATCATAATCGGCGAAAACGAGCGGCGGCTTTTCAAGTATCTCGAGGACAACGAGCGGATAACGGTGAGAGATTACGCGAGACTTGTCAACATAAGCGAGCGCCGAGCCTCAAGGATACTCGTCAACCTCGTGAGGGCGGGAGTAATCAGGATTCACACCGAGGCGAGGTTCGAGTACTTCACGTCGGCGTTTTGAAAGGAAAACTCTAAATTCTAAACGCTAAATTCTAAACAAATTCAAAGCCCGAAACTCAATCGAGGATTGGGGTCAGACCACGATTAGGAATTGTTTTTCGTGCTTTGAACTTAGGATTTAGAATTTGTTTAGAACTTAGGATTTCGGATTTAGGATTTTTCCCTCTGTAGACTGCAGCAATTCAAACAACCTGTAAACCGCTATGCCGTAAGCGACGGCCACATTCAGTGAGTGCTTGACCCCCATCATTGGAATCTCAACCGCGATGTCGGCAGCTTCCAGCACGTCCTTCGTTATACCGCCTATCTCGTTTCCGACCGCGATGCACGCCGGGAAAATATCGGTCGGGATCTCCCATATCGGAACGCTTTCCACGGTTTGCTCCAATACGATGAGCCTCATCTCCTTCGCTTTGATTTCCGCCACGGCATCCATCGGGTGCTTGTGATACGACCATGGTACGCTCTCGACGGCGCCGAGGGCTGTCTTTGAAATTTCAGGACGGGGAGGATATGGCGTAAAGCCAGTCAGGTAAAGTCCTGACAGGAGCACCGCGTCGGATGTCCTGAATATCGAGCCGACATTGTAAAGGCTGCGGACATTTTCGAGGAATCCGTAAATGGGGGTTCGATCAGCTGCCTTGGCCTGATCGACAGTCTTCCGGCGCGCCGTGATCTCGGCGTGCGTAAGCTTATGCATCCGCGGCTTCCTGTTCCTTCGGCTTCCTGAACCAGATCATATAGAAGATTGTCTCCAGGATCGTGAGAAGAATCAGTGAGAGCGAATCGTCGTTCAGGATGGCGCTCAAACCGGCCGGGCCGAACATTAGGTGAACCGCGAACGAGGAGAAGGTCCAGCCCGCGGTAAAGACTATCGCCGCGAAGCCGAGCGTAAGGAATGCCTCGCTAAGAGTCTCTTCGTAGTACTTCTTGACGAAGAGGTATACTCCTGCAGTTATGTGGATCCAGAAAATGAGAACGGGAATCATGCGACACTAAAATGACATTCGCTGAGTGGAAAATCAAGGTTGCGCGATAAATCATGAAGTACGGTGAGGGCATGCGTTCGTTGTAAAATCTCCGTTCCAAAGATATATTCTAATGTTGAAAGAGAAGGAGTTTTCGCTGAAAGTAGTTGTTCCAGCATCGACATCGAATTTGGGACCGGGGTTCGATACGCTCGGTCTTGCAGTCAATAGATATCAAATCATAGAAGCCGAGTCCGCGCGGGGGTTGTCCGTGACGATCTCGGGCGAAGGCGCCGGGCAGATTCCCGCGGACGAGCGGAACCTGACCGTCCGTGCTGCCGCGAAAATCCTCGGTAGGGTTCCCGATCTAAAGATCAGCATACGTAACGGCATTCCAGCATGCGGTGGGTTCGGTGCAAGCGGCGCGGCGATAGCCGGCGGGCTCCTGCTTGGTAACGAACTTTCCGGCGATAAGCTGGACCTCGAAGATATTTACAATCTCGCCGTAGGAATCGAGGGCCATCCGGACAACGTGAGCGCGGCGCTGTTCGGCGGACTGGTTGTCAATGCCCGCTCGCCGGAGGGAAGGTACTCCCATATCAGGATCCCGGTCGGCAGCAGGCTGAAGCTGGTGACAATCTTACCCGATTCCCGTGTTGAAACGGAGGCCGCACGGAGAATTCTACCCACCAGTGTGACACTTGATGCTGCGGTCTCGAACGTCCAGCACAGCTCGCTCCTTGTGGCCGCTCTTGCTTCCGGAAATTATGAAATGATACGGCATGCCGTACGCGACGAGCTGCACGAGAAGCACAGGAAGAAACTGATACCATATTTCGACGATTTTTCGCGAGCCGCCGAAGAAAACGGCGCGCTTGCCTTCACAGTCAGTGGTGCGGGAAGCAGTTGCATAGCGCTCTGCCTTGACGAAGCCGCGGCCGTGAGAGAGTCGTTTGCGGGACTTATCGGGAAGCTCGGGCTCGACTGGCGGACCGAAGTCCTCGAGCCCGTGAACAAGGGCGCGGAAATCTTCACGGACTAAGATGTCGACAATCGCAATTGTAGGCCGGCCGAACGTCGGCAAGTCGACGTTGTTCAACAGGCTCATCGGCGGGAGGCGCGCCATTGTCGACGACAAACCCGGCGTGACCCGGGACAGGATCTACGGCTTATTCGAATGGCGGGGGAGACAGTTCACGGTCATAGACACCGGCGGCTTCGTGCCCGATTCTCAAAACGTTTTCGAGAAGGCGATTCGGGAACAGGCACAGTACGCCGTGGACGAAGCCGATGCGATTGTCCTGGTCGTTGACGGCGCATCGGGCCCTCATCCGATCGACAAAGAAGTTGCGAAGATCCTCCGCAAGCAGGCCAAGAAAGTTCTTCTCGCCGTGAACAAGGTCGACGACAGCAAGCATGACAGAAACGTAGGGCAGTTTTTCGAACTCGGTTTCGAGAAGGTGATTGGGATATCCGCACAGCTGGGTCGAAGCGTGGGAGATTTCCTCGACGAGGTATCGGGGATCATCCCGGATGCCAGTCCGGCTGAAGAGGGCTCTCCTGTAAAGAAGATCGCTATAGTCGGCAAGCCGAACGTCGGAAAGTCGTCTCTCGTGAATTTCCTGCTCGGCGAAAACCGATCCATAGTCACCGACATTCCGGGCACCACTCGCGACTCGGTTGACTCTCTCTTCAAATTCCAGGGCGAGGACATAGTTCTCATAGACACGGCGGGTCTGAGGAAGAAGAGCAAGATCAAGGAGTCGGTCGAGTTCTTCAGTGCTCTGAGGACCTTTCAGGCAGTCGAGCGCTGCGACGCGGCGATAATCCTTTTCGACGCATCGATCGGAGTAGAGAAGCAGGATCTCCAGATCGTCGAATACACGATCGAACAGGGGAAGCCGGCCGTAATAGGCGTAAACAAATGGGATCTTGTCGATAAGAAGGAAGTGACTTCCGAAGAATACTCACTCGGAATAAAGGACCGGCTTCGCCTCTACGATTTTGTGCCGATCACTTTTGTCTCGGTGCTGAAGAAGCAGCGCGTGCAGAAGCTCCTTTCGGATGCGCTAACCGTGCTCGAAGGAACGAAGGTGAAGATCAAGACGAGCGAGCTCAACGATTATCTTCTTCCCCTGATCGGGAAGACGCCGCCGTTTTCGAAGACGGGGAAGGAAATCAAGATAAAGTACATAACACAGGTGGAAAGCAAGCTCCCCACTTTCGCGATGTTCACCAACATGCCCGAGGAAATATCGATCACTTACAAGCGTTTCCTCGAGAACAAACTCCGCGACAGGTTCAAGTTCGAGGGAGTGCCGATAAGACTGGTGTTCAAGCAAAAATAGACACGGGTTGTCGCCCGCATCCGGACAAATCGAGAAGGGAAGAAGATGCTCGAGCTTACATCGCTGACGAAGAAGTTCGGCTCGTTTACGGCCGTGGACGATATTTCGATGAAGGTTGAGCCGGGAGACATATACGGTTTTCTGGGTCCTAACGGCGCGGGCAAGACCACGACCATCAAGATGATAGCGACGCTGCTAAAGCCGACTTCCGGCAGGGTGGTGATAAACGGGATCGACGCGCACGTTGCGCCGGAAAAAGCGAAGCGTTTCCTCTCTTACGTACCCGACCAGCCGTTTCTCTACGAGAAGCTAAGCGGGATGGAGTTCCTCCTCTTCGTGTCGAAGATGTACAGGATGAACGGAGAGGAAACCACAGGCAGCATCCGCGAGGTGTCGGAAATTTTCGAGGTGACGCCGTGGCTCAGCAGGCGTATCGAGGATTACTCCCAGGGGATGAGACAGCGGCTCGTGCTTGCGGCGGCAATGCTTCACGCTCCGAAACTGATCGTCATCGACGAACCGATGGTAGGACTTGACCCGAAAGGGGCCGAGACTTTCAAGGAGCAGGTCAGGCTCGCGGCCGGGAACGGGACCGCCATCTTCATGACTACGCACCAGCTCTCGCTTGCGAGAGACGTGTGTACCAGGGTGGGCATCATCAAGTCGAGCAAGCTTGTCTACGAAAGCTCGATGGAACAGTTGTCGGGAGACGGGGTCGAGGAGCTCGAGAGAAAGTATCTGGAACTTACTTCCTGAAACGATGATGATACGGGAGCTTGTAAAGACGAAGCTGCGGCTCCTCTACCTGGAGGGCGGCGAACGCATGAGCCGGCACCTCGCGCGGTCAATCTTCTCCGTCGTAACTTTCGCGATATTTGCATACCTGACCTACACGGTTATCGAATTTGCCACGCGGTACCTCGTCGTCCAGGCGAGAATCGGCCTCTTCCTCTACCACAGGCTCCTGGCGCTGGCGCTCTTCGTCTTCTTCGCGATCATCAGCATCGCGAACATACTAGTTGCGTTCGTCACGGTTTTCAGAAACACCGAAGCCGAGTTCCTGCACACTCTTCCCATCAGGCCGGTGGAGATATTCACGTCGAAGTTTCTGGACTCGTTCCTTTACAGCTCCGCCCTTATGATTATCCTGATCCTCGCGGCCATCGCGGGATATGCCGGTTACTTCGGCAACCCGCTCGTGGCGGGGCTGGGCGTAATCTTCTCGATCCTTCCGCTGATACTGTCCGCGGCGTGTGTCGGCGCGATCGTGTTGCTCCTGGTACTGAAGATCTCGCACAGGATATCGATAAGAACTGCCGTCCTCGGGGTGACGCTGCTTTATGCGGGAAGCACGTACTCCTACGTCATGCTCAACAACCCTTTCAAGCTGTTCAACGACGTGATGAAATACTATCCGCACATCGACAGGTATCTCGGGGTCCTCGATCCGAAGCTCGATTATCTTGCTCCAAGTTTCTGGTCTGCGAACTTCTTCTATTTCGCGACGACCGGCAATGTCGTGGGGGCTGCGGCATCGGCTCTCATCGTCTGCGCCGTTGCTGCGTCGCTTTTCTTCGTCATGATCAAGCTTGCGGACAAGTACTACGAGGAAGCTTTCTGGACCGCCAGGCACAAGCTTTTCGAGAGGAAGGTGAAGTATCTCGAAGACCCGTTTGCGCAGGAAGGGCAGAAGCTGGGGAAGCAGGTTTCGCTGCTGAAGAGGGATTTCCTCCTCTTCATACGGGAGCCGAGCCAGACTTTTCATTTCGGCGTGCTGATGATTCTTATCGGGATTTTTCTCTTGAACCTTTTTGAGATGAGGATATACCTGCCCGACACCTTCATCGTGTCGTCCGCCTTCACGCTGATATACGCTTTCAACAGCTTCCTCGTCGTTTCGCTGGCCGTGCGCTTCGTCTACCCGATGCTGAGCCTCGAGGGCGAGACGATGTGGCTGATGCGTTCGTCGCCGGTCCGGCTCCGCAATGTTTTTTATGCCAAGCTCGTTCCGAGCATCATATTTCTCACGGTCGTAGGTGCGATACTCGGATTTGCCGCGCCGTATCCGTTCAGGAATTTCCACGGGCTCATCCCCAACAGCGTCGCTTACGGGCTGGCCGGCGGAATAATTTTCCCGTCGCTGGTCACGATATTCGGAGGCGCGTTCGTGGACTTCAAGGAAAAAAATGCCGTGAGGATTTCATCGTCGCACGGTGCGACCGTCTCACTTCTTGTCTCGATCGGGGTGATGGTGATCCTCAGCTCGGTCGTGTTCAACCAGACGATCGGATATTTCTCTTCGAAGGGAACGATCCCTGTCGACCTCTCGGGGGCGTGGATACTCGGCCTGGTTGGTCTTGCCTGTTTCTATCTCGCGAGATTCTTCGGGGTAAGGGCGCTGAAGACGGACATGTAGGGAGTTGCCCGCGACTGTGCTGCGCGGCGGGTCTCAGTAGACCATTATCCTCACAGGTGCACTTCTGAGGTCACGCCCGTTCTTCTCGCCCGAGAGTCTGAACTCGTGAAGTCCGGGCAGCAGCGCCCACCGGGCTATTTTCTCCGCAGACAGATTCGAATATAGCTTCCCGTCGACGAAGAGTCTCACGTTCTGATACGCCGGGCCGGCGACCACGGCAACATCCAGCATTTGAAATTGCCGGCGCAGCGACGGGTCGATCTTGTATACCGAACCATTCTCCGGCGGTGCGATGCCGAAGTCTGCCGACGTCAAGGATCTCCGCGTTTGTTCACTTGCAGGCTCTTTCCCCACACCTGGCTGATTGTTTGAGGCCCCGCGCGTATCGTCGGCTTTCTGCCGGTCGAGCCAGGCGTCGAAGATCGGCGGGAGCGTCTCCACCAATTTAGTCTCGACAAATTGTTTTGGTGTCCTTGCGTCGGCGAGTCTGCCTGTCCTGTCGTCTATGCGGTAAACATGATGCATGCCGCATTTAGCCGTCGGTTCCGTCCCCTTGATGAAAACCTCCTCCATCGTTCCGGGACAGTCTTTTGTCGGGAGTTTTCCCGATCTCGTGCATACCTTTACCCTGACTATCCCGTCGGGCTGCGGAAAGCTTAGCCACCTGCTGTTCTGTTCGAGATAAAGCATTACATCTCTGAAGATCGGTCCCGCGCCTGTTATTCCGGAGACGCTACGCATCGGAGTCGCGTCGAAGTTCCCGACCCAGACGCCCACAGTCCACCTCGGCGTAAATCCGACGGTCCAATTATCTTTGTAATCCTTCGATGTACCTGTCTTCACCGCGCACGGAAAAGGGAGGCTTATCGGAGAGTCGAAACCGAAAGACGGTGCCCTCGCGTCGTCGTCGCTCAGGATGTTTGCGAGGATGTACGCGACCTGCGGAGAGTAAACTATCCTCGGGCTTCCGCCGAACTCCGGGCTGTCCGCTGGGACGAACTCGTGCGTGTTTCCCGCAACATCCCTGTAACTCAGTATCGTCCTGTCAGAGAGGAAGTATCCTCCTCGCGCGAGCATCGAATATGCTCTTGTAAGATCAAGAAGCGTCACCTCACCGTCGCCGAGAACGACACCGAGGCCGTAATATGAGGCCGGCTTGTCGAGCGTGGTCAGGCCGCATTCCCTCAGCCTGGCGAGAACGGCATCGACACCAACTGCCTGGGCGACACGCACTGCCGGTACGTTGTACGAGCACGCCAGCGCAGTTCGAAGGTGTACCGGTCCGTGGAATTTCTTGTCGTAGTTCTGCGGGATGAACGCCCCGGTGCGAGTCGGCGCGGCGAAGGGGATGTCGGGAATGATGTCCGCGGCGGTCATCCCGGATTCGAGCGCGAGCCCGTACACGAACGGCTTCAGAGCTGAGCCGGGTTGTCGTTCTGCAAGTGCTCCGTTGAACTGCCCGTCCCGGAGAGAATCGAAGTAATCCACCGATCCCGCGAGTGCGGCGATATCGCATGTCGCGTTGTCGACGACCACTACCGCGCCGTTCGTCACGTGAAATTTCTTCAGCATCGAAATATGGCCTTTGAGCAGAATTTCGACCGCCTTCTGTATGTTGTAATCGAGCGTGGTTCTGACGACGGACATTCTCGCGCGCTCATCGGGTGGAATGGAATTCAGAATCATGTCGGTGAAATGCGGGGCTCTGAGGTTCCTTCCGGGATCCTGCAGAATTACAGGCTCCTCGGCGGCTCGTTTGTATTCTTCCTTTGTGATAAGCTCCTCGTCAAGCATTCTCTTCAATATGAGCTGCTGCCTGCTTTTCGCCCTGGAGAATACGCGGTACGGATTGGAGCCGGTAGGCGAGTTCGGTATGGCGGCGAGAAAGGCTGCCTCCGCGATGGATAAGTGTGACACGGGTTTCCTGAAGTAAAGACGCGAGGCTGCTTCCGCTCCGTACGTTCCGTTCCCGTACGGCACACGGTTCAGGTACTGGAGAAGTATTTCATTCTTGGATATCGTCCTTTCCAGCCTCAGCGCGAGCCAGGCTTCAACGATCTTGCCGAGTACGGTCCTCTTCTCGTGGTAAATATTTCTGATTACCTGCTGCGTTATCGTCGAGCCGCCGGAGACGAGGCGCATCGCAGCCACATCCTGGAAGAAGGCTCTCGCTATGGCGAGCGGATTGACGCCGGGATGGTGGTAGAAATATTTGTCCTCCGCCGCGATAGTCGCGTTGATCAGTTGTGGGGGAATCTCGTCGGGACGGAGCCAGTATGCTCTTCCTTCCTGGTCCGAGAGGACTTCTCTCAGAGTTATGTCGTTCCTGTCAGTTATCCTGAGAGAAATTACCGGCAGCGGAGAAAGCTCCGACTGCGGGATCGGCACAAACACCGAGACGATGAAAGAGGCGGCGAGCACAAGCGCGCCGCTCTTCCACGGGTGGCCGATCACGATCGAACGCAGGCGACTCAACGGACCACAACCACTTTCTGCGCTGTCTGGCCGAAGACATCCGGTTGGTACATCTCCTCGGCGTGTGTGGCGGGCATTCTGAATATCCCGTAAGTAGCCGCACGCACCAGGTACGAGTAATCATGCACGCCGGCTTGCAGTGTAGACGCAAAGAGGAGTACGCGATCGTCCTTCTGCTCGACGTGGTTGAAGCCTCCGTTCCAGTACATGCTTTCCCAGTTGCCTGTGTTCAGGTCCCGGCCGAGGAAGCCGCTTTCGGTGGCAAACGTCAGGTTCACCGCTTCCACTCCGGCGGGAAGGGGATCGTCGACCACGACGAAGTTTCTCTGCTGGGGAACGATGACTCTTATCGTCACCTTATACATCGATCCCGCAGAAAGGACATAGTCGCCTTCCGCATTCTGCGCGATCGGTTTGCCGTCCAAAGTGGAAATTGTCTTGATGAGCGCGATCCCCTCGTCGCGGACAAGCGTGTCTCTGGTGGGGTAATAGTTCATCCTGATCCCGTAATAGAGCAATCCCGGACCGTCCTTCGCAATCCGCACGGGGAGTTCCTTGCCTTTCTCGAACGAATCGAGGGACTCTTCGGTGCTTATAGTCTTGAGTTCCCTCCCCTTGAAGACCGCGTCGAGAGCTTCTTTGCCGGCGATTCTTATCCGGGCGCGGAAATCCGGGGTTTCGTTCTCGAAGGTGGTGAAGTATTCGGCCAGCGCGCTGACGGCGTAGATGTTCTCCTGGGTCGAGCGCCACCTGCCGGTCTTCTGGTCCTCCATCAGCCAGCGAACCACTCGGCCGAGGAACGGGTCGCGATCGCCTGTCTCAATGAGTGCCTGGAGAATTATGCCCGTCGTTCTCGTGTTGCTGCTGAAGACCCATCTCAATCCCTCCCAGTTAGGTTCTTCAAAATGAGCCGTTGTCGAAGCAACCTTCACGGTGTTCATCAGCTCGCCGACTATCGCGCTTTCCATGTCGGCGTTTTTCGACGTCTTGTCTATCGCTTCGAGCAGAAAGGCGCGCGCGAAGAGCGGCAGCTTGTCTCTCAGCGTAAACAGTTGTTCGATGTACGAAGGCTCAGGATGTCCCAACAGTGCAAGGGCATACACCATGATGGCCTTCGTCGCCAGGAAGGTGTGTTCGTCCCACGGGAATTGCGTCTGGTTCTGGTTTTGTCTCAGGAAGCCGCTGCAATACCCGATCGCCCTCTTGAGCATGTCCTGATCGATCACGTACCCGTGCTCCTTCGCCTGGGCGAGCGCGTAAAGCGCATAACCGGAGAGATACGGGTAGCTGTAGCGGTCTCCTTTCCAGTAGGCGAAGCCTCCGTCGCTGGTCATGAACGAGGGAACCTCATCGATTACTTTCTGTGCAACCTGTCGCAGGTCCTTGCCCCTGAGTGCAGGGAGGTTGAAGGCCTTGACGATTTGCTCCCCGAAGATGAGAGGAAGGGCGCTTGAAAGCCTCTGTTCGAGGCAGCCGTACGGATAGGTGAACAGGTAGTCGACGCTGTTCTCCAGTCCGCAGAGAGCGGTTGAAGCGGCAGTCAACTGTATTTCGCCGAGCGTCGGGTAAATGTCGCGCGGTATTTCGAGTGCCTGAGACGCCGTGTCTTTCGTGCTCTCGTATAAGGCCACAGACTCTTTTAATCTCGGGACGGTTATCGGGATAGTCATCGTTAGGCCGTCAGTGAATTTTCCCATCGCAGCCTGCAAGTTGAACTTTGCCGAACCTACTTCCGGCGGGGCTGTATAGTTGAATCGCACCTCGCGGCTTTCACCCGGTTTGAGCTCGAATTCGGCAGTAGTCTGGCCGGTGATCTTGATATCGCCCTCGACGGATGCCTGCATGACGACTTTGCTCTTCTCCTTCGAGTAGTTCATCGCTACGACTCCCGCGCTGAACTCGTCCCCGACTCTCGCGAACCTGGGGAGCGCGCCCTGCAGGAGGAATTCTTTGTTGACACGGAAGGTCGAGTTGCCCGCTCCGAACTCGGATTCCTTCGTTTGGGCCACGGCCATGACTTTGAAGCGGCTCAGGTTATCCGGAAGCTTGAACTTCACCGTCGCCCTGCCGCTGTCGTCGGTTATGATCGAGGGATTCCAGTATGCGGTGAATTTGAAGTCGCCTCTCATCTGTACATCGGAGAGAGACATCCCGCCTCCTCCTTCGTCCTCGCCCTTTTCGCCGTAAGATCGCTGCTCGACGAGGTGAACTATCGTCTCGGATGTCGATACACCCAGCGCGCGCATGTGGAAGAAAGTGAGGAACGGGTCGCGCAGTTCGTAGTTGATCAGGTTAAGAACGCCCATGTCCGCGACGCTGAGGACGACCTCCGAACTCGTTCCCGCTCCGTCAGGGTTCCTGACAGAAATTGAAACCGTAACCGAATCGCCGGGGTGGTATTCTTCCTTATCGGTCGTCACCGTCACTTTGAGGTGATGTGTGCCGGGATCGACGGGGAGGTTGACATAACCTATCTTGAACGAAGGTCTCCCCACATCCTCTTCGCGGTTCGTCACGTTTTCTGCCGACACTCTTCCCTGGAGAAGTACGACGGACACATAGACGTTGGGGAGAAATTTCTCCGTTATCGGTATTCTGATTTCGGGCGCGCTTCCGACCAACTCCGTCGTCCACTGGTCGATTATCCCGTCACGTTCGATCGTTACAAGCGCGCGAGCTTTCTCGTATGGCGACTTCACCATCACGCGCGCTACATCGCCCGGCTTGTACGCTCCTTTTCGGTCGGCGACGAGCTCGATCCTGTCGTCGTCCGACCTCTCCCACGCCACATAGCCGGAGCCCGTGACATAGAAGTCGTCTCCGCAATTTATGTAGTTGCCGAGAGTGTCCTTGGCGTCAACCATCATGTAGTAGTAGCCCGCAGACGGCGGGATGTACTCCTTGCTCAGGGCCGAATCAACCGACGTTACGGTGTACTTCTGCATCGTGCTGTCCATCTGATCGGTCTGCCAGTAATATCTCCCGTCCACCTCGGCCCTGCGCACGGATATCCATTGCCGCTTCACAATCCTTACCGTCATCTTATTTCCCGGCCATATGCTGCCGTCGGGGCGAACGGCCATGAGGTCGTAGCGAAGCGTGTCGCCGTGTTTGATGAAATACCGCGCCAACTTCACGCCGACGTAAAACTGTCCGCCGTGTATCGTGGCGCTCGCCCGGCTGGTCACGCTCCTTCGGCTCGGCGAAGTTGCCGTAGCCTCGAGGACCAATTCCCTGGTGCCCGTGAGTTTGCCGACCTGGACGGGATACGAAACCGATAACATACCCCGCTCGTCAAGCGAAGTATCGGCGGATGAAAGAAGAGTCTCGCCTCTGTTTGCCTGCCACCATATCGGACCGAAAGAGAACCCTTCATGGCCGGGCGGATCGTAATAGTCGGGAAGTGCACGCAGCTTCCATGAGGCTTTGTCGTTTCTCATCGGGGCGCCGAAAAGGTAGCGAGCGAGTATCCCTGCGCGCACCGTGTCTCCCATGATGTATTCCGGTTGGTCGAACCGGACGTTCACCTCGGACTCTGCGGGCCGGAATGCCTCTACGCGGAACCCGTCACCGGCGGCTCTTTCCATACCTTTCGGAGTCTTTGGTGCATTGTAACCTTCGTAGTCGCTCCCCGAGTACTCGAGGCCCGTTGACTCGGTGAAGACCGTGATACCGTAATATCCGAGATGCGCCGTCGGTTTGATTTTGACCGACAGATTGAACGAGCCGAACTCAGAAAGCTTGAGAGAATCTGAGGATACCTGCTCACCCATCGGGTCCGTTACGGTCACAACTACGGGGGCATCTTTCTGCACGACCCATTTGTCCGCGACCCTCTTTCTAATGATCCCTTTGATTTGGACATCTTCACCGGCCCGGTAAAGCCCTCTGTCTGTGAACACAGCCCCTTCGACGGGTTGAAATTCGGGCTGCCAGTCGTAGGAAACGCCGAATCTCCATGGGTCAATGCCGGTGCCGTCCTCGCTCTTCGTGAACGCGAAGTCGTCTCCGTCGACCGCGAATATCCAGACCCGCGGCTGCTCCCATTGTCCCGGTTTCAAGCCGAGTTTTCCCCATCCGGGAGTTCTAACAAGTCCCGCGTCGTCTGTTTTGCCTGTCCACAAGACCCGGTTTTGATCGTCTCTCAACTGCACGGTCGCGCCGGCGACCGGCTCGGCATTTCTCAGCCGCGTGACCCACACGAGGTTGTCTTCAGGCGAGTACTTTGCCGTGATGCCGAGCTCGGTGATTTGCAGCGCGACCCTGGTCGAATCGAAGTTGTCGACCTTCGGCGACGGGTTGCTCAGCTTTGTCATCACGAAGCCGTGTTTCCGTCCCGCGAGCGCCTCGCCTGCGTCGAAAGTGGATGTGATATACTCGTTCCTCTTTGTACGGAGATTCCATTCCCGGTCTATCGAGTACTTGATTGTGCCGAGCTTGCCCGTCATCGCGGGAACGACACTGTCGATGGGAATTGAAACCATCTGGAGACGCACGCTGTCGACATTCCTCGTGCGCACCGGGTATCGTTTCTCACCGTAAGCTTCCAGCGTTCCTTCGCCGCCGGCCATGTAAATGCGCGGACTTCGGGAGAGAGTCGTGAAGGTCCCGGTCGCGTTGCTTCCCAGCGAATTGTTGAAGATGTCCTTGATGCTGCTGTCGATGACGAACGTATAGGTCGTGTCGGGAAGCAGCGGCAGCTGCATCGAAAGGCGAGGGTTGCTCCAGCTGTACCATCCCTCTTTGTATTCATCCGGGATTTCAACTTGCGGATAGAATTTGATGTGATTCGCCAATTCTTTTATTTGCACCGGGTTGGAGAATATGAACATGACCTGGTCGTCGGGCCTGAGCGTCGTACTCTCAAGTCCGATAAATTTGAACTCGTTTTGTGTCGTGAACGAAACGTATCTGTCGTCCGCCATGCCGAGGTTTCCGATTGCACCCGGAAGGCCCGCCTTCAACTGGACCACATATCTCTGACCGGATTCAAAATCCTCTTTTGGGGTAAGCGTGATTCCGTAACCCTGAGGATTGAACCAATTTTCTTCTCCCCATTGCGTTTGTCTCAGGTCGAAGGGAAGGAATGTCCTGTTCTGTCCGTCCTGCTTGTAGAGGAAGATGTACTGTCTCACGGCGTACGGCTCGACCGGTTGGTTGAACAGCAGCAAAACGTTTCGGTGAAGTACCACGTACGAAGCACCGTTTGAGGGGAGACTTCTCATCAGTTGCGGCCGGGGAGTCTCGAAAGTCCACACGTAATCCTGGCTCAGCACGCTTCCGTCCAGTGCCTTTGTTCCGGCCGGCACCCTGGCCCGGAAGCTGGTCGAGAACGGGAGCGTGTCGGTCGGCACGAACGTCAGCGTGCTGGTGCCCAGCCAGCGATATTTCCCCTTGACAGCGGGTTCCAACATCAGAGGCCCGGAGCTTTCGTCCTCCGGTACCGCCTTCAGAGCTACCATCGGCTTGTTGAACATTACGACGATCGTGTGCGACTGATCCCGCGTAAGAGTCATCCCCCGCGGCGTCGCCGACAAGATCTTCAGTTGCTGATTTACTGTGAATTGTTGCGCGGTGGAGGCCGCCGTACTGGATAAGATTGCCATCGCGGCAATCGCTGCCCACTGGAAACGCCTTCTCATTTAAGTCACCCTTTTCTTAATTATCCTTCGGTGAAAATATAACGAACAGGGTAAATGAGCAAATCGTCGGCCGGATTACCAACGGCCAAGTCGATTGCCGGATTCGGGACCTTGTTTTGCCTCAGTATGAATTGAACCACATAGGCACATAAGGCACATAAGAACCATTATCTATGTGTCCTATGTGGTTGATTCATGGAATCGTCTCAATTTATGTGTGAGATTGAGACACTACCGGTACCCTGGCGCACTTGTTTATTTTTCTCAATGGGTCTAAATTTTTGCGTTCGCAGGTCACAGAGCTGCTCATCGCGAACGCAGTACCCGGCGGGTTTCTGGCCGCCGGCACAAATTCCAACCCGGAGCGACGATGGAGTTCGAAAATATCACCCTTACCAAAGAAATTCCCATCGCGACGATCCAGCTCAATCGCCCCGATGTCCTCAACGCGCTTAATCACCGACTTCTGTCCGAACTCGTATTCTGCCTGGAACAGCTCGACTCCGACGACTCGGTCAACTGCGTGATAATAACCGGAAACGAGAAGGCATTTGCCGCCGGCGCAGACATAAAGGAAATGGCGGAAGCCGACACGATCGACATGCTTTCGAGGGACAGCTTCAGCGCGTGGGACAGAATCCGGCGGATCAAGAAACCTGTAATAGCGGCAGTCAGCGGTTTTGCCCTAGGCGGAGGCTGCGAGCTCGCAATGATGTGCGATATCATTATCGCGTCGGAGACGGCGAAGTTCGGCCAGCCGGAAATTAACATCGGCGTCATGCCCGGTGCAGGGGGAACACAAAGGCTGACGAGAGCTGTTGGAAAGTACAGAGCCATGGAGATGATCCTCACCGGAGGGATGATGAGCGCCGGGGATGCAGCGAAGAGCGGATTGGTAAACAGAGTCTTTCCGGTCGAACTCTACCTGGAGGAAGCGAAGAGACTCGCCCGCCTTATCGCCTCCAAACCGCCGCTGGCGGTGAAGCTTGCAAAGGAGTCGGTGCTGAAAAGCGAGGAGCTCTCCCTCAAGGATGGATTGGAATTTGAGAGAAAGAATTTCTATATGCTGTTCTCCAGCGAGGATCAGAAAGAAGGAATGAAAGCCTTCGTGGAGAAACGCGATCCGCGATGGAAAGGCAAGTAGCTGACCGCTTTATGAAACGAAAACTTGACTTCATATTGAAGGCCCGGAACGGGGCGGTAATCTTCGAGGACGATAACATAATCGTCCTTGAGAAACCTCCCCAGCTCCTGGTTCTCCCGGACAGGTACAACCGCGAGCTCCCGAACCTTTACGATATACTGAAGGAGGAGTTCGGCGGGATATTCGTCGTCCACAGGATCGACAAAGAGACCAGCGGAGCGATTGTCTTTGCGAAAGACGCCGAGACACACGCCTCACTGAACTCCCAGTTCGAGCACAGGGAGGTGCACAAGAAGTACATGGCGATAGTGGTCGGCCGGCCGGTCGAGGCGGAGGGAATAATCGATGTGCCGATATCGGAGAGCCAGACGCACCCGGGCGTTATGAAAGTCAACAGGAAACACGGCAAACAGGCAGTCACCACCTACAGGGTAGATGAGCTGTTCGACGGTTACGCTTTGTTGGAAGCCATTCCGGCAAGCGGGCGCCTCCACCAGATAAGGGTCCATCTGGCTTCGGTCGGGCTTCCGATCATGTGCGACAAAGTATACGGCGACGGAAAGCCTTTCTTCCTTTCCAAGGTTAAATCGAATTACTATTCCGACGGAGACGAGAAACCCTTGCTGTCGCGTACGGCACTTCATGCCGGATCGATATCTTTCACTCACCCGGCCACTAACGAACAGGTGACGTTTGAATCCGGTCTGCCCAAGGATATGAGGTCAGTGCTAAACTATCTCCGCAAGTTCAAATCACAGAGCGTCGCGGCATATCACCATGCCTGAATTTGAAACGGTCCGGGTCGCAGTCGAAAACGGCATCGGCAGGCTGACGCTGAACCGGCCGGATTCCCTGAATGCATTTAGCGAGAAGATGACGACAGAGATACAGACTGTGCTGAAGAGCTTCTCCGCCGACAAGGGGGTCAGGTGCGTGGCTATCACCGGAACCGGGAGGGCATTCTCGGCGGGACAGGATCTTAAAGAGATTTCCCCCGGCAGGTCTTTTGCCGATTCTCTGAAGCGGCGGTACAACCCGATCATAAGGCAAATAACAGGTATGGAGAAACCTGTGGTTGCACTCATCAACGGCGTCGCCGCCGGGGCGGGTATGAGTCTGGCACTGGCATGCGATTTCAGGATCATGAGTTCGGGCGCAAAGCTGATTCAGGCTTTCGTGAAGATCGGTCTCGTGCCGGACTCGGGGTCGTCATTCTTCCTCCCGCGTATGGTGGGTTATGCGAAAGCTTTCGAATTCGCCGCGCTGGGCAGCGAAGTGTCGGCGGAGGAAGCGATGAGACTAGGGATTGTAAACAGGGTTTTCCCCGACGAGAAGTTTGCGGATGAATCCGAAAAGATCCTCACGCATTTTGCGAACGGACCGACGAGGGCTTACTCGCTCATAAAGAAGGCGCTGAAACATTCAGCTGAGTCTTCGCTTGAAGAGAGTCTTGAATACGAAGCTTATATGCAGGAAATTGCCGGACGGACGGAGGACGCCAGAGAGGCGACAAAGGCATTTGTCGAGAAGCGTCCGCCGGATTTCAAAGGAAAATAGTCCTTTGCAATAAATGCTGAAAACGGCGGGGCGCAACATGCCCGGCCCGGGAAGACAGAGAGGAGGACGATGATGTCTGACGGTGTGATGAAGAATCCATCGGCGCTGTCGAACGAGGAGCGCGAAAAACGGATGTGGGAGAAGATTCACAAGGGCGAGGTGGTGGAGACCGCCGATGAAATGAGCGACGATTATTTCCAGAACCTGACGAACCTCATGCTGCAGCAGGCCGATTCCGAGCTTGCCGGTGCGTTCGGCTATGTCCCGTGGATTATGAAGGCACCTACGACCGAGGAGAAACTGGCGGTGGCGAACATAGTGAAGGACGAGGTGCGGCACGCCCGTGCCATGTATCGGTTGCTTGAAGATTTGGGGATCGATGTAGATTCACACGTGTCGAAGCACGACTATACAATGAGGGTCGACCTGAAAGCGGACGAGCTGAAGAGCAAGCGCGCTGCAGACGACAGAAGGGTCAACATTTTCTATTACACGATAGATACATGGGCTGACTTCGTGATGTTCCAGTTTTGCATGGACCGCGGCGCCGGCCACCAGCTTGAAGACGTGCGCAAGTCGACTTACGGACCCTGGAAGAGGGAGATAGAGCGCATCTTCAAGGAAGAGATGATGCACGTTAACCACGGAGACTTCTGGGTGAAGAAGATGGCGCTTGACCGCAGTACGAAGGCGGAGGTCCAGGCGGCGCTGGACAAATGGTACCCGCGCACCATGAACATATTCGGGAAACCGAAGACGGCGCACAATGCAACATACAGGAATTACGGCCTCAAGGCACGGGACAACGACGAAGTCAGGAAAGGCTTCACCGACGAGGTCCGTCTCAAGTGTTCCGAGTGGGGACTTAAGCTCCCTGACTGGAAACCCGACTGGCAGAAAATAGAAGAAGATGGAGTGATATCGGGCTGATGAGAGCCGTTGGCATTGCCGGAACGGGCACCATGGGTGCCGGGATCGCAATCTCGTTCGCCAGAAGCGGATGGGATGTTTTGTTATATGACCTCTCGAGGGAGGTCATCGCTCATTCGCTGGAAGTGATCAGCAAGGAATTCCACCGCGAATCGGAAAAAGGGAGGATCAAGCCGGAAGACGCCCAGGCGGCAATTGCCAGGATCCATCCGCGCACCGAGCTTACCGATTTTTCCGAAGCACACCTAGTCGTCGAAGCTGTCACCGAGAAACTCTCCGTGAAGAAGGATCTCTTTGCCAGGCTCGATGCCATCTGCGGCCGGGAAGTCCCGCTGACGTCCAACACCTCCAGCCTTTCGATAGGCGCTATTGCGAACGGATGCCCCGGAAGGGACAGGATTGCCGGCATGCATTTCTTCAACCCGGCGCACAGGATGAAGCTCGTGGAAGTTGTGAAGACGGATTTCCTGTCGGAGGATGTCCTGCAGGAGATCTCGCAGATCGTCAGGCAGATCGGCAAGACTCCGATTATTACGAGGGATACACCGGGATTTGTGGTCAACAGGTGCGCCCGGCACTTCTACCTTGAACCGCTACGATTTCTCTCCGAAAGACTCGGGGGGATCGAAGAAATTGATTTCGCATTCGAGTCGGCCAATTTCCCTATGGGGCCGTTCAAGCTTCTCGACCTCGTCGGGGTGGACGTCAACTTTCTCGTTTCGAAATCGATATACGAGCAGTTCTTCCAGGAGCCGAGGTTCAGGCCGGTCATACTCCAGCAGAAGATGGTCGAGTCTGGCCTGCTCGGCAGGAAGACGGGGAAGGGATTCTACAACTACGACAACAAGACCCCGCGGGGGGCATTGAAGATAGAACGCAGGGACGCATTCATCAGCGAGGCTTTCAGGGAGATGGCCAGAAAGATCTCCGCCAAGCTCGAGGTCAAAAACCCTCTCAACGACGCGCAACATCTCATACTCGCCAGGACCATCTCGATGCTTGTGAACGAGGCGCACCTGATGCTAGAGGAAGGCATCGCTGACGGTGAAGACATCGATCTCGCGCTGAGACTCGGAACTAATTTCCCGAAGGGACCTCTGGAACTGTCCGGCTCGATCGGTAAATACCTTATAGCGGAGTTTCTCCAGATCATGCGCCGAGCGTACGGTGACGCCTACAGGCCCAGCCTGATGTTGTCCCATTAGAAAGGAGAATGGCATGCGAGCAAGGACCCTTTCGTACTTGTGTGTTCTTATGACTGCTGTCCCGACCTTCGCGCAAACGCAGGTTTACCAATTCAAGGAACTGCAGCGATTTCTTCCCTCTGACGACTTCGAGAACTATTCCCGCGGGAAACCCACCGGCGAGACGTCTTCCATGATGGGCTTTGCCACCTCGTGGGCCCAGGTTATATACATGATGTTCACGGACACATCGAGAAGCTCGATTACGGTGAAGATCACCGATATGCTGAGCATACCTTCTTATATGGATGTAACTACGGACGTCGATAAGGAGACCGGTACCGGATATGAGAAGACGGTCCTGTACAAAGACATACGGATCCTGGAGACGTTCGACAGCGCTTCTCGGGATGCTAAACTGCAGCTCCCGGTCGCGAAGAGGTTCCTCGTGGAAATCACCGGTACCGGGGTCGATAGCTCGAAGCCTTTGTACGGTCTTCTCGACAGGACGGACGTCGAAGGACTCAAGAAGCTGGCACAACCTGCGGGTCCTCAGTGAAGCCAAGCGCGGGTCAAGGAAGAATCGAAGATCGTTTGCCCGATGAGTCCCCCTTTATTGAAATCCTTATCGGTCATTTTTTGTCCCGGTGTATATGAGCGGAGCCCGAACCCCGGTTTACATAGTGACGGCCCTCAGGACACCGGTAGGCAAATACGGCGGAGTACTGAGAAGCGTCAGGCCGGACGACCTTGCGGCGATCGTCATCGGCGCAGTTGTGGACAGGAGTAAGATCGACCCTGCGAAAGTGGACGAGGTGATTATGGGATGTGCGAACCAGGCGGGAGAGGACAACCGGAACGTCGCGCGAATGTCGTTGCTTCTGGCCGGACTTCCCTATGGGGTGCCGGCGCACACGATAAACCGGCTCTGCGGCTCGAGTTTGGAGGCGGTGAACTCTGCTGCCAGGATGATCAGGACGGGCGACGCTGAGTGTGTGATAGCCGGCGGTGTGGAAAGCATGACCAGGGCCCCATACGCAACCCCCAAGAACACGGCGGGAGACGTGCTTTACGGCAACCTGACGGCATACGATACTGCGCTCGGCTGGCGTTTCCCGAACCCTAAACTTGCCGCGCGCTTTCCACTCGAGAGCATGGGCGAGACCGCAGAGAATCTCGCCGAGAAATTCAAGATCCGCCGCGATGAGCAGGATACCTTTGCCCTCGAGAGCCACAGGCGGGCGATCGCCGCGCAGGACGACGGGAAATTCACCGAAGAAATCGTCCCGGTCAGTGTGGTCGAGCGGAAAGGGGAAGGCATTCGCGTTACCGACGACGAGGGGCCCAGGAGAGACACGAACCTCGAAAAGATGTCGAGGTTGAAGCCTGCTTTCAGAAACGGTGGAACGGTAACTGCGGGAAACTCGTCGGGGCTCAACGATGGCGCGGCCGCGCTGCTTGTCTGTTCGGAATCGTTCGCGAAGGCGAACGGGCTGACCCCCATGGCGGAGATCGTATCGTCTGCAGCAGCGGGTGTCGATCCCAGGTACATGGGGATCGCGCCGGTGCCCGCGACGCAAAAGGCGCTTGAGAAAGCCGATTTGAAGCTCGACAAGATGGGACTCATAGAACTGAACGAAGCGTTTGCGGCGCAGTCGCTCGCCGTTATCCGCGAAGCAGGTTTCGACAGGAAGATCACCAACGTGAACGGGGGCGCAATTGCGCTCGGACACCCGCTCGGCGCCACCGGAGCCAGGATCCTGACAACGCTTGTACACGAAATGAAGCGGCGACATACCGAATTTGGCCTCGCGACGATGTGCATAGGCGTCGGGCAGGGAATCTCAACAATAGTGAAATCAACTTAACCGAGGAGATAATAAATGAATTGGTTCCATGTATCTTTGTTCTTTCACCTGATCGGTGTGGGAATGATCTTCACGCTTCTCTTAGCGGGCCCAATCATAGAAGCTAACTTTAGATGGGAGAACGACATAAGGATGAAACAGCACGCGGCCAAGATGCTCAGGAGCGTGGGTCTTCTCTCTCCGTTCGGCGCGCTTGTGCTGATCCTCAGCGGAATCGGAAATATGGTCTTCCTTCACATCACCGTCGGCAACCTGTTCGGCAGCGCGGCGTGGCTCGGATTGAAGCTGCTGGTCTTCATTGTGTTGCTTGCTATCGGCATGGTGATAAGTCCCAAGACCGCCCGGCAGCGCGCCATGCTCCTCGACCAGATGAACCAGATCAACCCGCCCGAAGATGCCGGTGAGAAAATGGAATCGCTGAACAGCAAGCAGACTCTTTTCTTTCTCGCCAACTGGATACTCGTCGTTGTGATTGTGCTTCTTACTCTCTTCAAACCGTAAATGTACTTCCCCGCAAAAACAGGAGCATATGAATGAAATCCAAAACCATCGCGCTCATACGCAGGTACGAGAACGGACCCGGCGATCTCATAGCCGGCTTAGACGGACTTTCTGACAGGGACCTTGACCGCAGGCTAGCCCCGAAAAAGTGGACGATAAGGGAACAGGTCCATCATCTCGCCGATGCCGAGCTGAACCTCGTTTGCAGGATGAAAAAGATCATCGCGGAGGATAACCCGCTCCTTTTGGCCTACGACCAGGACGTGTGGGCCGGAAGTCTCAATTACTCGGGAACTTCGGTTGAGAACTCGATCGCGCTGTTCTACACACTCAGGGCTTCAATGACACCTGTACTTAAGGGTCTGAAAGACGGCGACTTCTCCAGGACCGGGATTCATAATGAAACCGGGAAGGTGACCCTCCTGAGCGTGCTCGAACACACGGTCGAGCATTTCGAACACCACCTGAAGTTGATAGAAAAGACGAAGAGGAAATACAAAATCAGGTGACCGGCGGAGTCCGATGCGAAAACGGGTTTTGGCGCGTCGACCTTCCGGCCATTAGACGCGGGCACACCTCTCGTCGTCTCTGCTTCCCGGTACCTCCGGAATTTCAAATAAATAGAAAATTGTGAGGACCTCATGCGCGAGTACAAACTCTATATACACGTGCAATTCGTTGGCTCAAAAGGCGGTGGTACTGAAGACACGCGCAACCCCTTCGACGGTTCGCCGGTGGCGAGGTTTGCCGTAGCGAACCGCGAGGACGTCGACAGCGCGGTCGCAGCCGCCAGAGGGGCGTTCGATTCGGGGATCTGGACCGGCCTGTCCGCGGCAGATCGAGCCGCTTACATCAAAAAGATCGGCGAAAAGATCAACGAGAAGGCCAACGACCTGATCAACCTTGAAGTCCTCGACTCCGGTTCGACCATCAAGAAGGCCACCGAAGATATTTTTCTTAGTGCGCGCGCATTCAGCGTCTTCTCCAGGCTGGCGACGGGCGAGAACGAACGGGAGATGGCTGATATTTCCAAACCCGGTTTCGCGAAGAACTATGTGAGATATGAGCCGGCCGGCGTAGTCGGGGCGATCATTCCGTGGAACTTCCCCCTGAAGATGGCGGCGTGGAAGCTCGGGCCCGCGTTAGCGGCGGGATGCACAGTCGTGCTGAAACCGTCCGAGCTGACGCCGGTAACCGCGATGGAGCTTGCGCAGATCATCGATGAGATCGGCATCCCTGCCGGAGTAGTCAATATCCTTCCCGGTTACGGGCCTGAAGCCGGCGAGGCGCTGGTCCGGCATCCCGGCGTCGACAAGATAGCGTTCACCGGCTCGACAGCGGTGGGAAAGAAGATAATGCAGCTTGCAGCCGAGGACTTGAAGAGGGTGACACTCGAGTGCGGCGGGAAGTCGGCGAACATCGTGCTCGAAGACGCGGATTTGGAGATCGCGGTCGACGGAAGTATATACGGGATGTTTTATCACTCGGGCCAGTGCTGTGAGGCGGCGACCAGGCTCCTCGTGCACGAGAATATCTACGAGAGCTTCGTCGCCATGCTGGTGGAGAAGGCGAAGAGGATGAAGATGGGGAATCCGATGGAACGCTCGACCGACATCGGACCTCTCATCTCTAAAAAACAGCAGGCGAGAGTGCTGGGTTATATCGCGAGCGGGAAGAAAGACGGATTCAGGATTGCGATGGGAGGGGGAGAGGTGCAGTCGCCGGATCTCTCGAACGGAAATTTCGTCAAGCCGACTGTTTTTCTCGACGTCGACAACCGCTCGAGGATCGCGCAGGAAGAGATCTTCGGTCCGGTGCTCGTAGTGAGCAAATTCTCGTCGGACGAGCAGGCGGTCGCGCTGGCGAACGACGTCGTGTACGGTCTCGCTGCCGGCGTGTGGAGTAGAGACGTCGATCGTGCCCGGAAGATAGCCGAGAGGCTGAAAGCCGGCACGGTATGGATAAACGAATGGCACCTTCTCAACGAGCGCGCACCCTTTGGCGGTTACAAGCAGAGCGGCATAGGGAGAGAATTCGGCCGGATTGGAGTCGAAGAGTACATGGAGATCAAACATGTCCATGTCGACGACGGTGTGCCGAGGCAAAAGAGGGCGTGGTATGATACGGTAGTACCGAAGTAAACTGGAAGCAAGAAGCCAGAGTCAAGAGGTATAGAGTAAGTAGTAAGAAGTAGGTAGCAGGAAGCGGTGAGGGGAAAGGAGAACAGTAATCGATGTTCTGGTCGCTGGCGGGCTGACTGACAATTTGTCTGTAAGGGCAATGCACGCTCTTACCGAGAAGAAGACTCTGTGGAAATATGCTGTCGGGGGAAAGACAAGCTGCAGCTGTTCGAGGATTTTTTTAAAGGGGCTCCTCACTTTCCTGAAAACACTTCCCGATCTTGTCAAGTCACTAAAGGCAGCGGGCGGATTCCTTTGTTTTAACTGCCGGACTAGCCCGGACTCTGAGCCCCTACGAACCCAGCAGCGTATTCCACTCCACCCTGCTCGCCCACTCCTCGAAAGTATGCCACCTCACCTCGGGGAAACTCTTCTGTAATCCCTTGATGTCGGCGGTGTAGCTGTGCTCTGCCTGCCACTCCATCATTGTCGCCAGATCCGGGCTGCGGACCTTCAATACTTCAGGAGAAAATTCCTCGTACTCGATTTGTCTGCCTGTTGCCTTCGTCAGGATGGCGGCGGTGTCTTCGCCGGTCAGCTCGTCGCCGGCGATGTCGATCCGTTTATTGAGAAACCACTGGGGGTGCTCGATCGTGAAAGCGGCGAAAGTGCCGATGTCCTCCACAGCAACCAGTTGTAACGGGCGGGAGGGAGGAAGGGCTCTCCGCAATTTGCCTTCCTTGAGTCCGGAAACGACCTGCGGCTGCAGAAAATTCTCCATGAATGCGGCGGGACCTATTATCGTATACGGAATGCCCGATGCCGCGATATGCTGCTCGATCTTAAATTTCGTTTCGAAATGCAGTATCCCGGTGTTTTTGTTCGCGCTCGCCACCGAGCTGAAGACTATGTGCCTGACACCGGCAGCTTTCGACGCGTCCGCGACGTTGACGCCCTGCAGGACCTCGCTGTCGTGGTCACTCTGAAAGGGCGTGGTCATTGCGAAAACCACATCCACACCCACTATCGCGCGGTTCAGAGAGTTAATCTCGGTCATGTCTCCGACCGCGATCCTGACCCCGTCGTTGTAAAATTTTATCGCCGCACTGGCGGCGGGATTTCTTGTCAGCGCGACTACCTTGTACTTTTTCTTTAGAAGCGCTCTCACTACTGCACCACCCTGTTTCCCGGTTGCCCCCGCGACCATGACGGTTGTCGCGTTATTCATTGATGCTTGTTTCCTCAATTCATTTGCTACAAGTGTACGTGTATCGTATTAAACAAATCTGTTCAGATAAAGTTCGCGTCGTCCGGAATTTTTGGTTGAGGGAAGTCGATGTCCCTCAGCGTTCGAAGACCCATTCCGGAGGTATGAGGCGGTTAAGGCCTTCGATGAGCTTCTTAGTCAGGTAGGTGAGTCCGACTGCATATGATGCATTAGTCCAACCGAACCCCTGCCTGGTGATGTATGAGAATTTCGTTCCGACATTGCCGTATTCGGCGAAGACCTGCGACGAGCGGTTGACCATATCGTACTTCTCCGCGATGGTCGCGTTGTAGTTGCAGGCATTGATCGTGATCGTGTAAAGCCACCTGTATGCGAGCTCGCGCGAGAGTTTGCCGAAGCCGTAGTCCTTCAACCCCGCCCAGACCAGCATTTGGTGCGGGGCCCAACCGAACGGGTAATCCCATTGTGTCTGCGGGTGATCCTTCGTGATCGGCCCGCGCGATTCTTGCGTCGATCCGACGATCCCTCCCGGCATTTCCAGCAGCGGCAGCGCATTCCTGACGAGGGCTTCAGCCTGCTTCTTCGTTGCGAGTCCGGCCCACAGAGGATAGAACGTCGTCGCGCTCATGTAGTCGGTCTGCTTCCTTTTGACAAAGTTGTAATCGAAGAACATGCCCCGCTTCTGGTTCCAGAGATACTTTGTCATCAGCTTCTTGCGCCTCTCGGCCTTTTCATTCCATGCCGAGGCTTTCTCGATCTTTCCGTTGTCAAGTTTTACGTCTCCGCCGAAACCGTCGGAGATTATCTCCGCGATGTTGGTTTCGGTTTTGTAAAGAAGGGAATTGAGGTCGACCGTAACGAGTTCGGCGCAGTCGTACTGAAGCCGGTAGCTCGCGTCGTGCCCCGACTCCCGCATGCTTCTGTCGTCTGTGAAGAACTTGTCGAGCGCCGGTACCTTGAGCTTTCCGGAAAGATAGTCCGATTCGAATTTCGCCGCATCCATCCCGCATTTCTTCCCATATTCGGCGTAAAGATAGTTATATCTCCCGGGCTCGACCTCCGGAGGCGGGCCGATGCCGTCGTCGTAGTACCTGCTCAACCCGGTCCAGGTCAGGTGTTCGGGCCCCATCCAGTAATCGTCGTACTGCTTGATCGCGGCCTCGAGTACTTCTTTCAGCCAGGCGGTCGTGGCCGTGTCTCTGGGTAGGTACCTGTACACTGCCATGGCCATCGAAGTGAAAAACGGCGGCTGGGACCGTGTCAGGTAGTATATCCTGTTCGCGTTCAAGATCTTCCCGTAGTTGTCGATCTCGTATATGAAATTGTCGACCATCGACTTTGCGAGCGAGACCCGGCCGTTCTCGAGGAGACCGAGCGTAATGAAATAGCTGTCCCAACCGTACATCTCGTTGAACCTGCTGCCCGGCACAACGAAAGGCGCTCCTTCTATCTTTCCTTCGGGTGACTTGACGAGCTTGAGACTGAGAATCCCGGCCCTTTCATTCAGGCTTTCCACGTATTTGGGCGTGATCTTCGCGGGAAGCATTACCACCTTCATCTTGAAATCGGCGCGTTTCGCTGCGATGCCGCTGAAGTAGTCGTACGCCATACTGTCATCATGCGGGACATAGACGTAATTGTAACCGTCGATCGTGCGGGTCTTCGTGTCCCTGAATATGTTCTGCAATCCGCCCTCGTCGATCCGTCTCGTCAAACCGTCCCAGTACAGGTCCTTTATCGACTCGGAAATATGCTGCACGGGAGGTTCGAATATCCGGGTGCCGTCCAGCCATACGGTATCCTTTCCCTCGTCTTCTGCGAGCTTCAGGGACTGCAGAAGGTTTGAGAGATAATACGTCTCGGCCACTTCATATTTGCGGCTGTCGAGCGATGTGATCCAGAACCGCTTGTTGCCTCTGTCGGTGCCCGGGACGTGCGGGTCGTCTATCGTGATCTTCTTGTCGCCGTCCGTGTCTTCTTTGGCGATCAGCGAATCGAGCGTCGGACGGACGAGGACTTCGACGCGTGTGCGGGTCAGGCCCTGACAATAGCAGACGTGGGACCCGGGGATCGCGGCAATCATTGAAATCGTGAACACTGCCACCGCAGCGGAAAGGAATTGTCTGGCCGGAGTCAACCTGTTTCTCCCTCCTTTATTTCCGTGTGGACGCTCATCTCTCTGAAAATCCGTATCTCAATGTACGAATTTTTCCGTGCTTTGTGAATAGAAGCCGGAGGATCCGAGGTCGTACCCGGAAGTATGTTGATTCACAGGGATATCATGATATAACTTATGCGACAAAACTCAGGTGGAACACTGACCTGCATTTGACACACTCTATTGCCCGGCTTCGAAAAGAAGTGAGGCAATTCTTCCTGGAGAACAGATGGAAACTAAGACGATACTTATTACAGGTGCGAACGGCGAAATCGGCCACGGCCTCATCTCGCATCTTGCCGAACACGACGGCGTCAGAGTTGTGGCCCTCGATCTAAACGCGCTCGACGACGCGACGAGGTTAAAGTGCTACAAGTCTTACACCGGTGATATCCTTGACAGTCGGTTTCTCGAGTCCCTTTCTACGGGACACGATTTCGACGTCATCTACCACCTCGCGGCACTCCTCTCCACCCGCGCCGAAAGACAACCTACCATAGCGCACAAGGTGAACGTCGACGGGACGCTGAACCTTCTCGAGATGGCCATCACGCAGTCGCGCCTGCAGGGGAAAGAAGTGAAGATGATTTACCCGAGTTCTATAGCTGTCTACGGGCTTCCGCATGCGGCGGCGAAGAACAGGGCAGGGAGGATAAACGAGGACGAGTGGACCGATCCGCGGACTATGTACGGAATCAACAAGTTGTATTGCGAGAGACTCGGGAAGTATTATATGAACTTCTACCGCCAGCTCGATGCTCAGCCTATGGGAGGCAAAGTCGATTTTCGCTGCGTGAGATTCCCCGGCCTGATTAGTGCGGTCACGCTTCCGACCGGCGGCACGAGCGACTTCGCGCCGGAGATGCTGCACCAGGCTGCGAAGGGAGAGGCCTATAATTGTTTTGTGAGGGAAGATACGAGGATTCCGTTCATGGCGATGCCCGACGGAGTGAGCGCGCTCCTCAAGCTCGAGGCTGCGCCAAAGGAAAATCTTTCTACACAGATCTACAACGTGGGAGCATTTAGTCCTTCTGCCACCGACTTGAAAGAGCGCGTCAAAGCTGCTTTCCCCTCGGCGGTTATCAACTTCGCGCCCGACCTAAAGCGGCAGGCAATACTCGACACGTGGCCCGCAGACGTCGACGATTCGCGCGCCAGAAAAGACTGGGGATGGAAGCCTGAGTACGATATGCGAAAGGCTTTCGAGGAGTACTTGATACCCGGAGTGTCGAAGTTTTACAAGACGAAGTGATTGACGGAAGAACGGAACAAGGAGAAAAGGAACAAGGAAAAACGGAAAACGGAAGTACGGTCAGGGAAGCCGGATAGGGGAGATGGACCTGGCGCGCTATGCCACTTCTCCACCCCATTCCTTCAGATGATCGGTTATGAACCGGATAATTTCAGCGTTCTCTTTTTTCCCGGTTCCGGTTATCGTCATGGGCTCTCCGAACGCTATGTGAATCGGCTTGTGCCTGCTGATTCTGCCGAGGTCCTTCACGAGTTTCCCGATTTCCCAAAAATCGGTTTTCAAAGCGAACGGCACAACCTTGACACCGGCGTTGGCGGCCAGCTTGACGCCGAGCGAATTGAACCTCTCGGGAATGAACTTTACCATCCGCGTGCTCTGGGGAAATATCACGACAGATGTCCCGTTCGAAAGGAGCTCCTGACCTTTGTTCAAAACGATTGCCAGGTCTTCCCTGGAGTTCTCTCTTCCGACGACTATCGGGTTTCTTGATCGCATTATCGCTCCGAAAAAGGGGTGCTGGACTAGACTGTCCTTAACCGCAAATGTCACCTCCTTCTCCTGGGCTATGATGCTGGGGAGTATCATCGTCTCGAGAGTGCTCATGTGGTTCCCCACGAAGACGGCAGGCCCCCCGTCGATCCGGATATTCTCCATCCCGGTCATGTGAAACTTCCCTCCGCAGTCCTCGATCAACCTGAAAATGTCGAGCGAAGACCGTATCCATGCTGCGGTATCGTACGTGCCGGCGATCGCCTCCCGGCGCGTTCTCAACACAATAGAAATGTATCGTGCCATGAAATAGAAACGCGTGTTGAGGGCGAGTCTGTCGGGAAGTACCCGGCGAGTATTGTCGTCGGTATGATAAGCGTCTGATGTGAAGAACTTTTCAGTCAAGCGTGCGTCCTCGGTGTCCAACAACTTATGGAATTATCGCTTCACTTTCAGCGGCCCGTAGTGTATCAGTTTGAACTTAACCGCAAAGAACGCTAAGAAATTGCATTCATTCTCTGCGCACTTGGCGCATCCTCTGCGTCCTTCGCGGTTGAAAAAGGACCCGGGGAATTTGCAGATTAATGAATCTGATACACTACCCAGCGGGCTGGCCGATCACTTTTCTGAGCTGTCGGATATCCGCTGCGGCGAGCCTCCCCTTGGGGGAGGAGGTACCGTCACCACGACCTTCCCTGTCGTCTTCCCGGACTGGAATTCCTTCACGGCATCTTTGAGACGTTCGAACGGAAACACCACCCCGATACGAGGTCTCTCGAGATGCATCGCCTGGATCTCATCCAGCATCGATTTCAGCATGTCGACCCTGTCGTAGAGCCAAATCAGGTTGAATCCGAGAATGCTCTTGTTAGACTCAATCAGGGTCAGGGTCTGGTATCTCGGCATCGAAATGAAATCGAGAAGGAGCTTAACGTAGTCGGGCCGCGCGCCTGGAGAGGCAAATTGCGAGAGGCCGTAGGCTACCATGCGTCCAGTAATGTTGAGGAAGTCGAAGCTGTCCTTCTGCACTTTCCCTCCCACGGCGTCAAGTACGATGTCCAGTTTCCTCCCGTTCAGTTTTTGTGCCAGCTGTTTCCTGAAGTCGCTTTTTCTTACAATGATATCGTCGTATCCTTCCGTCCTGAGGAATTCTGTCTTTGACGCGTTTCCTACCGTCCCGATCGTGTAGGCGGAGAATTTCTTGGCGATGCGATTTGCATATATGCCGACGCCCCCGGCTGCACTGTGTATCAACACCGATTGATTCTGCTTTATCTCTCCAAGCTTCACGAGTGCATAATAGGCGGTCAATGCCTGGACGATGAAAGAAGCCCCTTCCTCGAAGCTCCAGCCATCCGGCAGAGGCATGACGTATCGCCTGTCGATGTTAAGGCGGGTGGTGTATGCTCCGAACCTGACGGAACCCATGACGCGAGCTCCGATTTTAAAGTCGGTCACGCCATTCCCTTTTCCCGTAACGATGCCGCTGAACTCGAGTCCCGGGATGAAATCCTTCTTTGGAGCCGCCTTGTAAAGCCCCAGGATTGTGAACACGTCGGCGAAGTTGAGCCCGATAGCCCTTACCTCTATCCGTAATTCGTTTTCAGCCGGCTCTCCTATCTCTTCTTCGACCAGCGATAGGTTGTTGAGCGAACCGGCTCTCTTCATTCGATATGATTTTCCTAGCACAATATCCCCCTACCTGTTCTTGGTAAAACTAAATGAGGAGGCCCTTATTTCCAAGGAGCCCTTTCCCGGACGAGGTGCACGCACCGGTGAAACATATTCCCGCACTCGACGTACCAGTGATATTGTATGTGAGTCGATTTCCAAACCGCATTTCATGCAGCAAAGCATATAAAAAGGAGGGAAGTCATGAATGGAATGCTAGTCGCCATCTTGACGCAGGGAGTACTCCTCTTCGGGACATCCGCAGGTTTCAATCAGCCCGTTTCCGCCGGTTCATCGGAGAGCTACGACAGGGTCAGCACTGAGATCATTCAGAAACAGATGAATCTGAAGCCCGGTGGTCTTATTCTGCTCGATGCCGAGTTCGGGAACGTTTCGATAGAAGAGTATGCCGGCAGCGAAGTGAAAGTCGAATTGAAGCTTCAAGGTACCCCCGAGGGGATTTCCAATTTCCGTTTCACTCATAATTTCTTCGGAAATCAGCTGACTCTTAAGGGATGGTACGAAAATGGGACGGGAGCGCGGGATGTTGGTCTGCGCCAGGTCGATTTCGTCATAATGGTGCCCAGAGGGGCCTCGTATGCGGTCAGGGCCGAGACCAGGCAGGGAAGCATTCGTGCTTCGGTATCGCACAACATGAGCGCGGTGGACCTGCGTACCGAGGCGGGCAGCGTTCGGATCATCGTTCCTTCGGATATTTCAGCTAACATCGACGCTTCCACGTCCGAGCTTGGCGGTGTCAGGGTGAGCCCGGTTGAGCTTTTCTCGAAGCTTTGCCCGGAGTGCGAGATCCATCAGAACGACCGCCTGAAAGTCAGGATGAACGGCGGCGGCTCGTCCATCACGGCATATTCGGGAATCGGGAGCGTCTATTTCGAAATAGCTCCCGGAGACGAGGACAGGCAGTCCTAGTGTTCCACCGGCAGGGGCTTGAGTCGCCGGGCCCCTGCTAGTGCCATTCCAACTAATTTTAGCAAACAACGTGCGGCTAAAATTATCGTTGGAATGAGCACCTCGCCAGATTTTTCTTCGACGGGATTAGCAAATGATAGTTGGATGAGCACTAGTTCGCCTTCAGAAACTCGAAACTCTCGCGGTAATTCTTCATGAGAGTTTCTTTTATCCACCGGTGTTTCCCATCCCTCAGGTGCGGATCTTCTTCGGCTAGCCTGAAGGCTGACTTCCTTGCCTGAGCGATGATGTCTCTGTCTTTAATCAGGTTCGCCAGCTTAAGAGGCGGCATCCCGCTCTGCTTCGTACCGAAGAACTCGCCCGGCCCGCGGAGCATCAGGTCGTACTCCGCGATCTTGAACCCATCGGAGGTCGAAGTGAACAGCTTCAGTCTCCGGTTCGCCACGGCCTCTTCGCTCGTGGCGACCTTCCATTCATCCAGATATTTGTCTTCCGTCATCAGTATGCAGTATGACTGGTGAATTCCACGTCCGATCCTTCCGCGAAGCTGGTGAAGCTGGCTCAGGCCGAAACGGTCGGCGTGTTCGATCAGCATCACGGTGGCGTTCGGTACGTCGATGCCAACTTCGATGACGGTCGTGGCAACGAGTATGTTGATGGCGTTCTTCTTGAATGCCGTCATGACGTCGTTCTTCTCGGCTTCGGTCATTTGCCCGTGTATCAGCCCGACCTTCAGTCCGCGGAACACTTCATCCCTTAATCTGACGAAGCTCTGTGTCGCGGCCTTGAGATCGGATTTCTCCGTCTCGTTCACGAGCGGATAGACGATATAAACCTGCCTTCCGGCAAGCACCTGGTCGCGTATGAACTTGTAGACCTTGTCGCGGTTCGATTCTCCCCGCAGCGCCGTCTTTGTCTTCTTTCTCCCCGTCGGCATTTCGTCGATGATCGATATGTCAAGGTCTCCGTAGATCGTGAGCGAAAGAGTTCTCGGTATCGGGGTTGCGGTCATCACGAGCAAGTGGGGTTCGGCTGCGGCTGGTTCCGCCTTTTCCTGCAGTGCCATTCTTTGCATCACTCCGAACCGGTGCTGTTCATCGACCACGATCAGCCCGAGCCGCTTGAACTTGACTTTTTCCTGTATGATGGCGTGTGTCCCGACGACCACGGAAGTCCTCCCCTCTTCTATCGCCGAGTAGATCTGGTCCCTCAGATTTTTCTTCTGGCCGCCGACGAGAAGCGATGTCTCGACGCCGAGCTTGGCCAGATACTGGGAGATGGTCGAATAGTGTTGCGCCGCGAGTATTTCTGTCGGAGCCATGAACGCAGCCTGGTAACCGTTCTCGACGGCAGTCAGGATAGCTATCAGCGCCACGACAGTCTTCCCGCTGCCGACGTCTCCCTGGAGAAGCCTGTACATCGGGTGGCCCGCCTTCATGTCCGCGAATATCTCTCTGAGAACTTTCTTCTGAGATTCAGTCAGCTTGAAAGGCAGGATCCCCGCCGCAAGCTTCTCGACCAGCTGTCCCGTGCTCTTCATCGGGATTCCCGGCGAGTGATTGATGAGATTACGCCTGATGGCCAGGAGAAGCTGGAGGTAGAAGAGTTCTTCGAATTTGAACCGGTGCAGCGAATAGCCGAGTTGTTTTTCATCTTTGGGGAAGTGGATCCAGGAAATCGCCTCTCCGAGTGGCGGGAGGGAATTCGTCGAGACGATGTTTGGCGGAAAAGGGTCCGCCGGAAATTCGTAATAGTCGCCCGCGCCGAACAGGTTTCTCAGGATTCTTCGGAACCCGCGCGAATCGAGACCGACCCTCCTCAGAGCCTCCGTGGTCGGATAGACCGGGATTATCCCGCCGGTGTGCAGGAACTCTTCGTCCGATTCGTCTTCGAGGTGATCATAGTCGGGGTGGATCAGGCACGGCTGGTCCTGGTACGAAGTCACTTTTCCGGAGAAAGCGATGAACTCGCCTTCCTTGAAAGCGTTCGCGAAATACTGGACCGCATTGAACCAGACACAGCGCATAGTCCCCGTCTCGTCGGCCAACCGGATGAACATCATCGAGCGTCCGTGCCCCCTGCGGACGACCTGAACGGATCTTATCCTGCCGACGAAGGTCACCTCTTCGGGAATAAGTATGGCAGCTGAGGCGTCTTTGATTTTATATACGCGGCTGCGGTCGAGATATTTGCGGGGGAAATAATAGAGAAGATCCATCGCGGTCCTGACGCCGACTCCGGCGAGCGCGTCGCGGCGCCGCGGTCCCACACCTTTCACATACTGTACATCCGTCTCGGACAGGGGGCGTTTTCCTTCAGGAGGCGTCCCCATGCTTCTCCGTTCTGAATATTTCTCCGTCGGAGTAGACCACGTTCCCTCCGACCACCGTCATTAGAGCCTTGATGTTCCTTATTTCTCCAGGGGCTGCCTTCAACGGGTTTGCAGAAAGCACGACGATGTCCGCGAACTTCCCGGGATCGAGCGTTCCCTTCTCGCCTTCCGAAAACGACGCAAACGCGCTGCCGTAGGTATAGGCCCACAGCGCCTCTTCCGGTTCGACCTTCTGTTCGGGTATCCAGCCGCCGGGCCTTTTGCCGTCTGCGGTTGCCCGGGTCACCGCTGCGTATACGCTTTCGAGCGGGTTGAGCGGGGCAACGGGCCAGTCGGTGCCGAAGGCGATTATGCCCCGGTCGCCAAGCAGCCGCCTGAACGCGAACGACGACCCGGCGCGCTCCGCCCCTATCTTGCTCTCTGCCCATCTTCCGTCGTCTATGCAGTGGTACGGCTGAACCGAAGCGATTACATAAAGCCTCTTCATCCGGACGAAGTCTTCTTCCTTCAGGTGCTGTGCATGCTCTATCCTGAACCGCCTGTCCCAGGCAGGATTTTGCCTCTGGATTCTCTCGAAGATATCGAGAACGCGGCTCACCGCCTTGTCGCCTATCGCGTGTACGGCAAGCTGTATGTGGTTTCGGTCCGCGTCGATCGCTAGGTTCTCCAGCTCGCCGCTCGAGAGAAGGTCGGAGGGAAGGCCGTAGTTCGAGCTGTTGTCCTCGTACGGCTCGAAGAACCATGCCGTGCCCGCACCGAGGGAGCCGTCTGCGAAAGCCTTGACAGCACCCAGCCGTATCCATTCGTTGCTTCCCGATCGGCTATCCGCCTGTATCCCGTGGTTTGCCAGGGTCCTGTATTTGTCGATAGGGAGGACCATGTTTATCCGCACCGTGAGCTGTCCCTTCTCCTTCAAGTCGATGTATGCTCTCATGTCGCGTTCCGGGCTCATGTCGCTGACGGTAGTGACACCGAGCCTGTTCGCGAGCTTCATCGCTTCTCTCGCGTCCCTCATGAGCTCGTCCATTTTCGGTTCGGGAATCAGCTTCACGATCATTTCCCGTGCGGCATCTTTAACTATCCCTGTCGGTTCACCGCGTTCGTCGCGGACTATCACGCCGCCCGGAGGGTCAGGGGTTTCTCCTGAGATTCCTGCCATGCGGAGGGCGGCCGAGTTCACCAGTGCCATGTGCGTGTCAAGCCGGTCGAGGAACACCGGAAAGCGCTGCGTCGCGTCATCTATGAGATTCTTCGTAGGCAGCCGCCTGCTGTTCCAGCTTTCATGATCCCAATTTCCGCCCATGAGCCACTTACGATCCGGATGCGATCTGGCTTTTGCGCGCACCGCCTCTGAGAAGTCGGCTTCGCTGCGCGCGCTCCGGAGGTCGAGCCTATTCAGAGAGGCACCACCGATTCTAAAATGGGTATGCGCGTCGACGAACCCTGGCATCGCGAAACACCCTTTGAGGTCAACCGCGGGTATGCCAACATCCGCAGATAGCACGCCGCTGCCGACGGCGACTATCCGGCCGTCTTTGCAGGCAAGATACGATGCGGAGGGCTTGCGGGGACTGCCGGTCCAGAAATCTCCGTTCTTGAACAAGATATCAGGCTTCTGCTGCATCCCGGTCAGAGGTGTGGTTCACCTGATGAGTTGGGAAGCTTTCGAAGATGATGGGAGTGTCGGCATCAGCGCGGTCTCCACTTTTCTTACGATATCATTAAAGTGGCCGGCATTGTTCACGAAATCCAGGTCATCCGACTCCACGACGAGAAGTTTCCCCATGTTGTATCTCCCGATCCATTCTTCGTAGCTCGCGTTGAGGAGCTCCAGGTATTCTCTGCTGATACTCTGTTCGAAACTTCGCCCGCGCAGTCTTATCTGGCGGAGAAGGGTGTCGACGTTCGCGCGCAGGTATACGAGAAGGTTCGGCGGCCTGAGATAGTCCACCATTATCCCGAACAGCTGGCGGTAGTTCTCGTAATCGCGCTTGTCCATGTTTCCCATGTCGTGAAGATTTCGTGCGAATATCTCCACATCTTCGTATATAGACCTGTCCTGGATGACGGATTCGGACATTTCGAGTATCTTCTTGTGATTTATGAAACGGTTGGAGAGAAAATAAACCTGGAGATGGAAAGACCATCGCTTCATGTCGGCGTAGAAATCGCTGAGGTACGGATTATCGTCGACCGATTCATAGAAGGGAACCCAGCCGAAATGCCGGCTGAGGAGTTTTGTAAGCGATGATTTCCCGCTACCGATGTTGCCGGCAATTGAGATGAATAGCTTGCCCGTGTCGCCCGATTTCGATCGGACGCTGTCGGATCCCTGATTGTTCCCGGATTGACTCGTCATTGCCGCCTCGGATTTTCTCCAATTTAGTTTCAGGGTGAGGAAATTGCAACGTGAACGGAAGCCGGGAATTCACCCGGTTTGAAAATAAACTACATAGGACACATAGGATTGATCACAATGATCTCCGTTTGCCTGGGAGTTTGATTTCGAATTAATTTTCCGTAAGAGGTGAAATTGAGACTCTGAAGAGAGACGGCTATATGACGCGTCCTGCAAATGAACCGTCGGCCGTGAGAAACGGAACAACCGACGACGCCGGTCTCTTATCCCGCCTTTTTCCTTCCCGCCAGCCGCTCGAGGATCTTCTTTGCCTGTTCAAGCGCAAGCCCACGATGGCTGAGACTGTTCTTCAATGCGGATTCCATCTCGGCATAAGTCTCCGTGTATCCGTCGGGCACGAAAACCGGATCATACCCGAAACCGTTCGTTCCGCGCGGAGATTCGATTATCTTTCCGGGGACTTCGCCCACGGCGATCTCGTCGACGCCGTCTCCGACTATCGAGATGACGCACCGAAACTTAGCCCTTCGTCTATCCGGAGGCACACCCTTCAGCTCGCCCACGAGTTTCTCGTTGTTCTGGCGGTATGTCGCGTGTTCACCCGAGTACCTTGCCGAGTAGACCCCGGGCCTGCCGCCCAGCGCCTCGACTTCCAGTCCTGTGTCGTCCGCAAGTGAGAGGAAGCGTGTCGCGTTGAAGACGGCAGAAGCCTTCTTTCTGGCATTCTCTTCAAGTGTCTCTCCGTCTTCAATGAGCTCTCCGACATCGGGAAAGGCATCCAGCGAGAGGAGTTCGATGTTGAGGTCTGCAAGGATATCTCTGATTTCTTCCACCTTATGGCGATTGTGGGTTGCCAGGACAATTTTCATTCTACACCCGCCGGTCCGGTTCTCTTGGGGAGTAACTTGTAGTATAGGTTTATCGCGCTTCCAACCGTCGTCAATAGGTTGAGAGTCACGAATATCGCGTCGCCGAGAGCGTAAATCGTCAGGGCAATGCTTCCGAGAAGGTAAAGAATGAGGAAAGAGAGTTTCATGTTCGCGCGCCCGGTTTTCAGCACTTCCAGCGTCTGTGGAATCCAGCACGCCACGATCGCGAGCAGTCCGATTAATCCGATCAATTTCATATTATGCACTTTTCCTGGTCGTTGTGAAAAAAAAGAAAGGGTAAACCCGGCGTTCGCCGGGATCTCCCGAATCTCGAGTCTTTGCCGGGAGCCGGCTATATCAGTAATTTCACCGCTTCGGAGATCTTCTGGACCTCCACTATTTCGATGTCGAGTTTCGATTTCGCCCCTTTGAAATTCGCATGCGGGACGATCGCCCGTTTGAAGCCGAGCTTGGCCGCCTCCTGGACCCGCCGTTCGATTTGGCTTACGCTCCTGACTTCGCCGGCGAGGCCTACCTCGCCTATGACGAGAGTTCCCGAATCGACTGGGACGTCTTTGTAGCTCGAGATAACCGACACCGCCGACGCCAGGTCGATCGCTGGCTCGTCGATCTTGACGCCACCGGCGATATTCAGGAAGACGTCGAACCCGCCCAGCTTTATGCCCATCCTCTTTTCCACGACGGCGAGAATGATGCTGAGCCTCCGGTAGTCCAGGCCCGTGGAAGTCCTTTGCGGGACCGAGTAGCCTGTCGGCGTGACGAGCGCCTGTACCTCGAGAAGTATCGGACGCGTTCCTTCCATAGCGGCGGTAACCGTCGAACCGCTCGCGCCGTAGCTCCGTTCCGACAGGAAAATTTCCGACGGGTTTTCAACCTCGACGAGACCAGTTTCCTGCATCTCGAAGATGCCGATTTCGTTTGTCGAACCGAACCGGTTCTTGTATGCTCGAAGTATCCTGAAAGCGTAGTGCCTTTCGCCTTCCAACTGCAGGACCGTGTCGACGATGTGTTCCAGCACTTTGGGGCCCGCGGCGATTCCGTCCTTTGTCACGTGGCCGACGATGAACACGGCAGTACCCGTCACCTTGGCGAGCTGCGCGAGCTTTGCGGAGCACTCGCGAACCTGGCTCACACTTCCGGGCGCGGACATTATGTCGGGATGATAGACGGTCTGTATGGAGTCGACGATGAGTACGGGCGGGTTGAATTCTGCGACAGCCTTCGTAACGGCTTCTAGATCTGTCTCTGCGAGCACGAAGAGACTCTCGAGATTCTTAATTCCCAGCCTCTGCGCGCGAACCCGGACCTGTGCGCGCGACTCTTCACCGGTCACATAAAGGATCTTTCCCAATTTCTCGAAGCGCGCCAGCTGCATCATCAGAGTCGATTTGCCGACTCCTGGATCGCCCGCGATGAGTATGACGGATCCCGGCATTAACCCGCCGCCGAGCACCCGGTCGAATTCTTCGATTCCGGTAGAGAGCCTCTTGCCCTCAGTCACCTCTACTTCGCTAAGAGGCACGATCTCGACTTTCCCCCTCGACTCACGTCTCTTCGGCGCCTCCTCGAGTAGCTCTTCGACGAAACTGTTCCACTCCCCGCATTCAGGGCAGCGCCCGGCCCAGCGCGGTGAAACATAGCCGCAGTTTTGACATGCGAAGCGGATTGTCTGCTTGGACATCGTGAAGCAATTTAATAGAGGAGAGGGGAGAATGAAAAAGCCAAACCTGTCCTGAATCGGGTTTAGGACCTGTCCTGAATCGAGTTCAGGGCCTGTCCTGAATCGGGTTCAGGAGCTGTCCTGACGACAGGTCAGGAAGGCAAAAGTCAAAGGTCAAAACCATATGTCAAAAGTCAGAACCGGCGTTGACCTTTGAGCTTTGAGTTGTAGCTTTGACCTTTGAGATCTGACTTTTGAGTTTTCAGCGAATCATCACAAGCTCGTCCTGCTCTCTTCCCGTCACGACGGCTTTGTTGGTGCTGTCGATATAGACGTTAAGCTCCGAACGAACTCCCATTTTGCCTTCGATGTATATCCCGGGCTCAAGCGAGAAGAGGCATCCGGGCGCGAGCAGGCGTGTGTCCTGGGTCTCGAAGTTGTCGATGTTCCCGCCGTTGCCGTGCACTTCTTCGCCGATGGAATGGCCGGTGCGGTGCGTGAAGTACTCGCCGTAACCTGCCTCTTTAACTACATTCCTGCAGACATCGTCGACTTCCCAGCCGGCGACCTGGCTCCTCATGCTGAGGCGACTGTTGAGGAATTTGAATCCAGCACGCCGCGCGTCACGGACCACATGGAAAGCCTTCACGTATTCGTCGGGCGGGTTGTCGCCGATGAACGCGCACCAGGTTATGTCGTAAAAGATGGCGTCCGGCTTGTCGAGTTTTGCCCAGAGGTCGATAAGGAGCTTGTCGCCCGGTTTGATCTTCCTCGAACCCTTCGCGGCCGGTGCGAAGTGGGGGTTTGCAGGATGGTCGTTTACCCCGACGATCGGGAGATCATCGGTGACGAGGCCGTTCGATTTGAATCGCTTGCCGATGAACTGCTGTATCTCGAACTCGGTCTTGTACTTCTTTGTCTTCACGGACCTGCGCACTTCGTTGAACGCTTCATCCAGGATGGCGTCGACAAGCTTGCCCGCCTTGAAGTGTGACTTTACGGCCTTCTCGTCCAGCAGTGCCTCGAACTGGGACACGAGGTCCGCCGAGGAGACAATCTCGTGCCCGAAGCTCCGCACCAGGTCGATGGTGCCGCCGTCAACTATGGATATGTACGGAATAGCGTTCAGCGGAGAGAACTGCATCGCAATCTTCCTGGGTGAGCCGAGGATATTCTTCAGGTTGGAATGCAGTTCGCGCCAGCTGGAGTACATCTGCTTCTTCCCCGGCAGGTGATCGAGCTTCGCCGGTTCAACCCTGTGTGCGAGTTTAGTTGGTTCGCCCTCCGCCGGTATGAAGTAGTACCATCGGCGCGTCGCGAGTCCTTTCTCGCTCATGCCGAGAATCTTGAGCCCCAGATGGTCACGGTTATGAAAGTCGAAGAAGAGCCAGCCGTCGGCCCCGAGTGATCTGATTGCAGTCTGAATTTTTTCAAGTTCCATTGTTGCTCCGCGTTTTCCACAAATTAGGAAACAGCCGCTGTTGATTCAACGGAGATAGAACGCGGGTAGGACGGATCGAAGCGGTTCTTGCGGATCTTGGAACGGAAGAATCTTCATCCGTGTGAATTTTTCGGAATTCGTGTAATCCGGGTCCTAATCTTCTTTGGAGAGGTACATAAAAAAACCGACCCGCTGTGGGGTAGCCAGCAGGTCGGTACGGATAGTCCGAGGATTCTTGGGGTAGGGTGGGATCCTCGTCGAAACCCTGTTAAACTCGCTTTAATATATGTTTGAGTTTCTGTTAATGCAAGTAAAAAATTCGCCCGGAGATCGGAAATCGCTGCCTCACACTGGAAATTGTCAAAACCAACGCTATTCGGATTCTGAAATGGAGCGCAAGATGTCTGGTTGTGGAATATGGCCGAGTATTGGGCGGGGATAAGTTGCATTTATCAACCTGTCTGTGCAACATATCTATTCAGTCCTTATATTGACGTCAGAACTACATAGAGTCGAGCTTGCGGACCTACTACAATAGAGACCCTATTCGAATCCTGGTTGTAAGGCCAGACCGCGTCGGAGACGTGGTATTGTCGACGCCGGTCTACCATACCCTCAAGAAATCCTTCGAAAGCTGCTTTGTGGGCGCACTCATCTCTTCGTATACGAAGCCGCTTCTGGAGGGGAACCCCCATATAGATGTGATGATTACCGACGACCCTGATGGGGAGAGCGCGGGGGGAAAAAGATTTCGGGAGAAGATAAAAGAGATCCGTTCGTATAATTTCGACGTTGCACTTCTACTTCTCCCGACGAAGCGCCTCGCATATATGTTGTTCCTGGCCGGCATCCCTTACAGGATCGGCGTGGGGCACATCCTGTACGAAGTGATTACGCTGATGTACGGTGTCTCGCGCCACAAGTACAACCCGCTGCGGCACGAGTCGGAATACATGCTGGACCTTGCGAGAAAAATCGGCGCCAGAGACATGTGGACAAAGCCGGAGATATTTCTCAAGGAGGAGGAGGTCCATGACGCACGGAGATATCTACTCGAGAAAGGTTTCGACACAGGCAAATCGATAGTCTGCATCCATCCCGGCAGCGGGCATTCTTCGCCGAGCTGGCAAGTAGGGAGGTACGCCGAGCTTGCCGAAAGGCTGGTTGCGACCGGCAGGCAGGTGCTGGTCACGGGCTCCGAAGCGGAAAAGAAATACGAGGATAAGTTTACCGATCTGGGCGTGGGTGTCGCGGCAGCATTCGGGGAATTCTCTCTCCGCGAGCTCGCGGCAGTACTCGCCAATGTGAGCGCCTTCGTTTCATCGAGCACCGGTCCGATGCACATAGCGGCCGCTGTCGGCACGCCGACCGTCTCCATGTTCTGTCCGCTTACGGCATGTTCACCGAAGCTATGGGGTCCGGTGGGGAACTCGTCGAAAGTTGTCATGCCTACGGAGAATTTCTGTCAGACGAGGTGCCCGGGCGACCCGCACGTGTGTACCTTCGAGAGCGGGGGCGACGGGACATCGGTCGAAATGGTGTTCTCCACCGCCAAAGAAATGTTGCACGAATCGGAAGTCCTTCACTTAAAAGATACTTCGCATGATAATCCGCCAGGCTACAGGAAGTGACGCCGACCAGATAGCCGCGCTTCTCGCGAAATCGTTTCTCGAGGACACTTCGGTCATCCGGGTCAGCATCGAAAATAACCCGCGCTACTCGCTGTCGAACATGTTCGTCATCGAGGACAAGAGCCTCGGAGGCGGGGTGTTGGGCTGTCTCAGGATCACCCCGTTCGAAGTCTACTCACGGGGCGAGGTAATGCCGATGGGGGGAATCGCCGCAGTGGCCGTGCAGCCGGAAGCGAGGAGGCGTGGGATAGCCGAAACCCTCATGGAAGATGCGCTCAGGAAAATGTACGAAATGGAGTTCCCGGTCTCCATGCTCTTCCCGTTCAAGCACAGGTTCTACAAGAAATTCGGTTACGCCTACGTCGGCAACCTGGCGCAGTACGACCTCCTGACAGGCGACATCCTTAACCTGCCTGAGCGTTCACGCGTGCGCGCGTTCGTCAAGGCGGACAGGAACAAGGTGAAGAGGGTGCTCGAGCAGGACATACAACTCCGGGGAAGTTTCACGCCGACACGCAACGACAGTTTCTGGGACCTAGTCGTCTTTCCAAAGTTCAAGGAAGCATACATATATGACGACGGCGAGACGAAGGGATACGTGGTCTATGAACTTTACAAGGAACCCGCCCCCGTGCCGGGTGCCTTCGGCGAGCCCATCATAAACATCAAGGAGCTCGTAGGGCTCGACGCGGCTGCACATCGCGGGCTGTGGGGCTTCATCGGCTCGCTTGGCGAGCAGGTTTCGAGAGTCAGGTATCTGGCCCCGACCGATTACCCGCTTCATCTTTTTCTGAAGGAGCCGAGGGAGCGGGACTATCGAAGGCTCTTTTTCGAATACAAGTCGTTCTCGACGGTTGCGTCCGGTTTCATGCTTAGGGTCATAAACGTGCCGGATGCGCTTCGGAGGATGAAACACAGTCTCGATGCTCAGGCCGACTTCGTGATCAAGATAAACGACGGCAACCTTCCGCAGAACTCACGGCCGTTCAATATGCACGTCCACAAAGGCGAAGTAGCAGTGGAAGAAACCAGCCGACCCGTGCAGTTCGAGTCGGATATCGAGATTTTCTCGCAGATCTATTCGGGCTTCCTGCAACCGGGAGATGCAGTGAAATACGGCTTCGCCGCGGCGGATCCATCGATTCTGCCCAAACTGGATGAACTTTTCAGGGCCCCGTCACCGTTTATATATCAGTTCGACATTTTCTAAACCAGGAGAGGCAAAAATGAGTTCTATATGGGTCATTTTGATGAGCACCATGTTGTTAACCAACGGGGCGCCGCAGACGATGCAGAGCCAGAACGAAGAGCTTAAATGGACCAACTTCACCGAAGGCGTGAAGGAAGCCGCCAGGACGAACAAGAAAGTCCTCATAGATGTCTACACCGACTGGTGCGGTTGGTGCAAGAAGATGGACAGCGACACTTATACCGATGGAGGAGTTCAGAACTACCTGAAGCAGAACTATGTCCTGGTGAAACTGAACGCAGAGAGCAACAACAAGGAGGTGATCGACACGACGGTCGTCACCGACGCTCAGCTCGCAGCCGCTTTCGGAGTGAATGGGTACCCTACGACCGTGTTTCTTGCCTCCGATGGACAGCCGATCACCGCGGCCCCAGGCTACATGAAGCCCGATGAATTTCTCCATGTCTTGAAGTATATTGGTGGTGATTTTTATAAGAAGATGGAATTCCCCCAATATCTGAAGTCCCAGGGGGTTCCAGTTAAGTAGAGTTTTTCCGGCATTATCATAGGGCTGTTTGAGTAGAGACGGGAGAGAACCCGCCATACCATATCCGGATTGAATCGCACTTCAACCTTACGGCTCGTCGTGCGTCTGATATCGAAGTATCGGACGGTGTCGCACAATTTCGGCATTTATGATTGAAGACAAAAACAGATTAATTCTACTCGACATACTTCGCGCGATCGGAGTAATGCTTATGATCGAAGGACACACGATCGATGCGACGATGAGTTCCGTCTACAAAGACGGATCCGCACTTGTCTTTCAATTCTGGACCTTCTTCCGCGGTCTGACCGCGCCTTTCTTTTTCTTCTCCGCCGGACTGGCTTTCGTGGTAGCCACGGTGAAATGCAGGGACGGCTTCCTCTCGATATCCGGCAGGTCGAAGAAGAGAAGGGTGAGAAGGATTGTTACTCTTCTTCTTCTCGGGTACGGTCTTCACATGCCTCTAGAGATCCTTTACAATCCCGGTTCGCTGTCCGACGAGGCTTGGAGGTCGTTCCTGGTAGCCGATGCCCTGCAGATCATCTCTCTCTCGTTGCTGGTCATACTGGTTATAGCGCTGGTGGCGAGGACACACAAGAATCTTCTGACGGCTTATTCGATCGCCGCGGTTCTTTCCCTCATACTGGCTCCCTTAGCCGAATCGGTAGCTTGGGAGAAATTCCTAAACCCGGTCCTCTATCCGTACCTGACATTCCGCACAGGCTCCTACTTCACCTTCTTCCCGTTTTCGGCGTTCCTGTTTGCCGGCGCAGCGTTCGGAGCCCTGGCGATAGGTCTTCCGGTGGAGAAGCGGGCCCTGGTGCTGACAAAGGGTTTCTTGAAGGCTGCCGCGGTGTCGCTCGTGCTGTTCGCCGTCGCATATGTGGTGCAGGAAAGATTCGTTTTACCCGGTTCCGACTACTGGCGCGTGCTTCCGGCTGTGAATCTCCTCCGATTCAGCCTGGTGGCACTTGTAGCCTCCTCCGTAGGGTATGTCACTCTGCACATCGGCCGTTTTCCAAAGATACTCCCGGCGATAGGGAGAAGCTCTCTCACTGTGTACGTTGTGCACCTAATGATTGTCTACGGTTCACCGGTGAACATAGGGCTCGAGCAGCTCTTGCCGGATGGGGTTCACCCGCTCGTAGCGGCACTGCTGGCAGCCGGGGTCATGTCTCTCATGCTCGGGATGGTTTATGGTATGGAAGTCTATGGAGCGAGGAAGAAAGGGCTTGCCGCGGTGACGATAGGGGAGATAGTGAAGTAGGGGCGGCTTACCCTTTCTGGGCGGCGTGTTTCATTGCCCATTCCTCGACTTCGATCTGAATTGCGACTTCGTCGCAGACGGGAAACTTCAGGCAGTCTATGCAAATGCTCCAGACCTTGTGGGGCAGCAGCTGCTTGTCTATGATTTTGAAGCCGAGCCGTTCGAAGAAATGGGGTTTGTAAGTAAGCGCGAAGACGTGTTTCAGGCCGAGTTCAGCCGCGTCGTTCATCAAAGCTTCAACTACCAGCGTACCGAGCCCTTTGCCCTGAGCCTGTTCGCTCACTGCGAGCGAACGGAGCTCGGCGAGATCGTTCCAGGCGATATCGAGCGATCCGCACGCCAGGACTGAATCATCCGTCCCGGCATATTCGGTCTCCTGCCTCCGGTCTCCGGCATCCCTTTTTCTCGTTTCCACCGCGACGAAATAATTCCTTACCTGCTGAAGAACCTGGCTCTGCGATCGGTAAAGCATTTCGCCTTTCTCGGCGTAAGAGTTTATCAGCGCGACGATCTGCTGCACGTCTCCGACCTTCGCGCGCCGGACTTTTATATCAATATCCAAAGTTCTGGTACTCTCTCTTTGTGATCTTTATGTCTCTAAGTTGCGGAGCTTTGATCCTAATTTCAAGATTAAAACCGCGCAGATACCCGATCGGGTTCCACCTGAGCGTCATCTCCCAACAGTGGAGATCCCGGTAAACGGTCACTGCGGGTGTGACCACATCATGCTGTATGAAATCGTATCCCCCCGTGAATCCTATTTTCCAGTTCTCGGTAAGGTTGAAACCGAGGTCGAACTGCAGGCTCGCGTACCTATTGACGGTTAGGGGAGTCGGCTTGGTGATTCCGTAGCTGAAGCCGAGCCGCAGGTTCCACGGTATGCTGAGATCCGGCGGCTGGATTTGCTGGTAGAACCTGTTGTACTGCTGTTCCGATCTCACGGAATCCTCTGCTTGCGGCTGAGATTCGGAGGTGCGCTGCGTCTTCTTTCCCTGGAAGGAGGTCGAGAAGCTGAGGTTGAAGCTTGTCATGTCGGGGAGCTGGCCTTCCGAAAGGAGGAGCTTGTTTATCCTCCGTCGGGAAGCATAATCGTACTGGTAGAAGTTGAATGTGCTGGCACCGCCGATATCTATCTTGCCCGCAATGTTCGTCCTGTAATTGACGTTCAGTTCCGATAACGGCAGGTTGTAGCCCTTGGCCAGGAAGTTATACGACATGTTCAGGCCGAGGTTGAGGAGCTGGATCTTGTTCTCGGTCTGGGACGTGTCGCTCGATTTCATCTTCATCTCGAAATTGTTGTTCAGCGAAAATGTCATTCCGCCGAACTCGCCCTGCGGGGCCCCTCCGAAAACGTAGTCGTTCCACTGGTAATGACTGTACGTAGCCGGGTTGCCGTTCAGCGAATCGTACTGTCCGTAGTATCCCCAGAACGCTTTCGAGAAATCGGGCTGATAGCTTACCGTGATGCTGGGCTGCAAAGTGTGTCTGAACGCCGTGATCCCGAATATATTCGGCTGCATGATGCCGAACAGCCTTGTGCTGGTGGATATGCCGGTATTGAAATAACCGATGTTGTCGAAGCCGCGCACCTTCTCCGCAACAAGGCTGTCGGTGCCCTTATAGCTCGGGACACTGTAGAGAATCGTCTTCGATCCGTACATCTTGTCCGTTATCGAAATGAACGGAGAGAACGTGAAGAAACCGATCTTCGGCGAAGCGCTGATTGACACCGTGTGCAGCGCGCCTAAGGTGCTGAACTTGTCGAATCCGGTGGAAGAGGTCGTGTCGGCCAGCTTTGAAGCGTTACTCTGGAACTGTCCGTTGTACGAGTACCCTATGAGTTCGTACCAGGCGAGCTGGTCTAGCGGTGTATTGGCGTGCGCCGCGCTCCGGAACGGGTAGCTTTGGTTATGGGAGAACATGATATTCGGAAGACTCGAGGTTATCGAGCCGTCCTGCAGGTTCTGATCCCTGTGGAGGTTCAACTGCAGGCTGTTGCCCGATTCCGGCCAGTTTCTGGATAACGTCACGTTTGAGACGAGGTTTTGCTGAAGGAGCTCCGTGTAATCGAGCGCCGTAGTGCGAAAATAGTTGAACGAGCTCATGCTCACGTTCGCGGTAAGCTGAGTGTTCGGGTCGATGGTTTGCTGATGTGTTATGGCCAGGTTCCAGTTCGTCTGTGGAAGTCTTCCTGGGTCGCCCGGAAGTCCTTTGGCTTCGTAGGCGTAGGAACCATAGACGCTCCCGTTGAAAAGATATCTGACATTGTACCGGAATCCGGTTTTGAGATCGTACTTGCCGTGCATCCACCAGTCGGCGGTAGTGGTCAGGTCCATGTAGTCGTTTATCGCCCAGAAGTAGCCGAAATGTGAAAGGTATCTCCCGTAGTCCTGGCTTTCGCCGAAAGAGGGAGTAATTATTCCGCTTCGTCTCCCCGACCTCGCGGGAAAAACGCCGAAGGGGAGTGCGAAAACCGGGACGCCATCGACGTACATTATTATCGGCTCGGCAACGATCCTGTCGTTCACGACCAGCTTCATCCTTGAGCTCTGGAAGTAGTAATCGGGATCTTTCTTGTCGCATGTCGTGAACCTGCCGTTCTCGACATAGAGAACGTCCTTCGCGTATTTCTTAATGAGCTCGCCGTGGTAGTAGCTTCTGCTGATTACGGTGTTGGCGACGTTGACTCGCCCCTTCTGGGATTTGAAATCGTACGCGACATGCGAGCCGTCATAAGTCTCCCCGCCGTCGGTAAAGATCGGCTGATCGATTATGTTGTCGGCCGTGTCCTTCGTCCCTTCGGCCGTCAGGATTGCGGTGTCCCAGTTTATGTTGATGTGCCCGGCGTCGAGCTTGAAGTCCCGGTACTTCATGTCCCCCTTCTTGTAGAGCTTCATCTCGCGGGTTGATATCGAATAGACGATGGAATCGGATGCGCTGTAAGTGACGACCGTGTCGATGGCGGCCTTGGTCGTCGTGGTGTCTGCGGAAGCAGTCGTATCACGCGACGACGTGGTATCTGCCGCCGCCCTTGTGTGAATGGCAGCCGTATCGACGAGGGTCGTATCATCTGTCCGGCTGCCGGCGGCGAACTCGTGAGAATGGATGCGGAACCCTTCCGACGCGCGGAGTCCGGAGACGCCGAAGAGCACGAAGAGTATGGATAATGTCGTTCTCACTTCACATCACGGTTCAGCAGTGAGGCTCTCCGGAGGATAGGGGAGTCACTCCGCGATAAGCGCGGCAGCCCCGATTATGCCCGCGGAATTGGCGAGCTTCGCCTGCAGCACTTTGACGCGCGGCTTCAGTGGAGAGAGTACGCGCTCCCTTATGGTCGCCTCGATCGAGTCGAAGAGCGGCTTGCCGGCTTTCGCCACCCCTCCGCCGATTATAACTGTCGCAACGTCGAACAAGTTAAATGACGCTGCCACGGCCGTACCTATGTACATCCCTGCTTCTTTCCATACTTGGATTGCGTACGCGTCGCCCTGGTCCGAAGCCTGGCTTATTATCATCGGCTCGAGCTTCTCCGGGTCGCCCGCAATCAGCTTGTTGATGAGAGAATCGGGATGACTCTTCAGTTGCTCCGCCACACGCCGCGAGAGATGTTTCTGGCCGACGTAGGCTTCGACGCATCCGTGGTTGCCGCAGCCGCAGAGCGGCCCGTCGTAATTGATCGTCGTGTGGCCGATCTCTCCGGCGCCGCCGGATTCTCCGCGGAACACCTTGCCGTCGACGATGAAGCCGCCGCCGACTCCCGTTCCGAGAGTTATCATTATGAAATTCTTCATCCCTTTTCCCGCGCCGAATCTCAGCTCGCCTACGGCCGCAGCGTTTGCGTCGTTCTCCACCTCGACGCGTGTGCCGACTTTCTTGCCGACCTCCTCGCCAAGTCTGAAGACCTTCCAGTTGGCAAGGTTCGGCGGATACTTCACCGTGCCGCCGTCAAGATCCACCATCCCCGGTGAACCTATCCCGACGCCGAGGATCTCCTCTCCTTTATGGTTCTGCTTTATCGTCTCAACCGCTTTCGCTATTTGGTTCACGACCGCCTCGGGGCCGACTTCACCCATTGAGGGAACCGAAGTCTGGTACAAAATGTCGCCGTCTTTCGACACCGATCCTGCTTTTATATATGTTCCGCCGAGGTCAACTCCCACGATAAATTTCATTCAAATAAATCCTTCTGCAGTTCCGGTTGCTTCCGCAAGAGAAACTACTTTTTTCGTTTTTTCCAGATTGACTCGAGGTATTTCTTCAAAGCCGCTTCCCTTCCTATCTCGGACGGTTCGTAATAGATTTTGTTCTTAATTACGTCCGGGAGATATTGTTGTTCCACGAAGTGATTGTCGAAACTATGCGCGTATTTGTAGTCTTTGTGGTATCCGAGTTCCTTCATCAGCTTGGTCGGGGCATTTCTCAGATGAAGGGGGACGGGAAGGTAGGGGTTTTCCTGCACGTCCGCCGCGGCCCGCTCGATGGATATATAGGATGCGTTGCTCTTCGGGCAGCTCGCTAGGTACGTCGTGGCCTGTGCCAGGATGATGCGGGCCTCCGGCATGCCGATGTAGTCCACCGCGGTGAAGCAAGCGGTCGCCAGTGTCAGTGCGTAGGGCTCGGCATTACCGATGTCTTCCGAGGCGAGAATGATCAGCCGCCTGGCGATGAACTTCGGGTCCTCGCCGGCCTCAAGCATTCTCGCGAGATAGTATACTGCCGCGTCGGGGTCGCTCCCACGCACGCTCTTGATAAACGCGGATATGGAATTGTAATGCTCCTCTCCGGTCCGGTCGTACCTGTAGTGCCTGATCTGGTACGCCTCGCGAACGATGTCGCGCGTGATCTGTACGGGCGATTTCTTCCCCGCAAGGTCGACGGCGACTTCGAGTGCATTCAGCATGACGCGCGCGTCTCCGCCGCTCAGCCGTATCAACTCTTCTTCAGCATCAGGAGGGATGAGCTGATCAGTCCCGGCCTTTTCCCGAAGTCCGGCGATCACCTCGTCGCGTTCCAGTGTCCGGCTGAGTATCTTCGCAAGATCCGGTTCGCCCAAAGTATCCAGGACGTACACCTGGCTGCGTGAGAGCAGGGGAGAGATGACTTCGAAAGACGGGTTCTCCGTCGTGGCACCGATAAGAATGACGGATCCGTTTTCCACGCTCTCCAGGAGCGCGTCCTGTTGTGCCTTGTTGAAGCGGTGTATTTCATCTATGAACAGGATCGTACGTCTCCCTATCTCGAGAGACTTTCGGGCGGTGGACATTATTTCGCGAAGTTCCTGCACTCCCGACGAGACCGCGTTTATCTGGTAGAAGTCTGCCTGCAATCGCCCGGCGATCAGTCTCGCGAGAGTGGTCTTCCCGGTCCCGGGAGGGCCCCAGAGGATCATCGAACGGATATTCCCTCCGTCGATCATTTTTCTCAGGGTACCGCTTTCACCTACAAGATGTTCCTGCCCGACGAAATCCTCGAATTTTTCAGGCCGGATTCTTTCTGCGAGCGGAATTGCTGACTTGGGTGGGGAGAATAATCCCGATGGTCCCCGGCCTGATCCGCCGGGACTACTTCGGTTCGACCTTGATGACTTTTTCACCATTCCTATGCATAAAATACTTCTCTCGCGCTATCCGTTCAATTTCCTTGTCGCTCGTCTGAAGTTTCGTAATCTCCACCTGCATCGAGGCGTTTTCTTTCCGTAATTGTTCGATTCTGTCTTCGAGCGAGCTCTTCTCGCTGGCGAGCCGGATCCGCTGAATTAGCCCACGCTGGTCGAACAGTATATAGACGAGCCCGATCGACAACAGGAGAAGAATCAGGGCATTCTTCTTCTTGATGTTTTTCAGGAACTTACTGAAATTCCGTGCCTTCATTTGCCGTGCAAACTCAGTTCGACAATTCTTCCGACGAGATCTTTGAAGGATATTCCAGCCGCCGCCGCTGCTTTCGGTACCAGACTCGTCTCGGTCATGCCCGGTATAGTATTTACCTCGAGACAGTAGGGAATGCCGTCGGCCCCGACGCGGAAATCGACCCTCCCGAAACCCTTACACCCGAGGGCCTTGAATGTGTTCAGCGAGATGTCCTGGAGTCTCATAGCGAGAGCTTTGTCTATCGGTGCCGGCACGAGGTAATCGGTCATCCCTTTGGTGTACTTATGATGGTAATCGTAGAACCCGCCGTGTGGTCTGATCTCGATAACGGGGAGCGGGTCGTCGCCCAGGATCCCGACTGTCAGCTCGGCGCCGGTTACGAATTTCTCAACCAGGACGATTTCTGAAAACTTCTCGGCCTCGTCAAGGGCGATGTCAAGCTCGGCCTCGCTGCCGACGATCGTGATCGCCACGGATGAACCCTGGTCGTTCGGCTTGACGACGTTTGGGTAACCGATTCTTGCGATGTCTTCTTTTATTACATGAGACCGGGGGGATGAGTTGACGTGGTAATCGTACCAGTCGGCAGTGGGTGTTCCATGATGCCGGAACAGTTTCTTCGACATCACCTTGTCCATGGCGATTGCGCTTGCCATGACTCCCGAACCGGTGTATGGAATACCGCGCAGTTCGAGAAGCGACTGGACGATGCCGTCTTCTCCCCATTTGCCGTGCAGTATTATGAATGCCAGGTCGACGCCGTCGAATATGTCCGATTCTACCGCGGCGATATAGTTTCTCGGCGAGAGCCTGGACAGGAATTCCTGTGTCGGTGGAGTTGTGCCTACTGCCTGTGAGAGAAGTTCGGATTCAGGAATCTGGTCCGCCCCGAGCCCGGGGTCGACAGCGGTGACGTCGTGTCCCAGCTCGCGGAGCGCGCTGATTACTCCCTTTCCGGAAGCAATCGAGACGAGGCGCTCCGGCGAACTTCCACCGAGCAGGACCGCTATTTTCACCTATGCTCCTGATTCGTCCATTTTTTGAATTCTGCGACAAGTTATTTAACCATGCGCCAAAATACAAACCGTCGCGGTTTACGCTCATCGTGCGGGCCCGCCCACGCCACGGCTGATCTGATCGCGTAATCATCGCGATAACTGCGAAAGTGAGAGGCGGACGAGGCGGCTTGGCACGGGTGTGCCAAAAGGCAATCGCGGAGTGTGAGAAACGTCAAAGCGTTTACTTAGACTTTGTTTTTATTTTTGAACCATGGAGGGGACTTTACAGCCCTACTACCAGGGGGAAAGCGTCCCGATTTTCGGGACCACAACGGGCGCCTGTTGCCAGCCGGCAGGCGCCTTTTTTTGTGCTTGAGAGAATATGGTCCTCTGTGGGTAATGGAGTAATGAGAGATGAAGGCTGATGTGACAAGATCAGTGGGTGCGCCGGCTCCTCGTCCTTCCAATGAAGTTAGCTGAACAGCCGTGTGCCGACAGATGCGAGCCCACCATCCATGTGCATATCACAGACATCTCCGATCGGATAATTCCCCGCCAAGTCGCGCAGGCCTACATCGACAAACGTGCTCGGTGTGAGTCGGAGGATTTGTCGGTAGGATGGAGCGCGATTGCGACTCCGTCGGTCAGGGTTTCGACTCCGCCATTCTTTAGTCTTGCATTGGGATTTGGAACCGGAAGTGCGTTGCCCATTGACGTTGTCATTCTAAGTGACAAACAGGTTGAGGTGGAACAGCTGACCTCTGCGGCGTCCATGCAGATGAGGTCTCTGAAGTGGAACGAATGAGGGGTCTTGGTGCCGCCGGAGGACTATTGGGCAAGAAGAAGGGTGACGGGGAAATTCTGTCGCTCCGAAACATCCGTGTGCTTTGTTGAAATACTTAACGTGAGGCAATTTGGGGCGGAATTTAGCCCTCCTCTTCAGTGGTTTGCTTATTCTTATCCCGAAAAGTAAATTATTGACGAAATTATACATAATAGTGACAATTTGGCGCACATGAGTATTGAAGAAAATAGACTGAAAGTATACGTCGAGACATACGGCTGTCAGATGAACCTCGCTGATACGGAGATTGTCCTCGGCATTATGAACAAATCCGGCTACTCCCCGACGCAGACTATAGATGACGCGGATGTGGTTCTGCTTAACACGTGCAGCGTCCGCGACCACGCAGAAGAGAAGATCCATCAGAGGCTGGGCGTAATAAAGAAGCAGATGTCCGAGAAACCCGAGCTCGTCGTAGGGGTTCTCGGGTGCATGGCCGAAAGATTGCGGTCGAACCTTATCGAGCGGCACAACGTGGACATCGTGGTCGGTCCCGACGAGTACAGGAAGATACCGCAGCTTCTCGAAGGAGCACTCTCGGGTTCGCAGGGGATTGGGGTACGGCTGTCGAGAACGGAGACGTACGACGACATCACTCCTTTCAGGGCCGAGGGCGTATCAGCATGGTTGTCCGTCATGAGGGGATGCGACAAGTTCTGCACGTTCTGCATCGTTCCATTCACCCGAGGGCGCGAGCGAAGCCGCACTCTGTCGAGCGTCGTGAGCGAGGTGGAACAGCTGGTGGCGCAGGGCTTCCGCGAAGTGACCCTGCTCGGCCAGAATGTGAATTCGTATAACGACGGCGGAAGCGATTTTGCCGACCTGCTGGCCGCGGTAGCGGGAGTAGATCCGAATCTCCGCGTAAGGTTCACCACTTCGCACCCACAGGATCTGTCGGACAAGCTCATCGACACTATTGCGAACCACCGCAACCTGTGCAAGTTCATCCACCTCCCCGTTCAGTCGGGCTCCGACCGAATCCTCGAAGCGATGAACAGGACGTATACCAGGGAACATTATCTTGCCCTGGTCGGCAGGATCCGGGCTCGCATACCAGGCGTTGCACTTTCGACCGACATCATAGCAGGGTTCCCGACTGAGACCGAAGAAGAATACAGGGAGACACTCAGCCTGATGGAGGAAGTCAGGTACGACGGCGCATATATGTTCAAGTACTCCCCTCGCGAGGGGACACCTGCGTTCAGGCTGGGGGATGATATTCCGGAGGGAGTAAAGACCAGGCGTCTCAACGAGATCATAACTCTCCAGCAGAAAATCTCTCACGAGGTAAACCAGTCGGTGGTCGGGAAAACGGTGGAAGTGATGGTGGACGGTGCGAGCAGGAAGTCTGACCTCCAGCTCAGCGGGCGGACGGGCACGAACAAGACCGTGGTTTTTCCGGCGGGACCGTTCAAGCCGGGGGATGTTGTAAGTGTGAAGATCGGTAGGGCGTCGTCCGCGACCCTGTTCGGAGAAATTGTCGAAGATTTCGATTGACATGAATTCATCGTGCAAATACATCACTGGACTCCTGGTGTTTGTTTTCCTTTCCGCACCGGTACAGCTTTACGCGCAGAGATTCACAAGCAGCGAGTCATCCCAGCAGGGCAGGAAAACGGAACAGCCGGGGGATGAAAACGCCCGGCAGGCATACAATGCACTGAAAGCCGGCAAACTTGACGAGGCCCGGGACTACCTCGACGATGCTGACCCGCAAGACCCGTACGCGAAGTTCGTCCATGCCGCGTTGACGCGGGACGCCGTCAGCGCCGCGGACATGTACAAGGAAATCGTTGCCGAGAACGAGGGGGAGCCGATCGCCCGCGAGGCGCTGCTCCAGCTTTACGAGTATCATTACGCGGCAGGCGATTATGACTCTGCACACCAAGATTATCTCGAACTGAGGAAGTTCGGGACGCGCCCCGACGTGAGCGATCCGCTCGGGCTGAAGGACTCTCTCCAGGCGTTGCCGTCCTACCAGTTGCAGGGGCCGGCACAGGGCTCGCAACCCGGCGAGAATGTATCCCCGCAAACCCCGACTTTTCTTGTGCAGGTGGGTGTCTTCACCACGGCGGAGAACGCGCAGAAATTCATTCAGGGCCTGAGGATCTATGGAATCACGGGAACCGTCTTCAAAAAAAATGACGGTGGGAGAACCCTTTACGGCGTCAGTGCCGGTAGTTTTTCGAGCAGGGATGCCGCAAACGACAGGGCGGCAGATCTCAGAAGCCGCTCCATTGACTGTATTGTGGTGCAGAAATGAAAATCACCGTTCTCGGATCGGGTTCCGCGTTCTCGAGCCTCAGCAGGTTCAACAGCTGCTATCTTGTCGAGGTGGGAAGCCGCAAATTCATGATCGATTGCGGCTCGGATGCGATGCGGGCAATGCAGAAGGCCGGGGTGGATTTCCTGACCGTCGACTCGGTCTTTATCACACACATGCATGCCGATCACTCTGCCGGCCTCCCTGCCGTGCTGACGGCTATGCATGTCATCGACAGAAAGAAGCCGCTGGAAGTTTACATCCCATACACTCAGCTGGATTTTGCCAGGCTCTGGCTTGCAAACATGTTCATCTACTCGGGGAGGTTCTCGTTCGAAGTGTCCTTGCTGCCGCTGAAGGACGGTAAGATAGATTTCGGAAACGGGATCGAAATGGAGTTTATCCCGACCCGGCACCTGGAAAAATACTCGGAGCACGCGGTGAGTTTCGGAATAAACGCCGTCAGCTTTTCCGTGGTTGTGCGGGAAGGAGCAAAGAGCTTTTATTTCAGCGGCGATCTTGCCTCGCTCGAAGAGACGCGAGGCCATCTTGAAAGTGGAGTCTCGTTCGTCGAAGCCACGCATCCTCCTCTCGGCGAAGTTGCTGCTCTCTCCGCGAACGCCGGAGGCGGCATGTACTTCACTCACATTCCGATGGAGCTTGAGGAAGGCGGAGAATGGCGGGAGAAACTGGCGGCAAAATACGGCATCAAAGAATTGAAATCTGTCCGGGACGGACAGGTCATCGTTTTGTAACAATGAAATAATATGACGCAGGAAGAATTTCAGGAACAATTCGGCATAGTGGGAAAATCGCCCGCGATGAAGCAGGTCGTTGCGACAGTGATGCGGGTGGCGCCGACCGACGTTACTGTGCTGATCAGCGGTGAGAGCGGTGTCGGCAAGGAAGTCGTCGCACGTGCGATACACGGTGCCAGTGCGAGATCGGACAAACCTATGGTCGCGGTCAACTGCGGCGCGATACCTGAAGGGATCCTGGAGTCGGAACTCTTCGGTCACCAGCGCGGCGCGTTCACCGGAGCCGTCGAATCGCGAAAAGGTTACTTTGAAATCGCGGACGGCGGGACACTCTTCCTCGACGAGATCGGCGATATGCCGCTGCCTACGCAGGTTAAGCTCCTCCGCGTTATCGAGACCGGAGAGTTCATGCGGGTCGGTTCCTCATCGATGCAGACATCGGACGTGAGGCTTATCGCCGCTTCGAACAAGTCTCTCGAAGAGCAGGTAGCGCGGGGGAACTTCCGTCAGGACTTGTATTTCCGGCTTCGCTCGGTCAGCATATATGTCCCGCCGCTCAGGGAACGCCGCGAGGATATACCTCTCTTCATCGAGCAATTTGCCGACGAGTTCGTCAAGCGAAACAAGATAAATTTCCCCGGCTTTACGCGCGATGCGGTCGAGGCGCTTGCAGCGCAGGACTGGCCCGGTAATGTCCGCGAGCTGAAGAACCTCGTGGAGAGTGTGATCGTCCTCGAGCGCGGCAACCAGGTGAATTCTGAAGCGGTGGAGAAATACCTCCCGCGGTCCGACAACTTCTACGTTGCCGAACCGACAAGCAGGTTTCTGCCGGTTCGGGTGGACAAAACCCCCGAAGAATCGGAGCGTGAGCTCATCCTGCGTGCACTTTGGGAGATCAAGAACGATATCGTCGATTTGAAGAACCTCATCGGCCCTGCGGCGCTCAGGGGAAACCTGTCGCTTCCGGTTCCCCGGCATTTTTCGGAGCGCGATGCGGAGGTCAGCGATTCATCGGACGGAAAGGATCTCAACCTGGAGGAGATGGAGAAGCACTTGATCAAGACGGCAATCCAGAAGTTCCACGGGAACAAGAGGCTCGCTGCGGAAGCACTGGGCATCAGTATGCGCTCTTTGTATCGCAAACTCCAAGAATATAAATTAAGGGATGTTTGATGAAATACTGCGCCATTTTAGCGCTCGTGCTGGCTTTCGGCGGCTGTACGTACTCTTTCCGGGGAGCATCTCTCCCGCCCGGGGTGCATACGGTCGCTGTCCAGGTATTCGACGATAAGAGCGGTTTCGGAGACCCCGGTCTAAGAACCAATTTGACCAACATGCTGACGCAGCAGCTCATATCGGACAACACTCTTCAGGTGACCAACATGTCGACGGCAGACGCCGCGGTGATCGGCACGATCAACAGCGTGACAACTCAGCCGGTTTCGGTCAAGGGAAACGAACAGGTCGGGAAGTGGCAGATCACAGTGACCGTCTCGGTGAAGTTTGAAAACCTGAAGACACAGAAGACCATCTGGGCAAAAGATTTTTCAAACTGGGGGGAATACGATCCCAGCGCGGGCCCTTCAAACAGAGACGCCGGCCTCGGCCAGGCGGAAGATAAATTGAGTCAGGACATTTTGCTGGCACTGGTAACCAATTGGTAATTATCATCCGGAAAGAATTCCGGGAAGGAGCAGTTCAGGATGTCACCGCGCCTTGAAGACGCACTTTTGATTCTCTACATAATCGCACTCAGCTTTCCGTTCATCTTCGGATCCAACGGCTTTCTGATGGTCTATTATTATTTCCGCTATAGAAACAGACAGGTAGCACAGAAGGGTGAGCTGAAGGAAATTCCGTTTGTAACCGTGCAGCTCCCTGTATACAATGAGCTCTACGTCGTGAACAGGGCGATCGACGCCGTATGTTCACTCGACTATCCGAAGGACAAGCTCGAGGTGCAAGTCCTTGACGACTCCACGGACGAAACGACGGCGATAATAGGCCAGAAGGTTGCCGAGAAATCAGCCCAGGGTTTCAACATCAAACATGTTCGCAGGGGAAGCAGGCAGGGCTACAAGGCCGGTGCTCTGAAATTCGGCCTCGATCAGGCAAACGGCGAGTACGTCGCCATATTCGATGCGGACTTCATCCCCCGTACGGATTTCCTTAAGAGGACTCTTCCTTATTTCGCGGACCGGAATGTCGGCCTTGTGCAGACTCGCTGGGAACACATCAACAGCGACTATTCCCTCCTGACGCGCGCGCAGGCGATCGCACTCGACGGTCACTTCGTGATCGAACAGCAGGTCAGGAACAAAGCCGGTTTCTTCATCAACTTCAACGGCACTGCAGGCATATGGCGCCGCAGCTGTATCGAGGAGTCAGGCAACTGGGAAGCCGATACACTCGCTGAAGATCTTGACTTGAGCTACAGGGCCCAGCTCAGAGGCTGGCAGTTTGTATTCATGAAGGAGTACACATCACCGGCAGAGCTGCCCGCCGACGTGAACGGGCTCCGCTCCCAGCAGTTCAGGTGGACAAAGGGCGCGATCGAAGCTTCCAGAAAGCTTCTGCCGAAAGTCTGGAAATCCAAACTGCCGCTCCGGGTGAAGGTACACTCCACGATCCACCTCAGCTCGAGTCTCGTCTACCCGTTCGTTCTTATGATCGGGATACTGCAAGTCCCGGCAGTATTCATCAAGCACACGGGGGAATACGATGCCACGTTCATGCTCATGGGCGGTTTCATATTCGCGTTCTTCGGTTCGTTCGTTTTCTATCTCTACAGCCAGAAGGATGTTTATAAGGACTGGCGGCGACGCATATATCTCTTTCCCGTATTCATGGCCGGGAGCATGGGCCTGTCGGTGAATAACACAAAGGCAGTCATCGAGGGCTTGCTCAACAAGAAATCGGAGTTCGTCCGGACACCGAAGTACGGGGTCACCGGCAAGGAGGGGTCGTGGGCCGACAAGAAATACACGCAGAGGAAAATCAATTGGGTTTCTATCGCCGAGTTTGTTCTGGCGCTCTACTGCCTCGCAGGTATCGTTCTTTCGATAATCGACCTGGAAATAGCTGCCGTTCCGTTCCAGCTCCTCTTCTTCACGGGGTTCGGGTCGATCTCGTACCTTTCGATACGACAGGCGATGCTTGCCAGGAAGTCGGCCGTTAAACCCGTGCCCAAGGCTGAGCCGGTTGCAGAGCAAGTTGTCAAATAGAATCCCCGCACCGGGATTGTCCCGCTGCGGACCGGGTTCACTGGCGCCGGGCACGACTGGCATCATTTACGATTTGTAGTGACGATGAATTTTCAATACGGCGGCAAGGACCTTGCCCTTCTTCAGTACCTCGAGGAGAGGTTGCGCAGAGACCCCGGTTCGTCTTTCTTCGCGATGCTGTCGTATTTCTACCTGGAGATCGATAAGATAGCGGAAGCCCTGTCGGTCGCGCAGCGCGGCGTCATTGTGCACCCGAACTATTCTACCGGCCATGTCGTTCTCGCAATGGCGATGATGAGGGCGGGATTCTACAGGGATGCCAGGAAAGAGATACTCAAGGCGGAGGAGCTCCATCCCGGATCGAAAATGATAGAGTCCCTCAAGGTCGAGGTCGACAAGCAGGAACAGGCCGACTCGATCGGCAGAAGGATCGCCGAGCAATACCGCAAGACTGCCGGTGAGGACATCATGAGGACGGTCGAGGAAACTCTCAAGGCGAATCCTATCAAGACCGTCGATGAAGACCTCCTGATACCCGGACTCGAATCAATAGTTGGCGAGGACTTTTCAAAACAGGCGCCCAAATTCGTGAAGATTCCGGAACCCCCGCTCCCCGAGCGGAAGGCGGCGGAGCCGGAAAATGAACCCGATGCCGATGCAGAAGAGCCGCAGAACGCACGCGAGATCATCGACAGGGTCACAAAGGAATTCGAAGACAAGGTGACAGCCGACCTGAACCGGCCGGAATCGAACCCGGACGCTGCAGAAGGAGAACCGGAAGAGACGGCCGAGTTCGATCTGGATGCGCTTGCCAGGGAACTTGATACCGCCGGTCCCATAAAGCCGGCCGAGGGCGGCCCGAGCGACCAGAACGAGGACAGAGGCATTGAACTTACACCGGACATCGTGACCGACACGCTGGCGATGATATTCGAACAGCAGGGGCAGCTCAATACTGCCATTGAGGCGTACAACATCCTTTTGAAGAAGAAACCCGAGCAGGCGGATTTCTACCGCAAGAAGATCGCGGAGCTCATAGCAAGGGCCGATGGGCAAGCCTGACACCTTGGATCCCGTCGATTTGAAGCGGGACACTGCCGAGAAGAACCGGTACGTGCGGCAGATGTTCAACGGCATTTCCCGGCGGTACGACTTCCTCAATCATTTCCTGAGCGCCGGCATCGACCGACGCTGGAGAAAACGAGCGATCGCCATCTCGCACCTTGCCGAAGGAAACTCATTCCTCGATATCGCCTGTGGCACCGGCGACCTGTCGGTAGAGGCCTCGCGCGCGAAGCCGGCCAGGATCGTCGGCGTCGACTTTGCGGAGAATATGCTCCGCGGTTTCGCAGTGAAGAAGAAGAGACTCGGCCTCGACGGAAAAGTGGAAATGGTACAGGCCAGCGCCGAGGAGCTCCCTTTTTCCGACGGTACGTTCGACGTCACTGCCGTGGCTTTCGGGGCGAGGAATTTCGGAGACCTCCGGAAAGGCCTGATGGAGATGAAACGCGTACTGAAGACGGGCGGGAAGATCGTCGTTCTCGAATTTTCGAAACCGAAGAGATTTCCGGTGAAGCAGATCTACTTCTTCTACTTCAGGAGAGTACTTCCGTTGCTCGGCAGGATGATTTCAGGAGACCGAGGAGCCTATACCTATCTCCCCGATTCTGTCTCTGCCTTCCCGGACGGCGCGGGTTTTATTGAAGTGATGCGCGAGCTGGACTTCAGGGAGGTAAGCTCGACTCCCCTGACGTTCGGCATCGCGACAGCATACTACGGTATTAAATGATGAACACTCCCGAATCGATCGCGGTGTGGTCCCGGTTGAAGCATGGATGAAATCGTAGAAATAGTCACGACAGGCTTTGAGGTGATTACCGACCGGTGGGCCGGGACGATAAGCTCCATCCCGAAATATTTCGGGAGCACGCAAATCCCGTTTTTCAAGAGCCAGATTACCGAACTTCTCCACTGCATCATGGATCTCCTGCAGGACAGAGGCCCATCGAGGCTGGTGAAGTTCACCGAGAGGATAGTCAAACCGCCGTACAACGGACTACTTACGCTCACGACCGTGCATGAGACTTTTCTTCTCGGCGAAGACGCCATCCTTTCTGTGGTCCGAGAGAAGATGCGCGACAAGAACCAGATATTCGAATATTCGAGGCGGATCGACGGCTGCTTCCACGAGATCATCTACCAGTACGCGAACGCATACCAGGCGTACCAGAGCGAGGTGGGCGCGACGCGCCGCAAGGTTATCGAGAGGCAGAGGGAAACGCTGCTGCGTTTCACCAACGCGATCGGGTCAGCGGGCACTTACGATGAAGCTCTCGTGGCTGCCGCGGTGATCATCAAGGATGAATCGAAAGCGAACGCCGTCGAGTTCTTCGCTTTCGACCAGAACACTCAGCAGCTGGTCTTCAAATCTGCGATACCGGAACGCGTCCCGACAGCCAGCGGCGATTTTCTCAGCGCGCTCGCCAGACAATTCGGCAGCGAATCCAGCGCCCGCCGCAGTTACTCCGTCATGCAGGAGGTCTTCGGGAACAGGAGGCTGATAGCGATGCTTCCTGTCTCGGCCGGAGACTCACTCGTCGGACTTCTTCTCCTAGCTTATCCGTCCGTCCCGCTCCGGGAAAGCAGTCTGGTTGACCTCCAGGAAGAGGGCATGAACATCCTCCTCGCGATGGTGGATCAGCTGGGCTACGGCCTGAAACGGTTCTTGCTGGAAGAAGAAGTCACCTCGAAAGCCCATTACATTTCCATACTCACGGAGAATTCCGCAGACGCGATTGTCGGACTCGACGTGGCAGGGATGATCGTTTCGTGGAACAAAGGGGCCGCCCTTCTCTTCGGGATGCAGCACGACGAGGTGCTCGGGCAGCCGTTTTCCGTTCTGCTTCCCCAGGAGAAAAGGCTCATCGGCGATGACGAGGTCATCCTGAAGCGGATCCAGGACGAAGGGGTCGTAAAGAACTATGAGCTGGATTGCGAAACCAAGTCGGGGGTGAGAATAATCGTGAGCCTTACCGGCACGGTCCTGCAGGACGAACAGGGCACTATGATCGGCACGGCTCTTATCATGCGCGACGTCACGCAGCTCAAGCAATACGAAATGGAGCTTCGGCAGACCGAAAAGCTGTCTTTCATCGGACAAATCTCCACCGGCATCGCCCACGAGATCGGGACGCCGCTCAACATCATACTCGGGAACGCAGAGTACCTCATGATGGACATGAAATCCGGCGAGAGGGACTATGACGAGCTCAAGATGATAATCGGTGAGACCAACCGGATTGCGAAGTTGATCCAGCAGCTCCTCGACTTCGCGCGCCCGAAGAAGATGCGGGCCAAACCGGTTCTCCTGAACGCGGAGGTCGAGAACGTGCTGCAGCTGCTGAAGAACCAGCTCGACAAATCGTCGATCAAGCTTTCGCTTGAGCTCGAGAATGAGCTCCCATATGTTTTCGGCGACGCTGCCCAACTTCAGGAAGTTTTCGTAAATTTAATCGTGAACGCGATTCATTCCATGGAAAAGGGAGGACGGCTGACAATCTCCACCGCGACGAAGCACGGTGCGGAGGGAGGCACGGTCGAGATCAGGATCGCGGATACCGGTTGCGGGATACCGGAAGACAACCTGCAGAAGATTTTCAACCCGTTCTTCACGACCAAAGAAGTCGGAAAGGGGACGGGCCTCGGCCTGGCCATCACCCAGAGAATCGTCCAGGATCACAAAGGGGCGATCTCGGTGGACAGTTCGGTCGGGAAAGGGACGATTTTTAAATTGAGTTTCCCGGTATACACCGCAGAAACACCGCGGACCGGCGGAGCTTGAATTTTCATTAATCCGGTCCATAGGACCTGATCGGAAATAGACATGAGAGCAGATATTTCAATACTGGCGGTAGACGACGACGTGAACATGCTCGCGATGCTCGAGAAGTTCCTCAAGCGTGCGGGCTACACCGTGGACACGACATCAGACAGCACCAAGGCCATGTCGCTCGTCGAGGACAAGAACTACGACATCGTTATCACGGATATCCAGATGCCGCGTGCCTCGGGTATGGACCTGCTGAAGCGGGTGAAAGACCTGGGGAAAGACACGATGGTTATAATGATTACTGCGTTCGGCTCGGTCGACTCGGCCGTGAACTCGATGAAGGCCGGTGCGTATGACTACGTCAGCAAGCCGTTCAACATCGACGAGATACTCGCACTGCTCGAACGAGCGACGCAGCAGCGGAGGCTCCAGCGCGAGGTCGAATTCCTGCGGCAGGAGGTGGAGCAGAAATATTCGTTCTCCAATATTATCGGCAAGAGCAAGTCGATGCAGGATATCTTCTCGCTCATACAGAGGATCTCGCACGCCCGCAGCAACGTCCTCATCACGGGGAGAAGCGGGACGGGAAAGGAACTGATAGCGAAGGCGATCCACTACAACAGCGACCGGAAGGGAATGCCGCTCGTGACCGTCAACTGCAGTGCGATCCCCGAATCGCTCCTTGAAAGCGAGCTGTTCGGTCATGAGAAGGGGGCGTTCACCGGGGCGATAACCTCCCGCCGCGGCCTCTTCGAAACCGCCAACGGCGGGACACTTTTCCTCGACGAGATCGGCGACATGCCGCTCGGCTCGCAGGCAAAATTACTCAGGGTTGTCGAGACCGGCGAAGTGCGCCCGGTCGGCAGCGACGAGGTGAAGAAAGTGGACGTGCGGGTAATCGCAGCGACTCACCGCGACCTGAAGGAAATGGTGAAGCACGACCAGTTCAGAGAAGACCTCTTCTACAGGCTCAACGTCATCTCCATACACGTGCCCGACCTCAAGGACAGGACCGAGGATATACAGATTTTGACGGAACATTTCCTGAAGAAGTACGGCGATCAGTTCGGGAAGGAGAGGGTCCAAGTGACGCGCGAGGCGATGGCTTGTCTTATGCGCTACTCCTGGCCCGGTAACGTGCGCGAGCTCGAGAACGTGATCGAGAGAAGCATAGCTCTTTCGGGCGGGGAAGTGATTGACTGCAAAGACCTGCCGGAACACCTCTTCCAGATGAAGTCGACGGACCTTATAGATGATCTCGCCTCCGACAACATGCCGCTCTCCGAGGTGGAGAAGCGCTACATCGTGAAAATACTCCAGCGCACAAACTGGCACCAATCCAAGGCGGCGCAAATCCTCGGCATCGACAGGAAGACGCTTTACAGGAAAATCAAAGAGTATAATTTGATGCAGGGGTAGCATCGGCATCTATTAAAATGGACGCCTCAAAGAAGCGCGGAGGTTGTCCCAAAACAAGGAAAATGTCATTCTGAAGGAGCGGAGCGACTGAAGAATCCACTTATTCGTTCTGAAAAATGGATGCTTCACTTCGTTCAGCATGACAGACAAGACTTTCTGGACAGCCTCTCTGCATTGTAGAGCCGTCGAATTCATTCGATGGCGATAGTTCTCACCCTCCTTATTGATCACTGAAAAGTTTGAAAATCTCCTCTACCTTCGCTAACATCAATCATTAATGGTAAACGGGCGAGTTGTATAATACCTTATGAATTTCTCTCAGCGGTTTGATATCAAGGTAAACTTAGCGGAAGCACAGCGCAGATTCATAAATCGGGTGTTTAGTACGGTTTTCGAAATTCCTACAAACAGTTGGGTGGAAGAGGCGTCGTGGCGTCAGCAGATAACAAGTGGCACCGCTCTGCGATTAGGCGAGAGACTCTCTGAAACTGGCGGCCTTGATTCTCTAGTCGGACACGACTTCTTAAGGTGCCTGCAAGCGATTGAGGTTTTCTATGAACTGGCCGGTGGTGCGGAAGACGAGGAGAGAATTAAGAACCACATTGAGATATCCGTGAAATATGCGCTGAGCCTTTCAGAGGTCGATTTAGCTATCGAATGGCACGAGGGCATATTCACTCGCAAGGGAGCGAAGCTCTTGGACGACTCTCTTGTGAATGAAAACCTGCATTGGTTGCGAGAGTACGAGTACGAAGGTGTGAGGAAGCCTTTTGAGAAAGCTCTGCACCATTTTCTTGAATCTGGAAAGCGCCCGGAGGTTCTGTCGGACGTTGTGACCGATGCCTATGAATCGCTTGAGGCTCTTGCTAAAATCGTGACCGGAAAGACGTTTGACCTTTCTAAGAATCGGGAATTATTCTTGAGTCAGGTTAACGCCCCAAGGGAGCTCAAGGACTTGCTTAAACAATACATAGAGTTTGCCAATGAGTTTCGCCATGGTGCTGATCCCCAGAAGCCCAAGCCAACTCTCACAGAACCGGAAGTCGAATTCTTCCTTTATATGACCGGAGCTTTCATTCGGATGGCAAAGGAAAGCATGGCTGAAAAGAAATGATCTTACCACATGCTTGAGACCTACATAAAGAAAATTGCCTCCACCACCAAGCGCGGTGACGCGCGGGAAGAGTCGTATTATTCTGCCCTGCAACAGTTGCTGGAGACGTTTTCCACCGACAAACGAAAGAAGAGGGCGCAAGTCACCGTTCTGCCGAAGAAAACCGAGGCGGGCAACCCGGACTTCAGGGTCTGGGACGGTAAGCATTCCCAGGTTGGGTACGTGGAAGCAAAAGTGCCTATGGCGAAGTTGGACGACGTTGAGGAAACAGAGCAACTTGAGCGCTACAGAGGGACTTTCCCGAATCTCATCCTCACGAACTTCTACGAGTTCCGGCTGTATCGCAACGGGCAGATGATCGACAAAGTCCTCCTTGCGAGGCCTTTCATTGCGGCAAAACTCGGAAGCGTCCCCCCCGTCGAACATGAGAGAGAATTCCTGCAGCTCCTCGAGCAGTTCTTCTCCTTCTCTCTTCCGACAAAATTCACCGCTGAAACGCTCGCAAAACAGCTGGCCATAAAGACGCGGTTCCTGCGCGACCAGGTGATTAAGGAGGAATTGAAGGAAGCATCATCGAAAAGCGGCAAGAAGATTCTGAATTTCTATGATGCCTTCAAGAAACATTTGATCTCGAACCTGGAGCCTGATCAGTTTGCAGACCTCTACTCACAGACAATCACATACGGCCTTTTTGCGGCAAGGACCAGGGCCGAAGGGGAGTTCAGCCGCGCCGAGGCTTACACTCTAATTCCCAAAACCATAGGCATCCTCCGCGACATATTTCATTTCGTCTCTTACGATCCGCCTGAGCAAATGCAGGTAACCGTGGACGACATTGCCGAAATACTCGCCGCTGCCGACGTGAAGGAGATACTTCACCAGTACTACGACGAGGGCAAAGGGAGCGACCCGATATTCCATTTCTACGAGACTTTCCTTTCCGAATACAACCCGGAAGAGCGTGAGCGCCGTGGAGTGTATTACACCCCGGAGCCCGTCGTTTCCTATATCGTTCGTTCACTTGACATAATTCTAAAGGGGAAATTCGATCGTAAAGACGGATTTGCGACTCAGAGCGTGACAGTTCTCGACCCTGCGGGCGGAACATTGACTTTCCTTGCTCAAGCAGCGAAGCTTGCTGTAGAGCAATACACTGTGAAATATGGCCACGGGTCGAGAGCGAAGTTTATAGAAGATCACATACTGGAACACTTTTATGCCTTTGAGCTGATGATGGCGCCGTACGCGGCGGGGCACATGAAGATGGGATACTTGCTCGAGGAGCTTGGACATCAACTGAAAGGGGATGAAAGGCTCAGATATTATCTTACAAACACGCTCGAGATGGAAGACCTCGCTAAAACCGCAATCCCCGGAGTGGAATCATTGACAGAGGAATCTCAACTCGCGGGCAAGGTAAAACGCAATCAGCCTATCCTCGTAGTCCTGGGCAATCCGCCATATTCCGGTATTTCCGCGAACGCAAGTGAAAAAGAAGTACTTGTGAAAAAGGGGGAGAACTTCATCACCGGCTTTGACATACAGGCTGTAACAGAGAACCGAAAGACCAAGCACAAACTCGTTCCAAAGACAGCCAGGGCAAAGAAGACCAAGCGTGTGAGACAGAAGACCTGGATTGGGCAGCTGATAGAATCCTACAAGATAATCGATGGAAAGTGGCTCGACGAGCGTAATCCGAAAATGCTGCAGGATGACTACGTGAAGTTCATTCGCTTTGCTCAATGGAAATTGGATTCTGTCGGTGAAGGGATTCTTGGTTTCATAACCAATAGGAGCTACATAGAGAACATTACATTCCCGGGGATGAGAGAGTCGCTGCTTGGGTCGTTTGACGAAATCTATGTCTTGGATTTGCACGGAGATGCCATGACGAATAGATCTCACGGTGAGCCGGGCGCGCGCGATGAGAATGTATTCGATATCACCAAAGGGGTCGCGATCATACTAGCAGTGAAGGCCAAGATAGGGCATTCCAAGCCCAGGATTTCCTACGCTGAGATCAGAGGTTTACGCGAAGCGAAATATCAATATTTGAAAACCAACGATGTGAATACCACGAAGTGGCGCAAGATAGAACCTAAGTCACCTTCTTATTTCTTGATCCCCAAAGGAGAGAAGCATATTAACGCGTACCGAAAGGGAGTGAGTTTGGAGGGCATTTTCCCTCTGAATCTCGGAGGGGTCAAAACACATAGGGATCATCTAGTTATTGATGGGAATAGAAATAGCCTGATTCGGCGCATCCGGCTTATGACCGATCCCTCACTTGACGACCGGTTCGTGGCCGCGAGCTTGAAGCTGGAGAATACAGGGAGTTGGAACCTTGCCGACGCGAGGAAGGCACTGAAGGATTTCGATATTGAGAACACCATCGAAAGAATACTCTACAGACCTTTTGATGAGCAGTTCATTTTCTACCACGACGCAGTGGTGGAAAGAAGCCGTCGAGAAGTTGTCCGACATATGTTGTCAGATAATATCTCGCTGCTTGCCATGCGTCAGGTCACGCTTGAAGAACAATATTCGCACGTCTTCGCATCAACTTCTATGGTCGACAATCGGGCATTCTTCAGCACAAAGGGAATAATACAGCAATTCCCTCTTTACCTTTATGCTCAACCGAAGAAATCAAAGCGTGGAAGCGGCGTGGTTATGATGCTGTTCGAGCCTGAATCCGATTACGACTCGAAGGGAAGAGTCCCGAACATTTCACCGGAGCTGCTCGAAACCTTGAAGACTCAATATAAGAAACAACCCACTCCTGAAGAGATTTTCAATTACGTTTATGCGATTCTCTATTCGAACAGCTACCGGCAGAAGTATGGGGAGTTTCTCAAGACTGATTTCCCTCGCGTGCCGTTTACAAGTGATCGTAAACTATTCCTGAAACTCGCAGGTAAAGGAGAGCAGCTAGTCGAGCTGCATCTGTTGAAATCCAAGAAGCTTGACAAACCCATAGCAAGGTGTGAAGGCTCAGGCAATCTTAGAGTGGAGAAGGTTGCGTATGACGAGTCGAAGAAGCGAGTGTATGTCAATCCTGAAACTTATTTCGCCGGCGTCCAAAAGGAAATATGGCAGTATCACGTCGGCGGCTACCAGGTAGCGGAGAAATGGCTTAAGGACCGCAAAGGGCGAACCCTTTCCTCCGAGGAAGTGGCGCATTACTGCAGGGTTGTGACGGCGCTGGCGGAGACGATCAAGATTCAGACGGGGCTGGATGAGTTGTTCGAGGAAGTGGAAAAGAGCGTGATAGGTAGATAGCAGGGTAGTGTTGATAACTCAGAATCCATGTGCATATGCAGGTAAGAATGCTCCTAAGTGCTGGAGAATTAATGTAGTGCTTATGTAATGGCTATGTAACAGTGATAGAGAGAATGGGCGAGGGGCTAACTTGTCAGGACCGCTCACGCAAAGTCAAGTGGATAGCCAAGTCAGTCATTGGAATGTTTATCGTCCAAGCAATATCTTGATACTGCAATCCAAAGAAAAGAAGCGTAAAATGGAGTATTTGGAAGGTTCTCACGGTACTTCTTCCCGCAGGGCTGACCAAATAAAGAAGGAAGGCTTTAGAGTCAGCACGGGGCGCGGTGGAACCGGAGTATATTTCTGGCGAAAATCTGCCTACTATCGCGAGCTTGCCATCGCCTGGTTCAAACAGGAGGAATTGGAAGGCCGGTTCTCCAGAGAACCGAAGAGCGCATGTGCTGTGATTTACGTCGAAATGGTTGTAAGTCCCGACCAGTACCTGGACCTTGAGGACCCTGATGTCAAAGATAAAATCGATGCATTGTCCAAACAGAAAAACATAAACGCAAATAATTCGCGAGAGATCGCTTCTTTGTACGGCTTATTCGTCGGCGAGCTAGAAAAGGAACTTGGCGCCGCTATAGTTGTTACAATTATCCGGGTAGCGCCGCCAAAGAACTTCCTTGAATATCCGATAAGAATGCTAGGTGCGCCCCTTTGTTTCATCACTAGAGACCCAAGCGTCCCAAGAATTTCAAGAATAGAAAAAATCAATTGATGTGGTTAATATGACGAATTCGCGTAGAGTAATCGGAGCCGCCGAGCGGGTGTTTGAGAGGCTGTTCAAAATGAGCGAGAAGGAATTTCGACGCCACCTGGAGGAGCACGCGGATGCAGATATCGCAAATGCACTCATCGACCTTCACTGCTTCGAAGTTGGTGAACTCGAGGCGGACGCCTTTCAATTCCAGATTGAAGAAATCCCAAGTGTGGCGCGGGACTGGCACGGGATCACTTTTGATTATCATCCGGTATTGTTCAATGATGCTGCTTTCGAGGTGGCGTTTGCGACACAAGGTATCAATTATTTGACTGAGTCCACTGTAATCTCTTACTCGAAATCTGATATCGTTCGTTATTCTTTGCAGGAGTATCACGTCAAATCTAAAGAGACTGAGCCTTGGCCGCTAGCAGCGTAATATCGGGGTTCCGATTCGAGGCCTACAAGGTTGACTTCATCACTTACAGGATGAAGAACACTGTTGCGATGCTATCCTCTCCGGGAACGCCTGAGCATACGAGCTGGAATTTGCAATTTGCATTTCGTCAACCGTCGTATATGAACAAAGCCCGGAAATATGCGGTAGGGATGAACGTTAAGCTTTCGCTCATCCCAGATCCACCCGAGGCGGCAGACGTGGATAAGGACTTCCTTTTGCAAGTGGAGCTTGGCATCGGTGGGCTATTTTCTGTTGAAGAAGATAGGCTTACCAAAGAAGTTGAAGAAGAGCTCGTCAGAGTTCATGCGCCAGCAATTCTCTTTCCGTATGTCCGATCGACGCTTACGTCACTCCTCTCTAACGCGGGATTCGGATCATTCATTCTCCCATTGCTGAACATTCAGGAAATGGCAAAACAGACTCCTGTCCCTCTTGAGATCAGAGTAGTCGAATAACTGCCCCTGACGTGCCCGATGCGCGCCGGCCTTTTTCAAAAAGTCGTCCACAGAGTAAAAGTAACTTCCCGTTCCCACATAGAATGGACCGAAATGACCTGGAATCCCGTGACGGGATGCTCCCAAATCACCGCAGGGTGCAAGAACTGTTACGCCGAGAGGATGGCGAAGCGGCTGAAGGCGATGGGAGTAGAAAGATACAAGAATGGTTTCTCCGTCACGCTTCAGCCCGACCTGCTGAGTGCGCCTCTTCATTGGAAGGAACCGCGAATCGTTTTTGTGAACTCGATGAGCGACCTGTTTCACGAGAAAGTCCCTCTTGAGTACGTACAAAAAGTGTTTGAGACGATAGAGAAATGTCCTCAGCATACATTCCAGATTCTGACCAAGCGCAGCGAAAGACTGAAAGAAGTTGCGAAGGAGCTTCAATGGCCTGGCAACATATGGATGGGAGTGAGCGTGGAGGATGGCCGGGTAACTAATCGAATAGATGACTTAAGGCTTGTCCCTGCAAAGATCAGATTCCTTTCATGCGAGCCGCTCATCGGGCCGCTGGAGAACCTTGTGCTCGATGGAATAGATTGGGTTATTGTCGGTGGGGAATCCGGGCCAAAGGCAAGGCCGATGAAGAAGGAATGGGTCACATCGATACACGAACAATGTCGGGAAGCCGGTGTACCATTCTTCTTTAAGCAGTGGGGCGGGGTGAGGAAAGATCTCACAGGCAGAGAACTTCACGGGAGAACTTACGACGCGATGCCGCTGAATCCGGTCATGCGAAACACCCCACGCAGAGCCAAAGTACTCGTCCCTTAACCTAAACCCTAATAGCTGACACCTAATCCCCGATCACTCGCAACCACCCTACCTCTCGCCTCCGCCCTCGTTGTTTCCCACCTCTATCTCATCGTACTTCTGCACCCTGTAGATGATTGTCGACGCCATCCAGCTCACGATGAAGATGCCGATGATGAAGTAACCCATCACGCCGAAGTCGCCGCTCAGCTGTCCTACGCCGTTCCAGAACCACCCCCGGAGCTGCAGCTTGTCGGCAATGACGTTGAACACCTCGATCCCTCCGACGAGCAGCGCAACCAGCACCGACACGAACGTGATCGTGACGTTGTAGTAAAGCTTCCTGAGCGGCTTAACGTACGCCCAGCCGTAGGCGGCCAGCATCAGGACACCGTCGGTTGTGTCCACGAGCGACATGCCTGCTGTGAAGAGAGCGGGGAATATCAGGATCGACCAGACGGGGAGGCCCTTCGTCGCTTCGGCTGCGGTGATGCCGAGAAGTCCGATCTCCGTGGCGGTGTCGAACCCCAGCCCGAAAAGGAAGCCGAGCGGGTACATGTGCCAGCTCCGGTTGATAAGCTTGTAGAACGGGCGGAGTATTTTGGACATCAATCCGCGCTGGCCGAGAAGATCGTCGAGCGTCTGCTCGTTGTAGGCGCCTCCGCTCTTCACTCGCCTGAATGCCCTGAATACATCGCGAAGGACGATCATGTTGAGGAAAGCGATGAAGAACAGGAAGCCCGCCGACACGAGCGCGCCGACAACGCCTCCAATGTGCTGGAACTCCGGGAATTTTTTCTGGATCGTCGCGGCGGTTATCGCGATCGCCACCGAGGCCAGCACGACCACCGTCGAGTGCCCGAGCGAGAAAAAGAATCCGACCGCGGCAGGTCTCTGCCTGTCCTGCATCAGCTTCCGTGTGACGTTGTCTATCGCCGCTATGTGGTCCGCGTCGACCGCGTGGCGGAGGCCGAAGCTGTACGCGATGACTGAAGTCCCGATCAGCAGCGGGAACCCGCTGAACATAGAAAGTGCGACGACCCAGACCACGATGTTCACCGATATCAGCAGGACATAGAGGAGTATTACCCTTCGCCGGACACCGGTCGAATTCACGCTGAGTATTTCTTTCAGGAATGGAATCGTCACTTTTCCGTGGTTATCTGATTTTTCAGCACCCATTGCATCACGTTTCATGGACATTATCGATAACCGGGAGGGAAATGTCAAGTTAGCCTTGACCACGGGTCGCGCAACAGCCGTTGCCCCGCGCGGTAACTTTTTTCAAAGCGCCGCCGTATGGTTTCATTGTCTCATATCAAAAGGACAGGGCAATGTCGAAATCGGGATGTCGTGCTAAGTTCGGGGCGGTGAAATTGGCGCTGTTTGCCTTGTTTTTCACGGCTTTTTCCCCCATCTGCGGTTATTCTTATGATTCAGGCAACCCGGAGAAATACCGGATAACGGCCGTTCACATCGACCGCGAAATCGACCTGACCGGGAAGCTTTCCGATCCTCTCTGGAAGACCGCGACGCCCGTAGAACTGAATTACGAGATTCAGCCCGGTGAGAACACGCCTGCCAAGGAAAGAACGCTTGCTTATGTACTTTACAGCGCCGACCGCTTCTACATAGGGTTCAGAGCCTTCGATTCGTCTCCCAAGTCGATCCGTTCACACATTACCGATCGCGACAAGATGACGGACGACGATTTTGTGGGCGTGATTCTAGATACCTACGGTACAATGCAGAGCGGGTACGAGTTCATGACAAACACATACGGCATCCAGTTCGACGCAATGAGGACAGGTAATAACGAAGACGGAAGTTTCGACTGCGTCTGGTATTCCGCCGGTAACGTGAACGATTCCGGATACACGGCCGAAATGGCAATACCGTTCAAGAGCCTCCGCTTTCCCCCCGGCGAGAAGCAGCACTGGATGGTCGAGTTTTTCCGCAACCTTCCCCGCGACAGCAGATATCAGATGACGTGGACACCCATAGACCGTAACAACCCCTGTGTCCTGTGCCAGGGTGGGACGATCGAGGGGATTGGAGAGATTGCCGCTGGGGAAAATCTAGAACTCCTTCCTTACGCGATGGGAGCTCAAACCGGATCTATGGATGACACCGAGGACCCGGCTTCTCCCTTTGCCGCTGGGCCGGTGAAGGGGCGCGTAGGATTCGGCCTGAAGTACGCTCCGTCTTCGAACCTGGTATTGGGCGCGGTCATCAACCCCGATTTCAGCCAGATAGAGTCGGATGCTACTCAGATAAGCGTCAACAACACATTTTCCATCTTCTATCCCGAGAAGCGTCCGTTCTTCCTTGAAGGAGCGGACCTGTTCGGAACACTCGCGAGCGCGTTCTACTCCAGGATGATAAACAACCCGCTCGCTGCGTCGAAGCTCACGCAGAAATCGGGATCGTTCTCGCTCGCTTACCTCGTGGCGTATGACAGGGAATCCCCGTTCATCGTCCCTGGTGAAGAAGGGAGCGACTTCATCGGGACATCGGAGAGATCTCTGAGCAACGTCGCCAGGGCGAAATACGATTTCGGCAGTGAGTCGTTCATCGGAGGACTGTTCACATCGAGGAACTTCAGCTCCGCACACAACTATATGGGCGGGCTCGACTGGAATTTCCTCTTCGGCGGAAACTTCTATTTCGTCGGCCAGGCACTGCTTTCCGATACGAAGGAATTGAACGATCTATCCGTCTTCGACGACCAGCGCCACTACGGGTCGACCCGCTACACCGCGGCTTTCGACGGTGAGCAGTTCGGCGGAAGAGGGATGCAGGTCGACCTGAAGAGGAACGCGCGCGATTACAGTTTCGACCTTCAGTACTCGGAAGTGTCGCCGACATTCCAGGCGCAGGACGGGTTCATAACGTCGACGAACACGCGTATGCTGTCCTACTGGCACGGCTACTGGATATATCCGAACAACTCGATAATTGAAAACGCGTCGCTCCAGAGTTCGTCGGGATTGCATTTCAACGACGAAGGCTTTCTGAAGGAGAAGTGGACGATGGTGGGGCTCCAACTCCAGCTGAAAGGACAGACCTATGTGTGGGTTGATTTCCTGCCGCTGAACGACGAGATGTTTCACAGTGCTGCATTCAAAAACATCTACCGTACCGAATTCAGCATAAACTCCAATCCATCCAGCACACTATCGGTCTACTTCAACGGGTCGGTCGGACGGTTCATCTACCGCGCGGACCAACCGGGGCTCGGCAGAGGCAATAACTTCTGGATCGAAGCCGTAGTGAAACCGACCGATAAATTCTCCGTGGACGTCAGCTATGCGAGATCGCGGTTGTGGTCAATGGAGGACAACCATCTGTACTATGACGGCTACATCACGCGCGGTGTTTTTGCCTATCAATTCTCGCCGGAATTCTTCGTGCGACTGATCAGCCAGTACGATCAGTTCGCAAAGCAGATACAGGTGGATCCGATGATAAGCTACAAGCTCAACCCGTTCACCGTCTTCTACGCGGGCTCCAACCACGGCTTCACGAAGTTCGCGCCTCCGTACGGCGTCGAGCGGACCGTGCAGCAATTCTTCGTGAAGATTCAGTATCTCTGGCAGAGTTAAAGACAGGTAAGGCACCTCGGCGCCTGATCACGGTTCAGGCATTTCCTGGAAACCGCCTATTTTAGAGATTTTGCGGGGGTGTCGGGGATAAAAAGTGATCTACATCGCAGTAGATATTCTTGGTCGTGTGGTAGATTGACCCCTGATGTCAGAGTGGTTTCAGCCCACCAATTCATACTTTTTCGGGAAAGCGTTTCAAATAAACAGGAGGCATTATGAGTCGGCTCGGTTACGGGGTAATCATATTACTATGCGGAGTAAGCCTGAATGCCTTTGCGGCATCCGGTTCCGTCAAGCGCGGCAGCGCTAAGATCACCGGCGGCAACGTGAGGCAGGTCGCTTCGCAGCCGCAGTCAACGGCCGCGGCAGCGGTTTACAGGGTGGGGCAGCGTCTGCTCACCTTCGCTGCCAAGTTCGGCATCGCTCCGTCGACGACCCGCAATACTACGGCAGTCGCAAGAACATCCTCGGGTTTCTTCCCGAGTCTGCCGCTGCAGGTGTCTGCGGTATCCGGACCGCTACCCAAAGTGATGAGGTGGAACAGCGCCCTCGGAACCCCGAGGTACATGGAATTTACCCCAACCACACAGGGGAAGGCAACCGCCGGAATACCGACCAGGACGCAGGCAATCTCCATTGCGCGGAACTTCCTCGTCGCCAACAAAGTGCTTTTGAAGATCGAGGATCCGGATGCGGAGTTCTCGCTCATGTCGGCAAGGACCGACAAGCGCGGTTACACGCACGTCAGGTTCCAGCAGACCTATCGCGGTATCGAGGTCTGGGCGAAGGATGTGTACGTGCACATTAACGACAAAGGACAGGTTGTCTCGTTCAACGGGGTCTACGCACCCACACCGGCATCGGTAGCGAGTGTACAGGAAAGCGTCACTTCTGCCGGAGGCATAGAGACTGCCTCGGCAGATCTGAAGGGTAAAGGCTACACCGAGGAAGTCCCCGCCCCTTACAGGCAGATACTCAAGTATAACGGCCCTTCCGCCATGAAGGTAATCTGGCTCGACAGGTTGAATGTTCCCCACCTCGCCTGGTTCGTGGAGGTCAGGACCGGACTCGCGCACGACTGGTACTATTTCGTCGACGCGGTCAGCGGGAATGTATTGCGTTCGTATGACAACGTCGATCATGACGGCCCGACGACGAGCTCTGGGACCGACCTGAACGGAGTCACCCGTACGTTCGGCAGCTACCAGATCAGCGGGACATATTATATGATCGACACCGCAGAGCCGATGTACGACGCCTCACACTCGCAGGTGCCGGACAATGCGCTTGGAGCGATAATCACGCTGGACCTTAAGAGCACCGATCTCTCCGCGCAATCGCAATTTTATTACGTCACGTCGGCCAGCAACTCCTGGACGGATCCCTCATCTGTATCGGCCGAATACAACGCGGTCGTGACTTACAATTACTACAGGTCCGTCTTCGGAAGAAACTCCATAGACGACAGCGGAATGACGATATACTCGCTGGTTCACGTAACGAGTGACGGGCAGTCTATGGAAAACGCGTACTGGAACGGTGGACTGATGGCATACGGAGACGGCGGGCAGGTATTCAAGCCGCTCGCGGGAGGCCTCGATGTCGCTGCCCATGAAATGACGCACGGCGTCACGCAGCATTCTGCCAACCTGGAATATGTGGACCAGTCGGGGGCGCTGAACGAATCGATGTCGGATGCGTTTGCAGTAATGGTCGACACGCTCAACTGGACAATCGGCGAAAAAGTCATGAAAGATCTCGTCGATTACCCGACAGGTGCACTGCGCGATATGGCTGACCCGCATAACGGAGGTACGACAGGAAGCGCGCCCTGGCAGCCGGCAAACATGAGCGAATTCGTTTCGACGACCGACGACAACGGAGGCGTGCACACCAACAGCGGCATTCCAAACCATGCGGTTTACCTCCTCGCAACTTCGATTGGCAGATCCGAAACGTCCAGGATCTGGTACAGGGCACTAACCAATTACCTCACGCGTTCATCGCAGTTTGTGGATGCCAGGATCGCCACCGTCCAGGCTGTAACCGATCTCTACGGTGCCTCGAGCAATGAAGTGGCCGCCGTCAAGGATGCCTGGAGTGCCGTCGGAGTGACCGACAGCGTCGGCTCCGCGCCGCCGCCAGTCAGCAAGATCACCGGCGCGAACTGGCTCCTCGTGACGAACACTGACCCCGGTGACCCGAACAGCCTGTACATGACGAAGACTTCGATCTCTTCAACGAGCGACTATTCGCCGCTCAGCACTACGTCCGTCGGCAGCAAGCCTGCAGTGGCGGACGACGGGTCGATCGTGATATTCGTGGACGGCGATCACAATTTAAGGGCACTCTACACCGACCCCTCTAACCCGCAGGAGAGCATACTCGACACCAGCGGCGTTTGGGGAAGTGTCGCTATCGGACCGGGATTGTCGAGCATCGCATTGACATCAAAATACATCGACACGACGATCTACTACCTTGACCTCACGTCGAACGTTGCAAAAGACTTCAAGATAGTCACGCAATCGTTTGACGGTCCGGACGCCAAGACGGCGCTCTTTGCCGACGAGATGTCTTTCGACCCGTCGGGCGAACTCCTGCTGTTCGATGCCTTCAACCAAATACCGGGCCAGGGCGATACGCTGAGTTACTGGAATATTGATCTTCTCGATGTGACCAGCGAAAAGATGGTCAACGTGTTTCCTCCTCAGACGGATATAAATCTTGCAAATCCATCGTTTTCGAAGACATCGACTTACAGATTCACCTTTGACTATTGGGATAACGCGAGTTCGAACGACTACGTGATGACAGCGGATTTCAATACCGGCAAGACGGGCATCGTGACAGGGCCGCAGTCCGTTCTCGGGTACCCCACTTACTCGGCGGATGACGACACTATAGCTTACCATACAGCCGTAGAATACCAGTCCGCTTTGCACGACGGCGTCAACAAGATGCCCCTGCAGACGGACCTCCTGGCCGGCACAGGCTCGCCTTTGTCTCATACCGTCGACGCCACTTACCCGGTCTGGTTCATAATCGGCACGCGGACGACGGATGTCCATCAAAATCCGCAGAAAAATCCGGTAGCGTTCAGCCTGTTGCAGAACTACCCGAACCCGTTCAATCCGAGTACAGTCATCAGCTATCAGCTTTCGGCGGTCAGCAACGTGACATTGAGAATTTATGACGTTCTCGGAAGAGAGGTAGCGACGCTTGTAAATGGACGGCAGAACTCGGGTCAGCACTCCGTGGTTTTTGATGCGGGCAACATGCCGAGTGGAGTGTACTTCTGCCGGTTGTCTGCAGCCGGCTCTGAAGGAGCGGTATCCAGCACGAGTGTCCGGAAAATGATTCTTCTCAAGTAGCGGTCATCTCAGACAACGGCACCGTTGTTGAGGCGAAGGGATTTTTCTCTTCGCCTCTTTGCTTTTGTGTTGACATTCATCATGGAATTTCCGAGATTTTTTATGCAGAAGTAGTTGCCGGAGAGCGTTTCACTTTATTCGCGCCCTGCTTCTGACACCCGTCTGATACCAGCGTTGCACGACGCAACGGCAGGAGTGGTACTGATATCGATGTAGTACGTTTTGATGTTATGGTATCTAAGAAGGGAGGATGTAAAATGGATGCGAAGAATCTGGCCCTGTTGAGAAACGAAATCTTTTCCCGTGTCAGGTCTATTCTGTACGAGCGATACGGGGAATTCGTTCCCGCCTCCTTAATCGAAGACGAATCCCGGAGCGAGATCGCCGTTAAAACAATCAGGCGCGTCGAATCCTTCAAGGCAGATGAAGACCTTCTCGATCTTTTCGAGGCTCTCGAGAAAGTCTTTTCGGGAAATTACGGTCACTGTCTGTTTTGCAGGAAAGAGATAGATTTTGCGAAGTTGAACAAAAACCCGCTTTCAAAGTTCTGCGACGATTGCGAGAGGATTCTCAGTCCAAGTTATTCTTCAGGGGGGACCGAAGTTGGCAAGGAGTAGCCGCAATCGGTTCGACCTCCATCCAGCCGTATCGTAGGTATCCCGTAAACTCAGTGGTAGGAGCCGGCGGGCTCAGTCTGCGGGACGGTAGGCAGGAACTGCGGCGGCGAGAGTAGAGGCCATATCGTCCAGCGGTACGACTGCATCAGCAAGGTCCGCATCCACGATCGCCTTCGGCATTCCGTAAACTACGCACGATTCCTCGTCCTGGGCGATTACTTTACCTCCGGCTCCTTTGATGAGCTTCACGCCTTCCAGTCCGTCATGCCCCATGCCGGTCATAACTGCCGCAAGGATTTTTCCGCCGAACATGTCGAACGCCGACGAGAACATCACGTCGACAGACGGGCGATGCAGTGTGTCGTCCGGGTCTCTCGACACGCTTAGTTTCACGTCGTCCCCGTTTCTCCTGAATTTCATGTGCAATCCCCCCGGTGCTATGTACACTTTACCTCTGGTCAGCTCCATCCCGTCCTCCGCCTCGCAGACTTCGAGCCTGCTGATGGAGTCGAGTCTCTCGGCAAGCGACCTGGTGAAGTGCGGCGGCATGTGCTGGACTATCGCGACCGGGACGGGGAAGTTACCGGGAAGCGAAGGGATAACTTTCTGGAGAGAGAACGGACCTCCCGTGGAGATCCCTATCGTGACGATCTGTGCGCCCACAAGTCGCGGCCCGGCCGAATTTCTCGGGGCTGACGGTTTGTTCGAGAGCGGCTTGGAGAAGATCCGGAGACGGTTCCTCGTTATCGCTTTTATCTTCGAAATGAGATCGTCCTTGATTTTGGTGATGTCGAGGGACACATAGGAAAGTTGTTTCGGGATGAAATCCACGGCACCTGCGGAGAGGGCTTCCACCGTCACTCGCGCGCCTTCGACTGTCAGTGAGCTGACCATAAGCACGGGGAGTGGGGTCTCCTTCATAATCCTTCTGAGCGCGGTTATACCGTCCATCCTCGGCATCTCGACGTCGAGCGTCATCAGGTCGGGCTTCAGGCTCTTTACTTTCTCGATCGCCTCCATCCCGTCTCTCGCCGTGCCCACAACCTCGATGTCCGGGTCCTCTTCTATCATCATCGAAATTGCCTTGCGCATGAAGGCGGAATCGTCCACGACCAGTACTCTCACAGACATGCTACGACCTCGCGTCGGCTAGGGCGGCTGTCCTCGAAGATTTGTCGGCCAACCGCAACAGTTCCCCGGCATCCAAAATCATTATCACCCTTCCGTCGCCTAGTATCGTGGAGCCTGCTATGCCGGGGATATTCCGCAGGTATGCACCGAGCGGCTTTATTACGACTTCCTTCTGTCCGACGAGTCTGTCTACGATGATCCCGAACTTGCGGTTCGCAACGCCGACGACGACCGTGTAGAAAGACGCCGTACCTGCCGTGCCGGACGGCAGGTCGAGGACATCACCTATGCTGACGAGCGGAAGCACCGTTTCGCGAAGCCTTATCACCTGGCGGCCGTTGACCGTGGAAACCTCCGGCTGCGAAGTATGAACTACCTCGAGCACGGAGCTTAAAGGTATGGCGAATGTCTCCTCTCCAACGCCTACGAGAAGCCCCTGGATTATCGCAAGCGTCAGTGGGAGTTTGAGAGTAAACTTGGTACCCTTTCCGACTTCGGATTCGACCGTTATCATCCCATTGAGCTTCGTGATGTTCGTCTTTACCACGTCCATCCCGACGCCTCTGCCCGACACGTTGCTCACCTTCTGTGCGGTGCTGAAACCAGGTATGAATATCAGACCGTAGACGTCTTCCGTCTTCATCTCATGCGATTCTTCCGCTGTTATCAGGCCCTTTTCAATCGCCTTCTGCTTCAATTTCTCCGGATCCATGCCAGCGCCGTCGTCCCGGATTTCTATGATGATATGGTTGCCTTCATGGCCTGCCGACAGATGAATCGTCCCAAGCGGCGGTTTGCCGGAGCTCACCCTGACATCCGGTGCTTCGATGCCATGATCCGCCGCGTTCCTTATCAGGTGTACGAGCGGATCGCTGATTTCTTCTATGATCGACTTGTCGAGCTCGGTCTCCTCGCCCTTGATGACGAGGTCTATCTCTTTCGAAAACTCTTTCGCGATGTCGCGCACGAGACGCGGAAACCTGTTGAACACCCTCCCTATCTGGACCATGCGGGTCTTCATGACCGCCGTCTGGAGCTCGGTCGTGATAAAATCAATTTGCGCGCCTGTCTCGGCCAGCTGACGCGAGAAATCCTCGTGCCCGTTGTCTTCTTTCCCCTGGGAGACAATCTGCGAAAGCCGGTTCCGGCCCAACACGAGCTCTCCCACGAGGTTCATGAGATGGTCCAGCCTGGCGACTTCGACGCGTATTGTCGTATCGGTCAGCTTGTCGGGCCTCGCGGTCTGCGAGGACGACTGCAGGGCGGTCTCGTGATGCGGAGCCTCTGCCTGCTCGCCGTCAGGATTCTCGGTCGCGGAGGGAACCGGGTGATCATCGCCGGCACTTGTGGCTGCCTGTGCGGCCTGCACGTTCTCCTTTCGTTTCCCGGCCTTACGGTGGGTCGGGGCGGTACCGGCCGAGATCGACTCAAGTTTCCCGATGGTGGCCGTCAGGTCTATTTCCATAATGTCTCGGTCGACCACCTGTTTCAGTAGCATCTTCATCAGGTCGAAAGCTTCCAGCATGACGTCCAGCATGGGGGACTGAAAAGACAATTCGCCGCGCCGCAATTTGTTGAGGACATCCTCGAACCGATGGGCTAGAGTACTCATCTGGTCGAAGCTGAGGAAGCCCGATGTTCCCTTGACGGTGTGGACTGCCCTGAATATGGAATTGATCAGGTCCTTGTCTTCCGGTCTCTTCTCGATTTCAAGGAGCTCATTGTCCAGCTTCTCGAATATCTCGTTCGTCTCCACGATGAAGCTGTCGACAATTTCCTTCATGTCATCGGAGAACATCGCATGCCGGGTCATCGGTCTCAGGCCCCTTTCCCGAACATCTTGTCGATCTCATCCTGTGAGGCGGGATCTACATGGTCGCTGCCCGGTCGTGGTTTGAAAGCCTTAGGCTTTTTAGATTCCTGGACCACTTCATCTGCAACTCTTTGCCCATCGCCGGACCTGTCGTAGGAAGCGAGCGGGTCAAAAGTCTGGTTCTCACTCTTGACTATTTCCTCGAGGTCGGCACCCGAGATCTTGAAGCGGTCGATCAGGTTCGAGAGCCTGTCCTGCACCGACTCTATCAGGTGGTTGACGGAAGCTATTTGCTGGGACGTGATGTCCTGCACCTGGAGGGAAATCATAATGTCGTTCGATTTTGCCCGGATATCCTGCAGGCTTTCTTCGAGGCCGGTTGCGTTTGCCTTGAGTGCCTTGAGGTGAGTCCTTTTTCTGTCGTACAGGTCGGTAATTGCTCCGAGGAGTTCCTTCTGGTCGTCCTTTATGGACATCTTGATAAGCTTGAATGCTTCGTCGTCGAGCTGTTCAAGCGCGACAAGGTCCTGCGTTGCGGTGCGGAAATGAGTCCCCATCCCGTCAAGTTTGGAAAGCACGCTGTCGAGGTTGTCGAGTATCTCCGTCGTGGCTATTTCCGTCGCCTTGGTCACCTTGTCGAGCTGGGAAGAAGCCCTGGGCATTTTGTTTGCGCTCTCGTAGATGGACACGTTTATGTCTTCGAGCACGGGCACGATGTCGTTGACGAAGTAGAACAGCTCCTCAAGGAACGGTATGACCCGTTGTCCGAATATGAACAGCGCGCGCAGCTCATTGATCTTGTCTAGGATTCCTCCGAGATTCTTCGAGTTCATTTTTTCCCTCTCTCTTACACGGTTTTCAGAATTTGATCGATCTTTTCCTTCAGGACCTGCGGCGTGAAAGGTTTCACGACATAGTTATTGACTCTCGCCTGAAGCGCCTCCATGACGTCTTCTTTCATGCCTCTGGTTGTGACCATCAGGATGGGGAGGTTTTGAAACTGGTCGTCGGACCGGATGGCTTTCGTGAATTCCAATCCGCTCATATTCGGCATGTTCCAATCTGTGATCACGAAGTCGATCTTCTCGACGTAGAGCTTTGTTATGGCGTCCTTGCCATCTTCGGCTTCGATGATATCATCGTAGCCAATCCCTTTAAGGGCATTGTTGACAATCCTGCGCATCGTCTGTGAATCGTCAACCACCAGGAATTTCATCGGCGTTCTCCTCAGTTAATGTACTTTGCTACTTCGTACTGGATCCGTTTCTGATCGAAAGGCTTGACCAGATAGGAATTGGCCCCGAGCTTCAACCCGGTCTCGATATCCTTGTCGCTGCTGAGAGACGAGAGTATTATTACGGGAACTTCGAAATACTCCCTGTCTTCACGCAATGCCTTGAGGAATTCGAAACCGTCCATGTTTGGCATGTTCAAATCGGTTATCACGAGGTCTACTTTGTGCTGCGAAAGTTTCTCGAGAGCATCCATTCCGTCTCTGGCTGCGATGACCGAGATTCCCAGCGACCTCAGCGCGAAGATCAAAAATTTCCTTATGGGTTCGGAATCGTCCACTACCATTACTGATTTTTCCATTTCCCCTCACTCCTTTCGGTACGCGATTGCCTTGTCGAAATGCACGGGTTTGAATGCCTGTGACAGTCCGTACAGTGTTTCCGAATATCCCACGAAAAGATATCCTCCCTTGTTCAGGCTGTTGTAGATCGAAGAGACCACTGCCTGTTTCGAGTTAAAGTCAAAATAGATAAGTACGTTAGCCGCAAACACCACGTCGAAATTCTTCATGATCTTCATGTCGTTCTTGTCGAACAGATTGATCTGCCTGAATTCGGTCACTCTTCTTATTTCATCGCTCAGGATGAATCTATCGGCATCCTGTCTGAAGTACTTCTCGAGGTAATTCTGCGGCATGCTCCTTATTGAATACTCCTTGAAACTTCCTCTCCTTGCGGTTTCGAGTACCACTGTGTTTATGTCGGTTCCGACGATCTCGAACTTTATGGCCGGGAACCGGGGCTGGATTTTTTCCCTGATGATCATTCCTATGGTATAAGGCTCCTCTCCGGTGGAAGACGCGGCGCTCCAGATTCTGATCCTGTTGCTGCCCGACCGTTTCTTACTCTCTATAAGCTCGGGAAGGATGACTGATTCCAGCGCTGCGAACTGCGGTTCGTTCCTGAAGAAGAAGGTTTCATTGATCGTGATCGCGTTTATCAGGTGAGACAATTCGCTGGAACTGGCGCCGTTCGTGAGCGCACCGAAGTACTCCCTGAAGGTATTCACACCGAGAGCCGTGAGCCGGCGGCTGACCCTGCTCTCAAGAAGGTATTTCTTGTTGTCGGCGAAGAATATTCCGGTTCTTTCGTATATGAACTTGCGGAACTGCTGGAACAGGTCGTCCGGAAGGGCGGAGGCTTGCGAGGGCAGTGTGTTCGGCTGGGGGAAGTAGCTCATTCGTTCAGTCCTGGTTGGGGAGACCGGGTTTCCCCTGCGTCATGAGCGCCGTCGCAGCGAAACGTATCTCTTCGTCGTAATCACCCTTCAGCAGCTGAAGTTCCTTCCCGAAATGCTGAGGGCCCGTTCTTGCGGCAAGGTCCAGCGCGAGGCTCTTGACCGCTGACTCGCGGTCCTCGAGAGCCGACCTTATCAGCCTGATCGCGGTCGGTGTCCCGAGACTGCCGCAGATGCTTAGAGCCGTAATCTTCATGTCGGCATCGAGGCGGGAAAAGTTACCCGCTATGAAGCCGGCTGCTTCGTCAAGTACACCCCCCACGCTCCGGGGCGAGTCGTTCTCCTGCAGCGTGTGGATAAGTGAAATCATCAGCACAGTCGTAGACGCGAACTCCCCCGTGCTCCGCGCACGTGCGAGTGCGATCCGGATGGCCTTCTCCGGGTAGTCCCGGAGAACGCCCAGGATCGACGCGTCGACGGATTCGCCCTTTCCGGCGTGCGATACGAGGGCGGTCAGGACATTGTCGTCGATGAAATTCTGGAGCCCGCGGACGGCCGCGCGCATGTAAGCCGGGTCGGGATCGTCGAGCATAGCGAGTAGACTCTGTTTCAAATAAGCCGGCATTTCTCCCCTGTAGCCGGTCGACTCCATAAGGATCACAATCGAATGGAGGATAACCGGTTTCGCAAGGTCGGAAACCGAGGTCATCTTTGCCAGCAGGATGTTCAACAACTCCTTATCTTTGCGCGAGGACAGAGCCTCTGCGGAAGCGAGTTGGACGACGGGATCCTCGTCCGAAAGTGCCTTTACGAAGAACTGAAAACTTACTCCCTTCTCGAACTTTGCGGCCGCATTCACGACATTCGGCCTCGCGTATTCGGCCTTGTCGAACAGGCGCAGGATTTTCGGGAGATGTTGCTCGGCGTGCATCGCCCCGAGAGCATCGATTGACGCACATACGACGTTCTGGTCCGGGTCGTTCAGGTGGACGGCGATTTTCGCCACCGACGCGGGAGTAGCCGGAAGCTGGGCAATTAAGTCGACGGCGAACTTCCTTACGTCTTTGTCAGCCGAGTCGACGTAAGGGAGGAGGGCAGGGATCGCGGACTCTCCCATTCGTACTAAGGCATCACCGGCCAGATTTCTGACGGCGATGTTCCTGCTCGAAATGTGCACGGCGGCGAGTGACGCTGCCTTCTCGCTCGAGCAGAGAATGAGAACATGGGATGCAGCCTCGCGCACCCCGCGGTCCGGATCGGTCAGCAGATAAGCTGCACTTTCCAGCACCCTGTCGTCGCAGCAATTTTCATAAAGCGATTCCAGGGCCATCCTTTTTTCGGAAGGATCCGGAGTCTGAAGCCGTTCAATCGATGCTTCTATCATGGCGTTTCTATAGGTTTTTTGATCGAATTATTTCGTTTCTTAATTCTTCAAAGGTGACATTGCCGTAGCTCTGTCTCAGCTGGATCCGTACTCCGTTTATTTCAGCTGCCACGCTTTGATGGATGGTCCCCAACACTGTAAGCTTTGGACTTCTCTTCTTACTCATTTCAACTGCGGCCTGTTGCTTCCTGGCGTTCAGTTCCTTCACGTATTCATTTTGACTTTGCAGTCTGGCCTGCAGGATCTTCAATTGGTCTGCTTTTTCGGCGGTGAAGTTGTTGCTGTCGATGCGGTCGCGCACAAGGACGTAAATCTCATTCTTCAGTTGTTCGGTGGCTTTTGTCTGCAGCTCGACCTCTTTGTCGATCGCGCTTATGTCCTCATTAAGGAGTTCCTTCAGGCCGAGCTTGACCTTCGTTGTCGAATATAGTTCGCCGCCGAGTGTTTTGACTTCGATTTTCTCGCCTGCCGCGACAGTTCCGCCCATTATTATGGCATTGACCCCGAGTATACTGTCGGAGGCAATGAGATGGGCGTTCACGCTTTCCTTGCCGATGGTCAGGGAGCCGCGTGTTTCTATCATCTGGTTAAGGACGACATTGACCACGACGTCTCCGCCCGCTCTTATCAACCCGTCGCCGCGGCCTACGAAACTTCCTTTCACCGTTACATTCCCGCCGGCGATGATTTCCGCGTCTTCCACGGATCCCTGCACGAATACGTCATGCTTGATTTTCAGACGGCAGCTTCCTTTGATGTCGCCCGTAACTCTGAGGGACCCGGCAAACTCCAGCTCGCCGTCAGAAAAATCTATATCTTCATGGATGACGTGCTCCTTGATGATTTCGATGCTTGCCTTGCCTATTCTGAGGTCTCCATCCTCGGCTGCTTCGAGCCTGATTTCGTTCTCGCCCTCGGCGCGTTTTACGGTTGGCCCCGTGAACATGTTGACAGTCCGGCCCTGTTTCGGTTGTACTTTCTTGCCGAAGACATCGATCCCTACACTTCCTGCAGTCGGTTTATGGATGACGCCTACCGGGTCACCGACATAAATATTCCTTATACCGAATTTCCTTTCGGCTTCCGATTCTTCGCGGCCCGCGGCCTCCTCGAACTGGCCGTCCTTGCCGTCGGTGTGCCTGACTCCGCTGGCGACCAGGACACGGCGCCCCGGGTCCGACACTGCTTCCAGGAACGACTTCTCGTCGATTCCGTAGACGACGCCGTTGGCCTCCAGAGCAGCCTGGACGTCGGAAAGCTGCGGATCCGGCTCGTCCACAGTCACGTATGCTTCATAGCTGTCGCCGGAGACTTCTATTCTTATCCGCTTCGAAATGAGTTCTTCCTTATCCACGTGGCCCGCCTTTTCGGTTGATGTCATTTGTCCGTTTCCTCATATCATAAGGTTGTCGTTGTGGTCTCGCTGAGAGACGGAGATGATGTGTATCCACCTGCACCGCGGCGGAGCGGGGGAGGCGCTGTTGTTTCGTGAAAGTCCGGTCGCGTGAGTGTGAAATTGGATACTAGGTTCTGAAGGTTCTCAGTGAGCCTGTTCAGGTCGTCTGCCGCTCGAGCGATCTGCGAGATCCCGTTGGCAGACTCCGATGAGACGGTGGAGATAGATTCTACATTGCGCGATATCTGCTCGCTCGTCGAGGATTGTTCCTCGCTGGCTGCGGCGATTTGCATCATCATGTCGACAACATGCTCCGTGTTGCCGACGATGTTCTTTAGCGATTCGCCTGCCTTGTCTGCCAGCGTAAGGCCTTCGTTGACCTCCGCGTTTCCTCTTTTCATGGAATCGACGGCGGCCTTGGCTTCGACCTGCACGTTCTTTATCATCGAGGCAATCTGTTTCGTTGCCTGGGTAGTTCTCTCCGCGAGTTTACGAACTTCGTCCGCTACGACGGCGAAGCCCCTTCCTTCCTCTCCGGCTCTCGCCGCTTCAATCGCTGCGTTGAGAGCAAGAAGATTCGTCTGGTCCGCGATGTCGTCGATGACCAGGATAATCTCCCCTATCTCCTCAGTGGATGCCCCGAGCCTTTCCACCGTGGCTGCCGAGTCCTGCACAACTGCCGCTATCTCGCGGATCTTGACGACAGTATTGTTGACTATCTCGCCGCCCTGTTTCGCGACTACGCCGTTGTCTCTTGCGATGTCCGCCGTTCTTGTAGCGTTCTTGGAATTATCGATCACCGTGCGCGTCATCTCTTCGACTGCGGCCGCAACGTCGCTGGTTTGAACCGCCTGTTCCTGAGCCCCCGCGGAAAGTTCTTCCGTCGAGCTGCTGATCTGTGCGGAAGCGCTGGCCACCGCGGACGATGTCTCCCAGACATGTTCCAACGTCGACCGGAGACTCCCGATCGTTCTTGCCACTTCTTTCCCGAGGTCGTAGAGCTGATTGTCCTCGCCGATCTCGACATTACTCGTGAAATCGCCTGCCGCCAGTGCGCGCAAGGCGTCTTCTATCGGTTTGATCTGCTCTTTCAGGTAATCCCGCTGTTTCCGGATCGAATCTCTCATGTCGATGAATGTCAGGAAGGCACCTGTGATCTCCCCGTCCGCTCTCCTGAGGGGCCCCGCGCTGGCAATTACCGGTACAGGCTCGTTTCGTGTGTTCCGGATGGTTACTTCAAAGGCCGGAAGGGGAGTGCCCGACAACGCACTCCTTGTGGCTCTTTCGGAACCGAACAGGTCGAGAACTCTGGTTTTACCTACCGTCTGTTCCGGCGTAACGTACATCATGTCGCAGGCGGCCTTATTAATGTACGTGATGACGGTATCCTTGTCCGTCATGAAGAAGGGACTTTCTATGCTGAGCTGGATGCTCCTGGCTATCGCGGCCTCGTCCCGGAAACGGTCGGTCAAATCCTGAATTGAACCGGTCAGGGTCCCAAGCTCACTTTTTGAAATCTGCCGGATTCTGGCGGCCCGATCACCATGCGCCACACGGCCGATGTCTTCCAGGAGATCCCGAATGGGCAGCGAGACGCTTCTTGCAAGGATGAATCCGAGAAGCGGCAGCAACGCCGCTGCCAGTACCACCGCCGCGGAATTTCGGCTGAAGCCAGCGGATATCGCGGCTGCGGTGACGGCAGTGACGACCAGAACAATCTTCGTGGATGTTTTCAATTTGCCGCTCATTTATCTTCCTGTTCGTTCATTCTCGGTTTTCATGCTTCTTGTTTCCTCGGTGGGCGCAGCGTGACGCTTTCGTCACGCCCGATTCTGAATCTCATGGTCAGTTTCATCAGGCTATCGGTGAGCATGTTCAGGTCTTCGGCCGATCTGGCGATCCGTCCTATTCCTTCGGCGGATTCGGACGATACCTTGGAGATGGCCAGTATATTCCGGGATACCTGCTCGCTTGCCGCCGATTGCTCCTGGTTTGCGGCGGCCATGAGGCTGATCGCACCGACTATTTCCTGGGCGTTGCGTACTACATTCCCCAGGGAATCACCTGCCCGGTCGGCCAGTTGGATCCCTTCGGACACTTCCTTGTTGCCGTGCTCGATTGCGGTGACAGCCTCCCCGGTACTGCGTTGAATGTCTTTGATCATGGCGGATATCTGCTTGGTTGCCTCCGTCGTCCGTTCCGCGAGTTTCCTGACCTCGTCGGCGACCACGGCAAACCCTCGTCCTTCGTCTCCGGCGCGGGCGGCTTCAATGGCTGCATTGAGCGCCAGCAGATTCGTCTGGTCGGCAATATCGTCGATCACGGAGACGATCTCTCCGATTTGTCCGCTGAGCTTCCCAAGTCTGTTGACTGTGTCGGACGATTGTTGTACGACCTCTGCGATTTCCTTCATCTTGGAGACGGTGCTTTGCACGACCTCTCCGCCGTTTCTTGCTACTTTCCCGTTCTCGTTGGCCGTCTCCGCGACCCTGGCTGCATTTTGAGAATTCCGTACGACCGTTCCGGTCATCTGCTCCATAGCCGCCGCGACCTCGCCGGCCTGCGCGGACTGCTGCTGGGCTCCCGCGGCAAGTTCTTCCGTGGAACCGCTTATTTCGAGGGAAGCGTTGTTGACGGAGTGGGCTGTCTGGATGACTTCCTTTATCAATTCACGGAAATTTTCCACTGCTTTGTTGAAGCCGTTGAACAGACTCCCGATCTCGTCTTGCCTCGTCGCCTCCAGCTTTGCAGTAAGGTCGCCTGCCGCAAACTTCTCCATGCTCGCGAGCAAAGTGTTTATGCTTTCGGAGAGATACCCACGCTGTTTTTCTACGGCGTCGGTAATCTCTTTGATCTTGCTTACGTCCGTGATCACTTCGACTCCCCGAGTCACCTGACCGAAGACGTCCTTCACCGACGCCGCCTGGTACAGGACCGGCAGCCGGCGTCCTCTCAGCAGGGCGGACGACTCACCGGCGATCAGCCTCTGTTCGTTCCACGCCCGGGAGACGGGGCAATCACCCGTCCGGCAGGCCGGTAACTTGAAGACGTCGAAACACTTTTTCTTTTCGACGATGTCCTGATAGGTTCCGTCGGCGGCTTCGAGCGCCGCAGCGTTCGCGAATTGGATTGTGAAACTCTTGTCGACGGCATACACCGGGTTGCCGACCTGGTTGATATATGCGGCGAGCCTGGCGATATCCTCCGACATGGCATTGAACGCGCGGATGAGCGCGCCGAACTCTGCTCCGGCCCTGACCTTCGCCTGGGTGCCCCACTTTCCGGCTGAGACATCGCGGACCACCGCAGTAAGCGCGTTAAGGGGAGCCGTGAGGGATCTGTACCAGGCCACGCCCGTGCCAACGGTCACGAGGACGAGAAGTGAGATTATCGCCCAGAGTTCACTGCCCAGCGCCTTTTGTTCCCCGATTATTCTTGAACCGGTGCCCTTAATTCGTTCGGAGTTGCGGACGACGAGGCCGGCAATTCTGGCCTGCATGCCCGAGAACCCGGCCTCCAGTTGGCGGGTTGTCGACTGGAACGCCGCGGGGTTGCGGTACCTCATCGACGGAGAGGCTCCGGTCTCGATCTTCTTGAGTTCGGTCCACGCCGCTGCTATGGCTTCCAGGGTGTCTCTGTCGTATCCGGAAGTCTGTTCGAGAAGGGAATTGAGCCGGTGATCGAAGCCGATTGAGGCGTTCGCGGCGTCCTCAGCGGAGGCCGCTCCGTAAAGCATGCACTTCTCCTCGTAACCAGCCTTCATTGAGAGAGCGCAGAGGTCGCCGGCGTCGCCGCTGTTCGCGGCTGCCGAGTTCAGCGTTGGAGTGGTGTCGGAGGCGAGGCGCCGGAGGTTCGCGCTGAAGAATACCGCTGCCGCGACGAGAACTACCACCGAGGCTCCGAAAGAAAGAGTTATCCTTGTGGAGAGGTGTATTTTATTCAGCCATTTCACGTGTCGCCCGCCTCGTTGTGGATCCTACAGAAATTGAAAGTTTACTCTACTCTGCCGGAGCATCACGCATTCGCCACGGCCTCCACCTCGGACAGTTTTTCCTGTTCGTCGGAAGAGAGGACCCTGTCGAGGTCGAGGAGTATCAGGAGCCTGTCCTGGAGCTTCGCGACCCCGGTTATGTAGTTCGTGCTGACACTCGTGGTTAGTTCCGGCGGAGGTTCGATGATGCTTTTCTCGACGCGGATGACTTCCTTGACTTTGTCGACCAGGAAGCCGACGACCTTGTCGACAAGGTCCACGACCACTATTCTCGTTTCGTTGTCCCGGTCTTTACGCGCGATCCCGAAACGCTTCCGCAGGTCGATGACGGGGACTATCTTGCCGCGGAGATTGATCACGCCCTCGACGAATTCGGGCGATTTCGGAACGCGGGTTATCTCCACCGTCCGGATTATTTCCTGCACCTTGAGTATGTCTACTCCGAATTCCTCGTTCTCGATCACGAAGCTGACGAGTTGGTAGATTGCCTCGTTGGATTGGCCTGTCGCATTCATGAGTTATCTCCTTTTCGAACCGTTCGAATGAGAATCGCGCATGGGGACTATCTTGCCGTTTTCCCTGACGCCGTATGAACTATTCGGCTGCAGCCTGGTGTCCAGCTGGAACCGTTCTATCAGTTCCCTGAGATGTTCGGTCAGGTGGTTGAGGTTTTCGGCGGTGCGCGCGAGATCGACCGTCGCGTTCGAGACATGGCCTGCGACGGAGGAGATGTTTTCGACGTTGTGAGAGATTTGTTCGCTCGCGGATGACTGTTCTTCACCGGCCGCCGCTATCTGGTTGATCATCCCGACCACGCCGTTCACCGACGAAATAATCTCTGAAAGCGATTCCGCCGCCTTGTCGGCAAGCTTCATCCCGTTCTCTGCTTCGGTATTGCCTTCCGTCATGGCAAGTACGACCTGGGTGGTTTCCTGCTGGATGCGCTTTATCATGCCGGCGATCTCCTTGGTGGCGGACGTCGTGCGTTCGGCCAGCTTGCGTACTTCGTCGGCAACTACCGCAAATCCCCGGCCCTGTTCTCCGGCTCTCGCGGCTTCGATGGCGGCGTTCAGGGCAAGCAGGTTGGTCTGGTCGGCGATATCGTCGATCACCTGAATGATCTCCCCGATCTGGGCGCTCGACTTGCCGAGCGTGTCTACTATCTCGGCGGATTTCTTCACCAGGCGCGCAATCTTCGTCATTCCACCGATTGTTTCCTGGAAAACCTTCTCCCCGGCATTCGCGAGTTCCGACGCCTTCTTGGCCATCTCCGCGGCCTCGTTGGCATTTCTGGAAGATTCGATGACGGTCTTCGACATCTGTTCTACGGCGGTGGCCACTTCGCGGGTCTGGTTCGCCTGTTCCCCGGCACCCGTGGACATCTCCTCGGCCGCAGTGGATATTCGGGTCGACGCTTCCGCGAGCGAGTTGCCCGCCGTGTGAACTTCACCGATGAGCGAGTTGAGATCTCGTATCATCTGGTTAATTTTTTCCATCAGTGCTGCAACCTCGTCGTTCTTCTCGACGTTGAGTTCTTTGGTCAGGTCGCCCTTTGTAACCGCCTCCACTACATCCGATATCTTCTCGAACTGTTTCCTGAGATAAGACTGCCGGTCTTCCGATTCCTGCTGCATCTTCTCCGCGAGTCTTCTCGCTTCCTCGGCCTGTTGGGTCTTGAGGGTGACCTCATCGAGCGCCCGCTTGCTGTTCTCTATCATTATGTTGAAGGCAGCAGCCAGCTCCCCGATCTCGTCTGCCTGGTTGAGCTCGACCCTGACTTCGAAGTTGCCACCGGCGACCTTCTGGGCGGATTGCTTCAGGGAGTCGACCGGTTTGATGATAGCCCTTCTCAGGAGGAACATCGCGAGAAGCCCGAAGAGGGAAAACAGGACGAAGGTGAAGACGGATATGATAATGCTCGTCGTTTTCTCGGTCTGAAGGGATTGTGACGGGATGGCGACCGAAACGTAGCCCAGCAGCTGGTGTGTGGCCTGGTTGTCCACCTTCATCGTTGAAATTGCGACGGGGAGTCCCGAAGCCGTGCTGGCCGAGACTACGGATCCGGCAACGGCGGCCGGGGCAGGCGCGTTCCAGTTTATGGTGTTGAAATTCAGCTGTGCGATTGTTTTTCCGTTCTGGTCGTAGAAAGCTCCCGCGACGGCGTCGCCGGTTCCGACGAGGTTTTTTAGTGCGTCCGAGAGCCCGGCGTTGTCTCCCATCAGCAACCCGTACTGTGATTGGGCGCCCATTGCCTGAGCAAGGAGGTTCGCCTTATCGTCAAGTTGCTGCTCGGACACGCTCAGGGAGTACCTGGAGTAGATGAATACCAGAGTCCAGGCAAACAGTATGAAGCCTGTCAGGAGGATGGAGAACTTGCTTCGCAGCCGCATGTTGGCAATTCGCTGACTTGTGTCCATTTCAAATCCTTAGTTGGTTGCCAGAACTTGTGTGATGGATGCATCGTTCTCGGGGACTTTCAACCCGAGGGCGTTCAGAGTCTTTTGGTTCACGAACAGTTTTGTGGTCCCGCCGTCCGTGACGACGGCTGCACAAGCGCCTGTCGACACCCAATCCTGGTCGGGGGCAAAAAGCGGGATACCGTGGAGGACAGCGTTCTTTATCAGGAAGCCTCTGGCAGTTGAATTGCTCACCACGTCAGAGTTGCGTGCGATCCACAGTGCCTCGACATGGTACGACTCGACGAGATCCCTGAACTGTGCCGCAACGTCCGGAAGAGCCTCCACATCAGCAATGACTATTTTCACGCCGAGCGACGCCGAAGCCCGTTTGATTTGCTCTATCATCGTTGAACTCGCGTCGTCTGACTGCTTCCACATCAGCCCGATCGTCTTCGCGTGTGGAACGAGTTGCTTGATCATATAAACGGATTGAAGAGGGGTGGCGGCAGGTTCCAATGCTTCGGGGGTGCCGAAGAGTGCCGCGACCGTAACGATCACAACTGCCGATTGAATCGTCAATCTCTTAAACAAGTACATCTTCCATAACCTCTGTTTTCTGATTGTGACCTTTCACCATGCCTTTGAGTGCGCCGAAGGTGAACGGCGCATCCATGACTGCGAACTCGTCCGTTTCAAGGAGAAGTTCTAGGACCAACCGCCTGAGCCGCGTTACCGCGATTATCCTCGTCGCGAATTTTCTTGTCTTCAGGGCTTTCCCGAGGACCAAGTATGTCGCGGGATTGTTCGTGGCCAGGATCACCGAGTCGATCTTTATCATAGTTGTTATTTCCGCAGCCTCGAGCTGGTCGCTCGCGGTTAAGACGGCATAGCCGTCCTGCGACAGGTAGCTGGCCCACGCGCTCGTGAGCTCAACGTCGTTTCCGTGTATCAGTATTGTTTCCATAGTTCTTCGTCTTCAGATAACGACAACTGATGTGCCGCACCTCTTACTTCGGAATTCCGCCGGTTTTCTGCACCCGGACGTGATTCAGGCGCGGACCGAGACGAATATTAGCCATTGGCTTGAACAATAGTCGCCAGTCATCCTCCGTCGACGAAGATCTCCCGGCTTCATGAGGACCGGCACAGAGTTCGATCCCGACATGTCGTCGCCACGTTGTCCGAGTCACATCCTGGCGAATAGTGAACAATGTTGGAGAATATTGGGCAACCGAAGGATCGGCACCGCTCATTTCGGTGTGTATTGGCGACTAAGTGTTGGCACAGACGTTGAACTATGACCTGAGAGCAAAGGAGCGTTGGAATGAAGAAGTACATGTTGTTGCTTGCATTGATTGCCGCGACTTCAGTCATCGCGATGCTGATCAATCAGACCGGGGTTTCCGATGATAAGAGTGAAGATATCTCCGACGATCCGATGTTGAACTATCTGGGAGTGTGATTATGAAGATAAGCTTTTTTGACAGGAGCAGGGTGCCTCTTCTTGAAAAGGAACTCGACCTCTTCGCAGTCCGGAACAAAGCGATCGCGAACAACATCGCCAACATCGAGACACCGGGCTACAAGCGCGTGGATGTCACATTTCAAAACGAGTTGTCGAACGCTATCTCGAATTCGAGCAATGACGTCGACCTCAGCAAAAACGTCGAGCAGATCGATCCGCAGATCGAGGTCGACCGCAGCGGTTCACTAGCCAGCGGCGCCAATAACGTCGATATCGACCAGGAAATGGCCGAACTGGCCAAAAACCAGCTCCAGTTCAAGCTGGCCGCACGCCTGATGAGCGACACTTTCACTCTCATCGACAGGAGCATAAACGGAGGTGCGTCGTGAAAATCGGGGACATGTTCTCAGCCATCGATGTGAGTGCGTCCGGACTGGCATTGCAGCGCAGGAAGATGGACGCGATCGCGAGCAACCTGGCCAACATCGACAGTGTCGGGCCGGACGGAAAGCCGTACCAGAGGGAGGAAGTCCAGGCTATGCCGGGAAAGCCGATCTCGTTCAACCAGGAACTCAACAACCAGTTTATTCCTCTGGAGACATCTGCCCCGGGACAGATGCAACCGGCAAATCAACAACTCGCGATTCCGGACTTCACGGTGAGGGAAGTGGCCGGAAGACCGGTCCAGGATCCGACGGCAGTCAAGACCGTATATGATCCTACCAACCCGAACGCGGACGCGAACGGTTACGTGACGGAGCCGAAAATCAATGTTGTCACCGAGATGGTGGACATGATTACGACGACGCGGTCGTTTCAGGCGAACGTGACCGCGATCCAGGCATCGAAGAACATCATTAAAGATTCAATTGACATTTGAGGGGAATATGAAGATTGATTCCGTATCAGGCATGAATTTCTCTCCCGTCTCGATGAGGGAGCATCAAGGAGTGTCGAAGGCCGCGGCTCCCGAACAGAAGATGCAGGCAGCTCCGAACACGTCGGTGTCCCACAACGGTCTCACGACTGCGGAACGTGCGTTCTTCGCGAAGCTATTCCCGGACCTGTCCCAACAGGCCGGTACCAGTTCGACATATTCCCCGAGCGGCATTCGCTCCTCCGTCGAGCCGGGGCAAATAATAAACAGGAAGGTGTAGCATGAGAGTCGGCGATATTCAGGCTTCTCTGGGCTCTCTCTCCACGGACATCTCGGCAAAGAAGAGTGCGGACGACGTCACGAAGAGTTTCTCCGACACTCTCAGCGGGTTCGTGGATAACGTGAATAATCTGCAGAACAGTGCCAACGACGCGATCGACAAGATGGCGTCGGGTCAATCCGCCGATGTCCACGAAGTAATGGTCGCCATGGAGAAGGCCAAGGTCAGCTTCGACTTGCTCCTGCAGATCAGGAACAAGATGCTGGACGCCTACAAGCAGATAATGCAGATGCAAATGTGAGCTGTTGACAAATGGCGAATTCAATATCTTCTTACTCCTCACAGTTTACCTCGGTCGTCAAGAAGCTGACGCTGGCACAGAAGGTCGGGTTAGCCGCGGCCTTCATCGCCTCGATCGTTGCCGTGATCGCGCTGATAACGTGGGCGAACAACCCTACGTATGGGGTGCTCTTCTCGAACCTGGAGGCGCAGGATGCGTCGAAGATCGTCGACAAGCTCAAGCAGGCGTCCGTCCCGTACCAGCTGGGAGAAGACGGGAAAGCGATCCTGGTGCCGAAGGATCGGGTGTACGAGCTGAGACTCCAGATGGCGGGACAGGGGCTGCCCAAGTCGAGCGTCGTGGGGTACGAGATTTTTGACAAGCCGACATTCGGCATGACCGATTTCACGCAGAAAGTCAATTACAAGAGGGCGCTCGAAGGAGAACTTGAGAAGACCATCCTGCAGCTGGACGAGGTCGAAGGGGCAAGCGTGCATATCGTGATTCCCGAAAAGACTCTCTTCGAAAGCCAGCAGAAGAAGACAACGGCGTCGGTGTTTCTGAAGATGAAAGACGGCGCGCACCTGAGCGATGGTGAGGTCAACGGAGTTCAGCGTCTCGTGGCTGCCAGCGTGGAAGGCTTGGACCCCGGCGAGGTTACAATCGTGGATGAAAGGGGAAATCTTCTTTCGAGGAAGAGCAGCGGCGTCGATGCACTTACTTCCACCCAGTATGATACACAGACGAGAGTCGAGAATTACCTCGCGAATAAGGCGCAAACAATGCTCGATGCCGTCCTCGGCCCGGGCAATGCAATTGTCAGGGTGAACGCTTCGCTGGATTTCAGTCAGGTCGAGAAGACCACCGAACAGTACGACCCCAACAGCGTCGTGCTAAGTGAGCAGACCATGCAGCAGCACTCTGCCGTCCCGGGCGATACGACGAACGGGAATTCCGGGCAGACCAATACAGTGACGAACTACGACGTCGGCAAGACGGTCGAGAAAATAGTCGGCACTGTCGGCGGCGTGAAGAAACTGTCGGTCGCGGTCCTCGTGAACGGGAAGTATACTGCCATCGACAAGGGCGGCGAACAGAGTGTGGAATACACACCACGCAGCCAGCAGGAAATAAACCAGCTGACCAACATCGTCAAGACCGCTGTCGGGTTCGATCCCCCCAGGGGAGACGAGGTATCGCTCGTAAACATTCCATTCGAGAATAGCGACCAGGCGTTCATGGTGAAAGAAACACCCGGCTTTCGTATACAGGATTACGCCGACAAGCTGGTGATCCTTGCGGCGATGATAGGGGCGGTTATAGTTTTCATGTCGATCTTCAGCAAGATGCGGAAGAAGGGGAGCGATCTTGTGCAGCCGGTGGTAACGTCGCACCCGAGGCAGACTCTGGCCTCGGCGGGCAGACCGCTGGCCGCGCGTGAGGAAGCGGTGGACACGGTTCAGAGCATTCAGGCAGTCGAGTACTCGGAGGAAATACTGAGGGCCCAGAGAACCCGGGAGGACGTAGGCAGCTACATTCAAACGAAGCCGGTGGACGCCGCGAAGCTTCTCAAGGTTTGGCTAACGGACGGCGGTGAGTGATGGCCAAAGATATTTCCAGGGCGATTACGTTCGAACAACTTAACGGCAGGCAGAAGGCGGCGGTTTTAATGGTCGCCCTTGACGTCGAGAGCGCCGCTCATATCTTCAAGCATCTCGACCAGACCGAGATCGAGAAGTTGACGGTAGAGATCACGAACATGCAGGGCGTTCATTCCAACGTGATCAACAAGGTCATAGAGGAATTCCAGCAGATGAGCCTCGCACAGGAATACATAGTCAAGGGGGGGCTCGACTACGCGCAATCCGTCCTTGAGAAGGCGCTAGGTGCGATGAGGGCCGGGGAGATAATAGAGAAAGTCAAAGAGCTGACGACGGTAAAGGGCTTCTCGATTCTCAAGACGGCGGAACCGAGGCAGCTTGCCAATTTCCTTCAGAAGGAGCATCCGCAGACCATCGCCCTCATCATGAGCCACCTTGCGTCCGAGCTCGCGGCGGATGTGCTCGAAGCCTTTCCGGAAGACCTGCGTGCGGACGTCGCCTTCAGGATAACGACCCTCGGGAGAGTGGCCCCCAGCCTCGTGGGCGAGATCGAGACCGTGGTCGACGAAGTGGCCGATGAGGTGATAAACGAGAACAGTACTTCTACAGGCGGCGCGAAGTCGATGGCGGCGATCCTCAACAAGGTCGGCGTGGTCCAGGCGAAATTTCTTATGGGTTCGATAGAACAGCGCGACCCACAGGTAGCGGCCGAGGTGAAGCGCCTCATGTTCATGTTCGAAGATATACTCTACATAGACGACAGGAGTGTCCAGAGGATCCTGCGGGAGGTCGACAAGAAAGACCTGACACTGGCCCTGAAGATCGCGGATGACAAGCTCAAGCAGAAGATATATGCGAACATGTCGGAGCGGGCCACCGAGATGATCAAGGAAGAACTCCAGTTCATGGGCCCGGTCAGGCTCCGCGACGTGGAATCGGCCCAGGCCAGGATCATCGAGGTGATCCGTCAGCTGGAAGACAGCGAAGAAATTGTAATCGGAGGAAGAGGGAGCCCCGAAGATGTCTTTGTCTAGAGAATTACACCACGGCGGAGGGCCCAACGTTATTAAGAGCCACCTCTTCCCGAGCAAGCTCAAGATCGTGGAGTACAGGAGCGTGCTGGAAGAGATACAGGCCGACAGGAAGAACGTCGTCAAGATCGACGTGGATGACCTGGTGGGGAAAGAGCAGCAGTCGGCGGAGTCGGGATCCGACACCGGAGCGGGTTACGATGTGCAGGACGCCGCCGAGAAGGCCATTGCCGAAGCTTTCGACAGAGGCTTCGAGGCCGGCAAATCGGAGGCTTCGAAGACACTTCAGGAGGAATACGAAGGCAAGTTGCGCGAAGCGGTTGGCGATTTCGCATCCATGGTACGGGGATTCGAATCGGAAGTCGCGCAGCGGGAGCAGGATCTCGACAGGGCGATAGTAACGCTTTCGCTGGCGATAGCGAGAAGAGTCGTGGCGCGGGAGATAGAAATCGACGAGCACGCCGTTCTCGACAGGTCCCGCGAGGCGATCAGGAAAATTATCGGCGTGGAGAAGATAAAGATTCACATCAATCCTGCCGATGAAGAATATATCAGGGAACATAGGAACGAGTTGAGCGCCTATGCCGATTCCGTGAAAGAAATTGTGATAGAGTCAGATAGCAAAGTCGAGCGTGGAGGATGTATCATCGAAAGTGAACTCGGCAACATAGACGCACGGGTGTCGACCCAGTTTGAGCTCATAGAAGAGGCATTGCTGGGTCTGATCAAATAATGAGCGCGGTCTTGGAGTACATCGAAAAATATATCGATCAACTGGACAGGCTGGAACTCGTCAAGGTGAACGGCAGGGTCGCAGAAGTGATTGGTCTGGTCATCGAGTCCGTGGGACCCACCTCGTCCCTCGGCGAAGTGTGCAGTATAAGATCGCGCCACGGCGAGGAGATCTGTCTCTCCGAAGTGGTAGGATTCCGCAGCAGCAGGGTCCTATCGATGGTCCTCGGCAGCGCTTCCAGCATAAGCCCCGGCATCGAGATAGTGGCGAGCGGCAAGAGCTTCTCCGTAGGAGTCGGGATGAACCTGCTCGGCCGGGTGCTCGACGGTCTCGGGAGGCCTATGGACGGCCTCGGCCCCATCGCGTATGAAGAGATTCGATCGATATACAGCGCTCCTCCGAACCCTCTCGAACGGAAAAGGATCACGCAGCCGATATCGAGCGGTATCCGCTCGATCGATTCGCTCCTAACGATTGGAAAAGGGCAAAGGATCGGGATATTCGCCGGAAGCGGTGTCGGCAAGAGCGTTACACTCGGAATGATCGCGCGAAACTCGAGCGCCGATGTGAACGTGATAGCCCTTGTGGGCGAGAGGGGACGAGAAGTCAGGGACTTCATCGAAAAAGAACTCGGCGAAGAAGGCTTGAAGAAAAGCGTCCTTGTCGTCGCCACGAGCGACCAGGCATCACTCATCCGCGTGAAATCCTCGCTCATAGCGACGACCATCGCCGAATATTTCCGCGACAAAGGACTTGATGTGCTTCTCATGATGGACTCGGTCACGCGCGTCGCGATGGCACAGCGCGAGGTAGGCCTGACGATAGGCGAGCCCCCGACGACGAAAGGATATACCCCCAGCGTGTTCGCGCTTCTCCCGCGCCTCCTCGAACGGGCGGGAAATGCGCGCAAAGGGAGCATTACTGGAATGTATACTGTGCTCGTCGAAGGAGACGATATGAACGAACCCATCGCCGATGCCGCGAGATCGATACTCGACGGGCATATCGTCCTGTCGCGAAAGCTGGCTTCGGCCGGACACTACCCGGCGGTCGACGTTCTCGAGAGCGTCTCGCGCGTGATGCCGGACGTGACCAGCCCGGAACACAGGAAAGCCGCAGGCTACCTGCTCGACCTTCTCGCGACCTACCGCGAGGCGGAGGACCTGATAAACATCGGGGCCTACGTCAAGGGAAGCAGCCAGAAGATCGACAAGGCCGTAGCTATGATAGAACCGATAAGAGCGTTTCTGAAGCAGGGCATGGAGGAAGTCTCAGTCCTGGACGATGCCGTCGGAAAACTAATGGAGCTCACAAAAAACTAGCGTTGATGCGATATGGCAAAATTCAAGTTCAGGCTTCAGTCCGTAATCAAAGTCAAGGAAATACAGGAAAAGAAGGTCGAGCGGGAGCTCGCCATGATCAAGAAGAAGATCCTTCAGGAGCAGGCACGGCTTGACGACCTGCGCATCGAAAGGGAAAGGCTCGTATCCGCCTCGCCTTCGCAGGGAAAGTTCAAAGCTGCCGACATGGCGCTTCACCAGGACTATATCCGCAAAATCTCCGACGAGATACATTTTGAGAATACCAGGATCGCCGTCCTTACCGACGTCGAAACGAAGAAGATAGACGAAGTGCTTGACGTGAAGAAGGACAAGGAAGCGATCGAGCATTTGAAGGAAAAGCAGTTCGAAGAATACAAGCGGGACCAGGACAAAAAGGAACAGGTGTTGATTGACTCACTGGCCCAGAGGCTGAGCGGTTAGAAATGAAGACTGTACTCGCATACGCCCTCGGATTCTCAATGACCTTCTCGGTAATCGCCGGTGGTATGTACTTCCTGTCCGAGCAGTACCCGTGGATGTTCGGCCACTCGGATGCCCAGACGACGGATAAACCGGCGCCGAAGGCGGGACCTCCGGTAGCCGGTGGCTTGATAGGCGTGGACGGGAACGGCGGTTCTTCAGATACCTCCGGAACCGGAAACGAGACTGTAAACACGCTCAAACATATGCTTGCCGCTAAAAACGATTCGATATCCGCCAAAGACGATTCGATACAGATTCTGAACAAATCTCTCACTCAACTTCAGCAGAAAAGTGCCGATGCTAGTAGCGTGATCGCACAACTGCAAAGCCAGGTCGACTCCTGGAAAAATGAACGGCGAAAAGACCTCGCGTCCGCTTACAACGATATGGACGCTGCAGCCGCTGCCAGGATCATGAAGAACCTCGACGACAGGGATGTAATTTTCATCCTGTCGAGCGTTCAAAAGAAGCAGGCCGGTAAAATCCTCGGCCAGCTCGACCCGGGCCGCGCCGCAAAACTCATGATGAATCTTGGGCGTGCCAGATGAAAGCGGCAGCGCAGTTACCGGCCAATCCTGCAACCGGTCCATCCACGCTCAATCCCTTTCAACTGACGGTAGTCGCCGGGAATTCGGGCCGCACAGAGTTTAACGTTCTCCTAAGCATGCTCTCGACATTGCTGGCGAACGAAGGCCAATCCCTGCCTGCTTCCGGTTCGCAAACAGCTCCCGTAGTTGACGCTACCGGGAATTCGTCCACGGAACAGCCTGCTGGTTCAGGATCGGCAAGCTCGCAGGTTGCAGCAATCGAGCAGCAACTGATCGAAATGCTTGACAGTGGAAGCCCGGTCACGAAGAAGAATCCTGCCGGAAAGGGCCAGAATAAAGCGTCGGAAACGTACACCGCAGCATGGCTGCCGCTCATTTCACCTTTCCAGATTTCAAGTGAACCGCAAGGCCAATCGGCCCAAACCTCGGGCGACCAATCTTCATCGCCGGAAATACCGCAGAACGTACTATCGATTCTCGACCAGGAAATATATGCGCTGATGAACGGCGCTCAGCCGACTTCCCCGGACGGCCCGACTCAAGCCGTTAATACAACTGATGTCCGGACCAGCAATCCACAGAACGGCGCTGATCCGGCTCCGGCACAGCAGTCATTGCGGTCGGCGGCGAGCATGACCGCCAACGCGGACATGCTGAAGTTATTGTCTTCTGCACTCGTCGGGAGCGCTGGTGAAGATGTTGCTAAGGAAGTATTGAGCAATCTTGGAGCCACCCCGGCAAACTCCGCTTCAGGAAGCGATCTTGTTCAGAAATTAAAGAACGGTGCCACCGTCGCCGTCACCAGGCAGGCGACCGCTGCATCGGTTGCAGTGGATCCTTCGGTCGTTGCTGCGTCCGGCCAGAAAGCATCCCCGTCCATCATTCAGGATCTTAACGGCGCTGCGGTTTCGAACGTCAAGGCAAGCGTGCAGAACGCCGCGGCAGATGCGGTTTCGATATCCATACCTGCAAGCGCGGTAAACACTTCCAGCACTGTCGCTATACCTCAAGCCGACCCGGGTTCACAGGCGGGAAATAGCACGGGGAGCACGACCGCTCAACCCGCGGGGCGCACCGATGCGGTGTTGACGAATCAGAACTCGCAGGTGTCTCCCGTGCAGTCGAACCAGGACAAACGGAACACCACGGATTCGGATGAAGGCCTTGCGGACATGTTGAAGCAGGGTTCGGCTCAATCGCTAGTGAATGCCTCTGACACCGGCAAGGTGGGAACCTCTTTCAGGCAGGCGCTCTCGGCGGCAACGGGCAATTCAACGACGTCGACGGCGAAGCCCGACGCGGCGCAGATAGCTCAAAGCATCGTGAAAGAAGTCAACCTCATGACCCAGGATGGGAAGACGGTTGTGAATATGAAGCTTGAGCCGGAGGATCTCGGAACGGTTGTGTTGAAGGTGGCGAGTCAGGGCGGAAAGATCAGCGCAGAGTTCAACGTGAAGACTCCGGACGCGAGAATGTTTCTCGAGACTTCTATTCCCCAGATGAAACAAGCTCTGCAGACAAACGGCGTTTCTGTCGCACACCTCTCTGTAAATCTCTCCGCCGGCGATTCGAGCAACCGGCGTCCTCAATACCAGGCAAAGAAGCAGCAGCAAAAGTACTACGCGAGTCTCCCTGCTGAGCAGATCGAGGCAGCAAGGAACTTTGGTTACAACACGATGGAACTAAAGGTATAGGAGGAAAAATGCAGCTAAATCAAGTCACGACGTCCGGTCCGACGTTGGGGACTTCAGCATCGAGTCAGGCAACCACTCCGACACTCGGAGAGAATGATTTCCTGCAGATGCTGGTTACCCAGCTTCAGAACCAGGACCCGATGAACCCGTTACAGAGCACGGATCTGGCGGCGCAGCTTGCGCAGTTCAGCTCCGTCGAGCAGCTGACACAGCTGAATTCGGCGGTGCAGAACCAGACCAACACGAACCTGCTTATGACGCAGTCCATCAACAACACGATGGCCGCTACGCTCATAGGAAAGAAAGTAAAGGCAGACACGTCTTCCGTCAACTTCGACGGCACGACGCAGCCCACGATCGGCTTCAACCTCGCAAACACCGCGGCGGATGTACAAATCAAGATCCTCGACGCAAACGGCGATACGGTGCGCACGATCGATGCAGGCGCCAGGCCGAGCGGAGACACGAGCCTTACGTGGGACGGCAAGGATGATTCCGGCAGTGCCGTGTCGGCGGGGAGCTACACGTTCTCAGTCAGTGCCACCGATGCACAGGGGAACGCGGTTACATCCACGCCGTTCGTTCTCGGCCTCGTCGAAGGAGTCAAGTACACGTCCAGCGGTGCTTCGCTGCTGGTGAACGGTGCAGAGATCAACTTCTCTGACGTCCAGGAAATCACGGGAAACTGACCATGAGCGAAGTAGAAGGCGTAAAACTTCCGTTCGTTCCGATAGGAGGGGTCGATGGGCTGACCAGCGCCCCGCAGATCAAGACGCCTCAGGGAAAATCGTTCGATGAAGTTCTCCGTGGAGAACTCGACCGGATCAAGTTCTCCCATCACGCCCAGACCCGTCTCGAGTCGCGGAACATACAGCTCTCGGATGAAGACGTGAAACAGATTGCCGACGCGGTGGACCAGGCGAGCCAGAAGGGATCGCAGGATTCGCTCGTCATCATGAAGAATCTCGCATTCGTCGTCAACGTGAAGAACCGCACTGTCGTAACGGCGGTTGACGGCGACAACCTGAACAAGAACATTTTCACGAACATCGACAGTGCAGTTTTGATTAACAAACAATAACGCAGGGCTGGCCTCCGTTCACTGACGGAGAAGCCCCTCTTTTAGCGCCGACCGACCGACGCGCTATTGAGAAGACGCAATATTTTGCGTCAACGAAAAACATAGGAGGGTAATACTATGCCTTTCAGTGGATCACTCGTCTCCGGAGTTTCCGGTCTGGTAAACCATCAGATCATGATGGACGCGATCGGGAACAACATCGCAAACATCAACACCATAGGCTACAAGGCACAACGCGTCACTTTCAGCGAGGCGTTCGACCAGGTGCTGCGCAACGGCACCGGACCGACATCGCTCAGCGGCGGAACAAACCCGATCCAGCTGGGACTCGGAATGACGGTCCAGTCCATCGACAGCCTGATGGGGCAGGGCAACCTGGAAACCACCGGCCAGAACACTGACCTGGCTCTCCAGGGCGACGGCTTCTTCATCGTCAACCTTAACGGTAACCAGTACTTCACGCGCGCAGGAGCGTTCCAGTTCGATGCGAATGGAAGACTCGTCGATCCCGGAACCGGCGCAATAGTGCAGGGAAAGATCGCGGACGCACAGGGCAACCTGCCGGTCGGATCGGCAGTCTCCGATATATCCATACCTTTCGGGCAAAAGTCGCCTGCCAAGGCATCCTCGTACATCAAACTGACAGGCAATCTCGATTCATCGCAAACGCCGCTCGGCACGATAGTCCAGTCGAATTCCGTCTATGCGATCGATAATGGCCAGTATGATGTAAATGGGCTCTTAGCCGCTGACAACGGCGGTGGGAATAATCACGTCGTTACCGGAATGGTCCCCGATTCGACGACTCTGACATTGACCGTAGATGGCCAGGCTCAGACCTACACCTACGTTTCGGTCGATTCCGGAACGGGTAAGGGCGATTTCCACACGCTACAGGACCTCGTCAACGAAATAAACTATGGCCTCAACCAACAGTTTGGAGGCTCCTCTCCTGTAACGGCGGCAGTCAACAGTACTGATGGCTCCATAACGTTCACGAACAGCGACGCGTCGACGCACACGCTCCAGGTCACCAGCACGAATCCGGTTTTACAGTCGGCGATGAACTCCACGAGCCCGACCACGCTGGCGGCGAGCGGCGGTTCCCTCTCGACGCAGCAATTCTCTCACGTTGCCACCGGCTCGGACCTGCTGACCACCCTGCGCAATGCAATCGGCGCGAGCCTGGGAGTACAGAATAACGACCAGATCGACATCAACGGCAAGGTCAATAACCAGTCGGTCACACAGGGCGTGCTTCAGGTGGCAGCGGGCACCACAACTTACGGTGACCTGGCGAAGAGCGTGAATGCCGCCTTCGGGATATCAAATTCCACCGGTACGACCATAGATACCCAGACCGGCGCTCTTACGATCAACGCTGACGGCGGAACCGCGCATGCAATTACGAACGTCGACGTTACCGACGGTACGACGGGGACGGCGAAATTCAACAACGTCTTCAGCGCGAGCCCGGGAGACTGGAACCAGACACAGGCCGCTACGGATGTCCAGCAGAACATCTCGACGACGATATACGATTCGCTCGGCAACCAGTACAACGTAACGCTCGCCTTCACGCGGGACGTAACCCGTCCGAATACCTGGACGTGGAAAGCCTCCGTTGGCGATCCCGCCCAGATTACCGGCGGCGGTTCGGGAACGGCCGTATTCAACAACGACGGCTCCCTCAACACGTTCACTTTCGATGACGGATCCACCACTCTCCAGATTAACCCCCGAAAGGTCGGCAACGCGGCGAACCTCAGCGCGAACCTGATCAGCCTGAATCTCAATGTCGGTGCCACCGGTGATTTCGCCGGCTTGACCCAGATGAGCGGTGCATCGACCACGGTTTCCGGCCAGCAGGACGGTTACGGCCTCGGGATCCTCAACAGCACGTCCGTTGACAAGAACGGCAAGATCGAAGGTCAATTCTCTAACGGGACAACCCGTACGCTCGGAGAAGTGATGGTTGCGACCTTCGATAATCCCGGCGGTCTCGTCCGCCAGGGCGGCAACCTCTACAGTGCCTCCGCGAGCACGGGAAATGCGATCATCGGCGAAGCCGGTACCGCAATCCCGACCCAGATCGTCAGCGGTGCACTCGAGCAGTCCAACGTCGATCTCGCGACGGAGTTCTCCAACATGATAGTCGCCGAACGCGGCTTCGAGGCGAACGCCCAGGTAATCACGACGAGCAATACGTTGCTCAGCGACCTGGTCAACGTCGCCAGATAATAACTTCAATCATTCGTAACCGGGGTGCGGCTTATGCCGCACCCCGGTTCTACGTTTGAAGATGAGGAGGCAGGTATGATACGTCTGAAGCAGGTAAACGGGGAAGAGATCGTAGTGAATGCCGATCTGATCGAATCGATGGAAAGAGCTCACGACACGATAATCACGCTCACGACCCAGCGCAGGATCAGGGTACAGGAGGGGATTGAGGAGATCGTCGACAAGGTGGTCGAATACAAGAGGCGGATCCACGTGCCGCCCGCAGTCTCCGGCGACGCCGGGCAGAAACTGTAACCCCCGCAACTCCGGGGACATGCCGGGTGTCCGGACCGAGCCTTCTCCCCCGTAAATCCGACCGTCCGGGCCCGATGCCTGAATGCCGCCGACGATTCTCTGACAATATTGTCCACTTGCTCAATATTGTTCAGGCATCATCCGGATATTTCCCAAAACAGCTCAAAACGGCCGGGAATGGGGGTCCTTCGGCGGCATAGTGCTTGAGTTTACTACGATCATGGAAACAACAAGAATGAACAAGAGGCTTAATTGAAATGGCAGAGACAGTTCAAGAGACAGTAGCAAGGAAACCGGCGAAAAAGTCGAACAAGACGCTGATCATAGTCGCCGTCGTTGCGCTTCAGCTTGTAGCGGCCTATTTCCTGGTAGGTTTCTTCCTGAGCCATGCGGGACCCGATTCGGCGGCGCAGACCGCCAGTGCACAGACGGGCAAATCAGTTTCGAACTCAAGGGGCGATCCGAATTTCGATCATGTTTACGTCGTGAAAGACCTGATTGTGAACCCTGCCGGTACGAACGGCTTGAGGTTCCTTCTGACAACGATCGGTCTCGAAGTCACCTCCGAAGAGACTGTGAAGGAGCTCGAAAAGAGAGACGTTCAAATCCACGATGCGATCATAGGCATCCTGACGAGCATGACGCTCCCGCAGCTCGACGATACCTCCTCACGCGACAGCCTTAAGGTGGAAATCAGGAATCGGATCAACAAAGACCTGAACACGGGGAGCGTGTTAAACGTGTATTTCAGCAAATTCATAATCCAGTGAGCCGATAACATGCCAGAAGTACTTTCGCAAACCGAAATTGACAATCTTCTCGCGGGAATCGGGAAGGAGCCGTCACAGGGAGCCCCCGCCGGCGTGGCGGAACAGAGGGAAGAGCAGCGCGACGTTCAGGGGTTCGACTTCCGTCGTCCGAACCGGGTATCGAAGAACCAGCTGAGGATCTTCCAGGCGGTGCACGAAACGTTTGCCGAATTGTTCAGCTTTTACCTCGCTTCAAAGCTCCAGACGTCTGTCTCCTTGACCGTGAGTTCGGTCGACCAGCTTTTCTATTCGGAGTATCAGCTTTCAATCGGGAGCCCGACCTGTCTGTATGTCTTCGAGATGGAGCCGTCGGAAGGGAAGGGAGTCCTGGAACTTTCGCCGATGCTCGTCTTTGCAATAGTGGAGCGTCTTCTTGGCGGAGGTGCGACGGAACCGACGAGAAAGCTCCGCGCGGTAACGGAGATCGAGAAGAGCCTTGTGAAGGGGACTGTCGAGAAGGCGCTCCAGGACCTGCAGGGAGCCTGGAAGTCCATCAGCAACCTGAAATTCACACCCGACCGTTTCGAAAGTGAGGCCGATTTTCTTCAGATAGCTCCGGCGTCCGAAATAGTGCTCGTCGTATCGTTCGACGTCCAGATTGCCGGCACAAGTCACTTGATGAACTTGTGCTTTCCAACCTTCTCTTTGGAGGAGACGATACAGCGCCTCACGGTACAGCATGTCGCCCCCATGGGGGCGGGGGACGGCGGGCGCAAGTCGAGGTCGATGTCGGTAGTTAAGAACATCTCGATGACGGAGCTTCCCGTCAGCGTGGAACTCGGCAAGGCCTCGGTGCCGCTCAGGGACCTGATAGAGTTGCAGGCCGGCGACGTGATAATTCTTGACAGCAGGAAAGACAGCCTGCATCCGGTCAAGATCGCCTCGCGGACAAAATTCTACGCGAAGTCGGGAGTGCATGACGGGCACAAGGCAGTAAAGATCGTGAGAAACGCCTCAGAAGAGGAACAAAACGGAGACTAACGATGGCAGATGATGTAATCCAGACCGCACAGGCGGAAAAATCCGCCAGGAAGGACGTCCAGGATCCCGCATTCGAGAACTTGACCGAGACGGACTCGAGGGCATCGGGAGGCGAGAACAAGCTTGAACTTCTCCTCGACCTCAACCTCGCGGTCAGCGTCGAGCTGGGCAAGACGACGATGATGATCAAGGATATACTGGAGCTTGGCCGTGGGTCGATAATCGAGTTCGACAAACTCGTCAGCGAGCCCGTGGATATCCTCGTCAACGGCAGGAAGATGGCCGAGGGCGAAGTGGTCGTCGTGGACAAGCACTTCGGGATCCGCATAACGAGCATGGTCGACCCGGCAGAGCGCCTGAAGGGGCTGAGGAAGTAATGGATTGGCTTATTGTTAAGACCTTTCTCACTATGCTCGTCGTCGTCGGTATGATGTTCGGGCTGCTGGTCGTTGTCCGCAAGTTCTTCTACGCGAAGCCGCGCTTCGTGAACGACAACCTGAAAGTCCTCTCTTCCATGAGCCTCCAGCCGAAGAAGTCCATCTACCTCGTGAAGGTTTTCGACAGGGTAATGCTGGTCGGAGTCAGCGACAATTCCATAGCTTCGCTCGGGGAGATAACCGACGGCGAAGTTCTGCAGAAGCTGGAAACATCCACCCGGAAGGAAGGACTGAAGGGCTTCTCCGATATCCTGAAAGGGTTCACGCAGAAATGAAGAAGCTGCTCGTACTCGGCCTCCTCCTCGCGGTGTTCTTCATGGCCGTTCCCGCGGTGCACGCGCAGTCGTCGATACCGATACCGAGCGTTACATTCGGCGTAGGTAAGGCTTCGAAGCCGCAGGATGTCGCGGTCACGCTCCAGATACTCTTCTTCATGACGATATTGACGCTCGCGCCGGCGATTCTCATAATGACGACCGCCTTCCCGCGGATTATCATCGCCTTTTATTTCCTGAGGCAGGCACTCGGCTCGCAGACTATGCCGCCGACACAGCTCCTTCTCGGGCTTTCCCTTTTCCTGACTTTTTTCATAATGGCGCCGACCTGGAGCAAGGTGAACGAAGATGCCTTCCAGCCTTACATGCAGAACAAGATATCGCTCGACTCGGCGTACAATGTGGGCGTCAAGCCGATCAGAGATTTCATGCTGCGCCAGACCCGCGAGAAAGACCTTGCGATGATGGTTCACCTGGCACATCTCAACCGTCCGGACACGCCGGCCGACATACCTACTTACGTCATCGTCCCTGCATTCGCGATAAGCGAGATGAGGGTAGGTTTCGAGATAGGCTTCCTGGTCTTCATCCCCTTCATGATGATAGACATGATAGTTGCGAGCGTGCTGATGTCGATGGGAATGATGATGCTGCCGCCGATGATGATTTCACTTCCGATGAAGATCCTGCTGTTCGTGCTTGTAGACGGCTGGTACCTGCTCGTCGGTTCACTAGTACAAAGTTTTCATTGAGGGAGAAATGAGCGAGGCATTCGTAATAGAATTGGCAAGGGACGCCTTCTACACGATCTTCATCGTGTCCGGTCCGGCCCTGGTTGTCTCAATAGTCGTAGGCCTGTTGATATCGATTTTCCAGGCCGCGACATCGATCAACGAAATGACGCTTACCTTCGTTCCGAAAATCATCGCGATCGGCGTCGTATGCATCCTTCTTCTTCCTTTCATGATGCAGAAGATGGTCCAGTTCACAGAGCATATTTTCAACATGATCCCGACGCTTAAGTGATATGAGCTTCTACGCGGAAAAGTTCGTCGTATTCCTGCTCGTCTTTATAAGGACGCTGTCGATGTTCGCATCCGCGCCCCTTTTCGGCAATCAGTCGGTCCCCGCGCAATTGAAAGTGTGGGCCGGTGCTGCGGTTGCTTTCGCGATCTTTCCGCTCATCGCCGCCAACTCCGGGACGATCTCGCTCGACCTCGGTTCTCTCGTCGTGCTGGCAATACAGGAAGTCATCGTCGGCTCGTCCATCGGTTTCACTATGGGCATAGTCTTCTACGGCGTCAGCTATGCCGGCGAGCTGTTCGGAATAGAAATGGGACTTTCGATCTCGAGCCTGATAGACCCGCAGAGCGGCGTGAACGTAGCCGTGATCGGACAGTTCGAATCGGTCGTCGCGATCTTCATTTTCCTGATAATGAACGGACACCTCTTCCTGCTGGAAGCGCTGAAGATGAGTTACGACGCGGTGCCCGTGTCCGGGCTGAAGATCAGCGGTTCGGCTGTCGACCTGTTCGTGCACCTCACCGGGATGGTCTTCGTAACGGCGATAAAGATCGGGGCACCGGTGATCATATCGCTTTTCCTGACCGACGTCCTCCTCGGCATTATTGCCAGGATGGTCCCCCAGGTGAACGTGTTCTTTGTCGGCATGCCGCTGACCATCGGGATCGGCCTGATACTTCTGATAGCATCGCTTCCCTTCTTCGTGTTTGTCTTCAGCAAGCTTATCGAGACGTTCGAAGCGGAGACCCTCCAACTCCTGAGGTTGATGTAAGATGGCAGAGCAGAACTTCCAGGAAAAAACCGAGCCCGCTACTCCTAAACGACGTGAGGAGCTCAGGAAACAGGGCCGCGTCGCGAAGAGCGTCGAGATCACCTCGGCTGCTGCTCTGCTCGGAGGCACATTGATCATCTATATGCTCGGCGGCCAGTTCGTGAACCAGATGTCCGCGCTGCTGAAGGAATTCCTTTCCCTTTCCACCGGAACCGAATTGAACCAGGACAATATCGTCGCACTTGCGGGGGGACTTACATACCGCTTCCTCGTGATACTGGCACCGTACCTGTTGATAATCATGCTTGTAGGAATTCTCTCGAACGTCGCCCAGTTCGGGTTTCTCTTCACGCTCAAACCCCTTACCCAGAACGTTAGTGCGCTCAATCCATTGAAGGGGATGAAGAAACTCGGGTTCTCTCAGCAGGCGATGATCGAACTTCTGAAGAGCGTTCTCAAGGTTTCGATGGTCGGGCTGATAGGCTACCTGGCCGTAAGCGATCTCGTCGAACGATCCGTCCAGCTGATCGACAGTTCTCCCCGGGAGATCTTCTCGTTCATGGGAGCGGGCGCGTTCGGCGTGAGCATGAAGATAGCGTCCGCTTTCTTGGTGCTGGCTGCCGTCGACCTCTACGTCCAGCGGAAGAAATTCCAGCACGAGACGATGATGTCGAAGCAGGAAATCAAGGAAGAACAGAAGCAGGACGAGGGCAACCCCGCCACGAAGAACAGGATCCGCCGAGAGATGATCAAGCGGCACAAGATGAGGATGATGCAGAACGTCCCCAAGGCCGACGTCGTGGTGACCAACCCCACCCACTATGCGATTGCGATCAAGTACGACCAGGCGGTAATGTCAGCCCCCAAAGTCGTGGCGAAAGGCAGAGACCTCATCGCGCAGAAGATAAAGGAGATAGCCGCCGAGCACAATATCCCGATCGTCGAGGATAAACCGCTGGCGCAGCTTCTCTATAAGACGGTTGAGATTGACGAACAGATTCCATCCGACCTCTTCAAGGCCGTGGCGCAGATACTGGCTTATATCTATCAAATGAAGAAAATGAAACGCGGTTACGGAGCGAGCTAGAGTGGCAACGACCGTAGAAAGAATATCCGGCAGCAGGGCCTTCAGAGTGGCGGGCAAGAACACCGACCTCGCTCTCGCGGGACTCGTGCTGCTAATTCTGTCGATGATGATCGTGCCGCTTCCTCCGTTCCTCCTCGACGTCCTGATCTCCGCAAACATCACTTTCTCGATCGTCCTGCTGATGGTGGCCATGTACGTCACGAGCCCGCTCGAGTTGTCCGCCTTCCCGGGCTTACTTCTGATACTCACATTGTTCCGGCTATCTCTCAACGTTGCATCTGCCAGGCTGATCCTCAGCCAGGGGTACGCCGGCGAGGTGATCCATGCCTTCGGCTCGTTCGTGGTCCAGGGCAATTATGTGGTCGGCGTCATCATCTTCATTATCCTCGCAACGATTCAGTTTGTCGTGATCATAAAGGGATCGGGAAGGATCGCCGAAGTGACCGCCAGGTTCACTCTCGATGCCATGCCCGGAAAGCAGATGAGCATAGACGCAGATCTGAACTCCGGCCTTATAAATGAAGAGCAGGCGAGGCAGCGGAGGATGACCCTGCAGAGGGAAGCCGATTTCTTCGGGGCGATGGACGGTGCCAGCAAGTTTGTGAAAGGGGATGCGATCGCAGGCGTGATCATCATCCTTGTCAACGTCATCGGCGGTTTCATCATCGGCATGGCACAGCTCGGCATGTCGTTCACGGAGTCGCTCGCCAGGTATACGCTGCTGACGATCGGAGACGGCCTCGTTACCCAGATCCCGGCACTCGTCATTTCGACTGCTGCCGGTATGGTCGTTACGAGGAGCGCTTCGGGGAACCAGCTGGACGTGGAGTTGAGACGCCAGCTCTTTTCGCGCCCGAAGGCTCTCTACATTGCCGGAGGCACACTCGGCTTTTTCGCCATCATCCCCGGGCTCCCGACCGTACCGTTCCTCGCACTCGGCTCGATTATGGCGGCCGCCGGCTACATGCGTTCGCAAATGTCCATGAAGAAGCCCGAAGAGACCGATGTGAAGGCCGCCGCGGGCGAAAAGAAGGAAGAGAAGATCGAGTCCTACCTGCAGGTAGACCCGATCGAGGTCGAGATAGGTTACGGACTCATCTCCATGGTCGATGAAGAGGCGGGAGGCGACCTGTTCCAGCGCATAACGAACCTCAGGAAACAGATCGCCCTCGAGCTCGGCCTGATCGTCCCGCCGATCCGCGTGCGCGACAACCTGCAATTACAGCCGAGTCACTATGTCGTAAAGATTCGCGGCGTGCAGGTGACCTCAGGCGAGTTGTACATGGACCGCTACCTTGCGATGAGCCCTTCCATGAAGGAAGGGGACATACCGGGGATCTTCGTGACCGATCCCACATTCGGACTCCCTGCAGTCTGGATAGAGAAGTCGCAGCGGGACAACGCGGAGGTGCTGGGTTATACCGTCGTCGAGGCGGCCGCCGTCCTGTCGACGCACCTCGGTGAGACGCTGAAGAAGAACGCCGACAAGATCCTGAGCAGGCAGGAGGTCAAGATACTGATCGACAATCTGAAGAAAGAATACCAGGCCCTGGTAGACGAGATAAATCCGGACGTCCTTCCGCTTGGCACGCTGCAGAAGGTGCTTCAGAATCTTCTCAAGGAACGCGTCCCGATCCGGGATCTTGTAACGATCATCGAAAGCCTGCTCGATTATTCGAAAGTCACGAAGAATACAGAGGTGCTCACCGAGTATGTGCGTCACGCGCTGTCGGAAACCATAGCCGCCCTTTTCGCGGACCCGTCGGGCGTCATCCACGCGATCGCGCTCGACCCAAGCATCGAGCAGATACTCTCGAGCTCACTCCAGAATCAAAAGGAAGTGACGAGCACGCTCGGCCTCTCCCCGGAAGTTACGAAAGGAATTAACGGCAGCGTATCCAAGAACGTGGAACATGCGCAATCGTTCGGATACGACCCGGTCATCATATGCTCCGCTACGGTCCGGCTGTATTTCTACCGGCTCATACACACAAACTTCCAGCAGGTAGCAGTCACGTCATACACTGAATTACCGGCCAGGACCGAGATCGATATTATCGGAAGGATCACAGCCCAATGAGAATCAAGAAATTCACAGGATCCACCGCCAAGGAGGCCGCGGATAAGATGCGGCAGGAATTCGGGGACGAGGCGGTTATTCTGAACACCCGCCGCGTATCGAAGGGAAGTGTACTCGCAGGTGGGAACGCCGAATATGTCGAAGTCACTGCGGCGTACGACGAAGCTCCGATGAAAGTGCAATCCCTGCGCCCGGCGAAGCCCAGGGCGACCGCTCCCGCTGCGGGTGAGGATGTCCTCGGGAGCCTCCGCCAGCTGGCTTCGAAATTCGAAGAGAAGCGAAAGACGGACGGAGGACAGAAGCAGCTTCCGCCGGCAGTCGTCCAGGCTGCCTCCGGTGCCGAAAGCGAAGCGCTGAAGGCGGAACTTTCGGAAGTGAAGAGCGCCCTCGGTGAAATCGCACAGCATATCAAACACTCGAAGATGCCGGTTCTTTCCGAGACACTGAAGAATGTTTACACATCACTGCTGGAAAGCGAGGTAGAGGAAGAGATCGCACTTGAGCTGGTCCAATCGTGCAACCATACGCTCAGCGGCGGTGAGATCGACAACCAGTTTGCCGTCGACGCGTTTATCTTCGGGTCGATAGCACGCCGGTTCCTTGAGGCCCCGGTGCGCAGGCTCGGAAGAAAAGGCCACGTGGTCGCGCTTGTCGGTCCGACCGGCGTCGGGAAGACGACGACCGTCGCAAAGCTCGCCTCCATCAGCAAGCTCGTCAAAGGGGAGAACGTGGCGCTTATAACGGCGGACACATACAGGATCGGTGCGATCGACCAGCTGAAGGCCTTTGCAGACATAGCGTCCATTCCGCTCTCCGTCGTCTACACGCCGGACGAGATGATTGCCGCGATAAAGAAGTTCTCGAATTACGACAGCATCTATATAGACACCGTAGGCAGGAGCCAGCGGAGCGCGGACAAGATAATGGAGCTCGGCAGGTTCATCGACGCGGCGGACCCGAACGAAGTGCATCTCGTGCTGAGCGCGAACTTCTCCCTCAATACCGTGCGCGACATATACAAGAAATTCAAGAGCCTGAAGCCGAACAGACTCCTCATAACGAAGATCGACGAAGCGGTGTCGCTCGGAATGCTTCTCAGCCTTGCCCGGGATTCAAGGCTGCCGTTCTCTTTCCTGACGGACGGACAGAGCGTGCCGGACGACATCGAGCCGATATCCGGAGACAAACTCTCGAAAATGATTTACAAAGTCGGAGTCGAAGCGCATGCTTGATCAGGCAGTGAAACTGAGAGAAGTGGTGAATGCCCAGACGACCGTAGCGCCTCTCGGGTCGCAGCCGCATAAGATTACAGTGGTGAGCGGAAAGGGCGGCGTTGGGAAGAGTAACATCGCGCTGAACCTGGGACTGGCTCTTGCGCGCGACGGTGCCCGGGTACTCCTGGTCGACGGTAATGTCAACCTCTCGAACCTCGATATCCTTTCCGGCGCGTCTCCCTCGTACAGGTTGTTCGACGTCATAGATGGGAATGTCAGGCTCAAAGATGCCGTGGCCGAGATATCCAGAAACGTCTTCCTACTGGCGGGTTCGTCGGACGGGCGGCTCAAGAGACTGACATCCGGAGACGCGGCGACTTTCTTCAAGGAGGTAAGACTGACGGAGCCGGCCTTCCACTATGCCGTCATCGACACGGCGGGCGGGATCGTGCAGGAATCCATTTCTCTGGCCCTCCTTTCGGACGAAGTCCTCGTCGTCTCGACGCCGGAGCCGACCGCCGTCATGGATGCCTACGTGCTGGTCAAGGCTATAAAGAGAATTAATTCCAGCGCGGACCTGAAACTCCTCATCAACAGGGCAAGGGACGCCGAAGAGGCGGAAGAGGTCAGGACCAAGTTCGATCTGGTGAGCGAGCATTTCCTGAACATGAAAATCGATTACGCCGGATTCATCCCCTGGGATGAATCGGTCGAAAAGGCGGTCAGCGCGCAGTCGCCGTTGATGAAGGAATTCCCGGAATCGCAGTCGTCGAGGGCGCTGACGGTCATCGCGGACCGCATATTGTCTAAAGGATCTTTCGGAAAGAAGAAATAATGGACAAGCTTGGGACTAGAATACCGATGCTCATCTTTTTCCTGGGAGTCGTCTACTTCGTTTCGAACGGGTTCGACGTCGTCGACGCCGTCATCAGGGCATTCATGCTCGCCTTCGGCGTGGCTCTGATAATCCTCGTCCTTACGATGTTGCTGATGTTCTTCCTCACTCTCGAAAAAAACAGATCCGAAATCATGAAAGTCTCCGCAGCCGAGGAACACGGCCAGAACGTGTCGCTGCACGAGAAGAAAGTTGAGATGCAGGCATGAGTAATCAGGAGCTCTGGGAGAAATACGCCAGGCGCCGCACCGCGGCTGTAAAAAAGGAACTCGTCCTTTCCTACATGAACCTGGTCAAATTCGCGGCGCGCGCGATCAACCTCCCGCCCAAGTGCGTGTTCAGCAGCGAAGACCTGATGAGTATAGGAATAATCGGGCTCGTGGAAGCGATCGAAAGGTTCGACCCCTACAGAGGAGTGAAGTTCGAGACGTTCGCCTCGCAGAGGATCCGGGGAGTCATGCTGGACGAGATCAGGAAGGTGGACTGGCTCCCGCGATCGGTCCGAGACAAGTACAAGAAGGCTTCGAAATCCCTGAGCAAGCTGGATATGAACAGCATTAACGGCGAGAAATACGCGCGGGCGATCAACATGACCATCAGTGAGTTTGAGCAGATAAAAGGTTATCTCGCGAATTCCGAGGCCGTATCGCTTACGAGAACGATCGGCGAAGACATGACTCTCGAAGACGTCATCGGCGGCGACAGCGAAGTCGTCGAGCAGTTCGAAGAAGAGGAACTGCGCGAACAGCTCGTCGCAAGACTGAAAAAGCTCCCCGAGAGAGAACGAATGGTCATTACACTTTACTACTACGAGGAGCTCACGTTCAAGGAAATCGGGAAAACTCTCGGGATCAGCGAGTCGAGGGTGTCACAGATACACTCTGAAGTGATCTCGAAGCTCAAGGATTCAATCAGGAAGGTTGTTGAACTATGATAGGGGTCGGACAATTGACTGACAGGTTACTAAATATAAAAGACTTGCCGACGTTCCCGACGACCGCACTCGAGGTTATGCGTCTTGCCAGCGATTCCGACAGCAGTGCGGCGGAACTGGCGAGAATAATTTCGAAGGATCCGGCACTCGCTACGAAGATACTCAGGGTGGCGAATTCACCGTACTACAGCTTTGCGAGAAAGATCTCAACCGTCGAGTGGGCGATAGTCGCCCTCGGCTTCGAGACGCTTCGGGAATCGGTGCTGTCGCTCACGCTGATCGACCTGTTCAGGGGAAGTGCCATGAAGCAGTTCGATCCCCGGAAGTTCTGGAAGCATGCGATAGACACGGCGACGGCAGGCCGTTCCCTCGCGAGAGAGCTGAAGTACAGGATCCCCGGTGAAGCGTATGCGGCCGGACTCCTGCACGACATAGGAACGCTGGTCCTCTACAGGTATTTCCAGGAGGACTTCGAGGAGATAAACAGGCTGATTAACGAAGAGAATATGCAGCCCTCGCAGGCAGAGGTGGTCGTTACCGGCACCACGCACGGCGAGGTCGGAGCGTGGCTCGCTTCGAAGTGGAATTTTCCTTCTTATCTCGTCGAAGCGATACAGTTCCGTCATACACCCGCCTTCGCGGAGGTCAATCCGGAATTGACCGCGATAACTCACGTCGCGAGCCTCATTGCCTCCTGCACCGGTTACTCATGCGCCGACAAGCCGTTGAAGTTCGACATGGCGGCAGTGCAGCTGATTGGGATCGACAAACTCGGCGTTTCCGTGACTGCCCTCGCCGACAAGTACATCGGCGATGATGCGTCGACTCTCGTCAAGGTCAAGATACCAATGACGGACTACTTGCCGGGTGCAGAGCCGCATGATGCCGGCAATGAACCCGCGCCCGAGCCGCCGGAGGAAGTCGACGACGGCACACTCAAAAGATTTTTCAAGGACGCGATCAAGCTCCTCCCATCGACGGAGAGGCTCGTCGTTACATTGAAGCTTTACGAAGGGCTGGAATTAAGACAGGTCGCCACCGTCCTCGGCTACGAGGAGGTAAGGGTGGCGGAATACTACAAGAATGCGATCGGTGTCCTCCAGCAAATGGCAGAACGCGCAATCTTAACAAACAGGTTGGACCAATGGAAAATGAAATACTGAAGGAAAAGGTACAGAATATAATTCAGCTTCCGGCGCTGCCGACGATTGCAGTCGAGGTCGCTTCCCTGATAGACAACCCGAACACCAGCGTGTCGAAACTGACGCAGGTGATTTCGGCGGACCAGGTTCTGACGGCGAAAGTGCTGAAGATCGCGAATTCTCCGTTCTACGGATTCCAGCGCAGGATATCGACGCTCGATTTCGCGATAATGGTGCTAGGCTTCGATTCGCTCAAGGAGATACTCATAAGTGTCTCCCTCATAAGCTCGTTCAAGAAGAAGCAGGACAAGTACTTCGATTCGAGGGAATTCTGGGAACACTCGCTCGCGACAGGAATCGCCGCCCGTACCCTTGCCAGACAGCTCGGCTACAGGATAAGCGGCGAGTCTTTCGTCGCGGGGCTGATACACGATATCGGGATACTCGTGACTCACCAGTACTTTCACGACGATTACAAGCGGATTGTCGACGCCGTAACGGAGGGGAAATCGACTTTCCAGGACATGGAGCAGGCGGTATTGTTCGCCACGCATGGAGACATCGGTGCCTGGCTCGCCGAGCGGTGGAACCTGCCGGACCAGTTGATCGAGGCGATAAAATTTCACCACAAGCCGGGGCTTGCGGAGAAGAACGTGCAACTGACGGCGTTGATTCACTTCGTCGATTACCTCTGCCATAAACTGGGCATAGGGGCTCTTTCGTACGAGAAAGTCGACAGTTTTGATCCGGAGGCGCTTAAGATCCTTAACATATCGGAGGCGGAGATCACACAGGCGTTCTTCGATTCCTTCGGTTCCAAACTGCGCGAAGATCTTGAAAGGACATTTGTAAACATTATCTGATTTGTTCACCTGGAGAGTCTGATGAAGAAGGACGAAATGATAGGGCAAGAGATAAAGAAAGACGACCAGAAACTCGGCGGTCAGAACGCTGCCGATGCCATAGAGCGTTTCATGGAGACGCGTGAGAGCTACATACGAGCTCTTGAAACGACCATCCAAGTGCTCAAGGGCAAGGTGGATTTGCACGAGAGGACCGAGACCAGCATAAAGCAGTCGTTGGACGAAATGGTCGCGATGCAGAGGCTGGCAAACACCATAAGCATAGCCACCGACCCCGTCTCCGTTTTCGATTCGCTTCTCGAGCTTACCCGGCAGGTGATACCGGTTGAGGAAAGCATGCTTTTCGAAGTGGGTGATTCGAGGTCCCGGACCAAACCTTTCCTGCAGACATGCTCCGACTACATGATTACAGCGTCCCAGCATCTTCTGGAGGAAGGGATCCTGGACTGGGTTATCGAACAGAAGAAGACCACAGTCGTACCTGACCTGAACACTTCAGTGGGAGAAGCGGGGGAGAGAAATTTCGTCGTGGTCCCGGTGGTTCTCCGCAACGAAGCGATCGGGGTTTACATCATACGTACCGAGAAAGTGCGCAGGGCATTCTCCGATCACGAGCTTGCGCTTCTCGGAATCCTGGCAAACCAGGCCGCGATAGCGATGGAAAATCTTAGGAACATCGACAGGCTGGTGAAAGCGGCGGACGAACTGAAGAAGTCGCAGGCCCAGATGTTGCAGGCGGCGAAGCTAGCCTCGTTGGGCGAACTCGCCGGCGGCATCGCGCACGAGATCAACAACCCCCTGCAGATACTCCTCGGACACATCGCCCTTCTCCAGCAGGGGAAGGACATGGAGCACAGGGTCGAGATAATCCGAAATCAGGTCCAGAGGATAGCCCAGATTACGCGACAGCTCGTTTCGTTTTCGAGAAGCGTGCCCGAAGAACTGGAGCATGAACTTGTGAACGTGAACTGGGCGGTCAACGAGATCATAGCGCTGGTCGATTACCAGTTCAAGAATCGCGGCATCGAGTTCGACCTGCGTTTCTCGGAGGAAATTCCGCCGCTTGATTCCAACAAGAACTACCTGCAGCAGGCGTTCCTGAACCTGCTTATAAACGCAAAGGATGCGATGCCGAGCGGAGGCAAGATGCTCATCGCGACGGAATTCGTGAACGGGAAAATACAGATCCGCTTCACAGACTCCGGCACCGGCATAAAGAAGGAAAACCTTACGAAGATATTCGAGCCTTTCTTCACGACGAAAGAACCGGGAAGAGGAACGGGGCTCGGCCTGCCTATCACGAGAGGGATCGTGAGAAAGTTCGGAGGCGACATGAAAGTGGACAGCGTCGAAGGTCGCGGGACGACGTTCACGATGGTGCTTCCGGTAAAGGGTGTGGAAACAAGGAACGGAGGGATAAAGTAATGCTTGGAATGCTGTTGGCTTTGCTGTCCGATACGACAGCCGTGAACATAAGGGCCCTCGTGACGCAGGACATCGATCGCGCCACTCTCAAGTCTGCCGCGGCAGCGAATCAGAGTTTCGCGGAACGCATCTTCGGGATCTCCGACTTCGTCCTGATCGTCGAGCTCGCCATGATCCTTGCGATGGCGGTGCTCCTCGTCGCGCTTATCGTGCGGGCGAGAAGGCTGATGAGAGAGCAAAGGCGGAAGATCGACTCCGCGCAGCGCATGAACGTGAAACGTCCACCTGCCATATCAAGAACGCAGATCGAGAGGATATTGAACCAGATAGCGAGCGAGAAGGTGAAAATGGCAGACATGGCCGGAGGCGACTACTTCATCGACCACAACGGCAGGCTCGATTCCGGTGCTGCCGTTCACGAGATGGCCAGGACACACGGGATGGAATCGGAACGGCTCAACTTTGCAATCAACTACGCTTCCCAGCACGCGAGGCAATCGGGCGCCAAATTCAAAGAGGCCTTCGCACTCGTTACCGAGGATTCCGACCTCAACGTGCTCGCGAGACAGCTTAACATGGGAAAAGGCGAACTCGAACTCATCCTCGCACTCAAGCGAAGCAAGATTGCAAACTCGAGGACCGCGACGGGAAACCGGGGAGGTCGGCGATGATAAAGGGAATCTATACCAGCGCGCTCGGCTTGATACCTCTCCAGAAGAGGCTAGAGGTCATCGCAAACAACTTGGCGAACGTAAATACGACGGCCTTCAAGAGAGACGACTCGTTCACCGGCGAGCTTATTTCGGCGAGTACTCTTCTCCGCGACGGCACCGTCGATCCGACTCAAAAGGATGTGAATGAGAAGACCTGCACTGATTTCTCGCAGGGCACTCTTCAGCAAACCAACAACCCGCTGGACCTGGCGCTGGACGGCCAGGGGTTCTTCGCGGTTCAGACCGCAGACGGCGTCCGCCTGACGCGCGACGGTTCGTTCACGCTGTCCAATGACGGCACGCTCGAGACGCGGGATGGCGGTATCGTTCTGGGTGTGGGCGGTCCAATCCGGATCGACAACATACAGCAGATACAGTCCGCGAAGCTCGTGGTGGATAAAAACGGAGAGGTCAAAGCGGGCAGTGAAGTGTACGGCCAGCTCAGGGTCGTGGTGCCGGGCGACTACAGCCATATATCCAAAGCGGGCGCGAATCTCTATTCGCTCAACGACGGTGCGACAGTCCGGGACGCAGACCCCGCCAACGTGAGCGTGCGACAGGGCTATCTTGAAGGTTCGAACGTCAACCCGATCGACGAGATGGTTGCAATGATTCAGCTGCAACAGAACTTCGAAGCGGGTCAAAAAGCAATCCAGAGTCAGGATAACTCGCTCGGCGAATCGAACCAGGTGGGACAGGTGTCATGATCACCGTCAGCCTGACGGGCTCCGGCGGGAGACTTCACTGCGTGTTGAGCAGGGGCATCGTCACTGCAGAGGGTGATTCGAAATCGGTAATCGGAGTTCTGGCAAAGACGTACGCCAGGCTCGTCATAAGAGATTTTAAGGCAAGAACAACAAAGTGGAGGAAAATATGGACAGAGCGTTGAAAACTGCGGCGACCGGAATGTACGCGCAGCAACTGAATGTGGATGCGATAGCAAACAACCTTGCAAACGTGAACACGACTTCATTCAAATCGACCAGGGTGGAATTCCAGGACCTCATGTATGAGACCCTTCGTGCGACCGGGGTTCCCGACCAACAGGGCGGCACTCCTCCCGCAGAGCTCCAGGTCGGCGACGGCACCGTGCCCTCCTCGACGACGAGAAACTTCGGGCAGGGAGACCTGACTCCGACTCAGAACCAGCTCGACTTCGCGGTCCAGGGCGACGGCTTTTTCCGGGTGAGAATGCCGGACGGCTCGGAAGCCTATACGCGGGACGGCTCCTTCAAAATTTCCGGCGACGGCAATATGGTCACTTCGGACGGATACCTCGTTGAACCGGGTTTCACGCTCCCCCAGGACACGACCGGTATACAGGTCGGAGTGGACGGGACTGTCCAGGCGACCGTGTCGGGGCAGACGACCCCCGTCACCCTCGGCCAGCTCGAACTGGCGAAGTTCATCAATCCCGACGGGCTTCACGCTGTCGGAAGCAACCTTTACAAGGAAACTGTCGCCTCCGGTACTCCGATACTCGGGAATCCGAACTCTACAGGTTTCGGAACGATACAGCAGGGTTACCTGGAGTCCTCTAACGTTTCGATCGTGAACGAGATGGTGAAGATGATCGAGGCCGAAAGAGCGTACGAGCTCAATTCGAAAGCGGTGCAGACCGCCAATAATATGATGCAGCTGGCGAACAACCTTAAGACTTCATAGCAACCGGAGGTACGTAGATGAAACGCGTTGGCTTGGAATTAGGGGTTCTGGTTTTTGCTTTCGGGCTTGCGTCCGCCGCGGCCTCCGCTCAGACCGTGAGCGCCGCCGCCGTGCGGGATGTGGTGGCTTCGTACATAAAGGCCTCACTTCCGCCGTCGCTTGAAACCTCCATCAACTTTGAAGACCTGAAGAAGAGCTACCCCGTAGGTTACAAGCAATGTGACCTGGTCGTTGCTTCCGCGAATTCCGTCACCCTCAAAGGACTCGTTACTTTTCTGGTTAAGGCCCGCCCCTCCGGAAGGGAAGAAGGCTACACGCAGGTCATACCGGTAACCGTCCGGATAAGGACCTTCCAGAAAGTTCTCGTAGCCTCACAGACGATCTCCCCTCACAGCGAGATCGAACGGGACGATATCAACACGGTCAGGGCCGAGACGACCGACCTTCAGAACCCTGTATCAAGCCTGAGCGAGCTTAAAGGGAAATGGTCGACCAGGTGGATACAGGGCGGGAAGGTTCTCACGTTCGACATGTTTACCGACGAGCCGATAGTCAAGCGCGGGCAGGAGATTACGATAATCTTCAGGACTAAGAATATTACGGTCCGTGACCAGGGGAGCGCGCTGCAGGACGGGAAGCTCGGCGACGTGATAAGAGTGGCAAACGAATACAGGGACAACCTCCGCGCCAGGATCGTGGGCAGGGGCGAAGTTGTCCTCGTGAATTGAGAATGGAGTTGAGATGATGAAGACGATAATCTTCGCACTTTTCATAGCCGGTACGACTTACGGACAGGTAATGCAGAAGCCGAACAAGTCGCTCTTCTCCGATTACAAGGCTTGCAGGGTCGGAGATGCGGTGACCGTACTCGTGACCGAGGAGAACTCGGCATCGAAGGACGCGTCGACGAACACGAGCAGGCAGAGCACGATCGGAGCCAGCGGCTCGGCAAGTTACGGCACGAAGAGTCTCCCCTCGGGAGCGTTACAGCTCGGCACCGACAACGAGTTCAAAGGAGCCGGGTCGACTAGCGAAAAGGGAAGCGTGCAGGCGACGGTCAGTGCACAGGTCGTCAGAGTGGATGAGTACGGCAACCTCGAAATAAAGGGAAGCAGGCTCATATCGATAAACGGGCAGGACCAGGTGATCAAACTCAGCGGGATCATTCGTCCTTCCGACATCCAGCCCGATAACACAATTTATTCTTCCCAGATTTCAGACGCACAGATAATATTCGAAGGATCGGGTTCAATCAACCAGTCTCAGAGTCCCGGCTGGCTGACCAAACTATTTCACTGGCTCTTCTGAGGTATGCGATGAAAAAAGTTTTGATTCTCCTGATGGTCGTTACATCCGCCGCGTTCGCGACGCGGATTAAAGACATAGCTTATGTCAAAGGCGTGAACGACTACCAGGTCATAGGTTACGGTCTCGTCGTCGGCCTGCACGGAACGGGAGATTCGCAGATGTCGATATTTACACAGCAGTCGGTGGCGAGCATGCTGAAGAGATTCGGCATCACCGTGACGCAGACGCAGATCCGAATGAGGAACGTTGCCGCGGTTATGGTAGTCGCGTCGATTCCGCCGTTTTCCAGCAAGGGGGCCTCGATCGATGTCACCGTCTCCTCCATGGGAGACGCGACGAGCCTCCAGGGCGGAGCTCTTCTCCTCACCGACCTGATTGGTCAGGACGGAAAGATTTATGCCACCGCGCAGGGTCCGCTGTCTGTCGGCGGATTCGATATCCAGGCTGCCGGCACGGAGATACAGAGGAATTTCACGACAACTGGAAGAATCCCCAACGGAGGTCTCGTACAGGAGACTCCTCCGGTCGATTTCATAAACAACTGGGTCCTCTCGATAATACTTTCGCAGGAGGACTTCACGACTGCCAACCGGGTTGCGGACATCATTAATAAGAGTATCGGCGATACTGTGGCGGAGGCCGTCGACGGCGGTACGATCAACGTGCAGATTCCGCAGGCCTTCCAGTCAAAAGACAAAGTCGTTCAATTCATCTCGCAGATAGAGATGCTGCAGGTTGTGCCGGATGTGGTCGCGCGCGTCGTGATCAACGAGCGGACTGGCACGGTCGTCGTAGGCCAGAATGTCACGGTACTCCCAGTGGCGATATCGCACGGCAATCTCAACATAGAGATACAGGCGTATCCGGTGATCTCGCAGCCGGCGCCTTTCTCGCAGGGACAGACCGTCGTAACCCAGGCTGCGACGGCGCAGGTGACGCAGGAAAACAATTCTATGGTCGCGATCAACGGTGCGGCGACGGTGCAGGACATAGCGACCGCGCTGAACTCGCTGAAGGTAAGGCCGCGAGACATCATCGCGATATTCCAGGCGCTGAAGGCCGCCGGCGCCCTGAAGGCAGAACTGGTAATAATGTAGCAGAGATGGACAAGGTTCAACAAAGCGCGTCGACAGCGCACCTCCAGCTCACCGAGCAGCAGAAGACGAAGCTGAAAGCTGCCGTCAAGGATTTCGAGGCGGTGTTCATGGAGTATATGCTGAAATCGATGCAGCAAACCGAGAAGATCGACGGGAGCGACAAGGAACAGGGATACGGCAACGACATCATGACCGGCCTGTTCAACACGAAGCTCTCCGAATACATTACAAAGAATTCGAACCTCGGTATCGGCAACATGCTGTACAAGCAGTTCACCGGAGAGGACATGAATTCGCAGCCTTCCGGTATTTCGGCCTCCGACTCGGCTATCCTGTCGCAGGGTCTTACGGACGCGCAAACGCTGGCTTTACAGAAGATCAAGACTTACAGCTCGGGCTCCCTGCTGGAGAACGTGGGTAAATACTCCGATATAATAAATGAAGCGGCGGGTACTTACGGTCTGCAGCCCAACCTGATAAAGGCTGTGATTGCCGCGGAATCGGCCGGGAAAGCGGATTCGCTTTCCGCGAAGGAGGCCAAAGGCCTTATGCAGCTTACCGATTCCACCGCGAAGGATATGGGCGTCTCCAATTCCTTCAATCCCAAGGAGAACATCATGGGCGGCGCGAAGTACCTGAAAAGTCTGATAGAGAAGTACTCGGGAAATCTCGATATGGCGTTGGCATCCTACAATGCGGGACCCGGGACGGTCGAACAGTACAGCGGTGTGCCCCCATACCCCGAGACCCAGAATTACATCAAGAGAGTAATGAATTACCTTAACATGTTTGACGCAAGCGAGGTGAGCGATGGCGGACAGTGACAACACGGGACTCGTTGAAACCACCAGGAAAGAAATGGCCGAATTCAGCAGGATGCTCGAGATCCTTCACAGGAAACAGGAGGCCATCTCGAAGCTGGACACGGAGGCGATCCGGAACCTGGTGAGCGAAGAGCTGAACGGTTTGAAGCGGATCGGATCTGTCGAGAAGGAGAGGTCGCAGATCATCGGAAAGTTGGGGCTAACCGCAGAGGACCTTAACGATCCGCGCGCGCTCGGCGAGAAGCTCGGAAATTCAGCCGGAAGCTATGCAAAACTCCATGCTGCTTTCAAGGAAGTCTTCTCCCAAGTGACGCGGTTGAACGGGATCATCAACATCCTTTTGCTTCACTCCGTGGCGTTCATAAAGCAGAACATCAGCATCCTGACCGACAACGGCAACAGAAGGCTTGTCGACAAGAAAGCGTAGACACCCAACATGAGCGGACTGAACGGCATATTGAACATCGCGCGCGACGCCCTGCAGACTTCGCAGGCGGAGCTCGACACGACGGGGCACAACATTGCCAACGCGAGCACGGACGGTTACACGAGACAGCGCGTCGTTACGGAGGCATCGACTCCGCTGCAGACCACATTCGGTTACCTCGGCTCGGGCGTCGAGATAAACCGTATCGAGGGGGTCAGAGACGCGTACGTGAACTCACAGGTCATGAATCTGAATTCCGGCCTCAGCCAGTCTGCCGCCGATCAACAAACGCTTACCGCCGTACAGGGAATCTTCAGCGAGACATCGACATCGACCGGCGGATTGACCGCACAGCTCAACGCCTTCTTCAGCGCCTTCCAGACCCTCTCCCAGAACCCGGAAGATACCGGCATACGGCAGACCGTCCTTCAGACCGGCATAAACGTCGCGACGACTTTCAACAACCTTAACACGCAGCTTCAGAACGCAAAGTACCAGGTCGGGCAGCAGATAGACGCCGACGTCACAAAGATCAATCAGCTTGCCAGCACGATCGCCGGCATAAACCAGCAAATCCTAGCGAACGCCGGGAGTTCCAGGAATTCTTCCGACCTCCAGGACCAGCTGAACAGCGCGGTGTCCGAACTGAGCAACCTCGTCAACGTGAAAGTTGTGACAGACGCCAACGGGGCTGCCAACGTGACGGCGGGAGGGGCGGTGCTGGTCGCGGCGGGGAACGCCTATCAGTTCAAGATGACTCAGACCGCGACGGGGATAACCGTCGGCCGGGCCGACTCATCGGTTCCCGCGACCGTGTCGTCGGGAGAGATCGCAAGTCTCATCAATTCGTACGACAATCTGATCCCGACTTACTCCGCCCAGCTGGACAGCATCGCAAACACTCTGGTCAAGACGATAAACTCCTTCAACTCTACCGGCTACACGCTCTCGACGAACGGGAACCCGCCTGAAACGGGAAAGACTTTCTTCCAGGGGACATCTGCCGGAAGCATACAAATCTCACCCGACATCCTGTCGAACCTGAACAACATCGCGGCGTCATCTTCCGGCGATCCCGGTAATGGGGAGAACGCCGCGGCGATGGCGAACGTCCTGAACGCGGCAGTCATGGGAAACGGCCAGTCGATACTGAACGCTTACGAGGCGCTTGTCAACCGCGTCGGAACGGACACCCAGCAGGCCGGCAACAACGTGCAGACGCTGCAGACGGAGCAGAACCAGATGAAAGCGTACCAGACTTCGATCTCGGGGGTTTCCCTCGATCAGGAGTTGACGAACATGATACAGTACCAGCATTCTTTCGAGGCTGCGGCAAAGGTGGTAACGACCGCGGACTCGATGTACCAGACAATAATCGGAATGGTGGGTTGATATGAGAATCAATGAACAGCAGGTGGTCAGCGACCTCCTCTACTCGCTGGGGCAGGATCGGCAATCGATCGACCAGCTCCAGGAGCAGATATCTTCCGGCAAAGTGGTGAACACGCCTTCGGACGACCCGACTCTGAACCAGCGGCTCATGCTCCTGCAGGACCAGGTCAATCAGAACAAGTCGTACAACGACAACCTCCAGTACGCACAGAGTTTCCTGACAATGCAGGAGAGCGCGCTCGGCAGCGCGGTGACGACGCTGACGAACATCAAGACCATGATGTTGTCCGCTGCGAACGACAGCAACCCGCAGGACCAGCAGAACTACGGGACGCAGCTCGGACAATACATTACGCAGCTCGTGGACCTGGCAAACAGCAAATACGGGAGCAAATATGTCTTCGGCGGGACGCAGACAACGGCCCAGCCGTTCTTCATGAATTCCAATGGGACGAGCGTTTCCGTCAACCCGAACGGCATAGACGGTGCGCTCAAAATCGACGTCGGCTTCCAGATCTCCGAGCAGTACAACGTGACCGGGCAGGAGGCTTTCAACGGCGGACAGTTGTTCAACGACCTCATTGCCTTACAGAACAAACTGACCAGCGGTACCGCGCCGAGCCAGGCCGACCTGACGACGGTGAGCAACTACCTTAATTCCATGATAAGCTCGAACGCGAAGGCCGGTTCAATGCTTAACAGGGTCCAGCTTATTCAATCCCAGCTCTCGTCTCAGACCCAGTCGCTTCAGACCACTATGTCGAATCTCGGCGATACGGATATCGCCTCTGCCGTCATCAAGATGCAGCAGCAGCAGACGACGCTGAACTCGGCACTGCAGACCGGCGCACAACTCATTAAACTATCACTCGTGAATTATCTCTAGAATGAAAAAGTCCCTCGAAATAGGCACGGTTGCCGGGCTGCTCTTCGGTCTCTTCTCGATATTCGGGTCGTTCCTTATGGAAGGCGGGAAGATCGGTGCGCTTATAATGATCCCCGCCATGACGATCGTGTTCGGTGGCACGTTCGCGACCGCAATGATCGGATCGTCCTTCAGGCAATTCAGCAGGATCTGGAAATTCGCCCTCGTGGCGTTTCTCCCGCCGAAGCACGACGTGGAGAAGCTTATCGAATTGATCGTGCGCTACGCGACAATCGCGCGCAAGGAGGGGCTGCTGGCTCTCGAAAAGGAGCTCAACAACATCGACCAGAGTTTCCTGAAGAAGCTGCTCAGGTTTGCCATCGACGGGACGGATCCTCAGACGATGAGGTCGGTAGCCGACGCAGAGATGGGGTTCCTCAACGAGCGCCACAGCTCGAACGCGCTAATCTTTCAGAAGATGGGCGGCTATGCCCCGACCATGGGTATCATCGGGACCGTCATGGGTCTCATCGTGACACTCGCAAATGCCGGAGGCGACCCGAACGACCTTATCCATCACATCGCGAGCGCGTTCATCGCCACGCTGTGGGGCATATTCACGGCGAATATTATCTGGCTGCCGATTGCAGACAAGTTGAAGACCATTCACGGTGAAGAGAACCTCATAATGGAAGTGGCGCTCGAAGGAGTCCTCTCGCTTCAGGCCGGGGAGATACCGGCTATAGTCAAAGCGAAGCTGAGGGCGATGCTCCCGAGCACCGAGCAGGGTGAAGTGTGATGCGAAAGAAACACGCCGGAGAGCACGACAATCTCGAAAGGTGGCTCCTCACCTACGCCGACCTGATCACTCTGCTTCTCGGGCTCTTCGTGATACTCTACGCGAGCTCCCGGGTGGACATGAAGAAGTACAAGGCAGTCATGTCAGCTTTCGAGAACGTCTTCGGCGGCGGACCCAGCCAGGGCGCGCTTTCCGGTGAGAATGGCATCATGTCGCAGCCCGCTGAGAATCCCGGGATGAGAGAATCCCGGTCGATGGAGCGGAAAGTGAAGGCAGCCGTGGGCGATGCTTTGAAGAAGGGCGGAGCCATGATCACCGTCGACGAGCGCGGCGTCACCGTGCACTTCCTTGAAAAGTTCATGTTCGATCCAGGGGAGGCCCGAATAAGAACGGAAGCCCTGCCTGTGCTGGACACGCTGGGTTTCCTCCTTTCATCGGTGCCGAACCGCATAAGGATCGAAGGGCATACGGACGATACTCCTATCCACAACTCGGAATTCCCGTCCAACTGGCACCTGTCGGTTGCACGTGCGTTGAATGTAGGTTATTATTTATTGCAGCATTACCCTATCAGGCCGGAGAAAGTGGCAATTGTCGGCTATGGAGAATTTCACCCTCTTGTTCCGAACGACACTCCGGTCCACAAAGCACAAAACAGGAGAGTGGACATTGTCATACTCAACAGCATCACGAAAGACTGAGGAGTCTATAGAGGTGAAATCGAAGCTCGTGACCAAGCAGTTCGGCGAGTTGGAATTCGACGAGAGCATCGTGTATCATTTCCCGAACGGTATCCCGGGTTTTGAAGAACTTCATAACTTCATTATAATAGACGATAAAGACACCGAGCCTCTGAGGTGGTTGCTGTCGACGGACGACCCGAACGTCGGCCTTGCACTGCTCGAGGCTTCTCTGGTTGCGCCTGAGATTTACCGGGAATTGTCTGCGGAAGACGGTTCCTCCACCGCCTTCGCGGTGGTGGTGTTGCGCCGGGATCCGGAGCCCATTACGGCAAACCTCAAAGCTCCGATTGTACTCAACCATGCTTCGAAATCGGGCAGACAAATAGTTCTTAATTCGGACAGGTATTCCACGGAATACAAAATCAATTGACCATGGAAGGCAAATATGTTAGTCTTGACAAGGAAGTTAGGCGAAGTAATCAAGATTGGCGACAGGATTAAAGTAGTCGTCGTATCCGTTGAAGGCGGGAGTGTCAAGCTCGGGGTGGAAGCCCCCGACGAGATCCCTGTCCACAGGGAAGAAATATACCAGAAGATAGCGTCGGAGAACAAAGCGGCATCCGCCCAGATCGACAGGGAGAAGGCCAAGACGCTTAAGAACATCCTCCCGAAGTCGGATCAGGCCGGGAAGAAGGGCGCTGCAGGGATCGGGGAAAAAAATGCCTGAAGCGGTACCCAGGTCGGTCCTCGTTATCGACGACACGAAGATAGTCCAGCGGTTCGCCGAAGATTTCTTCAAGCGACTCAAGCTCAACGTATTCCTGGCCTCGGACGGTTATGAGGGGTTACAGGCTGCCCTCTCGACGAAACCCGACCTCGTCTTCCTCGACTTAATGATGCCCCGCCTGGATGGCTTCAAGACTCTGCAGGTGATGAAGTCTAACGAGTTAACGAAGAATATACCGGTAATCGTAATGACCGCATACTCGGACAGGATAAACGTTGTATCGGCGAAGAAACTCGGGGCGGCGTCAGTGATCACAAAACCGCTCAGCGAGGAGGTGCTTCTCCGCAAGTTGAAGCAGGTCTTCGGCGAAAAATTCGTGAAGTCCGTCCTGCCGGCGGATCCGAAAGCGAAAGAGAACCCGTTCGGCGTAAACGAGGAGGAATACGGCGATGTCGTGCGCGGCATGGTCGAGGAGTTTGTGAAGTTCTTCTCGGAACAGGTCGACCGGCTCGAGACCGCGGTGCACAACGAGGATGTTGAGGTTGTACGGAAAATCACACACAATATCCGCGGGACCGGCGGGTCCTTCGGGTACGATGAGGCGACCACACTCGCGACCCGCCTGAATCAGACTGTCCACGCTTCCCCTGTCAACTGGCGGGAAGCGGAGGAACTTGTGGTCCAGTTGAAGAATAGGCTTAAAAGATGAAAGCTCTTGTTGCAGACGATGTCCCGATGATCAGAAAACTCGTCGAGTTTCACTTGAAGCAGATCGGGTTCGATATCTCCAACGCGGCAGACGGCGCCGAGGCGCTCATGCTCGCCAGTAATTCTAAGTTCGACCTGATACTCCTCGATATCATGATGCCGGAGATGGACGGCCTGGAAGTCCTGCGCAAGGTACGCGCCGGATCGGTCAATAAGGAAACTCCCGTCATTATAATGACGGCGTACGGAGATTCGGCGAATGTAAGGAAAGCCGTCGAATACGGCGCCAACGATTTTATAGTTAAACCGGTGGAGCAGGTGTCGTTCCGGAAGAAGGTTATCGATGCCGTCAACAGCAAGAAAGCAGAAAAGGAGAAATGAAGCTCTCCCTCTCGATGATTGTGAAGAACGAAGAACGGTTCCTGCCGGGCTGCCTTGAAAGCGTGACGGGACTTGTCGATGAGATCGTCGTGGTGGACACGGGGTCGACGGACAGTACCAGGGAAATCGCAGCCGGCTTCGGTGCGAAAGTGTTCGACTTCGAATGGTGCGACGACTTCTCGGCCGCAAGAAACGAATCCCTCAGGCACACCACCGGCGACTGGGTCCTTTACCTCGACGCCGACGAGAGAATCTCGCAGGTGTACCATAAGATGATCCGTAAGATGATGGCCGGAGGCGAGGGGGATGCTTTCCTTCTCAACCTGAAGAGCAAGATCGGCACCGCCGAGGATTCCCAGTATCATCTCGTCTCCTACCCCAGGTTGTTCAGGAAACTCGCCGGCGTACGCTTCACCGGCAGGGTCCATGAGCAGATCACGAGCTCGCTGAACCAGGTCCGGGCAAGGATCGCCCCTTCGGATGTAATCGTCGATCACCTCGGCTACGCACAGGATGATGATGTTATACTCGAGAAGGCCCGGCGCAACTACAGCCTTCTCCTGGGGCAGGTGGAGCGGAGAGAGAACTACGGCTATGCCCTCTACCAGCTGGGTCAGACGGAGGTCATCCTGGGCGAAACAGAGAAGGGCCTGAGTCGTCTTCGCGAGGCGCTCGCCGCCGGTGGTTTCGGGAAATCAGTCGAGGCGTCCATCCAGGGTATCATCGCGGAAAACATGTTGAAGAATGGGGACGAGGAGGCTGCTCTCGCGGCGTGCGACAAATCGCTTGCAGCCGCTCCGCAACAGGCTTTCGCAGTGATACTCAAAGGCGACATATACATGAAGCTCGCGAGATATGACGAAGCCGAGAAGGCCTTTGCGGATGCGTTGAAACGCCACGAAGGAGGCGTCTCCGACGGCAAGGCGGACACTGCGATCGAACCTGTTTTTCCGACAGAGGTGCTCTACTCCAGGCTCGGCCGCGCGGCCTCTCTGGCCGGAGACTGGCCGGTCGCCGCTTCATTTCTAGGGAGAGCCGCGAAAGAGAAGCGACGGCCGATGAGCGTCGCCGCCTATTTTGATGCGCTGCTCCGGCTTAAATCGTATGAGGAAGTACTGAGGGCAGCGGATGAATTCAGCGATTTCGAAAATGAAGATTGGTATCTCAAGCTTGTCGCATCGGCGCTTATCGAGACTGAAGACTTTGCCAGAGCCGCAGGACTTCTCGGCAGGGTCGTCGATCACGATCAGGCATCGTTGTCGAGTCTCGCGAACTGCAGGATGAAAACCGGTGACCTTGAAGGATGCGAGTCGGCATTCAACCAGGCGATCGCTCTCGGGTACAACGATCCGCAGGGATTGGAACTCCTCGGGCTCGTGCAGTTCAAGCTTTTCAAGTTCCGGGAAGCGGCCGAGACTCTGACCGGAGTCCTTCAAGCAGAGCCTTCAAACCAGCGGGCAATGAAATTCGTCCAGGCTGCCAGGGCGCAGATCGGGACGCAAGCGCTGGGCAGGTAAGCGTCCGGCACAGCAGGGGAACTTTCTCTCCAGGGTTGAAATGTCCGATAACGGCGCGGATCGCGCGTTTTCTTGATTCACAGGGCTGTATATTCTAACTTAAGAAAGCATTATGGCACGAGAAGAAAGTATTGCAGAAATTTTCAATATTAGTCGTTCAGAATCGGACAGGGCGGGCTATATAGCAATTGTAGGCGGCGGTCTGATGGGCAGAGGAATCGCCGAAACAGCAGCAACCGTCGGCATCAATGTGCTCTTGCTCGAGCGGGACGATGAATCGGCGGACCTGTGCAAACAGCGTCTGTCGGAAACGCTCGATACCGAGATCGAGAGGTGGGCGCTCACGAAAAGCGAGAAGAAGGCGATCCTTTCACGCCTCAAGTTCTCGATCGACCTTAGCGACGTCGCGGAATGCGACCTTGTCATCGAAGCGGTCGACGAGGAGTTCGCGTCCAAGAAAGCCGTCTTCAAGGAACTCGATAAGATATGCGATCCTAATACCGTTTTCGTTTCCAACACGGCCACCCTCAGCCTGACGAAACTTGCCGAGGCGACGTCGCGCCCGGACAAGATAATCGGCATGCACTTCCTGAACCCGGTTCCGAAGGTGCCGCTTGTGGAGGTGATCCGCGCACTGAAAACGAGCGACGGGACTTTCAAGCGCATAAAGAAATTTGCCGAGGACATGGGAAAGACCGTAGTGGAGGTCTTCGAGTATCCCGGGTTCGTAACGACAAGGGTGATCCTCCCGCTGCTCAACGAAGCAATGCAGGTCCTCCTTGAAGGGATAGCCACGGCGGAGGGCATAGACACCGCCATCAAGCTCGGCTACGGACTGAACGTCGGCCCGCTGGAAATGGCGGACTCGATGGGTCTGGACGAAGTCTTGACATGGCTCGACACGATGTACCACGAGCTGGGGGTCGCCCAGTACCGGGCGAGCCCGATACTCAGAAGGAAAGTACGCGAGGGACATCTAGGGAAAAAGACAGGCCAGGGTTTCTTCAAGTACGATGAGTCGGGAAAGAGAATAGAAATCAATCAATAGCTGTCTTTGATGAAAACGAAAGCCGAAATGAAAGTTCTTGTTTTAAATTCCGGAAGTTCCTCCGTAAAGTATCAATTTATCGATTTGAAAGACCGCGTAGTTCTCGCAAAAGGGCTCATCGACCGCGTCGGCATGAGCGACTCTGTTGTCACTCACGAGCGGTATGACGGCGACAAAATCAAGATCAGTGCCGAGGTGCTCGACCACCAGACGGCGATAGAATATGTCCTTGCCGTTCTCCTCAGCAAAAACCACGGTGTCATACAGGATAAAACCGAAATCGACGCCGTAGGCCACAGGGTCGTACACGGCGGCGAAAGTTTTTCCGAAAGCGTGCTCGTGGACGAGAAGGTAATGGACGAAGTCCGGGAGAACATCGAGTTGGCACCGCTGCACAACCCGCACAACCTTCGAGGAATACAGGCTGTGCTGAAACACCTCCCGGGCACACCGCAGGTTGCCGTGTTCGACACCGCATTTCACCAGAAGATGCCCCCGTATGCTTTCCTCTACGGGATACCGTATCTGCTGTACCGCCGCTACAAGATCCGGCGCTATGGTTTCCACGGGACGTCGCATTTTTATGTCTCGCGCAGAGCCGCGGAGCTGCTGGGCAAACCGATCGAGAAGTTGAAGCTAATAACGACGCATCTCGGGAACGGTTGCAGTATGGCCGCCGTCGACGGCGGTGTGTCCGTCGATACGTCGATGGGTTTCACCCCGCTCGAGGGTTTGCTGATGGGAACGCGCAGCGGCGACCTCGACCCGCAGATAATACTACACATAGTCGGCAGGGAAGGCCTGTCGCTTGCGGAGGCCAACACGCTTCTCAACAAGCACAGCGGGCTTCTGGGGATCTCCGGCCTGACGAGCGATATGCGTGAAATCATTACGGAGAAGAAGGCGGGTAACAAGCAGGCCGAGCTGGCGTTCGAAGTCTTCACGTACAGGATAAGGAAATATATCGGCTCGTACGCTGCCGTCATGGGCGGCGTCGATGCCATAGTCTTCACCGGCGGGATCGGGGAGAACAGTCCCGACGTACGCGCGGAGAGCTGCAAAGGGCTCGAGTTCCTCGGCGTCAGCATAGACGCGGGGAGAAACAATTCCGAAGAGAAAGAGAAGCTCATCAGTGCGGATTCCTCGAAGGTAAAGGTATTCGCCCTTCCAACAAACGAGGAGCTGGTCATAGCTCTCGACACTGCGAGAATTGTCGAGGGTGCCAGACATCCCGCGGCACATCCTGATCATCAGCGGGACGGAATTTCTTCCGGAAAGGTGGAGCATGAAAAAATTAATTCTAATCGTTAGCGCTGCGGCTGCCGCAGTAGGGATCGCTTATCTGGTCGTAAAAACGGTGGAAGAACTTCGGTTCGAAGAAGATGAAGAGTTCACTTCGGCCGATGTCGAGTCCCAGCTGCTCCAGCACGAATAGAGCGGAAGTTGATTCCCAGGGTTATAGGAGTAGTTCACCTCCTCCCGCTTCCAGGCTCCCCGCGGTTCAACGGCTCGCTTGATGAAGTATTGAACCGGGCAGCCCAGGACTGCGCGGTCTACCGCAACGGAGGAGCGGGAAGTCTTATCGTCGAGAACTTCGGGGATGCCCCCTTTTGCGCGGGCAAAGTCGAACCTGTCACCGTGGCATCGATAACGAGGGCCGTGGTTGAATTGAAGAAGGAGTTTCCGGATATCCACTTCGGCGTCAACGTGCTCCGCAACGATGCGGAATCTGCATTGAGCATAGCTCAGGTGACGGGCGCCGAGTTCATCCGCGTGAATGTCCACGTTGGTGCTGTCGTGGCGGATCAGGGGATAATTGAGGGGCGGGCGTCCAAGACCCTTCGCTTGAGGAAGAATCTGAATTCGGAAGTCGCGATTCTCGCGGATGTGGATGTCAAGCACTCGGCTCAGATCGGTGACTACGACATCTATACGCAGGCCGCCGACGCTCTGGAGAGGGGGCTTGCCGATGCCATCGTGATCAGCGGGTCCAGAACGGGACAGGCTGTCGACGTGAAACAGCTCCGCCGGCTGCGTCGCGAATTACCCGATGCAAAGATCGTCATCGGGAGCGGAGCGAGCAGCCGTAACGTTAGAGATCTTCTCAAGCTTGCCGACGGCGTGATCGTCGGGACATCTGTAAAAACTGGCGGGAAGACTTCCAACCCTGTCGATTCGAAACGTCTCAAAGATTTCATGCGGGCCGCGGCGTCCTGAGCGGCCTCCCGGCCGTTGCACGATTAAACCCTTTCCAAGAGCATCAAATCCGACCTGTATTTTGCGAACATAGCCTTCCTCTTTTTTGACATGAGAGGCGAGGCCAATCTCAACAACCAGGCAAACGGCATCTCTCTCTTCAGTCGTTTCCCCTCTCCCGTCGCGGACCTAATAGCTGCTCCCCTCCAGCCGTACGTCCTGAAGAACTTTATTCCCTCAGCCGGAGCGAACTGCATCCTCGCTTCCCCCGTGCCGAATTGTCGTCTGTAAGTCTTGAGCGTCCACTCCAGCAGCTCCGGGGTAGAGTACTCCGTTATCCACCATTTGAAGTTAGCCTGAGAGTGCAGATCCGTCGCAATTGATGCAACTTCCTCTCTCTTTAAATAGATGAGAAGGCCTTCGGTGAGGGCCACCGCACATCTCGATTCGCCGTTAACGCGCTCGAGAAGCCTTCTCCTGGCAGGTGCATCCGTTATGTCCATCTTTACCCGCTCGAGAGAGCAGACCGGGACATAATCGGCGAGTAGCCTCTCTTTGTAAGTGAGTATGCCCGGGAGGTCTACTTCAATCCAATGTAAGTCCGCGGGAAGTCCGAGTCGGTACGGTCGCGCATCCAAACCCGCACCCAGATTGACCACGGTGTCCACTCTCTCTTGCAGCACGCAGCGCTCGATGTATTCGTCGTAGACTGCCGTGCGAACGATCGTTCCCCACGAGCTGCTTCTTCCATACCGAAGGCCGCGCGCGATTTTTTCGCCTTCCGGTCCCGCAAGCCTTCGCGCGAATGGGTCTTTAAACAGCGCATCCCTGCGTTCTGTCTCCATGGCCCTGTGAAGCGCGATCCATCTTGCGGTGTCGGAGATATGGGAGATAAGTGAATCAGTTGTCTGAGTCGGGTTTTCCTTCTTCAATCTTCTCTCCTCTCCGGGGTTGCTTGATGCCGGTGCCCGATCGGCGGAGCACCGCTTTGTCCTTGATAACGTGTGCACCGTTGCTGTCGTTTCAATTTAACGGGGCGGAGCCGACGATGCACGACGCCCGAATTCTCTTGTCATTCCGTATCAATCTGTTTATTTTGACAGAACATGGGAGCGATTCTGTCGGAGTCGGTGCATTCGTTTGAATTCAGTGAAGCTGCGGTGGTTGCCGGGGCCGATCCCATCATCAGAGTCCTCATCTACTTAATCATTATGCTCGTTGCGGCCAAGCTGGGCGCAGAGCTGTTCGAGAGGGTGGGTCAGCCCGCGGTTCTCGGCGAACTCATCGCAGGTGTCATACTCGGCAACATCGTTCTGCTCGATGGGAACTGGAGTTTCTTCGAACCGCTCCGGGCCGCGGTCCTGACAGACCACGCGGCGATCGGGATCGACATACTCGCCAAGATCGGAATAATCATCCTCCTGTTCGAAGTAGGTCTCGAGTCCAGCGTCAAGGAAATGAGGCGCGTCGGGATATCATCCTTCCTCGTCGCCGCTATCGGGGTTGTGCTCCCCTTCGTGCTCGGCTATTTCGTTTCGGCGGTCTTCATCACGAAGGTGCCGAAGGAAATTCTGGCAATCTCTCCGAATTTCAACATAAACAACATTCACATGTTCATCGGTGCGACCCTCTGCGCCACGAGCGTCGGCATCACGGCCCGCGTATTCCAGGACATGGCGAGGATCCAGACGCCGGAGGCGCGGATAGTTCTCGGTGCCGCAGTCATCGACGACGTGCTGGGGCTGATCATACTCGCCACGGTTTCCGCGATCGTTTCATCGGCGGAGACGGGAAAGGACCTCTCGCTCCTGGAAATCGTCAAGCTTACGACGATCGCCATCGGGTTCCTCGTGGGCGCGCTGCTTGTGGGAATCTATTTTGTCCCCCGGGTGATGAGGGTGGCAGCGAAATTCAGGACACAAGGCCTGATGCTGATCACTGCCATCCTTCTTTGCTTCGGCCTCTCGGCTCTGGCGGGCGAAGCGGGGCTGGCTTCGATTGTGGGAGCATTTGCCGCCGGCCTGATACTGGAAGAGATACATTTCCGTGAGTTCGGCACCACCGTCGGTATAACAGCCCTCATCCAACCGATCGCCACAATCTTTGTGCCCGTGTTCTTCGTGTTGATGGGGATCCAGGTTCACCTGGAAAGCTTCTTCACGCCGGCAGTGCTCGGGGTCTCGGGCGGTTTGATAGTCGCGGCGATGATCGGGAAGCAAGTGTGCGGTCTCGTCGTCCGCGAGAAAAACGTCGACCGCGTTACGGTAGGTATCGGGATGATCCCGAGAGGCGAGGTCGGATTGATTTTCGCCAGCATAGGAAAAGGACTGGGAGTTATCGATAACGAGATATTCTCGGCGGTCGTGATAATGGTTATCGTGACGACGTTCGTCACGCCGCCGCTGCTCAAGTGGTCGATTGCGCGTGCAGAAAGGAAGGCCGCGTTGAAAAAGGAGGACGAGGAATGATCACGGAGGCTATCCATGGAGGAGCGATCGGCTTCTCGAAGTCCCTCGTCGCTGCCGTTGTTTTGCAGGGCGGCGACAGCCTTCGTACTGCCGCAGATTCTACGGTAGGCGCTATCAGCAGGGGAGTCGACACGTTTCTCAGTGAACCCTCCAAGTTGAACTACTTCCTCGTGCATGGAGGTCTGTTCCTTCTCCTCACCGTCCTGCTCGTGGTTGCCGTCAAACTCTCGAACCGTGTCTTCGTCAGGCTGTACAGCCTCATCCGCAGCAGCCGGGGAAAGGTCATCCGCCCGATAAGGCTGAAGAATCTCGAGCTCATATCTGTAGACCAGCTGACGTCGATCGCCTTCAAGTCGGTCAGAGTCCTCAGGTGGGCAGTCGTCATCTTTATCTTCTACCTGTTTGTTACGCTCGCTTTCAGCCTCTTCGTCTGGACCGAGCTGGTGGCGCAGAAGCTCCTCGAGTATCTGCTCAGTCCGCTGGTAGGGATCGGAAAGGGGATAATATTCTATCTCCCGAACGTCTTCTACATAATAGTCGTGGCGATCGTTGCACGATATGCCCTCAAGCTGATGAAGCTCGTGTTCTCGAAGGTGGCGGACAAGAGTATAGTGATTCCAGGTTTCCCCGAAGAATGGGCCAAGCCGACTTATCAGATCGCGGCCTTCCTCCTGGTTGTTCTCGTGGCGGTGATCATTTTTCCCTATCTGCCCGGATCACAGAGTGCTGCGGCCAGAGGGATCTCCATATTCCTGGCGCTCCTCCTTTCGCTGGGTTCCTCGTCCGCCGTCTCGAACATTGTGGCCGGCGTCGTCATCACGTACATGCGCTCGTTCAGGCTCGGCGACAGGGTGAAGATCAACGAGATCACCGGAGACATAATCGAGCATAATTTTCTTATAACCAGAGTGAGGACCACGAAGAACGAGGAAATAACGATCCCGAACTCGGTCGTTCTCAGCGGGCACGTCACCAACTACTCGGCGGTTGTCCGGGACGGAAAGCCGCTGATCCTTTACACGAGCGTCACGATCAGCTACGATACGCCATGGACGAAGATACATGGACTTCTCATCGGGGCGGCTCTCGCCACGGGAAAGATCCTGCATAACCCGAAGCCGTTCGTGCTTCAGACTGCGCTCAACGATTTCTATGTTTCATACCAGATAAATGCTTACACGAATTCCCCGGCAGACATGCCCGTCATTTATTCGTCGCTTCACCAGAATATCCAGGACAAGTTCTTCGAAGCGGGGGTTGAAATTGCGTCGCCGCACTACTATTCACTCCGCGACGGCAACCGCCGTGCGATACCCGACAGCTTCCTCGAAGACGGCTACACGACCCCGGCGTTCAAAGTCAGGATGGAACCCGACTCTCTGAAGAAATGATCCGCCGCAGACTTGAAGGGCAGATAACCGGGATTGCCGCTTAGAATATGCCTGATATGCTGACGCCCTCGAAGTGGGTCCAGAGTTATGCCGATTCGCTCTTCGGTTTTGCGATCGCCAGAACTGGCGACCGCGATATCGCGAGAGATCTCGTACAGGAAACGTTCCTCTCCGCACTCGAGAACCGCCGCACGTTCAGGGGAGAGAGCTCGGAGAGGACCTGGTTGTTCTCAATCCTGAAGAACAAGATCATCGATCACTATCGCAGGAAGGGGAGTGAGAGGACGGTTTCCGTTTCCGGCGACGCCGAAAACGCGGACGAAAGCTATTTCTTCGATGAGGTGGGACACTGGAAGTCTACGCTCCTCCCGACCGACTGGGGGAGCGCCCCGGAAGAAGCAAGGTCCAGCGAGTTCCTGGAAACGCTTCAGAAATGTCTTTCCAGGCTCACCGCGCAGTGCCGGGGCGTTTTCACTCTGAAGTATATCGACGAGATGGAATCGGACGAAATCTGTAAGGAACTGGCGATCTCGCCGTCTAACTACTGGGTCATAATTCACAGGGCGAAGCTTCTGTTGAGGAATTGCCTTGAAAAGAACTGGTTGAACGCCTGAGGAAGAGAAATGTCGCAAGGGTCTCACCGTAAGCTTTTTATAACATGCCAGGAGGCGACCTACCTCATCTCAAAGGACGAGGTATGGGCGACGGGGCTTCTCGACAAGCTGAAGCTTGCCGTCCACCTGATGATATGCGAATTCTGCCGGCGCTTCAGCAAGCAGACGAAGATCATCGAGAGACAAGCCCGGCACCTGACTCCTGAAGCCCGCCTTTCTGAGGAGGAGAAAGGGCTTATGGAAGAGGCGATAAAGACGAAGGAGAATGGGTTGCAGTAACATTTGAGACCGCCTGTTTCACCGGATTTTGGCCTTTCTTGATTAAAATCCCCTCCCTGGTTATATTACCTTGCTTTTTTTCGTTCGAAAGACGCTGTGCCCGAAGTTCGAACATGCTGCCCTTGGCGGCGGCGCGTGCGGAATTTGTACCGCAGCGCGGTGTTCTTTGTGATGGTCCGTCTCCTTATCGATCTGACGGCCCTAAAACCAATTGATGACGAATGATTATTAATATTTCGAACCTATCGGAAGGAGTCCACGAATACCAATTCGAGGAGAACCCTTCCGCCGTTAAGCTGGATGAGCACTTCTCCAAGCCGGTTGTGGTGAAAGCCGAGATCGAGAAACGAAGACGACAGCTTTTCCTGACGGCACATGTAAAAACTGCGGGCAGATTTGTGTGCGATCGTTGTCTGGACGATTTCGAGAAGGAAATCGAAATCGATTACCGGATGGTTTACGTCTACGAGATGGGCGATGCCGGCGAAATCGACAAAGGCGAGATAACGGTGATCCACACGAGCACGAACGAGATCGACATTGCTGAGGATGTAAGGCAGTACACGCTCTTGGGTGTTCCCCTGAAGCTGCTCTGTAAAGACGACTGCGCGGGATTATGTGGGAACTGCGGCGCGAACCTGAACCATACAGCCTGCGACTGCCCGAAGGAAAACGGCGACCCGAGATGGGAAGAGCTGAGAAAGATTTTGAATAAAAATTAGGATCAAGGAGCAGATATGCCAAATCCCAAACGAAGACACTCGAAGACAAGAGGCGCGAAGCGGCGCACCCACTACAAGGCGACCGCCCCGACCGTTTCCGAGTGCCCGCATTGCCACGAACCCAAGCTCCCGCACCGGGCCTGTCCAAACTGCGGCTATTACAGCGGAAGAGTAACATTCATCCCCAAAGGCGCCTAGCCTGACCGAAGGCTTGTCAGCCGTCAGGTATTGGCCAATTCAAGAATGCGAATAGCACTTGATGCGATGGGCGGTGACGAGGCACCGCTCAGAATCGTCGAAGGCGGTTTGCAGGCTCTAAAGGAGGCGGGCAACCGGTTCGAACTCGTCCTTGTCGGACGGAAAGAGGAGATCGAGAAAGAGACTTCCCGCCTGTCCGCCACCGGCCTCAACTATTCGATTGTGAACGCGACCGAAGTGATTCAGATGCACGAAACCCCGAACACCGCGCTGAAGCAGAAACGCGATTCTTCCATCGTCGTGGGGGCCCACCTTCACAAGGAGAGGAAGGTCGACGCGTTCGTCAGCGCCGGCAACACGGGCGCCTTCATGGCGGCATCGACGCTTATTCTCGGCCGGGTGAAGGGAGTCGGACGACCGGCGGTGGGGACGCCTCTCCCGACGGTTACAGGCACCTGTCTGTTGATAGACTCGGGTGCCAATTCCGACAGCCGCCCCCAGCACATTCTCGAATTCGGCGTGATGGGATCCATCTATTCCAGGGAAATCATGAACAGGAGTAATCCTACCGTCGGGTTGCTCAACATTGGTGAAGAAAGTTCGAAGGGCAACGAGCTTGCCCAGGCGTCATATCCTCTTCTCGAGAAAAGCGGGCTGAACTTCATTGGGAACATAGAGGGGCGGGATATCCTGGCAGGAAAGGCTGACGTGGTTCTCTGCGACGGCTTCGTCGGAAACATCGTCCTGAAGTTCGCGGAGAGCATACTCCCGACGCTGAGAAAAAGGTTCAAAGACTACGCTTCCGGCAATTTCTTCCGGATGATCCAGGCCGGGATGATAGCGAAAACTCTCAGAAAGGTGTTGAAGGGCTTCAGCTACGAGGCACAAGGGGGAGCGCCGCTCCTCGGTGTAAACGGCATATCCATCATAGGCCACGGCAGCTCTTCAGTCCTTGCGGTGAAGAATATGGTTTTCCGCGCAGAAGAGATGGTGAACCACAATATCAGCAAGCTCATCGAGAATTCAATCTCAAAAATAGAAAGTAAGGCTCATTAGATGCCAAAGCACGCAGTAATAACCGGCGTCGGTCATTATGTTCCGGAAGAAAAGCTCACCAACGCCGATCTCGAGAAGATGATGGATACCACAGACGAGTGGATCAGGACAAGAACCGGAATCATCGAGAGAAGGATATTGAGGAACGGCGCAACGAGCGATCTCGCCGCGGGTGCCATCAACGACCTTCTGGAGAAGAAGAAGATGTCCGCGGAGGAAATAGACCTCATCATCGTAGCGACGGTGACCCCGGATATGTTCTTCCCGGCTACCGCCTGCGTCATCCAGGAAAAGATCGGCGCGAAAAAGGCATGGGGTTTTGACCTGTCCGCCGCGTGCTCGGGATTCATCTTCGCACTGGTGACGGGAGCCCAGTTCGTCTCGACCGGCGCTTACAGGAAAGTCATAGTGGTTGGTGCCGACAAGATGTCGTCGATCACCGACTACACGGACCGCGCGAACTGCATACTCTTCGGCGACGCCGGCGCTGCCGTCCTCCTAGAACCTACCGAAGACGAAAAATACGGCGTGCTCGACTATATAGTGCATTGCGACGGGGCAGGCGGACCATTCCTCAATATGACGGGCGGAGGAAGTCTCAACCCGCCGACCCACGAGACCGTCGACCGGAAGATGCACTACATCTACCAGGACGGCAAGGCGGTGTTCAAGGTCGCGGTCGTCGGAATGGCGGACGTCTCGTACGAAATCATGAAAAAGAATAATCTCACCGGGAAAGACGTCGATTGGCTCGTCCCGCACCAGGCGAACAAGCGGATCATCGATGCAACCGCGAAGCGGATGGAACTCGACAGCTCGAAGGTTATGCTGAACATCGACAGGTACGGCAACACCACTGCCGCCACCATTCCCCTCTGTCTCTCCGAGTACTTCTCCAACGGGCAATTGAAGAAAGGGCAGAACCTGGTCCTCTCGGCGTTCGGGGCAGGGTATACATGGGGAGCTGTCCTGGTGAAATGGGCATTCGATAGATAGAATCGAGGAGTCTAACATCATCGCAAGGGAGAAACTCTAAATACTAAATCCGAAATTCCAAACAATGACCAAAATTCAAACGATAAAACTCGAAATCCTTTCAGAATTCCGGTATAGACCGAGACGAATGTCTGGCGTTTTGAGCTTTCGGTTTTCGAATTTGTTTAGAGTCTAGGATTTAGAATTGATGATTTTTCATAGTCGAATTTGAATGAAGGCGTTGGACAAATAAAGTGGCACCTCAGGAGAATGCGAATCTGTTGAAGACAGCCTATATTTTTCCCGGACAAGGTTCCCAGTATGTGGGGATGGGAAAAGACTGGTATGATTCCAACCCGGAAGCGAAGAAGATGTTCGACCGGGCGAACGAAATCCTTGGTTTCGACATAACGGGAATTTGTTTCGACGGACCGGAAGACGAACTTCGCCAGACCTCGGTCACTCAGCCGGCCATCTTTCTTCACAGCGCGATAGTGTTTCATCTGCTCGAAAGCAGACGGTTCGACGCAACTGCGGGACATTCCCTCGGCGAGTATTCGGCACTCTATGCGGCCGGAGCTCTCGATTTCGAGCATGCCCTTATGCTCGTCGGACTTCGCGGCAGGCTCATGCAGAACGCCGGCAACGTCAGGAAGGGCACGATGGCGGCAGTCGTCGGGCTTGAGAATGATAAGGTCGAGGAAGCGTGCCGCGAAGCGTCGGTCGGCGGAGTTGCGCAGCCTGCAAACTACAACTCGCCGGGACAGATCGTAATCTCGGGTGACGTCGAGGCGGTGCGCAAGGCGATGGAGCTCGCGCGCGCAAAAGGCGCGAAGATGGTGAAGGAGCTCGTCGTGAGCGGCGCATTCCATTCTCCGCTGATGGAGGCCGCGAAGGAGGAATTGAAGAAGGCCATCGATGCGGCCCCGATCGGAGATGCATCGGTGCCTGTGTATGCCAACGTCACTGCAAAGCCGGTGAGATCGGCTGGAGAAATCAGAAACGCTCTGATCATGCAGCTGACCAGCCCGGTCAGATGGCAGGAATCGGTCATGAACATGTCGGCCGATGGAATTGTGAACTTCGTGGAGATCGGACCAGGGAAGATACTCCAGGGACTTGTGAAACGAACCATTTCCGGCGGAGCGATTGCCGGGATAGACAAAACAAACGATACGGGTGTATTGACGAAATGAACGAGAAGGAAATAGAGATAGCCGGAACCAGATTCGAGCTCAAAATTTTCACCGAAGGATTCATGGACAAGAACGGTCCGAATGCCTGCACGTCAATGTGCTGTCGCCACGGTGTGTACCTCGACCCCGTGGAGAGAGACCGCATACTCGAGCATGCCGATATCGTAGAGAAGTATCTCGACGAGACACAGACCAGGAGCAGGGACGTGTGGTTCGACAACACCGAAGAGCAAGACGTCGATTTCCCGTCGGGAGTCTGCGTCGGCACGCAAGTGCATAACGACAAGTGCGTGTTTCTCGACGGCAAAGGAAGATGCGTTCTACAGGTGGCGGAGAAAGAGGAAGGGATGGGACGCTTCTCATTGAAACCGTTCTACTGTGTGCTCTTTCCAATCGTGAAGTCGGACGGCGTTATCGGATATGACGATTTTTGCTCGGGAGATTCGCCCTGCTGCACTGCCACCACCGACAGCGGGAGGAAGATGGTCGAGTCGTGTTCTATCGAGCTCGAGCACGCTCTGGGCGCCGCGAAATACAAAGAAGTGTTGGACTATTACCGGAACAATTTCCCGGAGAGGAAAATAAAGGAAACATCGAAGAATACCCGAAAGGATTCGGTTGATGCTGGAAGGTAAAGTAGTCCTGGTTACGGGCGGAGCCCGGGGAATCGGGAAAGCGATCGTACTCGAGCTCGCGAAAAACGGCGCGGACGTCGCTTTTACGTACCGGAGTTCTGCTCAGAATGCCGAGTCGCTTGCGGCCGAGATCAGGGCGGCCGGGAGGAAAGCGCTCGCCATCGAAGCCGATGCGACCTCGACGAAGTCGGCGGTGGAAGTCGTCGAGAAGGTCGTGGCGGAATTCAAACGGCTCGACATCCTTGTCAACAACGCGGGGATAACCAAAGACAACCTTCTCCTCAGGATGAGCGAGGAGGAATGGGATGCGGTTATCCAGACGAACCTCAAGAGTGTTTTCAATTATACGAAGGCGGCCGCGCGCACCATGATGGGGCAGAGGTACGGGAAGATTATCAACCTGAGCTCCGTCGTGGGGATCAAGGGGAATGCCGGGCAGTCGAATTATGCGGCCTCCAAAGCGGGTATAATAGGCTTTACCAAATCGATCGCGAAGGAACTGGCCAGTAGAAACATACTTGTCAATGCTGTGGCCCCTGGTTATATTGACACCGACATGACCGCAGCTTTGACAGATGAACAGCGGAAGGCGGTAATCGATGCGATCCCATTGAAGCGAGTTGCAAAACCCGATGATGTGGCAAGAGTGGTGCTTTTTCTCGCCTCGCCTGATGCGGATTACATAACGGGTCAGGTTATCTCGGTGGACGGCGGGATGTCAGTTTAAAAACAAATTAATGGAGGAAATACCATGGCAGTAGATGTCGAAGCAAAAGTGAAGGAGATTATCGTAAACAAGCTCGGTGCTGAAGAATCACAGATCAAGCCGGAAGCCTCTTTCACGAATGATCTCGGAGCCGATTCCCTCGATACCGTCGAGCTGGTGATGGAGTTCGAGAAAGCTTTCAACATCCAGATCCCCGATCAGGACGCGGAGAAGATCCGCACCGTCGGAGATGCGATAAACTACCTGAAGCAAAAGGTCAGCTGATAACGTCAACAAAAGATCCCATAAGGGAAATCATATGAAAAGCGGAAGACGTGTCGTAGTAACCGGACTTGGCGCAGTAACACCGATCGGGCTCACCGTGAGTGAGTTCTGGCAATCCATGATGGAGGGAAAGAGCGGCGCCGGGCCGATCACGTATTTTGACGCTTCGAAGTACGACACGAAGTTCGCATGTGAAGTCAAGGGATTCGACCCCCTGAGGTATCTTGACAGAAAGAGCGTGCAGCGCATGGACTTGTTTGCCCAGTTCGCCATGGCAGCTGCCGCTCAAGCGGTCGAGGATGCGGCGATCGACTTCGGGAAGGTCGACAGGGACCGCGTCGGCGTGGTGGTCGGGAGCGGAATCGGCGGAATGTGGACATACCAGCGACAGCAGGAGAACCTCTTCTCCGTCGGAGGACCGGACCACATCAGCCCGTTCTTCATACCGATGATGATCTCCGACATCGCGGCCGGCAACATCTCGATACGGTATAAGCTGCGCGGGCCGAACTACGCCACCACTTCAGCGTGTGCCACATCGGGCCACGCGATCGCGGACGCGTCGATGCTGATACAGCGCGGGGATGCCGACATGATGATAACGGGCGGCTCGGAAGCTGCGGTCTGCCCGATGGGAATAGGCGGATTCAATTCGATGAAGGCTCTGTCGACACGGAACGACGACCCTGCCCATGCAAGCAGACCGTTCGACGCGAAGCGCGACGGCTTCGTGATGGGCGAAGGCGGCGGGATCCTCGTCCTGGAAAGTTATGAGCACGCGGTCAAGCGCGGCGCGAAAATCCTCGCTGAACTCTCGGGCTTCGGACTCACTGCCGACGCCTACCACCTGACACAGCCTGCCCCGGGCGGCGAAGGAGCCGTCAGGGCGATGAGACTCTCGCTCAGCGATGCCCAGCTGAAACCGGAAGATATCGATTACATCAACGCCCACGGTACATCTACGCCTTTCAACGATAAGAACGAGACCGAAGCGATAAAAACCGTCTTCGGCGACCACGCGCGTAAGCTTCACGTGAGTTCTACGAAGTCGATGACAGGTCACCAGCTCGGCGCCGCCGGTGGCGTCGAAGCAGTCGCTACGGTCCTTGCAATTATGAACGATACCCTTCCCCCTACGATCAACTACGAGTTTCCGGATCCCGAATGCGACCTGAACTATGTGCCGAATAAACCCCTGAAAAAGACGGTCAACGCTGCGATCAGCAACACGTTCGGTTTCGGAGGACATAACGCCTGTCTCTTGTTCACAAAGTCCAGAGAGTAGCGCTCGCTAGCGATCGATCACGGCATAGCCGGAGAGACATGCGAGGGAACATCCTTTTTATCGATGTGTGAAGCCCACAATCACATATTCTCGCCGATTTTCTGCAGTATAGTCACCTCCGGAATTCCCTTCCGGAAAAGCGGACAAGAACCCACTACCACATTCCTCACCCCATCGTCCCCCGACAGACGCGCCGGAGAACCTTCCGAGAAGGGGGTGGAGACTCATTGAAGGCCCCGCTCTCTGTGAAAAAGCTTCTCGGCATATTTCTCAAAAGAGGGAAGGAGAAGCTCAGGCGGAAGGGCGATCTGGAGCGCGCACTGGGGATAAAGGTCAGGAACGAGGCATATTTCTCCGAAGCGCTCAGGCACCGCTCCGCTCTCTCGATGCCCTCGAACGGAGGGAAGAACTCGAATGAGCGCATGGAGTTCCTCGGCGATGCGGTCCTTAACCTCCTTGTCGCAGAAATCCTTTTCGAGCGCTTCGAAGAGCTCGATGAAGGACAGATGACCCGGCTCAGGAGCCTCCTCGTCAATCAGCATGCACTTGCCGAAAGGGCGGCTGCCGTCAACCTCTCCGACTTTCTCATGATGAGCAACAGCGCCCACCAGACAATCGAGAAGGGCTACGAGACCATCATATCTGATGCCTTCGAGGCGGTGGTTGCGGCGATATATCTCGACGGCGGTCTCAAAGCCGCGAAGGCATTCGTGCTCGACAAAGTGATGCCGGGTGAATTCAGGATCGACAGGGAAATGTTCAAAGCCCTCGACAGGAACTTCAAAAGCGCGCTGCTCGAGCTCTCCCAGGGACGCGGACTCGGAGCGCCGCGATACAACCTCATAAAGGAAGAAGGTCCGGATCACGACAGGACTTTCACCGTGGAGGTCCTCGTCAACGAGACCCGCTACGGAATGGGGTCCGGCAAAACCAAGAAGGCCGCCGAACAGGCCGCGGCGGAACAGGCTTATGAAAGCCTGAAGGACGAAAAGGGGATAGACTGAAATTCCAGCACAGTGCCGGAAGTTCGGAAGCGGCCGCCCGCCCGTTGAGTCCACAAGAGTTTTCAGATCACAATCGTCAGTAATGTAATCCCGGAGAAATGAGGATCCGTGAATAGAAGAGAGTTTGCAAGGACAGTTGGATTAGCCGGCATCGGTTTCGCCGCGAAAGGGATCTTCCCGAAGATCGGCTTGCCGTCCGTCGGCGGCGAAGCGAGAAAGCTCAAACAGTGGGTCTGGATCGGCACGGACACGGGCGCCCCTCCCGACGAGTGGAAGAAACGCTTTGCCGTGATGAAGGACGCGGGCATCGATGCCATTCTCCCGGAGATATACAACAGCAGGCAGGCATTCTATGGGAGCAGCCACCTTCCTGTCGGACAGCCGTGGCTCGAGACGATCCTTCCTCTTGCGAAAGAGGCGGGACTCGAAGTGCATACGTGGATGTGGACGATGCCCTGCAACGTCGACGATGTGGTCGACAAACATCCGGAATGGTTCGTCGTGAACCGCCTCGGCGAATCGTCGATTCAAAAGCCGGCGTACGTTCCATACTACAAATTCCTCTGCCCCTCACGGTCGGAGGTGTGGGAGTTCGTCCGGGAAACGGTCTCGGAGCTGTCGGCGATCGGGGAGCTCGACGGGGTACACCTCGACTACGTACGTTATCCGGACGTGATACTCCCCATCGGCCTTCAACCGCGGTATCACATCGTTCAGGACCGCGAATATCCTCAATACGACTACTGCTATTGCGACGTGTGCCGGGCGGATTCCAAGAAGGAAGCGGGGATAGATCCGTTGAAGATCGCCGAGCCTTCGGAGAACACGGCGTGGAAGCAGTTTCGGTATAACCGGATAACGCACATCGTCAACGACGTCCTGATACCGGAGGCTCACAAGCACAAGAAATTGATGACCGCGGCCGTGTTCCCGAACTGGAAGGATGTGAGACAGGAATGGTCGCAGTGGAAACTTGATGGTGCCCTCCCGATGCTCTACGCGCGGTTCTACAACGAGGGGGTCGACTGGATCGGGAAGATGACGAAAGAAGAAGTGAAATCGCAGCGATACGGCGCGCTGGTTTACAGCGGCCTCTCCGTCGGACAGCTGAGCGCGGACGAAATCGCGGAGGCGGTGCATGTCTCGCGCGCGTCGGGCGGGAGCGGCGTCTCACTCTTCTCCGCCCAGAGCATGACCGATGCCAAGTGGTCGAGCTTCAGGAAGGCGGTCGAATCCGGGGATTGATTCCGGGCACTGCGAGGTTGTTCTGGGGTGTCACGGTCCTACCTTGACACTGGAACGCTCGTCGTAGCTCGGCTCAGCTTCACGACGGTTTGCCACCGCACTATCGTCATTCCCGCGCAAGCGGGAATCCAGAACAAAAGCGACTTTCTGGTCCGGCTTAGCGTCACGGATTGGTCCGTGACGGCCTGAGAATACAAAATATACATTTGGTACAGCTGTCGGGGTACACATCGTTGCCGAGAAGGAGAATCCCGTCAATTCTCTATGGAGGACCTGGATGTACTCGGCGGTTGGAGGAGGCCCCGGGTATGCCAGTGCGCTCGTGCTGAGCCGGGTATACAAGACAGTCCCTAGTGAAGGTGCCGTGCTCCTCCTGTGCCCGCTTGTTGGTTCGATGGTCTATTCGCTTTTCATCGCCGACTGGCCGGGCGAGAACGGCATCGCCGCCGCATTACCGGCCCCGGTTCGGACTAGTCCAGGTGTGTCTGCCGGTCTGCTCAAGCCGCCGGCGACTTTCTGTGTCAATTTGATTACCATCGAACTTTGATGAATCGTTGACATTGCAGCCGGGCCGGGGTATATTCGTTTCAAATGTCCCACTGGCTACGGATCAGGGAAGGAGGCGGGATCTTTCGGAAAGGTTGGATAAGGACTCGGAAGAAAAAGGAAATGTCAGAGGGTTCACGACGTAATGCACGATCACTGGTCCCCGAAGGGCATATCGAGGAGCGTATTTACTTCATGAGAGGTGAGAAGGTCATGCTGAGCACAGATCACCGGGCCCGTTTTCCGGACGATTTCCTGTTCCGACTGACGAAGGATGAGTACTCTGGTTTGACATCGCAAATTGCGATATCGAACAGAGCCAGCCAGGCAGGGTTTGGTCAGGAGACTGCTGCATGTCCACTTACGCCCATTAGGTTTCAGAGGCTTGAAGTCACAGAATACGACTTCAATGATGGACATAAGAAAATCTGGTGAGGGTGAATCATGATTACGAAAATCACAATGAACCAAGTGGCGAGTTACAAAAGCTTGACCACCCTCGAGACCAACAAAAAGGTTAATCTGATTTATGGCCTTAACGGGACGGGGAAAAGCGTGCTTTCGAACTTCTTATATAAGCCGACGCATCTGGATTTCTCACATTGTTCCGTAGAAGGTCCTAATTCAGACGAAGACGTCCTCGTATACAATCAAGCCTTCATTGATGACAACTTCTATGTGTCGGAAACCCTGAAAGGAATCTTCACCTTATCAAAAGAGAATAAGGAAGCCGAAGAGAACATCGGAAAAGCAGAGCAAGAAATACAATCGCTCGAAATGCAGAGGCAGAAGTTTACTGATGCAATAACTCATCTCGAAAACGATTTGGCCCAGAGGAAATTGGGCGCTGAAAACAAGACTTGGGAAATTAAAGAGACATTCACAGGCGGCGATCGGGTCTTAGACTATTGTCTCACGGGATTCAAAAATAACAGAAGTACGCTGTTTACTTACCTAGCGAGCATCCCTAAGCCATTAGAAAAACCACCTGTGACCACAGAGCAATTAGAGAAGGAAGTTGAAGCTATTGAGGGAAGCACGGCCCAAGAATACAGCTTATTGCCGTCTATAAAATTCTCCGGACAAGCTACGGAGTCAAACCCACTCTTTCATAAGGCAATAATTGGGAACGAAAATAGCACAGTTGCCGAGCTAATTAAAAGGCTTGGGAATTCAGATTGGGTTAAGAAGGGGCTAGAGTTCATTCCGGAAAGAATTGAGGGCGAGGGGGAGCCATGTCCTTTTTGTCAGGAAAGAACGATCACTAATTCTTTGATTGAGAAGATACGGGGGTATTTCGATGAAACTTACGCAAACGAAATAAGTGAAATACAGAAGCATCAATCCGATTACGAGTCAGAGATGGATTCAATTCCCAAGAGCGCCGTTTATGGATCCAATCCTTATTTAATCGGAAGGAGAGCAGAATATGAAAACCTATTTGGCGCAATCACGCTAAGCTTGAACGCCAATAGAGCCCGCATGGCGGAGAAACTGGAAACACCCAGTAAAGTCGTGTCCTTATCGAGTTCAGCAGGTGCAATCAACGCTTTCAATGAATTTATTGATGACATCAATAAGTCAATTACGAAACATAATAAGAGGATTGAAAACAAAGATACAGCACTTGCCGATGTTAGGAAAAGTTTCTGGCTCATTATGCGCTGGAACTACGATCAGACGATATCAATATACCAAAATGATAGAGATGCCATCGGCAAGAAGATACGCGATCTGGAGAACGCAATGTCTGATGTCCAGACAAGGATAGATAAACAAAGAGAGATCATAGCAGATCAACAGAAGAAAACCGTTAATATCGACGAGGCGATTGCCAACATCAACAACGGGCTCCTTGGACTAGGAATAGATAGCTTCCGGATCGAAAGGCATTCGGACAGACTATACAAGATCGTTAGAGATGGGTCTTCCGAGAACACTTTTCACACTCTTAGCGAGGGCGAACAAATGATAATCAGCTTCCTTTACTTCATCGAGCTGTGCAAGGGAAGGCAGGAGGCCAGCGAAACGACTACAAGCAAGATAATCGTGATCGACGATCCAATTTCTTCACTGTCCCACATCTACGTTTTCAACGTTGGCCAACTCATCTATAGCAATTTCACAAATCCCCGGAGCAAGTACGAACAGGTCTTCATACTGACTCATAGCTTATATTTCTTTTATGAGTTGGCAGCCCGTGATCAAGAAAGAAGAAAGAAGTATCAGAATCTTTTTAGAATTGTCCGAAATGAGAATGGTTCTGAATTCCTTGCGATGGAGTATAATGAGCTCCAGAATGATTATCAGAGTTATTGGGAGGTAGTGAAGGACCAAACCCAATCGCCCGCCTTAATTGCAAACTGCATGAGAAATATTATTGAATATTTCTTCGGTTTTATCGAGAAGAGGAATCTTAATGAAGTATTTCAAAAAGAAACGTTCAAAGCCAACAAGTATCAGGCATTCTGTAGATATATGAATAGAGAGTCTCATTCGGATGCTCAAAATATCTTCGACATGAAAGAGTTTAACTATGCTGACTTCAGGGACGCTTTTATGTTAGTGTTCGAAGAGAGCAAATATGCGGAGCATTATAAGAGGATGATGGGTTGAGACACGCGGTCACCCGCACTTCTTATAGTTGGGTGATGTTTATTCAACGCATTTCGTTACCCGTCTTCTCATCTTTCCCGGGTTCACCCTGCGAAGACGTGCCTTGAGGCTCTGCTGCGGCATTTGTTCTTTCACATTTTTGCAACACTAAGTTCCTCCTCCTCGCATCGACACACCGCCCGTCTGTCCCGGCAAATGCGTCGAGTTGTCCCGAATTCTACCGCACACCATCGGGTGAGCGTTGACCCCTATCTCCCTCTTCTTCTCCCCCTGTTCCGTTTTCCCTTCTTCCGTTCTCCTTTTTCTCCCGCCATCTCCTTCAAGCGCTTCTCTACAAGATAGAAAACAGAATCCTTCTCGTATTTACCCTTGGCGTCCTGTTTCCCGGCAGTCCTGCCTGTTAAGATCTCGATCCCTTCCTCGATCTTCGCGACAGGGTAGATGTGAAACTTCTTTTCCTTCACCGCCTCTACGACTTCATCGCGAAGTACCAGGTCATTCACGTTGCGTGTCGGGATCATCACCCCCTGGTCGCCGGTAAGGCCTTTTGACTTGCAAACCTGGAAGAACCCTTCGATCTTCTGGTTCACCCCGCCGATTGGCTGCACGTCGCCTTTCTGGTTCACGCTCCCGGTTACCGCGATGCCCTGTTTGATCGGCAGGTTGCTGAGGCTCGACAGTATGGCGTAGAGCTCCGTCGATGACGCGCTGTCCCCGTCGACACCGCTGTAAGATTGTTCGAACGCGATACTCGCGGAGAGCGAAAGCGGTTTCTCCTTAGCGAATTTCTCCCGCATGTATCCCGCGAGCGTCATCACGCCTTTGTTGTGTATCTTTCCCGACATGTTCGCTTCGCGTTCTATGCTCGTGATGTCGGCCTTGCCGGCGCCTACGGCCGCAGTTATCCTCGTCGGCCGCCCGAATGAATAGTAACCGATGTTGTAAACGGACAGTCCGTTCACCTGCCCGACCCGCTCGCCGCTCGTGTCTATCATCAGCACGTCCTCCTCGATCATTTCCTGCACCTTGTCCTCGTACAGGTTATTCCTCTCGATGAGGGAATCTATGCTCTTGAGGACATCCTCACGGTTGACAAGCTTGTGACTGTTCTTGCTCGCCCAGAAGCTCGCCTCGCGGAGAAGGTCCGCGATGTCGCTGAACCTTGTCCAGAGCTTGTCCTGTCTCCCGGCCCGGCGAGCGGCGTATTCTATGACGGCCGCGACTCCGGACTTGTCGAAGTGCATCAGGTTCTCGACCTTGCAGATTCGGGCTACGAACCTGGCGTACTCTTCGATCTTCCGTTCGTCGCGCTTGGCCTCCCGGTCGAAATCGGCCTTGACCTTGAATATCTTCTTGAAGTCCTCCTCGGCGTCATAGAGAATATCGTAGATATATGGATCGCCGATCAGGATGACTTTCACATTTATGTCGATCGGCGCGGGCTTAAGGGCGATCGAGCTGATCTGGAAGAACGTGTCGAGAGGCTGAATCTCCAGCTTTCTGTAAATGAGCGTTCGCTTGAGCGCTTTCCAGACGCCGGGCTCCGTCAGCGCGTCGAGCGCGTTCACGACGAGGTATCCGCCGTCGGCCCTGAGCAGTGCGCCCCCCTTTATCTTTGTGTGATCAGTCTGGAAAAATCCGCGCGGGTCGACGGTCCGCTCGATCGTGCCGAACAGGTTCGTGTACGTCGGGGTTGTCTCTATCACGACCGGGCACGGCTCCTTGTCCGTGTTGTCCTGTATTACGTTGACGCGGTACACGATGAAAGGGTCGATGTCCGTCTTCGAGGACGGAGACATCGTAATCCCGGAATCCTGTTCATCGCCCTTCTTAAAAATCTGGATATTGTCGAGCGTGTACTCCCTGACCGATGCGAGGTAATCGAGCGCCTTCGCGTTGCCCTTGTACCGGCTCGCAAGCTCTTCGAATATCAGGTCGATGACGCTCGAGACCGCCTGCCTTTCCATGTCCTCGACCTTCTTCATCATCTCGTTCGCGAGGGCGGAGCCTTTTCTCGCTACTGACGTGAATTCCTTCCTCAACTCCTGCAGCTTCTGCTCGGCGTCGGAATATTCTTTCGAGGTTATCTTGCCTTCGCTCGCCATCTGCTCGAGCTCTTCGATGGGGATCGGCTTCCCCTGAAAGAGTGGAAAGACCTGCGGCTGTGTAATGGGCCCGACCTGGACCGGGATCAGCGCGAAGCCCTGGCTTTCGATCTTCTTCTGGAACTCCATGAGGAGCGCCTTCTCCCGCTTCTCGTACGATTCTACGATTTTCCCCCGCGCGTCCGTGTAGGCTTCGCCGGTGAGAATCTCCGGGATCTTTCGCCTCAGGTAACGGACCGTGGCCTCCAGGTCCTCTTTGAATTTACCACCGTGTCCGCGCTCGAGCTCGAGAAGGCGCGGATTGTCCGGCTCCTTGATGTTGTAGAGGTAGCACCTGTCGGGCGAGGGGATACACTCGACGTGGATCTCCTCGAGCAGCCGCTTGATCGTGGTCAGCCTTCCGGTCCCGGCGAGGCCGCTTACGAAAACGTTGTACCCCGGGCTCTTGATCTCGACGCCGAACTGCAGCGCCTTCACCGCGCGTTCCTGTCCGATAATGGAATCGATCGGCTGGAGCTCTGCGGTGGAATCGAATTTCAGTTCGCCCTCCGGGCAGCGCCAGGTGAGCTGCTCCGGCGTCAGTTCGCGTACACGAGTAGTTCCTGCGGAAGTCTTCTTCTGAGTTTTCAAGCTACGCCCTGCCTTTTTCCCAATTTATCGGTGAAATGGGTCAAAGACAATGATCTTGTCCAAATCTGGCGGCACGGATCTCCGGGAAGCGAATTAAACCACGAGAGACACAGAGACACGGAGAAAAAACCAGCATCATTCACTTTTCGATCTCTGTGCCTCAGTGTCTCTGTGTTTTTGTTTATGAAAAGGGTGCGCAAACTTGAATATGATCTGAGAATGTACAAAGTTACCGGCAACTTTTGCCCGGTTGGCGGGTTATATCTGAGTCCGCGGCTGCCGCCGGTACAGGGTACTCCCGGCGCGAGGACCTGCGCTTTGAACGCACTGAACCTGGACCTGAAGAAGGAAAAGCGTGCTCGATCAGGAAACGAACGATTTCGAGGAAATCTATAACAGGCATAAGTCGGGGATATACCGCTACTGCTGCCGCATGCTGAACGATCCGGACGAGGCGAAGGACGTGGTTCAGGAAGTCTTCACGAGATATTTCGAAAGTCCGGCCAGGTTCGACGGAGAGGTGCCCGTCAAGGTCTGGCTCTTCAAGTCGGCAAGGAACAGGTGCCTGAATCTCATACGTGACAGACAAAAAGTGTCGAACATCGGAGACGATGCGGACCGGCTGCCGCAACCGGAATCCGGGGATCCGGACGTGCACGATGCGTCTGCAGTCGTCGGAACTCTTCTTGAGAAGATGCCGGAGGATTACAGGGAGATTCTTATTCTCCGGGAATGGAACGCGATGAGCTATGATGAAATTGCCCGGACACTCGATATCACCGTCCCGGCCGTGAAGTCGAAGCTGTTCAAGGCGAGAAAGCGGGCGACCGCTATTTACAGGAAACTGTATGGAGATTGAAAATATGAACTGTGATCATGTGCAGGAGAAATTGAGCGCCTTCCTTGACAGGGAGGAAGCCGCGGACGATTTCGACGGAGTGCTGACCCATCTGTACGGGTGCGAAAGCTGCCAGAGTTTTTTCGGGACCGCCGTGAAGATCCGTTCGCTTGCCGGCGACGACAGGACGACGTTCCCGGTCGAAGTCGACGAGCCGGTCCTGAAGAGCCTGAAGAAGGCTCGCAGTGCCAACCCGTTGAGCTACCGTCTGAGGCTGCCGGTCTATGTCGTGTCCGCTGCGGCGGTGGTGCTGCTCGCGGTTTCGTTCATGTTCGGGTTCATGATGCAGCAGGATATCTATCAGAAACGGATCGATGCAATAATGCAGGCTCCTCCCGCGCAGGTGGTATATGGAATGCCGGCGCAGCTGGTCTACCCCGCCGCGATCCGGGAAACGAAAGGAAATGTTCGATGAATATCGTAAAGCAAGTGGTCCTGATATCTGCCGTCCTCTTCCTGTTGCCGCCTTTTGTCCGGGCACAGGATACGACTTCCGTAATGCTGGCGGTGCAGGACACGTCTAAGGCGCCGCCGGACTTTCTAAACGTCGATACACCGCCGCAGATTATTTCGCAGGCGATCCCGGAATACCCCGAGGCGGCGAAGAAAGAGGGGATCGATGGAAGGGTTTACCTGAAACTGTGGGTGGGGAAAGACGGTCTGGTAAAGAAGGTCGTTCTTATGAAAAGCAGCAACGAAATATTCGACAAGCCTTCGATCGCCGCGGCGATGAAATACAAGTTCAGCCCCGCGATTCTGAGGGATAGACCGGTTGATGTCTGGGTCGTGATTCCTTTCACTTTCAAGCTGAAGCCCGATATGCCCGGGGCGACTGTCAAAGATGCATCGGCCGCGATGAAGCAGTTTAAAGGTGAATCGGCGGAGGACGAGTTTACGAAGCTGTCTCAGAATTTCCAATCCTACCAGGAGATGATAAAGAAGTACGACGCTGCCATGTACTTCCAAAGGATGAAGGATTACAAGAAGGCTGTGAAATCGTACCGGGAGTTCCTGAAGCAATCGAAGGAATTCCCTTATGCCCCGGAAGAGATGGTACGGTATGCTAAATTGATGATCCGGAAATATTCAAAGATCCGGGGAAGCGCGAACTAGAACGCGGCTGGATCGACTTCGTTTGCCTGATTCCAACGACGCACAGGGCCGCCTGAATAGGAACGAGCAATGATTAAGAACTACCTGAAGCTTGCCTTTAGAATCCTCCTGAGGAATAAATCCTATTCGTTGATAACCATCGCGGGGCTGTCGGTCGGGCTGGCTCTGACTTTCATGATCACGCTCTATTCAGTTCATGAATTGAGTTACGACAAGTACAACAAGAAGCTCGACAGAATCTACGTCCTCACGATGGATTTCTTTATCGGCGTAAGTCAACCGCGCTGTCCGTTCCCGGCCGGTCCGGCACTCAAGGAAGAATTCCCGGAAGTAAAGGAATATGCCAGGTTTGAGCCGGTTAGGTGCGAGATTGGATTCAGAGACAAGACCTTCGATAAGGTCCGGTGTGTCTGTGCTGATTCGACCATATTCGACGTCCTGACTCTCCCTATAATCTCGGGAAGCCTGGCGGATCTCTCCGCCGAAAGGAACTCTGCGGTCATCAGCCTCGGCCTGGCAAAGAGACTCTTCGGCAGCGATAACCCGATCGGCAAAGTAATTACCGTCCACTACTGGGGACAACCCTACGATTTTGAGATAGCCGCGGTCATGGCGAATATACCGTCTACTTCTACTTTTAGAGCCGATTGTATTATGCCCCTGTTCCCGTTCGAGCAATCGGTTGTGAAGCGGTACAGGCCTGGCCCGGAGCCTGTCCTGGAGACATGGAGAATCGGAATCATTCCGACGTACCTTCTCTTGTCGAATCGCAGTTCGGCGGACCAACTGGCCGCAAAACTGGCGGGTTTGTCGAAAGAGCACACGATGGTCAACGGCGGGATTCCCTCGAGATTGCATATCCGCCCTCTGAAAGACATCTACTTCCATTCGTCGGATCTCGTGAACAGTCCCTTCCCTGAGGGAAATATTACGGACGTGCATGTTTACTCGGCGATAGGGTTGTTGACTCTCCTGATCGCCTGCATAAACTTCATAATATTGAGTACCGGAAGAGGGACCGTTCGCACGAAGGAAGTCGGCGTAAGAAAAGTGGTGGGTGCGTCCAGGTTCGACCTTTCAAAACAGGTGATGATCGAGACGGTTACGCTCTCGCTCCTGTCATTGCCGGTTGCATTGTTACTGTCCGAGACGTTCATGCCGTCATTCACGCGCTTCATCGGGGAGAACGCTGCTCCTGCCTATTATCATACCGTTCCCTCGATTCTCCTGTGTGTCGCCGTTACTCTGACTGCCGGTATTCTTTCCGGAAGCTATATCTCCTTCCATCTCTCCGGCTTCCGGCCGATCGATATCCTGAAAAACAAGTTCGCTGCCGGACAGACCAAAGTTGCCTTCAGGAGAGTATTGATCGGAGTTCAGATGATGATATTCGTCGGGCTAATTTCAACTTCGATAACTGTCTACAGGCAGATGCGGTATGTTCACACCAAGGACATGGGCTTCGACACGAGGAATCTGGTGGTCTTCTCCGATTTCAGCGGGGGGCTCTCGGACCACGGCTTCGGAGACAGGTTTGAATCGTTCAAGGACGCGATACTTAGTCTGCCCGATGTCTCGGGAGTCGCGGGAGGAACATACATGCCCGGAACACTAGGCTACACGGTATCTGCCGTACCCGAGAAATCCGACCCGCGAAGATTCGTGAAGTACCAGATGTTCACCGTAAGCCGCGACTTTTTTGAAACGCTGGGGATGAAGATGGTGCGGGGAAAGACTTTTGCCGAGGCGACATCTGAGGAGGGTAAGAATGCGATCATTATCAATCAAACCGCAATGAGAGATCTTGGCATCAAGAATACTTCCGCGGAGCTGTTTCAAGGCCAAAGGATTTTGGGTGTGGTGAAGGATTTCAACATGCATTCACTCCATGAGCAGGTCGTTCCGACGGTTTTTGAAGGAGGGACGGGGTCTATGTACGAAATAGCGATTAGGCTGAGGCATTCGAAGGGGGTCTCACAGACGCTGGCGACCGTTGAACATGACCTGGAAAAATTCGATGGAGGGAAGCGTGCCGATTTTCAATCCTTCACCGACAGAATAAATGATCTGTACGGCAGCGACTATAAATTTGCCGACATGATAGGGTCCTTTACGGCATTGGCTATCTTCGTCGCTTCTCTCGGCCTCTTCGGCATGTCTCAATTCGTAATTCAAAGACGAGTGAAGGAAATAGGGATAAGGAAAGTGCTCGGTGCTTCCGTGCCCGGCATCTTCTTGCTGGTGGTGAAAGAGTTCGTTGTGTCGCTGTTGATCTCAAGCGCCATCTCGCTGCCTGTCGCGGTCTATCTCTCGCGGGAGTGGCTCAGGGACTACGCCTATCACGTAAACGCGGCGACGCCGGTCTCGGTCGGAATCACGATCCTGTCGGGATTGGTCGTTGTTGTTTTAGCGGTCGGCTACGTTGCGGTCAAGGCCGCGACGGCGAACCCCGTGAACTCACTGAGATATGAATAACATGTCGGGAGGCTGAAATGGTTGTCCTGTTTGTCATGGCGCTGATGACTTCGACGTGCTTCTCGACACAGGTTGCCGATGTGGCCGAGGCGGACAGCGTTTCTCGTTTCAACCGGGCCGTGGAATGTCTCAAGTCGGGGGAATACCGAAAAGCATTGACTCTCTTCAACGGTTTGAACAGCCCCGATTCGGAGAGCGCGATCAGTTACTACCGGGGCATTTGCTTCTATCAGCTCGGCGACTACGGCGACGGGGTCGTGTCTTTGAGAAACTTGAATCCAGAAGACTCTCTGTATCCGCTCGCGTCATTCTACATGGCCGAGACCATGCTTGCCCTTCATAATCCGCAAGCCGCCAGAAAGTATCTCGAGAATTCTTTGGCGGGGGATTCGTCTTACGCTCCTGCCAGGCTCGAGTATATCAGGACGCTTTGCGCCATCGACAGCTTCCGGATTGCGGAACAGTTCGTTAAGGGGGCGGACAACGAGGACGAAGTGCTCACACTGGCACAGGGGCTCGTCGAGGCCAAGAAATATGAAGAGGCCTATCCATTTCTTGCGCTCGTCACGGCGAGAGATTCGACGAACACGCTTGCCGGCCTTTTGCTTGGCGAAACATATTTTCAGAGTCAGAAGTACGCTTACGCCGAGAAGGTCTACTTCCGGATGTTGTCCGCCTTCGGGGCGTCGCCGTTCGTCCTGCACAGGCTCACCCTTTGCTACGGCAATATGGATGGCCGTGAGAACCTCGAGAAAGCAATTAATCTGATGCACCGATACATGGCTGTTTCCCGCGACACTACCGGCGATGATCTCGGACGCATAGGGACCTGGTATTACCAGCTTGCGGATTACGACTCCGCTGAATCCTATTTCCGGCTGGCGATCGCGAATGATTTCTCGGACCCGCAGGCGCGTCTCAATCTCGGCTTGGCCCTGATGCGACTCGGCAAATACGACGATGCCATAAAGAGCATGTCGCTGGCGTATGCGCTGTCTAAGGGCAGCATGGGTTTCAGCCTTTCGATTCTCAAAAGCCTGGCTGCAGCCGAGTTGAGAGCCAAAGGGTATTCCCGGGCAATCCGGAACTACCGCCTGATTCTCGAAATAGATCCGGCCGACGGCGAGGCGGTCTATGGACTCGGGCTTGGCTACGACCAATCGGGAGACACTGCGAAAGCGGTGTACTGGTACAGGAAATTTGTTTCTATGGAGGCTTCACCGGCTGTGAACGAAGATTTCGTGAAGTACGCCAGACTGAGGCTCGAGAGTCTCGGTGTGAGGAAGAGGAATTAATCCACCTGCTCGGCGGCTCGCCGTGTCGCACCAGGCTCCTGCGTGGTTATCCACACCGCCGGGCCCGGATGTTGGAAGGAATATGAGGCTGTTGTTTGAGGACATGGAGGATTGACTATGAAGACTCTTATCGTACTGATGCTATTGCCTGTGTCAGCTGCCTTTGCCCGCAGTAATCCCGACACCCTAATGATGCAAGTTCCGGATCATTCTTTTCATAGGAACAAGCAGGAGTTGCAAAGATGGTGGCTATCTCGACCTCGCATCGACTCCGACGGCGTCGTGATTGATGGCGTGAAATACTTCATCCTGATAGTCAAGCCGGACCCCTCGATAGACTATAAAATGTTGAAGATTGTTTCCGACGGCCGCGGGGCGGGGACAATGCCGCGGAGGTTCTTCATTCCTCCGCTTCCTCATCTAGAGCCGCGGTGATCAGGGCATAAAAAAACGAAGCCTGCCGGAGGGGGTTGACAGGCTTCGTATCTGCTTTGTTACCTGGAGCTACTCAAGCTATGGGTTTAAGAGTTAACCTTTTTCTTTATTTTTCATTATCGAACTCATGTTCAGTCGTCGGGATGACCGTCGTGATTCATGTCGCGGCCGCCTCTGCCGTTGTGGAACGACAGCTGGATCGCCTGCTGGATCCTCTCCATGTTCTGGTATGACATGTCCGTCGGGTCGAGCAAGGCGCCGGTTTCGGGGTCTATGAACCACGAACCCATGTTGAAGTTAAGAGCGATATTGAGCTGTGATGTCGCCGCGTTTACGGTGAAGTTACCCTTTATTTTGAATTCGAGTTCCTGGTTATCCTTCAATTCAAATGATGTCCAGACGCCGTTTTTCTCTATGGCTCCCCACACGACAACGCTGTAGTTGGTCACAGCGGAATCGCTCGACGTGGGGTTCATTTTGTTATTGAACCGGTAGCTGTCCTCGCCTTGTTCTCCGGGTTCCATGCGGTGGACTTTGAACTTGATTCCGGTATATGTGCCGGCAGGAATTACCTGGTTCGCAAAGTCGATTGCAGTCGTGTCATGAATATGGACAATGAACGGTCCCCTGAAAATGAGGCTTGAATCGCTGTTGTCCTCGCCGTTGTTGTTGGCGTTCGTGTCGACTTGCACGGTGTCGATGTTGGACTCGAATTTTATTCTATCGAAAACGACGATCGCGCTGTCGATGCGTATTGAATCGGCCCCGTCTACGCTGCTTACCTTCCTCAAGCCCACGGCAGTACCGCCGTCGGTGAAGGCAACGGACATCGTAACGCTGGAGGTGCCGGCGGGCGCCGATAGCGGATTCGTCGACTTAGAGCATCCAAACAGAAGCATGGATAAGATAGCCAGACCTACAGTCTTTCGCGCAAACATTCTGTCTCCTTTTTCTTCTGTATGAATCATCCGGCGTGCCGGAGCTTTTCCGGCGTTTCGGGACTGAAATCGCGATATGCCGCCGGCGTCCCGCGCACGGAATGCTTCGGGGGGTGCAAGGATTGCGTGATGCGGCCGCTGTCGGTGCCCGGACGGCACTCAGCTGCCCACGCCCCTCCGGTTTGCCGGGCGAAGATCGGCATTAAACGGGACTCATGCAGCTTTTTTCTCCGCCGCCCTCTGGAAAGTCAGTGCGCGCGAAATTATATTTTAAATTCAATCTGTCAGGTATTCCACAAATACTCTTTCAGCACTGAATCAACCACCATATACAAACACCATCTTTGAGATCTAGGAATGAATGTGATGCGCAAGTTTTTACCCCTACTTCTTCTCTGCTTCATTATCCCGCAACCATCCGCCCAAGCCGACAATGACATAGTCAACTCGAACGCGACGGGGCCCAACGTCTTTATAGATTGCCATATTTGCGATTTTAATTACATCAGGACTCACGTCAGGTTTGTCAACTACGTTCGCAACCGCGACGAAGCCCAGGTGCAGGTGCTCATAACCGCAATGCCGACCGGGAGCGGCGGAAGGCAATATACCCTGATATTTCTCGGCCTGAAAAATTTCCAGGGGATGAACGATACTCTCACATATGTCTCTACACCCTCCGAGAGCTGGGACATGATCCGCACCGGAGTCTCGAACACGCTGGGACTCGGGCTCGTGCGCTATGCCGACCAGACGCCCGTCGCGAAGTATCTCTCGATTGGAGTCTCGAAGCCCGATTCATCGGATGCCTTGAAGGATAAGTGGAACTACTGGGTCTTCACGCTCGGTGTAAACGGCCACCTCAGCGGCCAGTCCCTGACAAGCCAGAACTCCTGGGCCGGCCGCCTGTCTGCAGGGCGGACTACCGCCGACTCGAAGTTCCTGGTGTCGGCCGGGATGGGATACAGCGAGAGTCACTACGTTACCAACGACCAGGATGTCATCGCGATCTCGCGCCGCGACGACCTGAAAGGGATGGGAGCGCTCAGCCTCGACGGCCACTGGTCGGCCGGGGGAATCTTCTCCGCCTATTCATCGACGTATGACAACAAGATGGCGGATGTTTCGTTGTCGCCGGAAATAGAATACGACATCTTCCCTTACTCACAGTCGACGATGAGGCAGCTCCGGTTGCGGTACCAACTGGGATACGACCACACGCGGTATTATGCGGAGACGATTTTCGGCAAGTATTCGGACGACCTTGCCAGCGAAGGTCTGTCGGTCATACTGAACCTCACCCAGCCGTGGGGTTCCATCAACGCCTCGCTCCACGGCGCCAACTACTTCTACGATTTGTCCAAAAACCACGTGCAGCTCTACACACAGGTGTCGTTGTCGCTGTCGCAGGGGCTGTCGCTGAACTTGTCCGGAGCGGTATCGATGATCCACGATCAGCTGTCGCTGCCCCAGACGGAGGCCACAACGGATCAAATACTGCTGCAGCAGACCGAGCTCGCGACGCAGTATTCTTATTGGACTTCGTTCGGGGTGAGTTACACCTTCGGGTCGATATACAACAACATCGTCAACCCGCGGCTCTGGTAGGGAGAAATTTACGGACGGGTTTGAGAGGCTTGAGCCGTTGCTGCCCTAGCAGCACCTCGGCCCTTCGCTGTGATCGGAGAAAACCCCTTTCAGGAAATCCTTAATCGCGTGTAAAAAGCGCATGAGCGCGGATGTGATTGCCACCATCGTCATCTTGCCTCCACCTTCACTCCTTCCATCATCCTGATGAAATCGTCGAAGAGATAATCGCTGTCGTGCGGCCCTGGAGACGCTTCGGGGTGGTATTGGACGCAGAACAGGGGAAGGCTCTTGTGCCTGAAGCCTTCGAGTATGTTGTCGTTCAGGTCAATGTGAGTTACTTCGTAATCTGACGGCAGGCTGTCGGGGTCGACGGCAAAGCCGTGGTTATGTGAAGTCACCTCGACAGTTTCGTTCAGCAGGTGCTTCACGGGGTGGTTCGCGCCGCGATGGCCGAACTTCATCTTGAAGGTCTTCGCTCCCGCGGCCAGGGCGAGTATCTGGTGACCGAGGCAGATCCCGAAGATCGGCTTCTTCCCGATGAGGCTCCTGACGTTCTCTATGCCGTACGTCACCGCAGCCGGGTCGCCGGGTCCGTTCGAGAGGAAGACGCCATCCGGGTTGAGCTTCAAAACCTCGTCGGCAGGGAAAGAGGCGGGGACGACCGTGACGTCGCATCCGCGCTCGTACAGCTTGCGGAGTATGTTCGTCTTTATGCCGTAGTCGTAAGCGACGACCCGGAACTTGAAGTCCGATTTGCCATTCTTCGAAAAACTGTACTGAGACTTCGTAGTGACGACCTTCGCAAGGTCAAGACCGGACATCGACGGGAACGCGTTGGCTTTCTTCACGAGCGAAGCGTCGTCAAGATCAGTCGTGGAGATCACCGCGTTCATCGCGCCGACATCCCTGATTATCCTCGTGAGTTTCCGCGTGTCGATGCCCTCTATCCCGACGATACCGTTGCGCTTCAGGTAGTCGCCCAGGCTTTCCGACGCGCGGAAGTTGCTGTAGAACTTGCTGTATTCTCTCACCACGAATCCCGCGACTTGCGGCTTTGACGACTCGACATCCTCGGGGTTTATGCCGTAATTCCCGATATGCGGGTATGTCATCGTGACGATCTGTCCGCAATAGGAAGGGTCGGTCAGGATCTCCTGGTAACCGATCATGCTTGTATTGAATACGACTTCGCCGGCGGTTTCGCCTTCCGCACCGAACGATTCTCCGGTGAAGACCGTGCCGTTGGCGAGTGCCAGTTTTGCTTTCAAATGTGCTCCAAATTCTTGCGTTAAAATTTAATAACCACGGCGTTCCTATCCAATTTGCGCCGCCGCAAAAGATTCGGGGACGGACGAGCCGTGCCGGCTAAGCCTTTACGTGATCGCGCTGCCCAGCGGATTTTCCCGCTTTGCTCATGTATTCCCGGTTGCGATTGCGCGGAAGCAGCTCACAGGATGGTTGCGGTCCTCTTTACAATGTCAGATTATCTGTGCCCCGGTCGGCTGCCTTTCTTGCTTCTGTGACGTTTTTATGCCGATATTATCATGAAAATTCACGAAGATGAATATCCGCCTCACAAAAGCGAGGAGTCTGAAATGAAGAAGATCGAAGCCATCATCCGTCCGTTCAAAATCGACGATGTTCGGGAGGCGCTGATTGAAATTGGCATAAAAGGAATGACCATAACCGAAGTGAAGGGCTACGGGCGTCAGAAGGGGCACACCGAAATGTACCGCGGGTCGGAGTATCAGATAGATTTCCTGCCGAAGATGAAGATAGAGATCATTACACCCGACGAGCAGGTCGAGAAGATCGTCGGGACCATCATAAAGAGCGCCAAGACGGGACAGGTCGGGGACGGCAAGATCTTTATTTACCCCGTCGAGGAAGTCATCCGCGTACGCACGGAGGAGAGCGGCGAAGCTGCTTTATAGCAATATCAGCGTTCAGCGGTCAGCTATCGGCTGCGAGATATGAGCTATCGCTCCGGCTACGTCGCGCTGATCGGTGAACCAAACGTCGGCAAGTCCACACTCCTAAATGCCCTACTGGGGCAGAAGCTTTCGATCGTCACACCAAAACCTCAGACTACTCGCCACAAGATTGCCGGCATACTTACCGGCGAGAACTACCAGGTCGTATTCCTCGATACCCCCGGGCTGATCAAGCCGAAATACGCTTTGCAGGAAGTAATGATGTCGTTCGCGGGGGATGCCATCGAAGAGGCGGATATAGTCGTGTTCCTGACGGACGCGAGCGACAGCGGAGCCGCCGGCTCGGTGAGAAACTCGCCTGCGATCGCGCGACTTTCCGAAAAGAAGGACACGAAGCCCGTCTTCATGGTGATCAACAAGATCGACCTCGTGAAGAAAGCCCAGGTGCTCCCTCTCATACAGGCGTTCAGCGAGATCTACCCGTTCAAGGAAATCGTACCGGTGTCTGCGCTGAAGGAGGAGAACATCGGCGATCTGAAGAAGACAATCGTGAAATATCTCCCGGAAGGGAACGCATTTTACCCGGAGGATTACGTCAGCGACAGGGACGAGCGATTCTTCGTCAGCGAGCTGATACGCGAAGAGATATTCAAGGTTTTCAAGGAAGAGGTGCCGTACGCCACTACCGTTGAAATTGAAGAATTCAGGGACAGCGATAGTGAACGAAAGACGTATATTCGCGCGGTCGTCTACGTAGAGAGGGATTCGCAAAAGGGAATAATCATCGGGAAAAAGGGGGCGGCGCTGAAGCAGGTCGGGCAGAACGCGAGGAGACAGATCGAGGAGATGATCGGTCACGAGGTGTTCCTCGAATTGTTCGTGAAGGTCGAGAAGGAGTGGCGGGACGACAAAGGGAAGATTAAGAGACTGGGGTATAGGTGAAGCAAGTCAAAAGTAAGAAGTCAATGGTCAAGAGTTAAGTACGGTGGCGGGTGGTTAAGAATGGGGACTGTTGGGAGGGACGAAAAACTCACGGAAAGGTGCCGCCAGGCTTTGAGGTTACTCAAGGGAGTGTGAATCTATGGATGAAGTGAGAAGAATTTCAGAATTGTTGAGGGAGACCTACGAAGGGAATCCCTGGCATGGGTCATCGCTGAAGTCTATCATCTCCGGCGTAACGGGGAAGGTCGCGTCGACGAGAGTAACGGGAAGCTCTCACACTATCTGGGAGGATGTCAACCATATCAGGGCCTGGATGGAGATAGCGCGCCGCCGTCTCCTTGGAGAGGTGGTTGAACCGACCGACGAGCAGGATTGGCCGCCCGTGGAGCAAGTGAGGGAACCGGCATGGGAGGGAACCGTGAAGCTGATGGACGTCGCTTTCAAGAACCTCATGACCACGATATCGAAGTTCCAACTGCACGATTTGGAACGAACTGTCGCGGGTAAAGACTACGACGCCTATACTCTGCTTCACGGGGTTATCAACCACAACGTTTACCATTCAGGCCAGATATCCCTTCTCAAGAAGGAGCTGACAAAGCGCGGCTGAGAAGCTGCTGAAGTTTCCCGATACGTCCCACTTTCCGCGCCTTGCATCGCAAATCCTGTAATTATTATTATGATAGTTGAAGAAAACAGGAGTATTAAATGGCAGATATCCAACCATTCAAAGCTATTCATTACAACACAAGTGTAATCGGCGACCTCTCGAAAGTCGTCGCTCCACCCTATGATGTCATAAGCAAAGAGCAGCAGGAAGAATTTTACAAAAGAGGTCCGAACAACATTATAAGGCTCGACCTGAACCACGATCCCGATCCGTATCCGTCGGCCGCTGCGGAAATGAAAAGGATGATGAACGAGAAGGCGCTGGTTCAAGATGCCGAAGCCGCGATTTATCCTTGTTTCCAGACTTTCAAAACCCAGGACGGAGCCACGGTTACGCGGCGCGGCTTCATATCTTGGATCAAGCTGGAGCCGTTCGAAGCCGGCGTCGTCCTTCCTCACGAGCACACGCTTTCAGGACCGAAGATGGACAGGCTGAAACTCATGACCGCGACGAAGGCGTCGTTCAGTCAGATATTCAGCGTGTACGGCGACCAGGGCAAAACGCTCGAGAAAGAGTACGGCAAGCTCGCAAATGCTAAGCCGTTTCTCGAAGCGGACCAGGACGGTGTCAACAACCGGGTTTACAGGATCACCGACCCGGCAACGGTCAAGGTGTTTCAGGACTTGCTGAAGAAGATTCCGGTCTACATTGCCGACGGACACCACAGGTACGAGACTGCGCTCGAATACCAGCGCATCATGAAGGAGAAGAACGCAAAGCATACCGGCAAGGAAGCCTACAACTATATAATGATGTACTTCACCAACATCTTCGACTCGGGGCTCGTCGTGTATCCGACTCACAGGATACTCCACAGCCTTGCGGCGTTCGACGGGAACAAGCTGATCGAGTCGGTGAAGAAACATTTTGACTTTTCCACAAAACCGGACGTCGACTCGCTGGCATCATCGTTGCTTGCCGCCGGCTCGCATTCATACGGGATGATTCTCCCGGAGAAGAAGTATTATCTCATGAAGTTGAAACCCGGGTCAGACGTGTTGTCGATCGTTAAGGAGAATGTCCCGCCTCCGGTGAAGAGACTGGATGTGACACTCCTTCACGACTACGTGCTGACTCAGACGCTCGGCATCTCGAAAGAGGCGCAGGAAAAGAAGCTGAACATCAACTACACGATCGACAGGCACGAGGTGGACAAGGCTGTTCAAGGAGGGAAGGGACAGCTCGGTTTTATCCTCAATTCGACTAAAGTCGAACAGGTAAAAGAAGTTGCCGATGCCGGCGCGGTCATGCCGCAGAAGTCGACATACTTCTACCCGAAGCTCCTGTCGGGGTTGTTGTCGAGCAGTCTGGAGTAAGCATGGGCCCGACCTTGCGAAGGGTTCCGGCTCCTCCGAGTTCCTTCGGGGTTTCGATATCCCAACTTTTGCAAAGCTTGAGACGACTACCTGATTACCAGGTTTAAAGCCTGAAAATTCGTCCCGGTTACGGACGAGTTGCCCGTATACTCGCTGTAATCGTACTGCAGATCTACGTGGTCGACTATGAACGAGCAAATTCCCGGATGGTCGATGTCAACCAGTTTGTAGACCGCCAGGATTCTGACCAGCCCGTTGAGCCTGAGGGCGTATCCAAGGGTTTTGTAACCTGTTACCCCCGGACTTGTAGACGATCCGCCGCGTACGTAGAGGAACTCCGCCAGCTGGAACTGCCAGCCCCTGTGCATATCGACATTCCCGTTGCTCCGGCCGAATATCAGGTTATCGATCGGAGAGATGTCTCCGAGACCGCCTTTGTACGAGAAGACATTAGAAAAGGCGTTGATCGTATCTCCGAGTCCAACCGGGGTCACGGGTTGCTGGGAAACCGAGACGAGGTTGTCTTCAGCTTCTCTTGCCCACGTGAAAGAAATCAAGGTCCATGATCTGCCCTCAACCTGTGACTTCACTCCGAAAACTGCGCTCAATCCGAGGACTGCCTGCCGAGGGAAAGGCTGAGTCTGTGCGGGCTCTAAATAGTAGATCCCATCTCCCATGTTCCGTCTGACATATGCCGCTGTCAGATTGACCACAGGAAAGATAGCCTCCCCGAACTTGATTTCGCGCCGCGCCAATCCGGCCATGACATCGGCAACGGGCAGATCCACCGTTATCCCATAGTCATACGCAAAGGCTTTCCCTTCGGCATTCGAAATCGCTTGCGCGGATGGATCAAGGGTTGACAGCTTCGAATCAACCCATTTGAAATTGCAGCCTATGCCCAGCTTCACCCAATAGTCCAGGCCGATCGCCAAGGTCAGGTTTTGCACGCTTTGCGTGGCGTGCCACAGCGAGGTAACGGCAGGGCCACTTATAGGCGTCATTTCGAACTGAGGGAGTTTCATCTGCGCCGTAGAAAACCCGACACCCAAGCCGACTGGTATCGGTAAACTGATAAAGCTCTTTAGGTTGACCCCCGCATTGACAGCTCCGGCATAGAGCGAATTGTCGGTGGCGGAGCTCGGTGACCATCCAGTACTGGCGAGATACGTGCTCGCATTGAAACGCTTCTCCAGACTGAACATCCCCAACTGTGCCGGGTTTGCCATCGTCGCCAAAGCGTTATTCGAAATAACAGATGCCGATACTCCTCCCATGCCGTTTGCCTCGGCTGAAACAGGAGTCGTCATTACGGGCACTGTACTTATTTCCTGGCTGCGGGCCGTGCCGAACGATGTCACGAGAGCTGCCAGACAGAGAGCCGCAAAGTTCTTCTTCATTATTATATGTACCTCGCCGGACCTCAATTACTTGAAGACTATATTTATCGAACTAAACCTGGTCCCGTTGATAAAGCCGTTCCGGCTGCTCGTGTAGACACTCGTACTGTACTGCAGGTCAAAATGGCTGAGGAAATAGGCTCCCCAGCCGTGCCTTGGATTCCAGACTCCCAGTGAGGCCAGTATCTTAAGAAAGCCGTTGAGATGAAAGCTCTCGCCGTGGGTCTGGTACAGTAGAGTGCCGACGTCGGTGTTTGACCCACCACGAATGTAGAGGCATTCCGCGACCTGAATCTGCCACCCTTTTTGAAGTGCGATCTCCCCGTATGTCTTTCCGAGCAGAAGATTGTCGATGGGGCGGATGCTTCCGAGGCCGCCTTTGTAAGAGATAAGATTGGTGTACATCGTATCGCCCGGCGCCGGGACAGTCTCGATCGTCTTCAGCGACACAAGGACGTCCTCAGCCTCCCGCGCCCATGTAAACGTGAGGAGCTTCCACGGGCGGTGGTTCACTTCAGACATCAGCCCGGCTTCGAAATTCCATCCGAGCACACCCTGCCTCGGGAGTGGGTCGGACTGTATTTGCATGCCGTAACTGACGCCGCCACCGACATTTCTTTCGGCGTAACCGAATGTCAAATCGAATAGAGGGGCGAGTTCGTCGTTGAATGCAACCGGTGCTTTCTGCAATTTTGAGACGACGTCGATAAGAGGGACCTGTAATATCGCGCCGAAATCATGCGCCGGAACTTTCGCGATCCCTGTACCAGCTTCTTGTCCCGTCCCGAAAGGCCCGAGCTCCGAGTCGATCCATTTGAAACTGTAACCGAGTCCGAACTTGACTACATAATCGATCCCAATTCCTACAGTCAGCAAGTCTGATTTCTCATGGGCGTTCCATGTCCCTATCACCGTGCCGTCCGGAGTGACGCGGGTGAATTCCCCGAGATCGAAGTAGACCTGTGAATAGCCGACACCGACGCTGATGGGGACCGGGAGGTTGAAATGCCTGTTGAGCTTCAACCCCGCGCTCAATGCCGTCGCATCAAGGCTCAAGCCGCTTGCGAAGCCAGGAAGCCAGTCGGTCTTGGGAGAATAAGTGCTTAAGCTCAGTGAATTACTGAGGCCGAATACTCCAAGCTGTGCCGGGTTGGAAAAATTCGAAATCGCATCGTCCGTTATCAGTGAAGCGGCTACCCCTCCCATCCCGTTTCCCTCAACAGAAGTCGGTATCATAAGGAACGGGACCCCCGTTTCTCCTTGTCCGTAACCTCTCGCCGAAACCATGAAAATAAACGCTAAAACAAGTGCCTTTGTCCTGTTACCCATTATGCGCCCTATCCTCTTTCGTCTTGACTGAACATAGAAATGGACATCAATCATGTCAAGACATGGCCTGGTCTCCGTTCTTGCGGTCGGCAGAGGGGAGGCCTGAATCTGAGCGATTCGTGGTAATTATCTCCTTCAAGTTGGTTATCTTGTAAAGGATGAGAGTTACACCCGACAAGCTGGCTGAATTCAGGGCGGAAGTGCCGCTTGCTGAGTTCACGACGATACGCCTTGGAGGAAACGCTCAGTATTTCATCATTTGCAGGACGCTTGATGAGATACTTTCAGCGGTAAATTTCTTCCAGACTACCGGCTTTTCAGTCTTTATTCTTGGCGGCGGGAGCAATGTGGTTTTCCCCGACAACGGTTTCCGCGGTCTCGTGCTCAAGGTCGACCTGAGAGGCCTCCGTTTCGATGAGAGGGGGGATTCGGTCGTCGTTTCGGCGAAGGCGGGCGAGACGTGGGACGATGTGGTGAGGCTCTCAGTAGAGAAGGGACTCGCCGGGATAGAATGCCTCTCCGGCATTCCCAGTTCGGTTGGCGCGACGCCTATCCAGAACGTCGGCGCGTACGGGCAGGAAGTGAAGGATACCATCCTCGCGGTCAAGGCCCTCGACAGGAAATCGCTCGAGCTTGTCGAGTTCAGCGCCGCCGATTGCAGGTTCGGCTATCGTACGAGCCGGTTCAAATCGGAAGACAGGAATCGGTTCGTGATCGTGGAGGTAAGCTACAGGCTCGTCAGGTCGGGAGAGCCGACTCTGAAGTACGCCGAGCTGAAGGAGTACCTCGGCCCGAAAGTCCACATGGATGCGGGCGAGCCTGCGGAACGAAGGCTCGGATCGGTTAGGGACGCCGTTCTGGCGCTTCGGAGGAAGAAGTCGATGGTCATAGATCCGGCAGACCCCAATTCCCGTTCAGTCGGCTCGTTCTTCGTCAACCCGGTTCTGACGGAGGAACAGTACGAGGACTTTCTCGAGAAGCTGAAGAAGTACGGCATCGGACCGGCGCCGACTTACAAGAGCGGCGAAGGTACGAAGGTACCTGCCGCATGGCTCGTAGAGCACGCCGGCTTTCGCAAAGGGCAGCGAAGAGGCGGCGTCGGAATTTCAACCAATCATGCGCTTGCTCTGGTGAATTATTCCGGGAGAACAAAAGAACTGCTTACCCTTGCGTCTGAAATCGAAGATGCGATCGCGGACAAATTCGGGATCAAATTGGAGAGGGAAGCGGTTATAATCGAGTAGGACGGGCGCAATGTCCGCCGCACTCACCGAGCAGGCAAAGAAATCTAACTTTTAGTAACAAAGGAAACGGTGAAAGAAAGTTGTTAAAGAACATATTGAAAAAGCTATTCGGCCAGAAGGCCGCGAAACCGGAAGTAAGAAAAGCCGAAGAGAACGCTCCTAAGAAGAGCGAAGATAGACCGCAACAGAATCAGAGACATGATCAGCGGAGGAATCAGGGAAATCAGAGAGGCCACGGAGACCAAAGAGACCAGAGAAGAAACAAAGGGGATGGGAGACAGCAGCAAAGCGCCAGAAACCAGAGGCAGGACAGGCGGCCGCGCACTGAAGCCAAACGTCCTCCCGAAAAGCCAAAAGCGCCCCGGCGCGACGCAGGTTCGTGGGATGTTTCGAAGTACGTCGTCCCGCCGGCTGAAGGCAAGAACAGGTTCCATGATTTCCCGATCCGCCAAGAGGTAATGCATGCCATAGCCGACAAGGGGTTCAAGTACTGTACCCCGATCCAGGCGGGAATACTTCCGAAAGCTCTTGAAGGGCTTGACGCTGCCGGACGTGCCCAAACAGGGACCGGGAAGACTGCGGCGTTTCTCATATCTATCATTACAAGGTTGCTCGACAACCCGCTGCCCGAGCCGAACCGCAAGGCGCCTCGCGCGTTGATACTCGCCCCCACCAGGGAACTCGCGATGCAGATCAAGAATGACGCCGACGAGCTGATAAAATATACTGACATCAAAGTGCTTGCAGTTCTAGGAGGGATGGAATACCAGGAACAGAAGAACACTCTTGCGGGTGAAAATGTGGACATCGTAGTTGCCACTCCCGGAAGGCTCCTGGACTTCAAGAAGCAGGGGAGTATACACCTGGACAAGGTGGAGATACTCATCATCGACGAAGCCGACAGGATGCTCGACATGGGATTCATACCGGACGTCAGGCAGATCATAGAAAGCACGCCTCCGAAATCGAGGAGGCAGACGATGCTCTTCAGCGCGACGCTTACTCCGGAGGTCAACAGGCTCGCTTCCAAATGGACGACCGAACCGAGCATCGTGGAAATCGAGCCAGAGAGAGTCGTCGTAAAAACGATAAAGCAGGTGTTCTATCTCACGATGGATATCGAGAAATTCAAGATCCTCTATAATCTCATCACGAAGCGCGGGCTCGATAAGGTCCTCGTCTTCACGAACCGCAAGGACACCGCCAGAGATCTGAAAGATCACCTCTCCGCGTACGGCATCAATTGCTCTCTTCTCTCGGGAGATGTCGAGCAATTAAGACGCATCAAGAGGCTGGAAAACTTCCGTTCGGGAGGGATAAACGTACTGGTTGCGACCGATGTCGCGGCGCGAGGCCTGCATGTTGAAGGGATCAGCCATGTTGTGAACTTCACACTTCCCGAAAACCCCGAGGACTATGTGCACCGCATAGGCAGGACGGGCAGAGCCGGTGCCAGCGGGACTTCGATAAGTTTCGCGACCGAGACCGACGCCTATTTCCTACCGGCTATAAAAGAATATCTCGCCGAGGATATCCCGTCGACGTATCCTGAAGACGATCTCCTCATGCCGTTGCCCGAACCGAAGTTCCCTCTGCCACAGAGATCCAGCCAAAGGCGTCGCAGGCCGGGACAGGGCGGCCACGGTTCACGCGGTCAGGGGGGACACGGACACAGGAGATCGGACAGAAGGCAGTAGGAAAACCGTCCCCCTACTCCTATTCTTTTCCCGAACCTAACCTGAACATCCAGCCGCAGTAGAAATCTGCGGTTGGATCGGGAGGGCATGATATGACGGTTGTCTCAATCCTCGGGTCGATCGTCTTCGCGAACTGACTGAACTCCACGATGCCTACAGGCTTGCATGGGAAGAGAGGAAGGTTTTTCCGTCTTCTGGTTGATTGGACCCGGCATTCGACCATCCTGAAAATGAGCGTGTTCTCGTCGGCACATTCGATTTCCTGCTTGTTGATTGCAGAGTACATTCTGAACCTGAGTGCCTTCTCGAGAGCCTTCAGTCCTCCGTTTTCAGGTATACCCATTTCCGATTTGATCCGTTTCGCCTCTGCTACGGCAAAGCGCTCCCATGATCTTGTGTCGAGCTCGACCGCGGTCTCCATCCCGTATTTCTCTTCCGCGGCGAGAAACCAGCTCCCGTCGTGAGCCAGCCAGTTCTTCGCGAACATGTTTATGATCTTAAGAAGCTCTTCGCGCGTAAGATTATCGAAGTTTTCCATGCGTGCACTATAGCCAACGCGTCGGTATTCTTCAATACGCCTCAGCGGAAAATTCAGTAGTGTCCCCAATATGTCCGAAATGCTGACACCACAACCTCCCTTTGTCAGAATGACATTTTACGGTTGACGGTAGACTCATGGGAGCGTTCATCCAGCGGAGACAGGCAACATCCAAACTAGGACACCACCGAAAATTCCTTGGGTTCCTATGAAATCTGCGCAAGGATTGTTAAAATGTACGGAACGAGGGCCTGTCCCGGATTGAAAGGGGATCCGGCCCCAGAGAGCACCTTGGTTTTGAAGAGATAGTATGGCTTTAGAAGCACAATTCACTCTCCGATTCATCACGAGGATAGGGGCGCTTAAGCCCACGGGTGATTCCATGCGAAACGCCCGTTCCCACCAAACCCCAGGAGGAAAAATGTACAGAGATTCACGGATCAGCCATTTTGTTGCCCGTTGCACGGACGGGCTGTTCGGCCTCAAACGAATTTCCATGTCAGCATTTCTGCTGGCCCTGATGATGGCGGCGCTGCCCGCCGTCGTCGCCCGCGCCGGGGAAAAGAATGCGGCCTCCAACGAGACTGTACTTCGCTCGACACTGAAGAACGGGCTTCGCGTCGTGATCGTCCGCAACCCGCTCGCTCCGGTCGTAACGACGGAAATCAATTACCTGGTCGGCTCCGACGAAGCGCCGGAAGGCTTCCCGGGCACGGCACACGCGCTGGAACACATGATGTTCCGCGGCAGTCCCGGCCTGTCGGCATCGCAGCTCGCCGACATTACTGCAGCGATGGGCGGCGACTTCGACGCGGATACTCAACAGATGGTGACGCAGTATTTCTTCACAATTCCTGCCGAGGATCTCGACGTCGCGCTGCACGTCGAGGCGATAAGGATGAAAGGCATACTGGGCACCGACAGCCTCTGGGACAAGGAGAGGGGCGCGATCGAACAGGAAGTGGCACAGGACCTGTCCAACCCGGAATATGTCTTCTTCACGAAGCTTCTCGACGCCATGTTCAAAGGAACGCCGTACGCCCACGATGCCCTCGGCACCCGCCCGTCGTTCGACAAGACCACCGGCTCGATGCTGCAGGATTTCCACAAGAACTGGTACGTTCCGAACAACGCCATACTCGTCATAGTAGGCGATGTGGTCCCGGAGAAGGCACTCGCGGAAGTGAAGAGACTTTTCGAGGACATCCCTTCCGGCAAAATTCCCGCGCGACCGGATTTCAATTTCACGAACGTGAAGGCGGATACTATGAATCTTACGACCGACCTTCCGTACGGACTGGCGGTCATATCGTACAGGTTTCCCGGTACGAACAGTCCAGATTACGCGGCAGGTCAGGTTCTCTCCGACGTGCTGAGCAGTCAGAGAGGAAACCTCTACGCTCTCGTCCCGCAGGGGAAAGCTTTGTACGCAGGGTTTCAATATTACGCGATGCCGAAATCGGGATTGGGATTTGCTCTCACCGCGTTCCCGAAGGGGTATGACACCGGCAACCTGGTCAAGGAGATGAGCGGTATACTGGCGGCCGAACTGAAGAGCGGCGTCTCCGCAGATCTTGTCGAAGCCTCGAAGCGGCATGAAATATCGGACGCCGAATTCCAGAAGAACTCCGTCTCGGGACTGGCACAGGTATGGTCGGACGCGGTCGCGGTAGAACACAGGAACTCGCCGGACGATGACCTGAAGATGATGGAAAAGGTTACGGTGGACGATGTCAACCGCGTGGCGAGGGAGTACATAAATCCTGAGCATGCGATTATTGCAGTGCTTACGCCGCAAGCATCGGGTAAACCGGTCTCCTCCAGGGGTTTCGGCGGCGCGGAGTCGTTCGCTCCGAAGGAAACGAAAGGCGTGACGCTCCCGAAGTGGGCCGAGGCTGCGGTCGGAAGGCTCTCGATCCCGCAATCCACGGTGAAGCCCGTCGTGTCGATGCTCCCGAACGGCATCAGGCTCATAGTGCAGCCTGAGACGATCAGCAACACGGTGACAGTCATGGGAAGGATAAAGAGCAACTCCCTGCTCCAGACTCCCGGAGGGAGGGACGGAGTCAGCGGAATGCTCGACCAGCTGTTCGAATACGGGTCTACCACACTCGACCGGATCGCGTTCCGGAAAGCGCTCGACGACATAGGCGCGAACGAATCGGGCGGATCGAGCTTCTCGCTGAGCGTACTCGCGAACCACTTCGACCGCGGCGTCCAGCTTCTCGCCGACAACGAGCTTCATCCGGCGCTTCCCGAAATAGCATTCAGAATAATACAACGACAGACCGCGGCGACGGTTGCCGGCGAACTCGAAAGCCCTGACTACCTGACCAGGCGCGCGCTCCAGATCGCCTTATATCCGAAGGGGGATCCTACTCTCCGCCAAACGACTCCGGAGACGGTGGACTCGGTCACGATGGCGGATGTGAAGAGTTATTACGAGAAGGTGTACCGCCCCGACATGACGACGATCGTCGTTATAGGGAATATCGCGCCGGCTTCGGCGAAAGCTGTCGTGATGAAATACTTTGGAGGATGGACCGCGAGCGGCCCGAAACCTGAAACCGATCTGCCATCCGTACCGCCCAGCAAACAGTCGACTGCGGCAGTTCCCGACCAGAGCCGGGTGCAGGACCGGGTTTACCTGGCGGAGACTCTCGGACTGACGCGCTCAAATGCCGACTATTATCGCCTGGAGCTCGGCAACCACGTGCTCGGCGGAGCTTTCTACGCTACGAGGTTTTACAGAGACCTCCGCGAGAACGAAGGCCTCGTGTACTACGTGGGCTCCAACTTCGGGATCCATAAGACGCGCGGTACCTACGAGGTGAGCTACGCTTGCGACCCGGACAAAGTCACGCAGGCACGGAACATCATCATACGCGACCTGAAGCAGATGCAGGACTCCGAAGTCACGGCCAAGGAGCTGAAGCAAGCGAAGGCCCTCGTGCTTCGTGAGATACCCTTATCCGAGTCGAGCGTGAACGGTGTCGCGCGCGGCCTGCTCGCGAGAGCCCTGGAAGATCTTCCGCTCGATGAGCCGATACGTGCGGCGCACATCTACATGAAGATCGACGCGAAAGAAATTCAGAAGGCATATGTCAAATGGCTGAGGCCGGACGATCTCGTCCAGGTAACGGAAGGCCCGGCACCGAAATAAGTTTGGCGAGAAGACCGTCATCGCTGAGGTGACGGTCTTCTTGCGCTTCCCCGCCTGACGGATTATTTTGCAGGTGAGAATGAGAAAGTCGTACGGAGCAAATAGTGTAGGGAGATGAGCAGCTCGACGCCGAATATTCTTAAACGGGCATTCCGCCTGCATTCCTGGGAAGTCGATCAGAGGGGAAGGGCGCGCCCGGACATTCTATTCAGCTGCATGCTCGACAGCGCGTGGGCACACGCGAACAATTCCGAGTTCAGTTACGAGGCCCTCAGGGAAGAAGGGCAGCTGTGGGTCCTGTCGCGCTTCCTGGCCGTTATCGAAGAGCTCCCGAAGTGGGACGAGGAAATAACCGTTGAGACATGGGGAAAAGGGACCGACAAGCTCTTCGGTCTCAGGGACTTCACGGTGTATTCACAGAGCGGCAAGAAGATCATATCGGCTACGTCGGCCTGGCTCGTGATAGACAGGAAGACTTCGCGGATACAGAGGATCGATCTGGAGCACAGCAACTTCCCGGTCCAGCTGAACAAGCATGAGATCGAGACGAAACTCGAGAAGATAGAAGAGTCCGAGACGGTCAGGACCGACTTTGAGTACGTCGTGAAGTACACAGACATCGACGTAAACAACCACGTCAATTCCTCAAGATATCTGGGCTGGGTCCTCGACAGCTTCCCGAGAAGTGTGCTGGATGAAAAAGGTCTGAAGTCGTTCGAGCTAAATTTTCTAGCCGAGGCCCAGCTCGGGGACGGCGTTCACGTGTTGTCGGCCAACGCGGGAGACTACTACTACTGTGAAGTAGAGCGGGATAGAGACGGGGTCGAGCTGTGCAGGGCAAAGATCATCTGGGGTTGAGCGCGGGTTCGCTTGCACGGGAAATCTGAGGATCCGTCGTAATTGCCGGCGGCGGCTTCACAATTCACTCCCTATCCTAATTCAAGAACGCCGAAAGATGTTCACAATTCCGCTTGGACATCGTGTAACCTGTTTTTATCTTTATCGTAAAGATACGATAAAGGAAATCAACCGATGCCGATAACCAAAACAGAACAGTTCAGGGCGAAGGAGATACGGCTGTCAAGATGGGCGAAAGCGCTGGCCCATCCCGCGAGGGTGGCAATCCTGCGGACCCTGGCAAAGCGAAACGCCTGCGTTTGCGGCGAAATCGTGGAAGTATTGCCGATCGCCCAGGCCACAGTCTCTCAACATCTCAAAGAGCTCAAGGAAGCGGGCCTTGTGAAAGGAACGATCGAGGGCCCTTCCTCGTGCTACTGCCTTGACAATGAAGCGATCACCGAAATGGCGGGCGATCTCAACGTGCTGTTTGACGAGCTTGCCGGCGGCTGTGCCGAAGCGAGCTGCTCAACGAAAGGAAAATCAAAATGAAGATCGATTTCAGAAGTTCCACTCCCCGGGATAGAGAGAAAATCCGGGAATTGCTGATCGAAACTAAATTGCCCGTCGAAAGCGTCGAGAGTGGCGTTACTCGGTTCTATGTCGCGGAAAGCGGCGGCGGTATAGTCGGAATAGCCGGATTCGAATTCTACGGCGGCGATGCTCTCCTCAGGTCGGTTGCGATCGAGCCGGGTCTGCAGCGACATGGCCTGGGATCCGAAATCGTCGACCACATGCTGGAGGAAGCCCGGCTGAAGAAAGCGCGAAGGGTAATCCTTCTGACGGAGACCGCCGAGGACTTCTTTCTGAAAAAGGGGTTCGACGTTGTCGACAGGTCGAAACTCGGGAATGAGGAGATCAAGAAGTCCTCCGAGTTCGAATACGCCTGTCCGAAATCCGCCGTATGCATGAGCCTGGAATTGAGTTGACGCAAACCATCAAGAAATAACGGAGCCTATTATGAAAACCGAAGAAGAGTTGAAAACGGAAGTGAAGAACCGATACGCGTCGATAGTCGAGAAGCCGCGCGCATCCTGCGGTTGCGGAGGAAAGACCGAAGTCGTCTTCGACGTCGACTACTCCGCCATCGAAGGTTACAATCCCGACGCTGATTACGGCCTCGGATGCGGCATCCCGACCGACGGCGCGGGGATCAGGCAGGGAGACACTGTGCTTGACCTCGGCAGCGGCGCAGGCAATGACGCCTTTGTCGCGAGAAGACTTGTCGGAGAAACTGGGAGAGTTATCGGCATCGACATGACCGAGGCCATGATCGACAAGGCGAATGCGAACAATGCGAGGGCAGGCTACCCGAACGTGGAGTTCCGTCTCGGCGAGATAGAAAAGATGCCTGTCGAATCAGACAGCGTGGATGTAGTCCTGAGCAACTGCGTGCTGAACCTCGTGCCCGACAAACAGCGCGCCTTCTCGGAAATATTGCGCGTGCTCAAGCCTGGGGGACACTTCAGCATCTCCGACATAGTGACAGTCGGCACGCTCCCCGCAAAACTCAGGGAAGTGGCTGCATTATATGCCGGATGTGTCAGCGGCGCGCTTATTAAGGAAGACTATCTGGCGATCATAGAGCGGGCTGGCTTCGACGGCATCGAGGTGAAAAGCGAGCGTCCGATCGCGGTCCCGGATGACATATTGGATGAGGTAGACCCCGCCGACGCCAGGGCGCTTAAGTTATCGGGGGCGGCGATACTGAGCATCACCGTGCGCGGGACGAAGCCGTCACGCGATGCGACACAGACCAAATACTGAACTGAATAGGCAGATTGGACGCATGACTTGACCTACGGTGCCTCCTATCTGAAATCGCCTTCCCTGCAAGAGCGAAACCGTGACTGATCCAGATGCCTGTTTTAATTGCGTCTCGCTCTGTAGAGGGGTTAAATTCTCCACCGAAGCATGGGGAAGATGGGTAAACCTGGTCGAGGTATATGACATCGGCTCTGAAGACTGATGAAGCCGGAAGGTTGCACTTCTTCACCCCACGAAATAACTTTTGCGAGTCGCGGAGGTGCGGATACCACGCACTGTCTGCAATTTAGATTTCAAAATTCACAATTTAGAATTGACAAATGACCTGGCAGGAAGCCTGTCGAATACTTGAGCTGGCAAATCCGAAAACTCTGGAAGAGGTGCGTGAAGCCTTCAGTATTCAGGTGAAGGCATGGCATCCCGACCGCTTCGAGGGCGACGCCAAGATGCAGCGAATCGGAACGGCGAAGATGAAGCTGATCAACGAAGCCTTCAAATACATAAAGGATAATTGGGGCCGGCGCGGTTCGTTTCATGCTCCATACGAATTCCCGAGGGCTGCGGAGCCCGTTGGCCGGAGAAAAACGGGTCCGCGGGATATTGTAACAGTGATTGAGAATGGAACATCCACGGCGAAGAAGAACAAAGTCGTAATCGGCGCGCGGCGGGTCCACGAGTACCTCGGCGACGCAACGTTGACCATAACTCTGGCTGATCACCGTAGCAGGGAAGTGAAGCTGAAGGTTGGTGAGGCGACAACCGTCGAGTTCGGGAAATCTGCTCGCTTTGAAGTAAGGCTGCTGCAAGTCCGGCAGATGTTCAAATCGAAGCGCGGAATGCCGTTTCCGCTGTTCTACTCGGCTGCCGATTTGGCAGTGACAAGAATAGTCTAGCAAGAAAACAATTGTGGGAGGCTGCCGGAAATGCGAAGACGTAGAGAATACAAACTCACGAATGCCATCGACAGAGTAGATCGTGACATCAGTGCCATATTGAGCAAGAATCAATCCGCTAGGTATTTCGAGGGGGTGATATTGATGTACAGTCTGATTGAGAATACTTTGAAATGGCTTGTCTTTGTGAAGATTCTGTGGGATAAGTCGGCAAAGACCTTGCGAGAAGGTGAAATAATCTCCCTGAAGAATTTCTGCAACCAACAGGATTTTCATTCATCCCTTCATCTCGCTTTGATTACAGGTTTGATACCCCATTCGTTGTTTTCCCGCATTGAGAAGATTCGGGTGGAAAGGAATGACATAGTTCACCAAGCGTACCTTTTCGTACACCGTCGGAACAAGCGCGTCTTGAGGGCCAAGCTTGAGCGATTGGTCGGCATAGCAGGAGATCTGTTTGTCCTTTTCAACGATTTGATCGATGAAACTGGTGCTGACGATTCATATGACATCTTCAAGGTTCGACGGAAGAGACAGATGATAATCTAGTGACCCCTCGCGTCAAGTCAGTTCCGTGTAATTACGGCGTAGCGATTACGTGGATGAACAACCACATGAGGACATAGTGGACGGCAGGAAGCGTTTCGACATAAAACCCGGTATGAAGGTCGCAATTGTCCTAAAGGAGGACCAGCGGACCGGGAAGCTTACCGAAGGAATCGTCAAGGACATATTGACCAACTCGCCGACACATCCGCACGGTATTAAGGTGCGTTTGGAGACGGGGGAAGTCGGCAGGGTGAAGAAGATCGAAGGCTGACGCGTTCCAGGCGGGCGGTTCCGCTGCCTATCAACCCGAACTGTGAGTATCCCCATTTCGAACCGTCCAGGCAATCCACCATAACCCGCCGATTGTCATTGGAACTTTTGGTATGGTCGACATGCCCCGTCCTATCGGCTTGCACATTTCGCGTAAGATGGCTATCATCTGCAAGATATTTTGCAGTGGTACAGTTCCGAGCAGGAGTGTGATTTGATAGTGACGTTTTGTGGGGCGAGCCAAGCCAGGGGGCGAAAGGGAAACGGTTCTTACAAATCCAGAAATACAGTGGTGCGAAAACAGTACGGGAGTCGGCATGAAACAAGTCTACCATCTCACAATTCTATTGCTTCTTGTTGTAGCCGCATGGACCAACAAATCAGAAGCACAATCAAATCCGATTATTTCTAATTACATAGGCTCTACACGATTTCCCTTCAGGCGGGTTGCCAAGAAGCTCCCCGGTGCTTCAACCTGGATCTCAAAGGAAACCTCGTCGAAGGAAGGACAGGCCCGCTATCCCACCCAAATCGATTTCTCCGATGTCCTGCTCGACAAATCGTTCGGAACGAATGGCACCGTGAGGACCGAAGTTTCCGGCAACGACAGCATGAGCTGCGTGGCCAAATCGGCAGTCATTCAGAGGGACGGAAAGATCCTTGTTGCCGGGTATGCATACAGCGGCTCAATTCACTTCTTCGTCGTTTTCCGCTACCTAAGTGACGGAACTGTCGACACAACTTTCGGTACGGACGGATTTGCCCTGACGGGGTTTGACAATGGGGTCGGAAACGATGTCGCCAATTCAGTGGCCCTTCAAGCTGACGGGAAGATTATCGTTGCAGGATCCTCGTCCAACAACGGCCAGGGCTCGACATTTGCGGTCGCCAGGTACGATACGGACGGCACGCTTGATACCACTTTCGGGACGAAAGGAACTGTCAGGACTCAGGTCAATGGCATCTATGGCAATAACGATGCTGGTTCGGCAGTTGCAGTACAGCGGGATGGGAAAATCGTGGTGGCGGGAACATCTAACGGCAGTTTCGCTCTGGCAAGGTACAATTCGGACGGAACTCTCGACAATACCTTTGGCAGCGGGGGGACTGTCAGTTCAACCTACCATGGCAGCGATGGCACGGGAGATTTCGGCCGTTCGCTGGTCATTCAGCTGGACGGGAAGATTGTGGTTGCGGGATCGGCATATACTTTCATGGACGGCGGCAACACTTTTGCGGTCGCGCGCATCGACACTGATGGAGTTCTCGACGACACCTTCGCGGAGTTTGGTTCGGTCAAGCTGCCGCTTTTTGGATACGGTCCAAATGCACTCGGCGAATCTGTCGCGCTGGGGAGCGATGGAAGATTATATGTTGCGGGTCTCTTTAACAACGATGACGGTCAAGGGAATGAATTTGCCCTGTACCGATTGAGGGCGGACGGAAGCCTCGACAGCACTTTCGGAACGGATGGGTTCGTGGGAAATAAGATCGACGGTGGTAACGCCGGAGATGATGAAGGAATGTCGGTGACAGTTTTGGAAGACGGCAAGGTAATGATCGGCGGTTTTTCAAAGAGCACGTCCGGCTTCGCATTTGCCGCCTGTCGTTACGATTCAACCGGCGTCGTGGACAGCACATTCGGGACATCGGGAAGCATGCGGATAAACATATACGGCGGGAGCGGTGCCGATGATGAGGCGTCGTCACTGATCATTCAGCCCGACGGGAAGTTCGTAATGGCCGGTTATTCTGTCGTCGATACCTCTCAGTTGATCGCGATAGCAAGGTGCGATAGCAACGGATCTCTCGATGACTCGTTCAACCAAACCGGGACAACGAAGACCGCTACTCCAGGTGGTTTCGGAGATGATCGAGCAACAGGCCTGGCGATTCAACCCGATGGAAAGATCGTCGTGGCTGGAGGATCCGGCCAAAAATTCGCGGTGGCGCGCTACAATTCGGATGGCTCCCTTGACAGTCAATTCGGCAACGGTGGAAAAGCGAAGGTATCGATCTCAGGCGGGTATGGCAACGACGCTGGAGAGTCGGTTGCTATTCAATCCGACGGCAAAATCGTAGTGGCCGGTCATACAAGCAACGGATCCAAGGGAGAGTTTGCCGTTGCCCGCTTCAACCCGAACGGGACACTTGACAATTCCTTTGGAACGAGTGGGACGGCAATGGCACAAATCAACGGGAGCGACGGAACGAGCGACTTTGCTGTTTCGGTGGCGGTCCAGTCGGATGGCAAAATTGTGCTCGGCGGGTATACGCATAATTCTGACGGCTACGAAATTGCGTTGGCACGGTTCAACACAGACGGTACCCTGGACGGCGGATTCGGAACATCCGGGACGGCGAAAGCGTCGGTGAATGGGGGCAACGGTAATGACTACGCTTACAGTCTGGCGGTTACGCCCGGTGGGAAGATCATCGTCGCAGGTCAGTGTATCCTGGGTTCGGGTGCCGCGTTTGCGGTTGCCTGTTTCGAATCAACCGGAACTCTGGACGACTCCTTCGGGACGAACGGAACTATTAAGACATCCATAAACGGAAGCGATGGCACGTCAGATTACGTAAAATCAATTGGCTTACTGCCGGACGGGAAATTCGTGATTGTTGGCATAGCGCATTCCTCTTTAGGGTATCGATTCGCGGCGGCCAGGTATAATGCGAGCGGCGTGCCCGACAGCACTTTCGGCAATGCGGGGACGGTTATGCTGTCGAAGAATGGTGCCGACAGCACGGATGATTTTGCCATCTCTGCTGCAATTCAAGTTGACGGAAAAGTGCTGATCGGGGGATTTTCTCAGCAGGGCACTCTGTTCTCTTTCGCGGCAGCGAGGCTTAATTATGATGGTTCGCCGGACTTGACCTTCTGTCCCGCAGGTGTGGTCAGAAGTTCGATTGGCGGAGGTCTTGGAACGGTGGATTTGGCCAGGTCAATCGCCATCCAGCGAAATGGCAAGATCATTCTCGCAGGAAGTTCGATCTTAAGTGGACACGGGGACTTTGCTTTGTTACGCTACTTGCCTGGAAGTACAGAATTCGCAAGTGCGCTTCATGCATCCTACGTTGATACAGGCTCGGCCACATTCCGGGGAATCGTTTATCCGTCTAACAACCCCGCACAAATCAAGTTTCTCTACGGAACAAAATCGAACATATATGCAGACAGCACCATTGCCTCCCCTTCAACAGCGTTCGGAGACACCACCACGTTAGTCGAGGCTTCATTAAGCGGTCTCCCTCCAAGTACCACGTACTATTATCGTCTCTCCTGTTTAGGCAGCTCCAGCGGGACTCTTTTTGTGAGTGATGAACAGAGCGTGAGAACACTGGATCCTACCCCGGCTCCTCCTCTACTAATTGCCCCCGAGGGGACGAGCGGAGTCCCTAGAAAGACAGTCCTGACATGGCACTCCTCTATGTACGCTAGCCGGTATACCATCCAGATAGGCAGAGACAGTAGTTTCTCCTCAGTTGACTTCGATACCCTGCTAACCGATACAACCTTCAAGCTCAATAATCCGCTTTCAGCGACCACGAAATATTACTGGCACGTGAACGCGTCCGATACCTCGGGAACAAGTCCGTTCTCGACCGCAGGCTCTTTTATCACGGGGATAGGTCTTGATGCCGTGGAGGAAGCTGACGGAATTCCAAAAGAGTACGCGCTTTATCAGAACTATCCGAACCCGTTCAACCCATCGACTATGATAAGGTTTGACCTCAAGGAAACTTCGACGGTGACACTCGACATTTATAATGTCTTGGGACAGAAAGTGGAGGAATTGCGTTATGGTATGCTTAATCCGGGGACTTATGAGAAATCAGTGAGCATGTTCCGGTTCACAAGTGGTGTATATTTTTATCGTATTACCGCGTCGAGGAACGACGGTGGGAGATTCATTTCGGTAAAGAAATTCGAGCTGTTGAAGTAAAAATTGCCGCATTCGTCACGCCCATTGTTTACAAATTGTCCGCCACGGCCGCACAAGATCTTAGGGCTCGGAAAAACGCGGTAATTTGCCGGCATAATTTTGTGCTGAACTCAGCCTGCAGACAGCACCCTTCAATCAAGCGTGGTCCTTGTCCGTTGCTTCTATGGCCATGATAGCCTAGATTCTGTTTGCATAAAAATGGCATCTACGATGCGGCAATCTCGAAATGGAGTATAAGAACCTGAAATCCGCAATAGTAGGGCGCTGCGTCCTAAGTCTCCAATCGACAAAATCTTACAGAATAAATCCCGACAAAATCGGGAGGGCATTCAAACATCATAAAAGCGAGATGATATCATGAACGAAGAAGCTATCCAGGGTCTGAAGCCGGAGAGGGTCTGGCATTATTTCCGCGAAATAAGCGCGATCCCGCGCGGGTCAAAAAACGAAAAAGCGGTCCTCGAATATATCAAGAAGACCGCCGCGGCGATGGGACTGAAAGCGAAACAGGACAAGGTCGGAAATGTCGTCGTCTTCAAACCGGCAACCCCGGGCAAGGAAGGTTCAACGACAGTCGTCCTTCAGGTCCACACCGACATGGTCTGCGAAAAGAACCGCGACGTCCAGCACGACTTCCTGAAGGACGGGATTAAGTTTCACAGAGAGGGCAACTACATCAAGGCCGACGGCACGACGCTCGGTTCCGACGACGGCATCGGCGTGGCATCGCTGCTCGCTCTTCTCGAAGACAAGTCTCTCGTGCACGGGCCGATCGAAGGCCTTTTCACCATTGATGAAGAGACGGGCCTCACGGGCGCGAACCATATCGAACCGGGCTTCATCACGGGGAAGATAATGATGAACCTGGATTCTGAAGAGGAAGGAGTCCTCTACATAGGCTGCGCAGGCGGGCTCGACACGACGATGACCGTACCGGTGAAGAGAAAAGCCGTCACGGGAAAAGTCGCCGTACTGAACGTGATGATACGCGGCCTGAAGGGAGGCCACTCCGGCGTGGATATTCACCTCGGCCGCGCGAATGCCTTGAAGCTCCTCACCAGGACGCTAATGGCTATCGACGCGAAGACGAAGATGAGGCTCGTGTCGCTCGAAGGCGGAAGCAAGCACAATGCGATCCCGCGCGAAGCCGAAGCGACCATCGCGATCCCGGCAGCCGACGAGGCTAAGGTCGCAAAAGTCGCCGCGGAGTGCGAAGCGGCCTTCAAGAACGCCTTTGGCACGACGGATCCGGACGTGAAGGTGCTTGTCGAGAAAGTAAAGAAGGTGAAGCCGGCATTCGACGACAAGTCGAAAGCGGCTGTGCTCGGCGTGCTGGACGCGCTGCCGCACGGCGTCATCAGGATGAGCAGCGATATACCCGATCTCGTCGAGACGTCGACGAACGTCGCCGTCCTGAAAACCTCTGCCGCCGGCGTAACGATCGTCACGAGCCAGAGAAGCTCCATCGAGTCCGAGAAGGATATGATCGCCGCCCAGGTGGCTTCGGTAGGAAGGCTTGCAGGCGCCAAGATCAAACCGAGCGACGGCTATCCCGGCTGGCAGCCGAACGTGAACTCCGCCGTCCTTGCGAGGGGCAAGGAAGTGTACAGGAACATGTACGGCAAGGAACCCGCGGTGAAGGCGATTCACGCCGGGCTCGAATGCGGGATCATCAACGACCGCGTAGGCGGGGACGTCGACACGATCTCGTTCGGTCCGACGATCATCGGTCCGCATTCGCCGGATGAATGCGTCGCCATCGACAGCGTCGAGAAGTTCTACCGGTACCTTACCGAGATCGTCAAGTCGGTAGCGTAGAATTAACACTCAAGATGTTTGACTCGGAGACACGGAGACTCGGGGATGATGTTTGGCTATCTTCCTCAAGTCTCCCGTGTCTCTAGTCTTTATGTCCGCCCCGCGGCGAGTATCGCTTTGTCAGGAGGAATAAAATCAGGGAGATAAAATGAGGTTTGCGGGGATCTTTGGGATAACGGCCGGTATACTTATTCTGATCCAATGGATATTCTTCTTAGTGACGGCGCAGGTTCCTCAATTGGAGACGGCGCCCCTGGAGATGGTCTTTCATCTTTCTGCGGAGTTCATGACGGCGATGGTTATGTTCGTCGCCGGCGTTGCAGCGCTTCGGGGGAAACCGTGGGCAGCCCGGGTGTATTATCTCGCCTCGGGGATGTTGATTTATACCGTCATCAACAGCACGGGGTATTTCGTCCAGCTCGGTCAATGGCTGCCGGTCCTCATATTCGTGGCGCTGCTCCTTCTGACGGTGGTGAGCATCGGCAAAATGGTACATGCGGCCAGTGCGTGATTGAACCTTTCGCGTTTGTGAGGTAATCTTTTTCGCGGCAAAGTCGGGGATCAAACGGGCAACAGCAGGCGGGTATGCGGCATGCTTTCTTGTTTTTATTTACTAGCATCTTCTCATTATCAGTTCTCGGTATGGCACAGACAAAAAAGATAGGTAAGCAGAAACGGGTGTACGAGCTTGAGCGCATAGGCAACGCCAGGACGGTGCAGCTGTACGCTGACGGGTTCGAGTCACTCCCGAAGAAAGAAAAGATATTCGCCTATTACATGGCGAAAGCCGCAGTCGCAGGGAGACCGATCTCAATCGACCAGACCAACAAACACGCGATCGAGATAATGAATCTCTGCCAGGAGGTGCTCGCCCGCCCCAAAGGCGTCCCGGTAAAGACGATAAAGGCTGTTCGTGAGTACACGAAGTTGTTCTGGATTAACAACGGCATGTACGATTACGCCACCGCGAGGAAGTTCGTCCCCGCCTGCAGTCCGCGGGAGTTCGAGGAAGCCCTCATGGCCGCCGAAAGAAATCATGAGAAGCCCTGCCCCAACCCCGGGCAATGCATGAAAGTGTTCAAGGAGGTCGAGAGGGCGATGTTCGATCCGGACTACATGCCGACGGTGACGGACAAAACCCCCGGCCACGATTTTATCGCGCGGAGTGCCAACAACTTTTACGAGGGACTTACCACTCCGCAGGTAGACGAGTGGGTGAAGTCGGGGAAAGAGCGAAACCCGCTTAACTCGAAGGTCACTCTCAGGGATGGTAAGATCGAAGAGATCGTCTGGCGTGCGGGCGGGGAAGGTGTGCTGCCCGGCATGTACGCCCGCGAGCTCTCGAACGTGATAGCAAATCTGGAGAAAGCGAAAGCTTATGCCGCGAACGACCGCCAGGCCCGGACCCTCGATCTGCTGATCCGGTACTTCCGCACGGGTGATCCTTCCGATTGGGAGAAATTTAATATCAGCTGGGTGAAAGACTCTTCGAACGTGGACTTCATCCTCGGCTTCATCGAGGTTTACATGGATCCCCGGGGACAGAAAGGGAAGTTCGAGTCGGTAGTCTACTTCACGAATAAAGAGCAGACTAAACTGATGCGCAAGCTCGCAGCCAACGCGCAATACTTCGAGAACCGCGCTCCTTGGAAGGATGAATACAAAAAGAAGGATGTCAAGGCTCCGATCGCCAACGTCGTCAATGTGATCGTGGAGACGGGTGACGCAGGTCCCGTCAGTGCCATCGGTATCAATCTCCCTAACGAACAGTCGATTCGCCAGACTCGCGGTTCGAAGAGCGTGCTTCTTCACAACGTCGTCGCGGCATACAAGGCATCCGAAACGAAGGGGCTGCTCGAAGAATTCTGCTACAACCAGACGGAAGTCAAGCGCGCGAAGAAATACGGGCAGATCGCCGACGACCTTCACACCGGGATGCACGAAGTGCTGGGCCATGTATCGGGGAAGGCAAGTGACAGCCTCAAAGGCGATCCCGCCGACCACTTGCCGGGTTATTACTCCACTCTTGAAGAGGCGAGAGCCGACCTGGTCGCGTTGTGGAATGTCTTCGACCCGAAGCTGAAGCAGCTGAAGATGGTCGATACGGATGACGTCGGCAAGGAGATGTACGATGCCTATGTCAGAAACGTGTTCCTCCAGCTCCGCCGGATACCGAAGGGGGACCAGCTCGAAGAGGACCATATGAAGAACCGCCAGACGGTGGTCAACTACGTAATGCAGAACTCGGATGTCATAGAAGCCGTGAGGAAGAGGAACAAGACTTATTTTCATATCACCGACTATGGGAAGATGCACGAGATGGTCGGAAAGCTTCTCGCCGAAGTGATGAGGATAAAAGCGGAAGGCGACCTCCAGGCCGGGAAGGATTTGGTGGATACGTACGGACTGAAAATAAACACGGGGTGGCGTGACGAAGTGATGAAACGCGTCAAGAAGCTCAAGCTGTCTGCCTACACCGGTTTCGTCATGCCGGATCTGAAGCCGGTCGTCGACAAGAAGGGGAATGTGGTCGATGCGAAGACCGAGTATCCGCTGGACTTGACAAAGCAGATGCTTGACTATTCCGCAGCTATTGAATAGCTTAGCCGCGTAGGGCAATTATAGGGTATACTCCGTAGTACCTGGGTTCATCAGCAAGGGAGGTGTGTCCCGATGAGGCGGTTTGGGCTGTTACTTTTGCTGTCCGCTGTGGCGGGGATGCTTGTCACGTGCTCGGAAAAGTCGACGGGTCCCGGCAATCAGGAAATCCGCGCAAATCTTTATCAAATCAAGGGTTGTCTCTCCGGTCTGAAGTTGACACAAGCCGGCATTGCCGATTCATGCTTCGGCTATCAGTTCGGCGATACGCTATCGGTGGAATTTTGCCTGACGGGGAATTGCTGTCCTGACTCGAATAGGTTCGCTCTCACAAGCGAACTGAAGGGCGACACTATTTTCGTCGCGGCTATGGACACGGCTGAAGCGTTGTGTTTGTGCATCTGTAACTATCGTGTGCACGCAGACTTCATGAACCTTCCGTTAAGTCGTTATGTGTTTGTGTGCACAAGGTCGGACGACAGCGGGAAGGTTTATTATAGCGAGACTGTCTCGCGGAATTCTGCAGTTCCCTGAATTTCAGCGGGTTGCGCTCACGCCGGAGTGGGTTAGCGTTACTACGTTACTGGGTGAGAGGTTCTGAAGCATGCTCAACAAAACAAACGGAGGTGTGGCTTCATGAAAAAGGGTGTTCTCGTATCGATCATCGGCCTGCTTGTACTCGCTTTTGAAGCGTGTTCCAACAAGTCGTCTTCTCCGATCGAAATTCAGCCCGGCGGTTCTGTCAGGCAGGTACCGGGGTGTGTATCGCACGGGCTCTCCAAGTCAAGCGCGACCGATTCCAGCTTTAATTATGAATTCAACGACATTCTTGTGATGAATTTTCTCCTGCCGGATAATTGCACCTCTGACTCGATCCGTTTTGCCGTCTCGCAGAGAATCAGTAATGATACGATCTATGTGACTGCGGTCGACACGGCAACCGTCAATGCAAGGTGCCCGTGCACCTACCTCGTGCACGCAGAGCTCGAGGGGCTGCAGCGCGACGGGTACTTTATCCTTTGCACCAGGATCGATGACGGAGTTGAGACTGTGGTGTGCGCTCAATATGTCTATCGCCAGGGCAGCGGAAATCAGGGCGAAACCGTGATCTATTCAAATTCCTTCGAGTCATCGGCCGATACCGTCGGATGGACAGGGTATGGCAGCATGCAGTTTAATAGTGATGTGCCTCCCGGCGGGGGAAAGCAGTCTTTGTTTGTTTCCGGAGCCTGCCTGGTTCCCCATGCTGCATATAGGATCGGGAAGGCGATGGTGGCCGGGCGTTTCGTGCTTCGTTTCTGGGGAAAAAACCTGGGCGTCGGCGGCGGTGTCGGACTTGGTTTTGCCCCGAGTCCCGCAAGCGGAATAGGCGTCAGCGTACGGGATTCTGCTTGGACCTTCTATGAATCAGGCGACACGCTTGATTGTCCTGCTGATTCAACTCTGTGGCTCAACATGGCAGCGGGTGGAATCATCCCGAGCGCAATGCTTGTCGACAACGTCGAAGTGGTACGGATTGGATAAAGGGCGCGGGAATATCGATTCGTCTCTCCTTTTGCTATATTGATCGAGAAAAACAATGGGAGATCGAGGTGGACTATTCCAAACTCTCGCTTCACGTCGAGTCGCGAAGGGATGCGTTTCTTGAAGAACTCGGTTCAATTCTGAGGATACAAAGCATCTCCGCCGATCCATCAAAGAAAGGGGAGATGGTCCGCTGCGCCGAGACGATTTCCGAAATGATGCGCTCGGTCGGGATCGAGAACGTTAAGTTGTTCGAAACCGATGGCAACCCACTGGTCTATGGCGACCACATCCACGCCGCGGGGAAGCCGACGGTACTAATCTACGGCCACTACGATGTCCAGCCGGTGGATCCATTGTCCGAATGGGAGACTCCGCCTTTCGAGCCGACGGTCAGAGGCGACGACCTCTATGCACGCGGTTCGACGGACGACAAGGGACAGCTCTTCATCCACCTCAAGGCGTTTGAATCGTACAAGCAGCTCTCCGAAGACCTTCCCATTAACCTGAAGTACATATTCGAAGGCGAGGAAGAGATAGGGAGCATCCATCTCGAACCCTTTATCCGATCTCATCGCGATCTGCTGAAAGCCGACGTGGTTGTCATTTCAGATACCGCGATGTACGGCCGCGACATGCCGACGATCTGCTACGCGCTCAGGGGAATGGCTTATCTTGAATTGACAGTCGAAAACGCGCCGATCGATCTCCACTCCGGTTCGTTCGGGGGAGCGGTTGCAAACCCGGCCAACGTTCTCGCCGACCTTATCGCGCGTCTCCACGACGAGCGCGGCCGCGTAACCATACCGCATTTCTACGACGATGTGCTGGAGGTGCCGGCGGAAGAGCGCGCGGAAATTGCCAGACTTCCGTACAGCGACGAGGAATTCCTGCGGCAGTCGGGTGCTGTTGCGCCGTACGGTGAATCGGGCTACTCCTCGAACGAGCGGCTGTGGATCCGTCCGACGCTCGATGTCAACGGAATCTACGGCGGCTTCACAGGGGAGGGGGCGAAGACGATCATACCAGCGAGGGCGACCGCGAAGATCAGCATGCGCCTGGTACCGAACCAGAGTTCCGAAAAGATCCTCGATCTCTTCGCGGCCTACATACGGCAGATCGCTCCGCCGACAGTAAAGACGACGGTGAAGAAGATGCACAGCGGCGAGCCGGCGCTGACCCCGATCGACCACCCGGCCGTGAGGGCGGCTTCGGAATCCCTCGAGACGGTCTTCGGCAAGAAACCGTTCTTCATACGCGAAGGAGGATCGATACCGGAAGTCCTGACGTTTCAGGAGGCGCTTGGAGCTCCAGTTATCCTACTCGGATTCGGGCTTCCGGACGAAAACAGCCACGCACCTAACGAGCATCTCTACCTGAGACATTTCTTCGACGGGATAAAGACGGCAGCTCTCCTGTACGACAAGCTGGCGCGAAAATAGGAAGTGGCCGCCGCCCCTCAGGCGACAGCCACTCTCTACCTTCTACTTACTGCTCTATCCTGCCCGCTGTGATTTCATTGACCAGTCTGTCCGCGTGGTATATGTACTTCAATGCTTCCGGTATCGCGTCGGAATGCACGGCGACGGCACGATTGACCGATGGAACATATATGAAGTTGCCGGGGAGGCTTTCGATGTTTCCATCGAAGATTAGTCCTACCAGCTGACGCTTCTCGTTGATCACCGCGCTTCCGGAGTTCCCGCCGATAATGTCGCTGGTCATCACGAAATCGAGCGGGGTGGTCAGGTTGAAGTCTGCGGGAGGATTCTGCCAGACCGAAGGAAGGCTCCAGGGATAATTCTTCCCAAAGCTGTAGTACCTGTTGTACAAGCCGTAGAAAGTCGTGTTCACGGGTGCAATTGTCCCGTTGTAGGGATATCCTTCCACGGTCCCGTCGGCGATCCTGAGTGTGAATGTCGCGTCGGGTGGTATCGACGTGCCATAGACCTCGTACAGTAAACGGCCGAGCGACAGGTTGTCCGAAGCCTCTTCGGCCGTAAGCCTCGCGTATTGTTTCTGTATCTCCATGAATTCTCTTCGTGATTCCAGCGCGTACCGGATGAGCGGATCCTTCGAGTTCAGGATGACGCTCGGGCTATCATCCAGCATGGCGACGACTTTGGCGCTGTCACCCAGAAACGTGGCGCTGACGATGAATTCGGCAGCGTCTTTTAGGGTCCGCCCGTTGAGGAGAGTGTTCAGCGCTTCGTTGTCAGTTCCAAGAAATGATTGGATATTTTTCAGCTGAAGCGCAAGCAGTTTCTTCTCCAATTGAGGATCTAAATCTGAGGGTAAAAACTTGGATTTGTAAGTTGCCAGTTTACCTTCCCGCATGTCCTCCGGCCGGGTCTCCTCCGGAAGCGACATGGCAGTCGCGTAGTCGATAAGTTTGGAAGCAATGCGGAAATAGGCGGAAGAGCTGTATGCGGTGAGGTTGGCTGCCAGATGCTTGTAGTAAATTCCGGCCTTCTGCTGCTCGACATTTTCGAGATCATCCCACACGTTGGCATATTCCTCTTCGAGGGCCGGGTTCTTTTCAACCTCCGCACGCAAGTTGCGTTCGAACGCTTCCTTCCTCGCCATGAGGTATGGATCGCGAAGTCCGCCTAGAATTCCGGTATATGCCTTCAACGAGTTCGAGATACCGAACAGCCGGGTCTGATATTTCGCTTTCATCCCGGGATTGTGTACGATGTAGTCCGAGTAGATTCCCTCCAGCTCCTTGAGAAGGTCCACGACGTAAGGATAGGTATAGTCTCTGTTGAACTTCAGCTGTGCAACGGAGATGAGCCTTCCTGTCCTCCCCGGGTTCCCTATCACAAAAACAGGGTCTCCCTGTTTCGCACCGTCGGGACTCCAGCTGAAGTAGTTGTCGGTGTGGAGCGGCTTGCCGTCACTGCCGTAAATCCTGAATAGAGCGAAATCGAGGTCGTAGCGCGGATAAGTGAAATTATCATAGTCGCCCCCGAAGTACGCTACGATCATCTGAGGCGCAAACACCAGCCTCACATCTGTGTACCTATGGTATCCGTAAAGCGAGTAACGCCCGCCGTTATAGAAGGTCACCACCTGGAATATCATGGAGTCGGCCGGGTCGGACTCCTTGAACTTTGCCCGGTATTCTCCCTCGAGGCGCCGCATCTCGGCATGTCCATCGGCGATTCTCTGCTCATCCGTAGCTCCCGTCTGGAATGCCTGCTGCACTTCGCCGGTAACGTCTTTCATGAAGACCAGCTGGTCCGCGTACATCCCTTCGACTTTCCTTTCATCCTGAAGGGTCGTCGCGTAGAAACCGCTGTCGGGAAGATCCTCCCCCGGACGGTTTACTTTGTCCAGCGCATATCTCGCACAGTGGTGATTTGTGAGGACCAGTCCGTCCTGCGAGATGAATGACGCCGAACACCCGGGAAGCCTCAGAGCTGCGAGCCTTGTCCCGGCCAACCATGAGGAATCCGGTGAGAACTTGTACTCGTCCCTGAAATAGTGTACTGGGGGGAAGTCGAATGTCCACATCTTCCCGTTGTCGAAGCTGCCAGCTGCAACCGTGTCCGGATTGAAATAGAGTTGTGAGTTTGCTCTTGTGGCCTGGTAAGACGAGCAGCCTCCCAGCAGCAGGAGAGCCGCGGTCATACTCGCGGAGACAAATTGTGCAACGATGGTTTTCATTGTAGCCCCTTTTTTGTCGGCTCAAATTTAACAGAATCTTCGGAAAAATCCCTTAACCGGAAAGGTCCGATCTGGAATGTCGAAAACCATTCCCCCTTTTTCGGCAGTGCCCGGAATTCTATGGCGTCGTTCTGCATCCGGAGGAAGATTGAATGTTGTTATTTCTGCCCGTAATTGATATATTTCCGCAGCCGAAGGATTCGCCGACTGAGCCCCTGGCCTTCGGGATAAGAGTCAGGCATACCAAATAGAGGAGCGCAACAATGAATTCAAGAACTGTTAAAGATTTTTTGATCGTTACTGTCCTGGCGGTCGCATTCGCAGCGTGTCAGAAGACCACACCTGTCCAGGTCCCCCCGCTGCAAAACTACAGGGACGGGCTGAATCTTTTTACGATCGATGTGCCGAGCGGGTGGCAGCAGTCAAGTGAACCCGGCAAACTCAATATCTACAACTCACAGGATGCCTGGAACAGATTTGCGGATCCGACTTCAAGCTCCAAGCCCGCCGTCAGAATCTACATCCATGCCGAAAGTGTCGGAGGCCAGAAGCTGCAGGATGTCGTCGAACAGTTTAAAGACAACCTGAGGCAGGAGCAATATCAGATCGATCCTGATGAACAGACAACGCTCGGCGGGGAACAGGCCGTGAAAATACCGTACGCGCTCAGGCTCGACAGCAAGAACACGATTTACGGATTTGCCGTGCTCACCGTAGCGGACAGCACGGAGTACGGTTACGAGTGTCAGGGATTCAACAAAGAATTCAAACGTTACGCTCCTGTTTTCGACACAGTGCAGACGACCTACCGGATTATCCCGAAGGCTGTCGCCAAACAACAGATCCCCGAGGACATGATACCCTCGACTACTACCAGGACTTATGAGAACGGCTACCTTTCCATGCAGTACCCCGACAACTTCACCGCGACATCGAAGAGCGCGTCGGGCGACATCATATCGTCCGAGCTGATCAAGGGATACCGTGCCGACTGCACCGTTCAGGTGGACGTACTGGATGCTAAGAAACTGAACGTCGACAAGGTGCTCGATCAGAACAAAGGCAAGTATCCCGGCAATGCCAAGATCGAAAAGACGCAGATAGACGGGTTGGAGGCATATCAGATAAGCTACTCGCCTGTAAGAACGATAAAGAGTCGTGCCTATTTCGTGGTGAAGAACGACAAATGGATCAGGGTGACCATGAACTGGTACGAACCCATGCAGAAGGATTACCTCCCTGCCTTCGAGAAGGCGGTAGCGAGTCTGAAACTGAAATAATAGTAGTAGCAGTCAGCTCTCAGCAGTCGGCGATCCGCCAGGAACTGAAAGCCGACCGCTGATTGCTGAAGGCTGAAATGGTTCACTCACTTTTTGGAGACGGGGTACACTTTTACAACGTCGCGCACCGCGGCTTCTCCGCAGCAGCCCCGGAGAATACCATGTCGGCTTTCGAGAAGGGGATAAAGGCCGGGGCCAACATGCTCGAGATGGACGTGATGCTGACCAGTGACGGGCAGGTCATCGTATTCCACGACTACAGGCTCGGCAGGACGACGAACGGCGCCGGGCTCGTTAACAGGCTTCCTGCATCGCACATAAGATCGCTGGACGCCGGAATCTGGTTCGACCAGAAATACCGGGAAGAGAAGGTGCCGCTCCTCGATGAAGTGCTTGAACTGGCAAAGGGGAGAGTGAGGCTCAACATCGAAATGAAGCACCGCAGGCACGACGGGGCAGCTTCACTGGTGGAAAGATGCATCAGAGTGGTGGAACGCCATCACATGAGCGACGAGGTGATCTTCTCCTCTTTCAATCTGGAAACCCTGCGGCTTCTCCATTACAGCAAGCCGCATCTGCGCTTCGCTCCCCTTTACAGGCATAACCTCAACCCCACTCCGCGGTCATTCCCGCTCCAGTACGGTGCGCAGGGGGTTGTCCTTAACCACCTGTTCCTCAACAGGACCGTGGTGAGACAGCTGCATAACCTCGGCCTCAGGGTGTTCGTCTATACCGTAAACGGGCTGCGGCGGATTGAGAAGATGATAGGTATGGGGGTTGACGGGGTGATATCCGACAATCCGGCACTTGTGAAGTCGGTGGCCGGACAAATTCTCGGCTAAAGTTTGTTTCGCTTCGCGAAGTGCTGGTATGAGGGGAAATCTCTATAGGTTTCGGTCGTCCCGTTCATTCGCTTCACCGTAACGTTTGGCTCACCTTCATCAATTCTGCCGATCGGTCTGATATATCCTTCGAGGGAATAAAGCTTCTGGAAATCGTTCTCGGCCATAGTGAAGAGGAGTTCGTAATCTTCTCCGCCGTACAGAGCATACGTGAGGGGATCCTCCTTGAATTCTTGGGCGGTGCGCCTGGTGATCGGATCGAGCGGTATGAACTCCTCGTCGAGAGATGCCGACACACCGCTGGCCTTGCACACGTGAAGCATGTCGGAGACGAGACCATCGCTTACATCGATCATCGAGTGCAGCTTTATCTTGTCCGTTATCTCTCTCGAGAGCTTCACCCGCGGCTCCGGCATCAAATGTTTCTGGAGGGCTGAGTCGTATCCCTCGAAGTCGGGCGAAAAGTCCGCCGGTTGTCCGGCCTCGACATATCTGCTCTTTTCCCTCTGGAGTACCCTGAGCCCGGCATGCGACCGACCGAGGTCCCCCGTAACGCAGACGATATCGCCCGGTCTGGCACCGCCGCGCGTCGGCAAGCGGTCTGGTTCAACTTCTCCAGCGACGGTTATCCCCGCAAAAAAACCGATCGGCGATGCGGATGTGTCGCCGCCGGCCACAGTACATCCGAACCTGCCGAACTCGGAGGTGAGCGCATCGTAGAACTCCTCTACCATCTCGACGCTGAGGTTCGAGTGAATCCCGAGCGAAACGAACGCCGCCGTAGGCAACGCAGACATCGCCGCGATGTCACTGAGGTTTACAGCGGCTGCTTTCCGCCCCAGATGCTTCATGGACGTATAGGATGTGTCGAAATGGACATTCTGAACCAGAACGTCTGTCGTAACGACCGCAAGTCGTCCCTCCGTTACCTTAAGCACCGCAGCATCGTCCCCGATCGAGGTGACTACGTTGCTGTTGGGAAAACGCAAGGCGAACGACTTGAACCGGTCGATTAACCCGAATTCGCCCACGGATGAAACAGGTGTAAATTTGATATCCACTTTGGCTCCTTGAGGAAAATAGCCAATGCCGAAGTGAAATCAAATCACCCGCCGGCATTTGAGGTTCAGACGGATCGCGCCGCTACAAGCCAGAACTTCGGAGCTTCTTTTTGATTATTTCTGAGAGCTCAATTATGTCGAAGGGTTTGTCGAGGACTTCGCAACCCGACGTGTCGAGAAAACGTTGGAGCTTGGTGTCGACATTGCTGCCGGTAAGGAAAATGAACTTCTTTGCATATGACGGCTGTCTCTCGATGGCACGTCTATAGAGTTCGTCCCCGTCGATTTTCGGCATATGAACATCCGACACTATCACGTCCGGCTTGTATGCGTCGAGGATCTTCAGAGCCTCCTCTCCGTCATCTACCGCCCTGACTTCATACTCCATGTCCCCCAGAATCTGAGAGAACAAATCCGTTATGGCTTTCTCGTCGTCGACAACGAGAATCTTCCTTGTTATCCCGCTATGATCTTTTCCCATGACAGTCCCAAGTTAACATATTGACACACCATTTGCGCAAATTCTCGCCACAAAAGCGGCCACTTTGATCGCTCGTGTGACAGTCCTCATGTTCCCGTAATAGGTATTCTTCGGGGTTCTTCCACAGAGACTTAATCCGAGGTGATCCCCCGTTCGCTGGCCTTGCGGCAAAAACGGCAGGAATATCCGGCCGCTGACCGTGAGCAGCATGCCCGGCCGGTTGCCCGAGTTGGTCCCGACCGCAAAACCAGCCTTCGCTTCCGTCTTGAGCAGGATTCTGCATGGTGTTCACCGTCTAAGACCTCCCTGACAGAGTGACCGGTATCTTTATCACGAACGAGGCACCTTCGGTTCTTCCTCCGACGGCAGTTATGCTCCCGTGGTAACGATCCCTGAGTATGTCGGAGCACAGACTCAGGCCCAGCCCGGTTCCTTTGCCGGCGGGTTTCGTTGTGAAAAAAGGTTCGAAAATCTTGTCGAGTATTTCCGGCTTTATGCCGGGCCCGTTGTCGGATACGGCTGCAATTACGAAGCTCCCCTCGTATTTCAATTCTATCCGTACCTCCCCGCCGGTTCTTCCTTCGAGGGCCTCTACGGCGTTCATGACAACCATGAGGAATACCTGCTGCAGTTCGCGAGAATCTCCCTCCAAATCGGGTATCCCGTTGTGAAGCTCCTTCTCGACCTTGATGTTTGCTATCCTGAATTGATTTGCCATCAGACGGAGAACGCCGTCTATAACCTCGGCCATCTTTACTTTCTGGATTCCCTGTTTGCCTTTGCCCGCGAACGAAAGGAAATTCTCGACCGATGAAGAAAGCATCTCCGATGTGCCCTGAATGTTGTCGAGATAGGTACGCAATGCCTTGTTCCTGTTCTTAGCGCTTGCGAGTCTCGCATAACCGATGATGATGCCGAGGGGATCTCTCAGTAAATGTGTCGCTCCAACCAGGAGTTCCCCCAGAGTGACCAGCTTCTGGGATTGCAAAAGGTCTTCGCGAAGCTTCCGCAGACTGTCCGTCTTCTCCTTGAGCGCTTTGCTCAGCATGCGGTTTTCAATTGAAATTGAAAACATGTCCGCGATGCGCGCCAGGAGTCTTGCATCGGATTCTCCCCACGGCTTGTTCCCGGGTTTGCCGAGGGCAGCGACCACGCCGACGGAGACGCCGCCGACAAGAAGCGGAGCCCCGAGGTATTTATCAAAGCTGGTTCCGTTACTTGCATTGTCTAGCGTCTGGTTCCAATAGTCGTTGGTGAACACTGGGATTTGTCTGTGAAAAACGTGCTCGGATGCCCAGTCGACATGGCTGAAGGGACGATCGGCCTGGTCTTTTGAGATGCCCGACGCCCCCCGCAGTGCCAGGCCGGTCCGTCCTTCGCTTGCTGCCAGGAAGATCATGCAGCCGTCAGCTTCCAATAAGTCACAGATCGCCCCGGCAGCGCGATCGCATGTCTCCTCCTCCCGCAGATCGGTCAAAGGCTCTGCTCCGATGCTAAGAAGTCTGCTCAAGGCGTCGTGCTTTTTCTCGGGAGCTTCTTCGCCGTGGTCCGGCAAACCGTCCATTCTTGGCTGTCTTTCCCTTCTCTTGTGTCTCGGGAATAATTCTTGTGCGCCGGGTGGACGCGCCCTTCGGTAATAGAGTCGTTCGTCGACCTCTGCTCCGACGGAAATGCAGATGGTCCTGTCGCTAAATCGAGTTTGATGACGTGTCAGTGAAGCTCCCCTGAAAATCTGACCGATCTGCAAGAGACCTCTGTCCGATCTTTCCGAGGCAGGGCCGATGCGTGGCTTCCGCGATCTCTCCGCTGTCCTGCACCCGATCTTCGTGTCCCTCCCGGAACCAACGAAATGAAATTACGTGTGCTTGTGCGTCAGCCGCAATAATCCATTGTATGAATATGTGGTAGAATTAATTGAACAATCCGGGTCGTAGGGAATACTAAGCGTTGCCGACTCATTTGATGAGTTTCTCCTCCGCGACATACCAGACTATCTGTGCGCAGGAGCGCAGACCCATCTTTGATAGAATCCTGTTCTTGTGCGTCGTTATCGTCGTGTAACTCAGTGACAACCTCTCGGACACCTCCTTCAGCGTCATTCCCTTCCCGATCATAAGCATGATCTGGAACTCCCGTGTTGTCAGCCGTTCGTGCGGCATCTTCTGTATCCCGCTGTCCAGGTAACTGGCTATCTTCTGTGTCATGGAAGGGGAAATGTACTTCTGTCCCGAATGAACCTTCTCGATGGCGGTCACCAGTTCTTCCGGTGTGCAATCCTTCTTGAGAAATCCGGCGGCTCCTTCTCTCAAGGCCCTGACCCCGAAGGTATCCTCGGATAGTCCGCTTAGGATCAGCACGGGAATGTCGGCACTGAGTGTCTTCACGAGGCGCAGTAACTCAAATCCGTCACCACCCGGAATATCCAGGTCGAGGAGGACTAGATTAACCGACGCGGTCGCCACCGCCGACCGAATTGCCTGAACCTCAGTGGTTTCGGCAGCGACGTGCATCTCCTTCTTCTGGGCGATTGCATGCTTAGCTCCCTCCCTCCAAAGAGGAAATGCATCGATGAGGAGGATATTTATGGCCATATACTCAGATCCTTGTTAGTTCTGGTTCGACATCCTTTATATGTCAGGACTGGACGTCTGCGCCATCTTTTCGTGACGGACGTCAGTCGGGACTCTCTCCTCTTCAGGAAAGGGCTCTAGATCGATCTGCCCTTCTTAGATTGCCCAGTGCTCTGGAGCCTATCCTTTTTCCGGCAGCAACTTTTGGATGTCGCCGGATCATGGCCGGATTTGCATCGGTCTCGTGGACGGAGCAGTTCAGCAGAAACTCTGTCGGTGCTCCGCGGCGCTGAGGTCTTTCATTTTCAGAACCCGAAGTCTCCGGAAGGTCGCTCCGCAACTCAGCCAGATTCAGAAAGTACGGAAATCGATCGATGGTGAGAAGCCCTGCTTCTGTCCAACCGCTGCCAGCCTAGTTGGAGAAAAGTCGCGTCTCGGAGGAGAGCTGGAGTGACTGCTTTTCCGACTGTCGAAGCTGATCAGCCGGCCGCGTCCGTTTGCGGGCTTATCGCAGGCTTAGGAAACTAGTCAACGGGCCTGAACCTGCACCGGCTCGAATAGATGACCGCGATCCGATGCCACATCCACCCGCGTCGTCTCTTCCACGCAACCTCCCGGGCATCGATGAGAACCGTAGCCGTTCTCTTTCATTGCTCCGTCCGGGCGTACGAATCGCTCTCCCTGATTGACGCCCCCTGGACCGATTAAATCACTAACCAACCCAAATATACCTGCAATCGGTAACTGATTGCAATAGTCCTATTGACAAAATCCTCCTAGAGAAATTGACTAAAATCATGACGGACAGCCTCAGATCAATCTGGCCAAATAGCTTATGCAATCTATCCGTTCCGCTGCCCGCATGTCGTACGCTCTGGGTTGCCAGGGGGGATCCTAATTGGCCCCGGCGTTCGACGCAGACTGAAGTTCCTGAGCTTTGCTGATACCGGGGACGAAACTATGGTCGAAGTGAGGGGTTCCATTGCGGATGCCACGCTCCGTGGAGGCCTTATTTTGCGCTAAATTCAACGGCTTTGAAGATTGTGCCTCCAAGAGTTATATTTACACGCCTATAAGAGGATGTTCGAGCTGGCATATTGGCCCGCATACAGCGTTTAGCGGGTAGATGGCGAAATTGGCAGACGCGCTAGCCTTAGGAGCTAGTCCCTAAACGGGATGGGGGTTCGAGTCCCCCTCTACCCACTAGAAAGCGGACATCGTCGAGGATGGCACGCGGTTTGGAGGATTCTGAAGCCATCAGGAATAGAGGCTCCGGATTTGCCGGCCGGGAGAGATTGGAAACAATAGATCTGCGTGGCCCGGGTTGATCCCGCCAGTTCCTCGTGCAGGGAAGAATATTGAAACTCCGAAGAACCCATTCGGGAAAGGAAAGAAAGTGGATTACAAGATTACAGGCCTCGGCGGATTGAAGAAACAGCTCGAGGTAACTGCAATGCCGGAAGATACCGAGGTGAAGGACAAGTTTCACTCGGCATACTCCGAATTTCAGAAGAACGCCGCCGTGCCCGGCTTCAGAAAAGGCAAGACCCCCATCGAAATTGTGAAGAAGCGATACGGTGAAGAGATCGAATCCGAATCGATACCCGATATTGTCAACGAGATCGTCAAAGATATATTTGAGAAGGAGAATATGAAAGTCGCGGGCGTCGTCGACTACAATTTCGAGACGCGCAAACAGGGCGACCCGTTGCATTTCTTCTTGACTTATGAAGTCGTCCCGATGATAGAGCCGCAGGGCTACACGGGGATGAAACTGGAACGTGCGATGTACAGGATACTCCCGGAAACTGTCGACCATGAGCTCCTGCATATCCGCGAAGCAAACTCCGAGTTACAGGAGACCGAATCGCTGGCGGATGATAAGGCTGTCGTGACGATGGATCTGCAGGTACTCGACGAGCAGGGCGTTCCGTTGATAGGCCAGAGACGGGAGAACTACAAGATCGACCTCCGCAGTAAAGCGCCCGAGCTGAGCGATGTGAGAGAGAGGCTGCTAAAGTCCAAGGTCGGCGACGAGTTTAATATGGAGCTGGAAACTTTCGACAAGGCCGGGCAGCCTTCCGGAAAGAAACCGTTCAAGGTTTCGGTGAAGAAGATGCAGAAACTCGTTATGCCCGAGCTTACCGACGAGTTCGCGAAAAAAGTGTCGGGCGGCAAAATGGAGAGTCTGGAAGCGCTCAAGAAAGATGTCGAAAGAGAACTGGAGCATTATTACGAAGATAAGGCGGAAGAGGAACTAAGGGACAAGATTGCCGCGGAGCTTCTTAAGATAAACGAGTTCGAAGTCCCCGAAAGCATGGTCGAAGATTATCTGACCGACCTCGTCGAGGAACTTAAGAAGCAGTCGAACAACCAGGAGGTGGACGAGCATTTCGTGCGGGAACGATACCGGGAAGCCGCGGTACGGGCGGTGAAATGGAACCTGCTCGCCGCTGCCATTATCCAGAAGGAGAACCTTAAACTGGACGATTCGGTCCTGGAGAAGACCGCCGACGATGAAGCTGCAAAGTACAGGCTCGACAGGTCGAAACTCCTTGATTTCTACAAGAACTCGAGCGACGTCAAGAACAAGCTCCTGTTCAACGAGATGTTCAATTTCGTCGTAGACAAGGCGGAAGTAACGCTCGCAGACAAAACACCGACTCACGAACACGAGGACTGATAAGATGGCATTCTCAGACGAAAGCAATATCATACCCCCCGGCATCTCAAATAAGCCCGGGCGAATGGGGATCTACAACCAGCTGACGATTCCGTACGTAATCGAGCAGACGGGACGCGGCGAAAGGGCGTACGACATCTTCTCCAGGCTTCTTAAGGAGCGGATTATTTTCATCGGAACGGCGATAGACGACACCGTAGCAAGTCTGGTGATTGCCCAGCTCCTGTTCCTTGAAAGTGAAGATCCGAACAAGGACATCAACGTTTACATAAACAGCCCCGGGGGGAGCGTCTCGGCGGGTCTGGCGATCTATGACACGATGCAGTACGTGCGGCCGGACATAGCGACGACTTGCGTCGGACTTGCAGCCAGCATGGGCGCGGTCCTGCTCACCGGCGGAAGCGCTGCGAAAAGGACTTCTCTCCCCAACGCGAGGATCATGATCCACCAGCCGTGGGGAGGCTTCCAGGGCACCGCCGCCGACATCAGCATCCAGGCTGAAGAGGTTATCAAAACCAAAAAGCGGCTGAACGAGATATTGGCCCGCCATTCGGGCAGGCCTATCGACCAAATTGAAAAAGATACGGACAGGGATTATTTTATGTCCGCCGACGAGGCTGTGAAATACGGTTTGATCGATAACGTTCTGGCTAAAAGAGAAAGCAAAAAGAAGTGAAACTAACTCGGAGTCAAAAGAAACTATATGAGCAATCTGTTACTGCTCGTAATGCTGATTTTCATTGTATTGTTTGCTATAGCGGTTCCAACCGTCATATCGGATATGAGAAACGAACGACAAAAGAATATGAATAGGGAATACTGATAGTTAATGACCAAACAGCACCAGGAGGAAATGCGTTGCTCTTTCTGCGGGCGTGAGGCGAAAGAAGTAAAGAGCCTCGTTGCCGGACCGGGCGACGTTTACATCTGCGACATATGCGTCGAACATTCTGTCGAGATTCTGCGAAGCAACATCCCCGCGTATAAGCAGCATGCCGAGGACCTCTCGGGAAGGGCACCGTTGACCCCCGTGGAGATAAAGGCTGCGCTTGACGAGTACGTGATCGGACAGGAGCACGCAAAGAAAATCCTCTCGGTTGCAGTCTACAACCACTACAAACGGATTTCACTTCCGCACGGACTTAGCTCGGAAGACGACACCGAAATCGAAAAGAGCAACATCATTCTGATAGGTCCGACCGGGACCGGCAAGACCCTCCTGGCACAGACTCTTGCCAAGATACTGAACGTGCCGTTTGCGATCGCAGATGCCACGACACTGACCGAGGCGGGCTATGTCGGCGACGACGTAGAGACGATCCTGGTTCACCTCCTTCAGAATACCGACTACGACGTTACGCGCGCTGAAAGAGGGATCGTCTATGTCGACGAGATAGACAAGATCGCCCGTAAGAGCGATACCCCGTCGATCACCCGCGATGTCTCCGGCGAAGGGGTCCAGCAGGCACTCCTGAAAATACTGGAGGGAACGACGGCCGGCGTTCCGCCGCGCGGCGGGAGAAAACACCCGGAGCAACCTCTCATCAACGTAAACACGAGGAATATTCTCTTCATATGCGGAGGTGCCTTCGAAGGGCTGGAAAAAATCATCGCCCGGCGGGTGAGCAAGAACCCCATGGGCTTCGGTGCGGAGATTCGATCGGTCAAGGACGACGAGGTCAACGAACTCCTTCCACTCGTTCAGCCGGACGACCTGCTGAAGTTCGGCCTGATCCCCGAATTTATAGGGAGGTTGCCGGTAGTCGCAACGCTCCACACCCTCAGCGACCAGGCAATGAAAGACATCCTGACGCTTCCGAAAAACTCACTTGTGAAACAGTACATGAAACTGTTCAAGCTTGAGGAGGTTGAACTCGAATTCGAGGACGAAGCACTTATGGCGATCGTCAAGAAGGCGGTGGAGCGCGGGACAGGCGCGCGCGGACTGCGTTCCATACTGGAAGAGAAGATGCTCGACATCATGTATAACCTCCCCTCGATGTCCGACGTTGCGAAATGCGTCATAACGCGCGATGTCGTCGCGTCCGGAGCGGATCCCCTTTTCCTCAGGAAACGGAAACAGGCTACGGCCTGATCCGGTCTACCTCCCAATCAACCCCGCGAAAACCCGTATCTGAAGCTGCGGCTGCTTGTCGCTGTTCGTCCGCACGGTGATGTAACCGTCGACGTCTCGTCCGTTCACGGGATCGATGAAGAGAGTCAGGTTGGCGAATTCCCCCGGCTTCAATACCTTCTTCGAAAGCTTGTAGGTTATCTCCTGCGTGGGGATCTCCACTCCTGTGATCTTCATTACCTCGTCGGTCGTGTTGGACAGTGTAACCTCGGTACTGTCAGGCCTGCCCACGCGCACATTGTTGAAAAGCACGTAACCGGGCGTAGGCTGAAGGGCGTAAGCAACATACCCCGTCATCTTGACCGTCACCAGCCTGTCCTTCGGAAAGGAATTCACGACATATACATACTTCGTGACTTCGCCGATGTAGCCGGTGGGATTGAATTGTATCTTGACCTCTGTCTGCTGACCGGGTGCAAGCACGCTGTCCGACAATAGAGCAGCCGTGCAGCCGCAGCTGGTAGTTACTTTCATGATCGTTACCGTATCGCTGCCGGCATTTTTCAGTGTAATCGCCTTGTGAACCATTGCACCGGTCTGGTAGATCTTCCCGAAGCTGATGGCATTCCCTTCGACAACGGTGAGCTGCGCGCTTGCGTTCTGAGCCGAGCCTCCGGCCAGAATGAGTAATGCGCAGAAGCGAATAATGTGGTTTCTCATTTCTTCTTTCCAGTAAATAGCCTTAGTAATTCCGGATCCGCCGTGCCCGTCGATTCCGGCTTTTCAGACGGGGAACCCGCCGACAACGGGCGCGCTGGGACTTTGTTTCGTACCTTCGCAAGAAAATCGGCGGTGCTCATGGTCTTGGCCCCGCACTCTCTCGCGTAGCTGACGATCGAGCGGTCGTCGGAGACCACAAGGAGCGATCGCCGCCTCGTATGCCTGCCGATCTCGCGTTTGATGGCGTCGTCGGCGGTCTCGCCGTTGGCGGTGAACCTGACCGTTACTCCGGGCGCCTCTCTGTCGGACGACGCCGTGAACCGGCCGTCGAAGAACACGGTAACCTCTTCATTTCTGAATTGGCCGGAGCCGACAATTTCGGATATGAACTCCGTGCGGCCGGCCTTGCTGTCGTTGCGGAGTCTCCTGGACAACTTCTCATCGGAGAGAACGACGTTGAATCCGTCAACTAGCCAGCGCATATGGAAATATAACCCCAAGCCGGGGATCATTCAAAAGAGATGAAGCGCGTGTGCGAGCCTGCTTTGAATGAGACGATGGCGAATCAAGATCCTCTCCTCTCAAAAAAGTTTCGCCTTCTCGATAAGACGCCGAGCTCGCAGAGGGATCGAGTAGTTACAATTGTCCTATGCGGCTTTTCCGAATAAATACATTCCCTTGCCGAAAAGTATCCGGCATGTTATCGGAGCACGATTTGTACCATCGAGCAGGGATATACGGCGAAGTGAGGAGAGAGGGCGGAAGCTGGGGATAATTTTCAGGGAGTTGCCTTAACAGTGGGAGCCCAAAGGGCTAGACACTCCGGATCTCGTTGCAGCGGGGAGGAGGGCGCACAAAGCGGAGGAGTGCCGGATGCCCCTCTGTATGAGGGATGTCCCCGGCCAGTTCAGAGGTTTGCCAGTCAACCATTTCGCATTTTGCGACTATTCTTCGTTAAACGCAACCGAGGCACCACTGCATCCCCCTGAAACAACACGATTTAGGGATAGATTTCCGGCACGTAATTGGAAGAGTATACACCAGTTAGATAAGATTTGGTTCCTTTAACAAGTATGAAGATCGAAGGGCGGCTTGAAGCGGCGAATTTTATCCAAAGAATTTATGAAGAGTTGCATACCCGCAAACAGCCCCCTGACATGGGAAGAAGGTCTTGCCGCTCAGTTATCCCACGCTGCCACAAATCGCGAAGCACGACTCGCATGCCCTAATGCAGCCTCCTAATTTAGCGGTCAAACCCCAAGTAAAGATTCTTCTTCCCGCTGCGGAAAACAGGCACTCCTGCCCGGGAGTGCCTCGTTTTTTTTACCGATAATGCGGTTAGCGCTTTCAAAACGGCGAGGGTCGTTCTGTCGGGCAGAAAACCAAGGACTTCATTGTTAGTATCGGCGGTAGAGAATACAAGGAAATTGTTTAAAACTAGAGAACAGCGCGACTTATTGTTTGGCAGCTTGATAGGTGCCACGGTAATCGCGATCATTGTCACGTCGGCGAGTCATTTCATACATGCTGATCAGGCAGGTTTGGAAAGAATCGTCATAGGTGGTGTTTCTGGAGGATTTGGCGGAGTCGTTGGACTCCTTATAATTAGCGAGATCGTGGACCGCAAATGGCTTCGGGCGGTCCTTTTATCCGCCGCTGTTGGGATCTTGGATGGGCTTCTGGTCGGAGTTGCCGTCGCACTATTCCCATCCATGTTTTGATGAAGCACAAGACGTGATGCTCAAGCACCTTTTGATTTTTTTCAAACCCGCCTAGTTTCCGCTTGACTAAGACTGTAACCCTTTTTAACTTCCACAGGTCGTTTACGTAGTAATTCCCGGCGAAAGCGGCTTTTTTGTCTTGCGGCATAGGTCTGCCGCGAGGCAGTTCCCTACTTCCAGATGAAGGACGTAACGATGTGGAAACTCTACTATTACTCAAAATCCGATCTTAGCTACAAATCGATCGGGGCGGGCAAGCTTTCCGTCATGATCGTATCGTTAGTGCTCGTCTCGTCTTTTCTGACGATGCTGTCGGGGTATTTTGGGGTAGATTTGTTCGGATTGAAGAGTCTGAGGGCTGACAGCATAGCGAGAGAGAATTCGGTCTTGAAGGCTCAGCTTGCTTCATTGAATCGGCGGCTTATTTCTTTTAATCGGACAATGAAATCTCTCAGCGAGAGCGATGATCAGCTGAGAACCTCGGTGAATCTGCCCGGGATACCGGCCGACATGCGAAAGGTTGCCGTCGGCGGCGTTTCGGAGAATGCGGACTATGGGGTTTCGGCGGATGCGAGCAGGTTGATCTCACAGGCGACCGAGACGCTGGATGCTCTGAGCAGACAGGCAGCCCTGCAGGAGGAGAGCTACTCTGCGATCCTCCAGAAGTACAGGAGTAATCAGCAGTTGTTTGCACATATTCCGGCGATCGATCCGATCCGGGAAGGGGTTATCTCGGACGGTTTCGGAATGAGGTTTCACCCCATCCTGCATATGCGCCTTATGCATGAAGGGATAGATATCGTTGCCGATGTGGGCACTCATGTCCACGTGACGGGTGACGGGGTTGTCAGCTACGTCGGGCAGCGCGGCGGATACGGTAACGTCGTAGAGATCGATCACGGGTTCGGGTATTCGACCGTGTACGGTCATCTTGAAAAGGCGCTTGTTAGAGAAGGACAAAGAGTGAAACGGGGTCAGGTCATCGCCCTCAGCGGTGACACAGGTCTCTCGACAGGGCCCCATTTGCATTACGAGGTCATAAAGAATGGTGTTCATGTTAACCCTGCTGCATATTTCTTTAACGGGCGCGAGTACAACGAGGCTGGATTCTACAGCGAACTTGCAACAAAATGAATTTGTTTTACCTGATGAAGATGCAAGGCGTTAAGCGCCGTGGAAAGAAAGGAGGTAAATGATATGATATGGACGCCGGAGCTCGCTACCTACCTTGAGGATGCTCCTTGGCCTGCGACGAAAGATGAGCTTATTGATTATGCCGTAAGAACCGGAGCACCGATAGAGGTTCTTGAGAATCTGCGTGAGCTGGAAGATACCGATGAACCATACGAGAGTATAGAGGAGATTTGGCCCGATTACCCCAGTGACGAAGATTTCTTTTACGAAGACGAGAGCGAGTACTAAAACAGAGCTTTATATGCATGAGCCCGGCTGGATTCTCGAATTCAACCGGGCTTTTTTGTATCTTTACACATATCCGATGAAACGACTCGTTATTCTGTTGCTGTTTCTCACGGCGGTGCCGGCTGCGAAAGCGCAGGATAACATAATGATTCGTTCCATCTCTTTCGTGGGGAACAAGACGTTCAAAAGCGACAACCTACGGAGCATCATGCTCACCAAAGAATCTCCGGGCGCGTTCTGGCGCTTTACGTACAGCCTCGGACATGTCATAGGCGATTCCGCACAGTACCTCGACCCGCTGGTTCTGAGAGCGGATCTCCAGAGGATCAAGCAATTCTACCTCGACAACGGTTTCATATATGCACGCGTGGATAGTTCCCTCAATTATGACCGGGAAGACGGGAGCGTGGACATAACTGTAAACATAGACGAAGGTCCGCCGGCATATATTGCATCGGTCCACTATTTCGGTGTGGCAGACAGTACAAAAAAGTTTCTTGAACTCCTGAACGAGAAACCCAACATCTACGTCGGCGAGAGGTACTCGGCAAAGCTAGTCGACGCGGAGCTGCAGCGCGTGCTCGGCCTGCTCCAGAACGACGGCTATGCTTACGCAAGGAAGGACAGCGCTGTGGTCACCTTCAGTCCCCCAACCGATACGGTACCGACAAGTGTCAAATTCTATATCCATTCGGGCGCGCAGTATCGCTGGGGCCAGCTTTCGGTTCTTCCTGTCGATAGCGGCAAGATCCCGTTCGAAAAACGCATTGTCCTTCGCGAAATGCTTTTCAAGCCCGGCGACGTCTACAGCGTCGCGAAGAAGGCCCAGAGCGAACAAAGGCTGTACGCGCTGAACATGTTCGAAGCGGCCAGGATAGTAACTCCCGAGAAACCCCCGGTGAAGGACTCCCTGCCGGGTGTTATTTCACTCAGGCTGAGGCCCACGCACGAAATAACCCCCGAACTCCTCGTTGACGACGAGAACAACGCGTTCAACTTCGGAGGCGGTCTCGGGTATCTCCACAGGGATTTTCTCGGCGACGCACGCCTCCTTAGTCTGAACACAAGCCTCCTCCTCCAGTCTTTTCAGCTCGTGACTTTCAGCTCCAAGGTGCTGAGCGACACGGTGACCGTGGGGAGGATCGATGCTACAGCCCAGCTCACGCAGCCATATTTCTTCTCCAACGCGACTAGCCTGACGTGGGGTGTCTCATTCCTGGTAGACAAGCAGATGCCGTATGTCCAGCTCGTCTTGAGAAACAAGATTCGCGTCAGCGACAGGCTCGCCGAATTTACCACAGGCTACCTCGACTGGGATATTGAGCGCGCGAAAGTCGACTCCCTGCAGGCCATCCCTCTGCCGCCCGGTCTGGAGACGCCGCAGTTTAACTCCATCCTGTCGTTCACATTACAGAGGGACAAAACCAACGATGTGTTCTCGCCGACGAGCGGATTCTTCAACCTCCTGACAATAGAAGAAGGCGGCATACTGCCCAACCTTATCCATTCGCTCTTCAAGCACTCCGACTTTCCTTACGCGCAGTACTGGAAAGTCACGCTCCTCGGGAAGTGGTTCTTCTCACTGAACGAGAACGCGACGAACGTGTTTGCGATGAAAACGAAGATCGGGTACGCACAGGAGTATGGTACTTACCAGCAGAATCTTGAAGGCCCTATACCGCTGAACTACAGGTACTTCGCGGGAGGATCCGGGAGTATAAGGGGATGGCGCACGCGCGAACTCGGAAACGTGCAGTCCCCGGAGTACGGCGGCAACATGTTGCTCGAGATGAATTTCGAGGACAGGTTTCACATGGTGGGCGATTTTTGGGGCGTCTATTTCGTCGACGCTGGAAACTTGTGGAATTCTTACAGGCAAATAACCGTCAAGACGATCGCGGCGGCTACGGGGTTCGGCCTGCGTTATAATACTTTCTTCGGCCCGCTCAGGGTCGATTTCGGATTCAGACTGTACGATCCGGACGCCCCCGCCGGGCAGAACCTGATATTCGAGAAATCGGGGAAAGACTTGCTGCGCGAGATGGTTGTTCACTTCGGTATATTGCAGGCGTTCTGATGGGCTGGGGGCGCATAATCGGGCAGCAAAGAGTGAAGAACCTCGTCGGCCAGATCCTCTCTTCGGGCAAGATCCCGGGCGCTTTCCTCTTTGAAGGGCCGGAAGGAGTCGGCAAGGATGCTATGGCTGTCGAGTTGGCGAAAACCCTCAATTGTGAAAAAGGCGGATCGGAGCCGTGCGACCAGTGCGTATCCTGCAGACAGGCCGCTTCTCTTCAACATCCGAACATCCGCCTCGTCTTCTCGCTCCCGCGCGGCGACAGCGAGACAAAAGATGCCGGTCCTCTGGACAAGCTTGACGAAAAAACGGTCAGGAAAATCAGGGAAGAGATTTCTCTCAAGGCCCAGGACCCTTACCACCGCATCACGATCCCCCGGGCCCAGGTCATCAAGATCAGCAGCATAAGGGAGGTAATTCGGGAAGATTCTCTTTCCCTGTACCAGCATGGCCGGCGCGTCGTAATCGTCATGCAGGCCGAAGACGTCGGAACAGAATCGGCGAATGCCCTCCTGAAAGTTCTCGAGGAACCGAACCCCGGTACGGTTTTCATACTGACGACCAGCAGACGCAGCGCCCTCCTGCCAACGATCGTCTCGAGATGTCAGTCACTTCGGTTCGACCTCCTTTCCGAAGAGGAGATAGCGGAAGCCCTCGTGGAGCGGCATTCGGTCCAGCTTGCCGATGCCAAACTCAAAGCGCGTCTGGCAGCGGGTTCGTTCAGCAAGGCCGTGGAGCTTCTCGAGACCGATACGATGGAGATTCGGGACGAAGCGCTCGACATACTCCGCGACGTGGCGGTTCGCAACTACTCGCAGATTTCCTCCCGGGCGAGAAGGGCGCTTGAGTCGAAAGATATCCCGAGAGTCGAGACACTCCTCAAGATGCTCCAGATATGGCTCCGCGACGTGGCGATCATGCATTTCGGATCACCCAGGGAAGTGATTAACCAGGATAGGGTGGACACGCTCGAGAAGATGGTCGCGAGTTTCGATACCACCCACCTGGTGGAGGCCGCCAACAGCATTGACGATTCAATTAAGCTCCTTTACGGCAATGTGAATTTAGGACTCCTTTTCGTAAATTTGTTATTGAACCTGAGCGGGTTGCTGAACAAGAAGAAAGAGGCTCAAAATGTCGGATGATTTTGGCGATTTTGAGGGCCTGGAACGCCTTGAAGATAAAGACTTCGAACTGTCCGTCGAGGAAATCGAATCCACCGCGCTGGCTGAATACGAGGGACCTTGCGGCGGATGCGCCAACTGTGCAACGGGTTCACAGCCTATCGGCGCGGGACTGGACAATACCGAATCGGCAATCGACATCACCGAGGTAGAGTTCAAGGCAAACAGATCGGCATTCTACAGGAATGAATTGGGCGGGACGCTGCACGTAGGCGCTCGTGTGGTAGTCGAAGCCGAGCGGGGTTTGGACGTGGGAAAGGTGATAGCAACCGGCGAGGCTGTACACGAGAAGCGGCGCGCGCGAGGGCTTGTGGGACAGCCGATGCGGAAGCTGCTCAGGGTCGCAGGAGAGCAGGAGTTCGCGCAGTTCGAGGAAAACCGGCGCATCGAAGAGAAGGCTGCGTCGGTCTTTATCGAAAAGTGCGCAAAGCATAACCTCGCGATGAAACTGGTGACCGTGGAATATCAGTTCGATCATGCGCGGCTGACGTTTTATTTCACCGCGGACAGCAGAGTCGACTTCAGGGCCCTTGTCAGAGATCTCGCGAGTGTTTACAGGACGCGGATCGAGTTAAGACAGATCGGCGCACGCGATGAGGCCAAGAAAGTCGGAGGCCTCGGGATATGCGGAAGAGAAGTCTGTTGCACTACATGGATGTCCCAGATCAAGCGCGTCAATCTTGATCACGCGCGCTTCCAGAGTCTCTCTCTCAACCCGTCGAGACTTGCGGGTGCGTGCGGCAGGCTTAAGTGCTGCATACTCTTCGAAATGCAGAACTACCTCGCTACACTCAGGCAGTTCCCGGAGCTCGATTCACGGATCCTGACCGCGAAGGGTGAAGGGCTTGTCGAGAAGGTCGACATATTCAACGAACGAATCTATCTAAGGTATCAGAACACGAACATCGTGGAGCCGCTGAGCCTGGACGAGATAAAGAAGTATCAGAACCGATCCGGAAAGGATCAGGTACAAAACTATCAACGGTGAACAATTGCAACCTAAATTCTCGCGCACTCTTGTCACAGCAGCACTCCCGTACGCCAACGGTCCTATCCATCTCGGTCACCTCGCCGGCGCCTACCTGCCGGCAGATATATATGTACGCTATCTTCGCCTGAAGGGCGAAGACGTAATCTTCATCTGCGGTTCGGACGAACACGGTGTTCCAATTACGATCACCGCGGAAAAGGAAGGGGTGACTCCCCAGCAGATAGTGGATCGCTACCACTCGATGAACAGGGACAGCTTCGCGAAGTTCGGGATGAGTTTCGACAATTATTCCAGGACCAGCCTGCCGATCCATCATCAGACAGGGCAGGAGTTCTTCCTTGAATTCTACCGCCAGAAGATACTCGTTGAGAAGAGCGAGAAACAGCTCTATTGTGAGAAGGACCGGATGTTCCTGGCGGACCGCTACGTCGAAGGTACCTGTCCCGTCTGCGGCAACAAGGAGGCACGCGGCGACCAGTGTGAGAAGTGCGGGACATGGCTCGAACAGACGCAGCTCATCGATCCCAAGTGCAAGATATGCGGCACGACGCCTGTCGTCCGGGAGACAAAGCACTGGTACTTTCCGCTCGGCAGGTACCAGAAGCAGCTCGAAGAGTATGTGAACTCGAAGAAGTGGAAGGAAAATGTCAGGAGCTACGTCGACAGCTGGTTGAAAGAGGGGCTTGAAGACCGGGCCGTTACGCGCGACCTGCACTGGGGTATACCGGTTCCGCTCCAGGGATATGAGAACAAAGTCCTGTATGTCTGGTTTGAGGCGGTCCTGGGGTACATATCGTCGACGAAGGAGCTCTCCCAGAAGAAGGGGGATCCGAACCTCTGGAAGAAATACTGGCAGGTCGAAGATCCCGGACAAGCGAACCAGGCGACCCGCTACATAGCTTTCATCGGGAAGGACAACATCGTATTCCATACGCTCATATTCCCGGCGATGCTGATGGCCTGGAACGAAGGAGGAAAATCGCACTACGTTCTCCCCGATGCCGTGCCGGCGAACGAATTTCTGAACTTCGAGGGAAAGAAGTTTTCGAAGAGCAGAGGGTGGGGAATAGACCTCAGGGATTTCATCGAGGTGTTCCCGTCCGACACGCTTCGCTACGCCCTCGCACTTAATCTTCCTGAATCGCGCGATTCGGATTTTTACTGGAAAGACTTCCAGGCACGCGTCAACAACGAGCTCGCAGACACCCTCGGGAATTTCGTCAACCGCACGCTGCAGTTTATCCAGAGGTACTACGACGGCAAGATTCCTGCGCGGGGTAAGCTCAGCGAACTCGACAAGTGGGTTATCGGCGAAATGGAAGAAGCGCCGAAGAAGGTCGGAAAACTGTTCGAGGTGTTCAAGTTCCGGGACGGCGTCGTGGAGGCAATGTCCCTCGCGCGTTTGGCGAACAAGTACTTCAACGACTCTGAGCCGTGGAAATCGCGGAATGAAAACCCGGTACGGTGCGCCACGACCGTGAACATTTGCGCGCAGCTCGCAAGGTCGCTGGCCGTGCTTCTCTCGCCTGTAATACCGTTTACGTCCGAGGAGATTTGGAAGATGCTGAAGCTGGACGGGTCGGCCTCGGCAGCCGGCTGGGACTCGGCGTCGGAGATGAAGGTCGATTCCGGTAAAGAGATTGGCCGCATAAAGATACTATTCACGAAGATAGAGGATACCACAATCGAAGAACAGATAAAGAAAACCGCCAGCGCAACGGCGCCGGAGGAAGAGCCCGCGGCACCTGCCGTTGCGCCGATAAAGTCGCAGATCTCGATAGACGACTTTCGCAAGGTGGATCTTCGCGTGGCTAAGGTTGTCAGTTGCGAGAAGGTCGAGAAATCGGAGAAGCTTCTCCGCATAGAAGTGCAGATAGGTCCGGAGAAACGCCAGATCGTCGCCGGCATCTCCAAACACTATAAGCCCGAGGACCTCGTGGGCAAGAATGTAATTGTCGTGGCTAACCTGGCTCCCGCCAAGCTGATGGGGCTCGAGTCGAACGGCATGCTTCTGGCCGCCTCCACGGAGGACGGCAAATTGACCGTGCTGACAACTGCGGCGGATATCGACAGCGGCAGCATAGTGAGATGAAAATCCCGCCGGTTTGTCGCCGCCTTTCCGGCAGACTCTCTCCGTCTTTCCCTTACGCCTCATGCTGCCATGCGTGATTCCCGGAAACGGCCGAGAATTCTCGTAACAAGAAAGATACCGGAGAACGGGAACGTCCTCCTGAAAGAGTACTTTACGGTTGACCTCAACCGGCAGGAACGTGACCTTACGCAGCGTGAACTTCTCCGAAGACTGGACGGTGCATTCGGTGTGGTAGCCATGCTCGGGAACAGGTTTGACCGTGAGTTCATATCGAAGCTCGGGACGGTGAAAGTAATTTCCGATTTCGCTGTCGGGTACAATAACGTCGACGTAAAAGCCGCCACCGAGAAGGGGATTGCGGTAACGAACACTCCCGGCGTCCTGACTGAAGCTACCGCAGACATGGCCTTCGGCCTGATGCTCGCTGTCGCGCGCAGGATAGCCGAAGGAGACAGGCTCGTGCGAGCAGGGAAGTTCAAGGGCTGGACGCCGATGATGATGCTCGGACATGATGTATCCGGCAAGACGATGGGCATAATCGGCGCCGGCAGGATCGGAACCGCTGTGGCGTCGCGTGCCATGGGTTTCGGAATGAGGATTATCTATTACTCGCACAGGCGTAATCCGGACATGGATGCCCTCGGTGCCGCCGCGACGACCCTGGAAGAACTCCTTCGCGAGGCAGACTTCATAAGCCTGAACGTACCTTTGAATGCGGAGACGCGGGGGCTGATCGGGAAGCGGGAGCTTGGAAAGATGAAACCCACATCCATCCTGATCAATACTGCGCGCGGCGAGGTCGTGGACGAGACCGCGTTGATCTCGGCGCTCGGGAAAAGAAGGATCGCGGGTGCCGGGTTGGACGTATACGTCAACGAGCGGAAGGTCAACCGCGCGTTCTACAAGCTTGACAATGTGGTCCTTGTGCCGCATCTTGGCAGCGCGACCATTGAAACACGGGCAAGGATGTCCGAGCTCGCGGCATTGAACGCGATCGCGGTGCTGAAGGGGAGCCGGCCGCCGGCGATCGTCAACCCGGAAGTATTGAAGAAATCAGAAGCTTGATTTAGCTACGACGATGTCCCTGGCTGTCAGGATGTATATCCTGTCGCCCCGGATCGACACGTCGCTGAAGTGCCTGATGCTGGTCCCCAGGATATCCCCCCCGGAAAACTTCGCGATGAACGCCCCGTCCAGTTTGAAAAAGTAAAGCGTATCGGAATCACAGACGCCGATCTTACCCTCCCCGATGCCTATCCCTGTCGGATCATGGAGCACTCCTGCGCCTATGGAGCCGAGATAATTTCCGAAATTGTCGTACACCGCGACGCGTCCCTTGTCGGTGACAAACACATCGTCATTGGGACCGATTGCGACCTGCCGCGGCATCGTAAGCGTTCCGGCTCCTTCTCCATAACCGCCGAAGATCCGCTCCACCGTAGAAAAGGTGTTTACCTTCATGACCCTTACGTTTTCGTCATCGCAGATGAAGAGGTCGCCGAGCCTCGATACCGCCACTCCCGAAGGATAGCCGAATCTTTTCGAGTCATCGTTGGACTGGTCTGTGGAGAGCGAGGCAACGTTGGCAAGAGTCCTGTCGAAGCGTTGAATCCTGTTGTTGTTGTAGTCCGCCACGTAGATTTCCACCCCGTTCGTCGCGCAAACGTCGTAAGGCATGTCGAACTGGAAATCCCCCCAGCCGTACCCGCCGACCTCACCCGTCGAGTCGCCCGATGAGTTGAACCGCAATAGAAGGTCGTCGCCCGTATCCGCAACGTATATCGATCCAGCGGGGCCGACACTGATTCCCCTCGGGTTGTGAAAAGTCCCGAAGCGGAATTGCATCACGAGTGAAGGCGGAGTTTGAAAGGAGGTCAGAGAAAGAAGGAAAACGAGGAACAGTGGAATGATGGAATAATGGAATAGTGTGCGCCGGACGAAGTTACTGAGGAGGGTCTGGGAAGAGGCGACTGCCGATCTGATTTTCATTTCATGAAATATTTCGATAATCGCCGAATCAATCAAGGGGAGGGAGAGGACGATTCCACCGGCCTGGGCGGAGCGTGGAGGTCGAAACCGTGTTCGCTGGCGTCGTATGTCCGTTCGAGCTGGTCAACAATTCCAAAATAGACCGAGTGATATCCGAACTTCCGGCGAATTTTGTCTACACCGTTCAAAAGCTCGCAGCGACGCGATTTTCCGGAGGCGAACAAATCGAGCTGGCGGCGTTCCTTGCTGATGTTGGTGACGCCGATTCCTATCAGTCGAACCTTCGTACCCTTCAACCAAAGGCTCCTGAACAGGGAGAGGCCGGTGAATGCGATTTCGAACTCCGAATTCGTCGCTTCATCAGGAGTGTAACTCTTTTGATATGTGACAAACCGGCGGTCCGCCGTCATACCGCCTTTTCTGTAGCCAAGAAGCGGTGCGCCGTCGGAATACCGCATCTTAATGGTAACCGTGGACGCCGCATCCCCGTTTCGCCGCAACTCACGTGCAATCTTTTCGGACAGATAGAAGAAGACGGAGGTAATGAACTCCTCGTCGTTTGTGTCCACGGCGAACGTCGTGCTCCGGGAGATGGATTTCGCATCCGCGTCATCATCCTGAATCTCACGCTGACCTTTCCCGTTTGCGGCGTCGTGCAGGTAGGAACCGACGACACCGAATATTCTCTCGAGTGTGCCGGGATCGGTTTCTGCGAGCGTGCCGACTTTGAATATGCCGAGGCCTTCGAGAGTTTCGGTCGTTCTCCTGCCGATTCCCGGTATAGCGGAGACCGGGAGAAGGGCGAGGAAGTTCTTCTCTCCTCCGAGGGGGATGACGAGAAGTCCATCGGGGGGACCCGTCTTGTTGTTTTTCTCCATCTCTGCCCGGGCCACTTTCTTGGAATAATCGGACGCGACTTTTGCACAGATCCTGTTTGAAGCGATGCCAATCGAGACGGTGATCCCAAGCTCTTTGAACACGGCGTGCTTTATGGCACGCGCGAGAGCTGCAGGATCATAGTCCCAGAAATGAAGACATCCGTTCGCGTCCACGTATGCCTCGTCAAGACTCACCGGCCGGACGATCGGGGAGAAGTCGTGCAGGATCTCCATGAACCGTCTCGAGTAAGTCTGGTATGTGCGGTAGCTTCCCTTCATAAAGACCGCGCCCGGGGCGAGCGCGTACGCTTTCGAGAGCGGCATCGCCGTCCTGACGCCGAGCTTCCTTGCTTCGTAATTCGGGCAGGATACTATGCCACGATCGGATGGCAGACCTCCCACGATGACGGGCTTTCCGCGCAGGGCGGGGCAGATCGCTTCCTCCACAGATGCGAAGAAGGCGTCTATGTCGATGTGCATTATGGTCGGGTAACGGTCGCTGTCCATGGGGAGCTATCGGCTTTCGGTTTTCAGCAGTCAGCCGGCTATCGAAGTTTCTTGACGGTGAGCTGGTTGTCCAGAAGACGCAGGACGGCCATCACCTTTCCGATTATCTTGACGGACGACGAGTCCGAGACGATAGGTTGGAAGTCGGCGTTCTCCGGCTTGAGCACGATCCTGTCGCCCTCCTGCCTGAACCTTTTCACGGTGGCAGCCTCGTCGTCGATCAGGGCGGCGACAATTTCTCCCTGTTCCGCAGTCGATTGCTGCCGCACGAGCACAAGATCGCCGTCAAGTATGCCGGCGTCCTTCATGCTGTTTCCTTCGACCATTAGGAGAAAATTGGTTTCGCCCCCCCGTGTAAAGGCGGGGTCGAGGACGATCGACTCACCGATGTTCTCCACCGCAAGGATAGGCTTGCCGGCGGTTATCCGCCCGACCAGCGGAACTGGAGTCCCTGTCGTGGTCTGCGAAAGCCGTATTCCACGGCTCTTGACCGATTCCCTCTTGATGTAGCCCTTCTTCTCGAGTGCCTGAAGATGTCTCTCGATCCCGTGGCTCCATTTCGCACCGATGTGATCTGCGATTTCCCGTATCGTCGGCGGATATCCGTACCGATTCGCATGGCTTTCGATGAAGTTGAACACCTTTGCCTGGCGGTCAGTCAACTTGTCCATATGCGTTTCCTTTGATTAGTAGACAGATTTCTACTAAATATCCGAAACGTTGAAGTGAATGTCAAGTGGAGACCTGCGCGTGTAATAGAAGCCCGGATTTTGATATTCTGAAGGTTTCAAACGTTGTTATAGTGCTTTTAGTTAATTAGATTCAAAATGTCACATTAATCAAAACGGCGAATGGAGAGTTTTTCCGACCAATTAAAGAAGCAGCGCGAGGAGAGGAAGATACGGCTGTCAGATGTAGCCGTACAGACTAGAATCAGCGTGAAGTTCCTCGAGGCGCTTGAAGCGGGTAGTTTCGAAATCCTTCCCGAAACGTACATCAGGGCCTTTATCAGAGACTATGCCAAGGCCATCGGGCTCGATCCCGACGATACGATCAAGCGGTTTGATTCGTACATGGATTCCGTCCGGGCTGAGAAGGAACAGCGAGAAACTGAAGCGGGTGAAAAGAGCGGCGGCAGACCTTTCAATCTCTCGGGCAGGCAGAAAATTGCGCTCGCGGTCGGTGGCGTCATAATTCTGGCTATCCTTTCATATCTCGCGTTTTCGCCGAACAAGAAGCCACCCGTGAGTCCGGATGACTACGGCTACGACAGCAGCCAGATGGTGAACGAAAGGAAGTTTGATTCGGCCTATTCCGCGGAGACGGCGAAACCCGCAGCGAAGCCGGACAGTGCCAGGCTGGTCCTGGATGCGACCGACACCGTCTGGGTGAATCTCGTCATCGATGAGGGGAAGACTTACGATCTCCTCCTGAGGCCGGGGAACAAGGTGTCTTTCTGGGGTAAGAAAAAGTTCAACATGACCATCGGCAACGCCGGTGGTCTTCTGATTTCCCTGAACGGCCATGAATATCCTCCGCTGGGGAAATCCGGCGTCGTGATTCGCAACGTTACAATCCTGAAAGACGGCACGATCAAGAAGTGAAGAGCGCCGCTTCCTCAGGGGCTGGAAAAGACGTTCGATTAGAAATTGAGAAGTTGCGCGAGCAAATTCGCGAACACGACTACCGCTACTATGTACTTGCCGACCCTTCGATAAGCGATTTCGAATACGACAGGTTGATGAAGAGACTCATTGACCTGGAGGCTCAACACCCAGATCTTGTAACGCCCGATTCCCCCACACAGCGCGTCGGCGGCAAACCGACGAAAATCTTCAAGCAGATACGACACCCGGTCCCTATGCTGAGCCTGTCAAACACGTACAGCGAAGACGAGTTGCGGGACTTTGACAAGCGGGTGCGGAACCTGCTCGGCGGGGAAAAGTATGAGTATGTCTCGGAACTAAAATTCGACGGTGTCGCGCTTCGACTCGTGTACGAGAAGGGGGCGCTTGTTCTTGCGGCGACCCGGGGAGACGGCGAAACCGGGGACGACATTACCGCGAACGTCAGGACGATTCGCGCCGTGCCGCTTCGACTGAAGTTGTCGGGTGAGACCTCGGCCTTCTCGAACATCGAAGTCCGCGGCGAGGTGCTGATGAACCGTGTCGAGTTTCAGGAGATGAACCGTGAGCGCGAAGAAAGCGGCGAGAAGATCTTCGCGAACCCGCGCAACGCGACGGCGGGAACGCTGAAGCTGCAGGATCCGGGAGAGGTCGCGAAAAGGCCGCTGAGATTCTTTTCGTATTACCTCCTTTCCGGTGAAGTAGCATTGAAATCCCAGTGGGAAAGTCTGCAATTACTGAGGAAGCTCGGGCTTCCGGTAACCGAGCACGTGAAACTCTGCAGAAGCATAGACCAGGTGGTTGAAGCTACACGTTATTGGGAAACCGAGCGCGACAAGCTCCCTTTTGAAATTGACGGCAACGTGATAAAGGTGAACAGCACCGGTCAGCAGGAGATACTCGGATCAGTCGCGAGAAGTCCCAGGTGGGCGATCGCTTACAAGTTCGCTGCCAGGCAGGCTTCCACGGTGATGAGGGACATCACGGTGCAGGTCGGCAGGATAGGAACGATTACTCCCGTTGCGGACCTCGAGCCGGTCTTCCTCGCCGGATCGACGATAAGCCGCGCGACGCTTCACAACGAAGATTACATTAAAGAAAAAGATGTTCGTATCGGGGACACCGTCATAGTCGAGAAGAGCGGGGATGTTATACCCGCCATTGTAGGGTTCATTAAGGAAAAGCGCCCGTCGACCGCGAAGCCGTTCAGGTTTCCGCACAAATGCCCGGCGTGCGGCGAACCCGCAGTGAGGCTCGAGGGTGAGGCCGCGTACTACTGCGAGAACTATGAATGCCCGGCGCAGGTCAGGGGGCGGATCGAACACTTCGCCTCGAGGCGGGCAATGGACATCGAGGGGATGGGGGAATCGGTCGTCGATCGCCTCGTCTCAATCGGGCTTCTGAAAAGCGTCGCGGACGTTTATGAACTCCACAACCATCGCGACGAGCTCGAAGCGCTGGAGAGGTGGGGAAAGAAGAGCGTGGAAAATCTTCTGAACGCGATCGATCGCAGCAAATTGCGCCCTTTCAGCAAGCTTCTCTTCGCCCTGGGCATTCGTCACGTCGGTGAGAGGACAGCACAGATCCTTGCCGAACATTTCCAGTCGATGGATAAGTTGACGAAGGCCTCTCTTGAAGAGCTGCAGTTTGTTTCCGACATCGGTCCCACCATCGCCGAAAGTATATACCGCTTTTTCCGGGACCAGAAGAACCGGGAATTGTTGTCGAGACTTCGTCGCGCGGGGCTTCGGCTCGAAGAGTCCGTCAGGCGGAAGGAAGAGAAGCTGTCCGGACAGACTTTCGTTATTACCGGTACTCTTTCGGCCTACACGAGAGATCAGGCCAGGGAAATGATCGAGAGCGCGGGAGGAAAGGTTACAGAGAGCGTGAGCAAGAAAACAAACTACGTTGTCGTCGGGGAGAATCCGGGCTCGAAATATGACAAGGCTCAGAAACTAAAAATAGCTATATTGACAGAAGAAAAATTCGTTAAACTAATTGAAAACAGCAGATGATTGGAATCAAGAACCGGCTGGCCGTCAGGTACGCGGCTAACCGAACCAAGCGAATCAAGAAGTCGATAGGTTTTAACGACGCGATCAAATCATCGGAGACCGCGGTTTTCCTGATGCCGCGAATGAGCATGGAGTTCTATCTCGCCAGGTCGGTCGTCGAATCGTTGATGAGGTACTTCCGCCGAGTGGTACTCCTGGTTACGGAGAACATGCGGGAGCTCGCCACGTACAGAAGTGAGGTGATAGTGGTTTCCCGTGTCGACGAAAGCTGGTTGAGACTTCCTTCCCACGACCTCATTTCCCGACTCAAACACGATAAGTTCGACATGGCCTTCGACCTGAGTTTCTCCGACGATATATTCATGTCTTATCTCTGCAGGAAATCGGATGCCAGGATATGCGCGGGTTTTTCCAAACCGGGGAGTGATCATTACTACGACCTCCAGATAATGGTCCCTGAAAACCGGGACATGAAGAAGGCTTACGAGAGCCTCACCAACACGATCAAAATGTTCAAGGAAAAATGAAGAAGAAAACTTTCGAAACAGAGGTCCGCAAGGGGCATACCGTGCTCAGGCTCAACCTCGAAAAGCTCGACACCCAGGTCTCTCCGCAGCTGAAGGCGGAGTTCCTCGTCATCTGCCGTGCGCCGCTGAAGAAGCTTGTGGTGGATATGAGCGAGGTGAAGTCGTGCGATTCGTCCGGGCTGAGCGCGCTGCTCGTCGCCGAGAGGATGATGCGCGAACTCAAGGGTGAGGTTCACCTCGTGGTACCCAATCCAGATGTCCGCAACCTCTTCAGGATCACTCAGCTCGAGAAAGTCTTCGCGATCCACGTCTCCCCGGAGGAGCTCAACTGAAAAGCCGAAGAACCACGGGCGCCGTCCGGAGCCGACTTGGGATTTAAAGCGATCGATTACATAATTGTCCTCGCGTACCTCTTCGGGGTAGCCGCGTTCGGCGTGATAATCGGGGGCAAGCAGAAGAATGCGGCGGACTATTTTGTCGGGGGGAGAAAGATCCCCTGGCTCGCCGTCTCGTTCGCGGTCGTAGCCACGGAGACCAGCGCGATCACCTTCATCTCGATCCCCGGGCTGGCATATCTTACCAACCTGAATTTTCTTCAGATCGCGATCGGCTATATAGTCGGAAGAATCGCGATCGCCTTCCTCTTTATTCCGTCGTATTATCGCGGCGAGCTCGTGACCGCTTACGAGCTTCTGAAGACGCGGTTCGGCGACAAGACGAGAAACTACGCGTCGATCGTCTTCCTGGTGACGAGGACGCTTGCCACGGGGGTCAGGCTGTTCACGACCGCTATCCCGTTGGCGATCATTTTCAAAGGCTACCAGATCTTCACAGGCTATTCGAACACATATGTCTACGCAATAGCCATCGTAGTCATCACCGTTTTCACGTTCGTCTATACATATACGGGCGGCATAAGAGCTGTGATCTGGACCGACGTTGTGCAGATGTTCGTGTATATCGGCGGCGCATCCCTCGCGCTCTATATAATGTTGTCGCATCTTCCGCACGGTTGGGGCACGGTCGTTGCCGCCGCCGCGGCGCAGTCGAAGTTTCAGTTCATCCACTTCGGTTTCAGCGGAGGGTTCGCGCATTTCTTCACTGTGAAATACACCTTCGTCGCGAGCGTTCTCGGCGGCGCCTTCCTTTCGATGGCCTCCCACGGCACGGACCAGCTTATCGTTCAAAGACTTCTCGCGACGGATTCGCTGAAGAACAGCCAGAAGGCGGTTATAGCGAGCGGTTTCTTTGTTATGATTCAATTCCTCTTCTTCCTCCTGATCGGAGTCGCCCTCTACGCGTTTTACAATGCCCTGCCGTTCAAGGACGGCGACCAGATCTTCCCGAAATTCATAGTGGAGCAGCTTCCGAGCGGAGTCAGCGGTATTATCGTCGCCGGTCTCTTCGCCAGTGCAATGGGTTCACTCAGCGGGTCGATAAATGCGCTTGCCTCATCGACGCTTGTAGACCTCTACAAACCTTACTTCGGCAAGCACAGCTTGGAGGAGAACGACCTCAGGCTCTCCAAGCTCTTCAGCGCCATATGGACGGTCATACTCGTCGGGACCGCTTTCATTTTCATTCATTCCACGGAATCGGTTATCGAGATTGCACTGTCCATCGCTTCGGTGACTTACGGCGGACTCCTCGGGACGTTCCTCCTCGGCGTGCTGTTCAAGAAACCACAGCAGACCGACGCGATCATAGGATTCACGGCGGGTCTCATCATCCTGGTCTACGTGTTCTTCTTCACTCCCATCGCCTGGACCTGGTACACTATGATAGGCTCCCTAACTACGATCGGTGTGGGTCTGATCTCGTCCAGGTTCACCGGGGCTCCCGCCCGGAGGACATGAGGGCCGGAGCCGGACTAGTGCTCGGGACAGCGAGGCCTGTTCTCGCGACTAGACTTTTTGGAATGTGGGTTGACGTCGGTGATGCAACCCGCAAGTTCATATCCCCAGATAAAACTCAAATGTGTTCGGTTTTATAGCAAAGTAGTCGTATAATTACTATATGACGGGTTGGCACTTGGCATACGGCACTGGCGTGGATCCCTGGTGAGATCAACGGAGCGAGTCTTTTGAGATTGTCTGACTACCTCCAATCCGGTCTTCTTAGACTTGTCGGAGCCTTTCTCCGCATGTTCCCGATAGGCAGGGTTCAGAAGATGGCGGCCTCCGTCGGCCGGTTCGCCTACAGGCATGTCCGGATTCGCAGGAAGGTCGCGCTCACCAACCTCAGACTCTGTTTCCCCGAGAAGGGAAGCGAGGAACTGGAGAACATATTGGAGAGAGCATACGTGAATATTGCCACGGTACTCTTCGAGTTTCTCTATTTCCCGAAATTTACGACAGCCAACCTGAAGGATGTGGTAGAGTTCACGGCCGAGTCCCGGTCGTTGATCGAATCCGGATTCACGAGAGGCAACGGGCTGGTCATGATTAGCGGGCACTTCTCCAACTGGGAGCTGATAGCGCTCGCGATCGGTGCTTCCTTCCCCGGAAAGATCCAGATAATCGTCCATCCTTTTCATAACAAGGGAGTCGACAGGCTCGCCGAGAGGTACAGATGTCATCTCGGCAACTCGACGGTGCCAATGGGTAATTCGATCCGCGCAGCCCTTACACAGCTCAAGTCGAACGGCATACTCGCCCTCCTCGCGGACCAGAGCGCGGCCAGGGAGAGCGCACCGGCACGATTCTTCGGCATCGACGTCCCGACTTTCCAGGGCCCGTCCTCCTTCGCGCTGAGGACCCGTGCAGACATGCTCGCGGGATTTCTCATAAGAAGGGGGGATGGGACTTATCTTATCGACCTGAGGAAGATCGATTTCTCCGACCTCAAGGACGATTCAGAAGAGAACGTCCGGGAGCTGACCCAGAGACATGTTTCTTTGCTTGAAGATTTCATCAGAATGCATCCGGGAGACTGGCTCTGGTTTCACAAGAGATTCAAGCATGTTCCGGAATTCCAGAGGGCCATGGAGGAAAGCAAATGACGCGTGTTCTCGTGATTCAAACCGCTTTTCTCGGCGATGTCATCCTGGCACTCCCTCTCGTTCAAGTGATTAAGAAATCACTCGGTGAAGTTCAGGTGGATTTCCTTGTCATTCCCGAGACGTCGGAGATCCTGGAAAAGCACCCTGATATATCAAAAGTTATCGTCTACGATAAGCACGGCAAGCATAACTCCGTTTCAGCCTTCCTGGATCTTCGGACCGGGCTGAGAAGGAGGGTCTACAACTATGTGGTCTGCCCGCACAGGTCCGCGAGAAGCGCGTTACTCGCAAGTGGAACACACGCGGGAATCAGAGTCGGATTCGACAGGTCGGCCTGGAAAAGGAGTTTTACCCATCTTATGCCGTGGAAGTTCGGGATGCATGAAATCGAACGCAACCTCTCGCTCCTTAGACCACTGGGGATCAAAGCAGGGCGTGAGAAGCCCAGGCTCTACCCTGGTGAGCAGAACAAGGATGAAGTCTCGCGCTTCTTATCGTCGAAGGGAGTTGAGTCGCCTTACGCTGTAGTCGCGCCAGGCACGGTGTGGAAGACGAAACAGTATCCTCCGGAGATGATGGCACAAGTCATAAAGGGACTCCTGGGTAGATTTTCAAATGTCGTTCTCATAGGCGGAATGAAAGACGCCGGATTGACCGCTGCATTTGCCGGGCTGGGCACGCGTGTCGTTTCCGCGATAGGCAAGTTCCCATTCATGTCATCGGCGGAGCTCACAAGGCGGGCGTCGCTTCTCGTCGCAAACGATTCTGCGCCGATCCACGTCGCCTCGGCATTTGATGTTCCGACGGTCGCCATATTCGGCCCGACCGTCAGGGACTTCGGATTCTACCCGTACCACGAGAGGTCTAGAGTCGTCGAAGCTTCCAACATGGGCTGCAGGCCCTGCACGATCCACGGAGGAGACCACTGTCCGATAGATACCCTTGAATGCATGAGGAGCATATCCCCGGAGCGTGTCGTGACTGCGGCGCTCGAGGTCGCGGAGGCGCGGCATGCCTAAGTACATCAGCTCAGCCAGCACAAGGAGTGTGACACTGGCGGCTCAGACAATACTGGATGGCGGCGTGATCGTCTATCCGACCGAGACGATCTATGGTCTCGGCGCGAACGCGCTGGAGCCGAAGGTCGTGGAGAAGGTTTATGCCGTAAAGGAAAGAAGGAAGTCCAGTCCTATCCTTATTCTTGTCCCGGGCCGAGACAGTCTCGAGGAGCTTGTGACCGGGATACCGGAGGTCGCGGAGAAACTGATGGATCGTTTTTGGCCCGGCCCGCTGACGATAGTCTTTAATGCTTCGCCGATCGTATCCCCAATCCTGACCGCCGGTTCGAAGAAAATCGGAATCAGGCTGTCGAGCGACAGTTTCTGCCGTCAGTTGCTCGACATATGCAAGATCCCCATAACGTCGACGAGCGCGAATCTCTCCGGCGAGCCCAACCCGGATTCAATCGCTATAATAGACAAGCGGGTGCTGAACTCTGTCGATCTGGTTGTAGATGCCGGTCGTCTCATGTCGCAGACGCCGTCAACGGTAGTTGACGTCACCACAGGGAAGGTGGATCTGCTGAGGGAAGGGGCGATAACATTCGCGGAGATTGAGCGCAATATCTGATGTATTCTAGTTGAATCTTTCGCGATAGAGATGTAGAATAGAGCAGGTTGAAATCAAATCCACCCGGCGTAGTGACGCGGAAACAGTCGCAACATTAAGGGAGAAGAATAATTGCGGAGTAGTGTTGTGCAGAAGGGATCCGTGCAAGCGAAAAAGAAAACTGGCGGCGTCCGCGCTTGCAGGGCCGCCGTACGAGAAGTTGAAACAAGATACTTAGACTATCTCTCGGTAAATGAAGATCTCACAAGAGAGCTTGTCTCATTCCAGGCGAACAAGAAGGAACCTTTCTATCGCTGGTTGAAATTTAAAGAAGGTTTCTCTTCTAAACTCGTCCAATACTGCATTAATCGATTTCAGCCCTCGGTTCGGGCTACTCCAAGAATACTCGATCCGTTTGCCGGATCAGGGACAACACTTACTACAGCGACGAAGTTAGGATGGCGCGCTACGGGTATAGAGCTCTTGCCGGTCGGAACTGCCGCGATGAAGGCCCGGCTCAAAGCCGACGTCGTGAGCATCCCAATGTTTGAGCGTTGGGTTGAAGAACTCTCTTCGTGGAACTGGAACCAGAAGGGAACTTATTCCTTCCCGCACCTCCGGATCACCGAGGGTGCTTTTCCAAAGTCGACCGAGTCCGCAATTTCAAGCTATATGATGTTCCTGGATCGCATCGATGATCCGAATATGAGGTATCTTTTTTGGTTTGCTCTGTTATCGATACTTGAAGACGTGAGTTACACACGTAAGGACGGACAATACCTGAGATGGGACAGTAGATCGGGAAGAGATCTGAAGTCCTCATTTGACAAGGGGTTGATTCCGGATTTTAAGCCCGCAATCCATCAGAAACTCGACATTATGCTTGAGGATATAAGGTGGCGCAACGGAGGATCATATTCCTCCAACGTTGAGATAATCGAGGCTTCTAATCTGGACATCATGCCGACTCTGACCGAGTCCTCATTTGACATGATCATGACGTCGCCTCCGTACTGCAATCGCTACGATTATACCAGAACATATGCTCTCGAGCTCGCCTTCCTGGGGTATAGCGAGGGCGCGGTCAAATCACTTCGGCAGACCCTGGTCTCTGCAACAGTGGAGAACAAGAGCAAGCGGGCCTATCTCGAGGGACAATACCGACGAAAAAACCAGGCGGATAGGTTCGCTGCATCCGAAAACGCTTTTGAAAGTCACGATGCGCTTCAGCAGATTCTCGCGATGTTGAAACGTCTGCGCGAAAACAAAGAGCTGAATAACCCGAACATTCCGGGGATGGTCGAGAATTACTTCTTTGAGATGAGTTGCCTCATCACTGAGATGGCACGAGTGCTTTCGCCGGGGGGTCGGGTTGTAATGATTAACGACAACGTTCAGTACCATGGGGTCGAGGTTCCCGTGGACATGATCCTTTCTGACTTCGCGCAAGGCGCCGGTTTAAGGGTCGACCAAATATGGGTCCTTCCTCGGGGCAAAGGGAACAGCAGCCAGCAGATGGGAATACACGGACGTAGGGAATTGCGGAAGTGCGTCTATGTCTGGTCCAAGCCGCAGAGTGGTGCACGATTGCAGGTATTTCATGGCAAAGGCAGGGAACGAGTACACTGACGACCTTCGGAAGCTGAAGTCCCAACTCCTTGCCTCGACGCTCAAGGAGAAACGGGACGTTGCTGCCTTCAATGCAGTGAAGAAAACCAAAGCTCAGATCGATTGGGACTCGAGAAGCGATTTGATGATAGATGAGGATGTATGGAAGCATATTGTCAAACGCCTGGGGTACGATCCGAAAGAAGTCTTCTGCCACCCGAAAGTTTTGATTGAGCATCCCGCTACGGCTCTCTATTATCGCGGCCTTGCCGGTCTTTCTATCAAAGCCGCCAGGGACTATGTCGGAGCTATCGAGAATTTGGAGAGCGGGTCGGCCAAAGCAAGGCTCAGCGAAAGCAAAGCGCTTGCGATGGCGCGGACATACAACACGTTTGTCTGCTCGATAATAAAGAACACGACCGACTGGACTCTGGAAGACGGCAAGCGAATGGTGATTGCAATGCTCGGAATCACCTTCGACGGTGTTATGCGAAACAAGGTTGGAGAGATTGCTGAGGAAAGGATTAGAACCCTGCTGGTGGAGTGGCTGGAATCAAAGAAGTTGATAGCCTGGTCGACACCTCCAAGCATGATTCACAACAAGTCGCTCCAAAAGGAATACCAGCTTCGCGGCGGCGTGTACATGCAATTCGCCTCTGAGCCGGATGTTTCCTTCCTGAGGGACGGTGAGCTCATTGCGGTAGTGGAAATAAAGGGCGGGATCGACCCCGCCGGTGCTTTAGAGCGTTACGGTGCAGCGTTGAAATCTTTCGAGGATTCAGTTAAGAAGTCTCCAAAGTGCAAGACCTTCTATGTGGGTGGCGTCTTTACTGAAGAGCTGAAACGTCGGATGGACGCCGACAGGCTTGTCGAGAAGTCGTTCAGTGTGATCGAGGTACTACAACAGCCTGCCGCTCGGGAGGAGTTTTTGAAGGAACTGTTTCATCATGCGCTGAGGGTGGTGTAGTGTTATATAAAACGACACCTTCTGCGGTCTTCGTGAATAGTACCGCAGCTCTTGACGCAGGAAATAGAACTAATAAATAGAATGGAGCATAGAATGGTGGAAGTATTCACAATCTTGGCCATAATCTTGGGTCCCATATTGGCCATCCAAGTAGAAAAACTGCTAGAAAAGAAACGTCAGGAAAAAGAAAGACGACTAGGAATTTTCAAAGTCTTAATGGTAACTCGAGGCTCCGTTCTCTCGCAGGCACACGTGCAAGCACTAAATTCAATTGATATCGAATTCAATTCCGATAACGAAAAAGATAAGAATGTCAGGAATGCGTGGAAGGCATATCTGGATGAGCTGAACCATTTTCCAAATGATGGCAGCGAGGAAGACAAGAAAAGATGGAACGAAAGAGTTAATGGCCTTCTCGTTGAATTACTAATGGTAATGTCTGTGGCTGTCGGATACGACTTTGATAAGACGTACATCAATCGGACAGCGTACGTACCTCAGAAATATGGAGAAACTGATATAGAATTGGATGTGATAAGAAAAGCGTTTGTTCAGGTTCTGGTTGGAAAAGCATCAATTCCAATTAGGGTTGTCCAACCCGAGGGATTACAGTTTACGTCGTCTGCAAATTCAGAGTAAAAGGGCTTATGAGTATTGGTCGTCCCCGAGAATGAGCGGAAAATGTCATTCCGGGTATAATACAGATCCGTCCATGAATCGTGGACGGATGGGCGCGTGGTGGAATCTTCTGCGGACTACGTAATAAGATAGATGAGGGAACCCCCCCGCATAAGATTAATCATGTCGTTGAATCATCTCGGTCCGATCTATAGTTAACAGACTTCTTTTCGCCAAATGTCTTATCTTTGGTTAGAACAGCATGAACAACGTCGATTTCAATAGCGCCAAAATTCAAGCTATCTGCAAGAAGTATCACGTAGAGACCTTGCGCTTATTCGGTTCAACGGCCCGCGGCGAATCTGGACCGGATAGCGATATCGATCTTCTGGTTGCATTTTCAGAGCCGATATCACTGCTTCAATTCGTTGGGATGGGACGAGAAATGTCCGTTGCTTTAGGGCGCAAAGTTGATCTCCAGACTACCGAATCGATCAGCCCTTATTTGAGAACTCGGATTCTGAGAGAGTCCCGCTCGGTCTATGCAGCGTGACGATTCAGTCTATATCTGAAGCATATACGTGACGCGATCTTGACAATCCAAGGTTACACAAAAGGGGTTTCCGCCGCTCGCTTTCAAAAAGATAAACTCATCCGGGACGGAGTAATCCGACAAATCGAGATCATCGGGGAGGCGACCAAGCGAATTTCCGGTCAAACTCGCGAAGAAAATCCGGGTGTTCCCTGGGAGAATATTGCTGGAATGCGGGACAAATTGATTCATGATTATTTCGGTGTCGATGTTGAAAAGGTCTGGTTGACTGTGCAAAACGACATTCCTCTTCTCAAAAAGGAAGTCAACAGAATTCTCAAGAATCTCTGAGTTCTCACATAGTCAGAAAATGCCCGAGTTGGAATCCACAGTCTGCTGGAAACAATGACCCGCAATGCCCCGCGCTCGTGGCTGTCCAGAAAGTCTTGTCTGTCATGCTGAACGAAGTGAAGCATCCATTTTTCAGAACGAATAAGTGGATTCTTCAGTCGCTCCGCTCCTTCAGAATGACATTTTCCTTGTTTTGGGACAACCTCTACAGGGGTGGGTACCAACCCAGACTTAACATGTGTGCCGCCATATCACCTGCTCACTTGTTTCAGCGGTATTTTTGTCCGTTCCTCCATGCCTCTCAATTCATCTGTCCGCAAATCGTGATGTTGATGAACCGACGAACTGACAAGTCTCTTCGTTGCGGGATTAGGTGGTGGGTACTGCGCGCTTTCTTTCTTTTGATGTTTTCACACACCTCTAAATCCCCTCTCAAGAGGGGACTTCAATCATACTAGGATATCAGATGTTCTCTGCTGTATTGGTGTGTTCATCTATCCATTCTTCGATCGCAGCGACCACCCCGTCGAGATTAGTCTTAACATCCGAATCAAGAAATCTGAGAAAATGGACCCCCAACGACTCGATCCTCTTCTGTCTGTGCTCATCGTAGGCTTCTTTGCCCATGTGGCTGAAACCGTCGATCTCGATCGCGAGGAAAAGATCTGGACAATAAAAGTCGACGATGTACTTATCGATAGGCTTTTGCCTGTGGAAGTCATACCCGCGCACTTGCTTCCCCTTGAGAGCACCCCAGAGTAACACTTCGGAAAGTGTGCTGCTGTTGCGAAGATTGCGGGCCAGCTTTTTCAGCTTCGGATTGTACGGAATTATTTTTCTCCGCATGGGTCGATTCCTTACATATCCATAGATCCCTTCTCAAGGGGAGAATTTGAAACGGCGGAAGCCTCTCGGCCTCCGCCATCCCATTGGTTCTCTTTCATTACTTCTGTGTCGTTGTTTGCTGTTGCTGATCCGACGCCGGCGGTTTCGGCGCGGCCTTGCCACGCCCCTTCGGGATCGGCTTGAACTCCTCCAGCACTGCCTTGTTCTTCGCGAATACTACCTGTGCGAGCTTCCTTGCCTTGAAGATCTCTTCCTTCAAGACAGAGAGGGCTGCATCTCGTGTGACCGTTGAAGCGTTTCGCAGCTTCTTAGCATTCTCCTGTGAAGCATCTGCAGCAACAAGCGCCCCGTAGACAGTTGACAGCTCGCTCAGGTCATCCTGAGTCAGCCCGTTCGCGAGAAGTTCGACGCTGTATTTTCCCGCCAAACCAGTGAAGTACTCCAGCATCGTGACGAGTCTTCCCACATTCCTCGGCTTATCAGTTCCGACCTTGAACTCCTTCAGCCTCACTTTATCCCGGCCGAAAGCTGCTTTAGCGGCGTTCTGGAATTTTGTGATCATCGCTATCGATGCATCGATAGCCACCTCCTGGTCCTGCGTCTTTTGCAGCAATGCTGCTTGCGCCGCCTTCTGCGCGGCATCCTTCTTAAGCAGATCGTCGAGCGCCGCATCAAACTTGCCGACCCTAGCCTCGCTGTAGCCCTTGGCCGCTAACTCGGCTTTGTACTTTTCCATTGGGCCCGTTCGAAAGGCGTTTGCATCCTGCACAACATCATCGACTTCGATTGGCATAGTATTCCTCCTGCTTTTGTTTCATGTTGCTCATTGTATATGATTCCCATCCCGGGAACATATCCGGACAAAGCAGAATCACACGAACATCGGTACTAAGGCTGGTACTTGTTGTTCTCTCGAAAACAGGTTTTCTGGGCTTAAACCCGATCTACTCCATCACTATCCATTTACTCCGCGCGAACCAATCGCGCCTGAAGATGATTACCTCATCTTTGCCCTAATATGCAAAGGAAAACAAAAAAGTCAAATCTTTCCTCACAGGGGCCAACGTCGGTTGCCCGGAATGCCTCAAAACAGTTCAGGGATGCACTTTTGTGCCTCGGGAAAACTTTTCGGTTCTTACCCCAACCATTTCAAAAATTCCCGCAAGCACTTCCCGGTTCCCTGCGAGTGCTTGCTCGACCCCTGCAACCTCCTTGGGAATTCCCTCAAGTCCGTCCGAGGTTCCCAAGAGAATTTCTGCACTTCCTGCAATCGTTCTCCCAATTCCGCTAAGCGTTTGGACCCGTCCGGCAGGTTCTTCAGAAATTCCCACGACTGCTCGCTTGCCCCTCTCTCGAAATGTTTTCTGAGAAACAAGGAGACTGCCATTTTCGCGCAGCCTCTTCCCGCCAACGGAGGGGACAACAAAACGTCGGGGTAGGCAGGTATATCACAAGAAGTGCACGAGCGCCCCAATCCTGTCATTCCCGCCCCGCACTGCGGGGTAAACTCGGGCGGGAACAACAAGTCTGAGGGCAGGCATCCGGCCCAATATAGCGTAACCCCTCGATATTCAAAGAAGCGTTGATGGTGTGAAGGCCCGCGGAGTTCCTCTACCTCCTATGTCATTCCCGCGAAAGCGGGAATCCACCGTCTAACTAAAGAAGACACTTGTTCTATCCAAGGCATTCAATTACATGTGTTGTATGGGAGGCTGTCCAGAAAGTCTTGTCTGTCATGCTGAACGAAGTGAAGCATCCATTTTTCAGAACGAATAAGTGGATTCTTCAGTCGCTCCGCTCCTTCAGAATGACATTTTCCTTGTTTTGGGACAACCTCAACTCCGGCGGGAATCCAGCCTGTACAAAAAGAGAATCTGATTGAAACACCTCCTCTCCCCAAAAGTACGGGTTCACGCTCCCCACTTTCGCGGGGACAAGTTCCGCGGGAACTACAAATGACATTGATGCAGTACATACCGAGTTTCGGGATCAACGAAGCACGATCCCTTCGCCAGCCAGCCCCGCCCTACTCCCCCAGCTTCTCGAACGTCAGCAGCTCCGTCATCTCCGGCACGAGCGGCTTACGCTCGAAGTAGTTGAACCTCCTGCTTGACCGCTCGGGGAGGTAGACCTTTCCGACACTCTTGTAGTTGCTTTCCAGGAACAGTCGCTGGACTTCGTAAGGGTAGTCTGCGACCCCGGTCTCTCCGACCTGAGGAGTCACCACGACGGACACCCTGCCGCGCACCTTCAATATCCTGTTCGCCTCCCTGTAGACAGTCTTGAACTTCATCTTGAAGTTGGAGAGCGCAACCGTCAGGTCCTCGGTCCCGGAATAGAATTCCGCCGGGAGATCGAGAAAGACAAAGTCGGCCGAGTTCGTTTCAGCCGGTATGCCGGTCAGGAAGATGTTGTTCTGCTTTATGCGCTCGTCGGACGGTTCCGAATCGTAAAGCCTGTAGCGCCGGTCGCCGAAATACGGTATCTTGTCTATTACGTCGCCGAGTGTGCCGCTGCCTGCGAACGGGTCGACGATAAGCGCTCCCGCGTTCGAGTAATGGTAGATAGCGTTGGCGACGATTTGTCCGGCGATTCTCCCTTTGTAACCCGGCTTTCCGAAGCGCGGGTCGGCTACCTCGAAGCTCCAGACATTCGTATTTCTCAAGTCGAATCCGAATTTCGTCCGCTCCGATTCCCGCTCCGTTAGTGTGTCCTCGCGGATCTTCTTCCTGAGCTCTGCGATGGTCCACTTGTTCTGGATAGCGGCCTTCTCGTATTCCCTCCGTTTGTCATCGTCGCCGACCTTGGTGGCGAGTTCGAAGTAGAAACTTTCTGGAAGCTTCCTCTTCTTCATATCGGGGTAGTAGGTGAAATAGGCCTGACACTGCCTGAGGAGGCTCGGCTGAAACTTAAAACCGGGGTAAGACGAGAGGACCTTGTAAAGCTCCTCTTCGGACAACTTGTTTGATTTCGCGTAGGGAAGGATCTTTTCTACGATGAATCTCCCCACATCCCAGAAGCTGTCGACGGAAAGGGAATTCAGTTTTTCGGCCAGTTTCTGCAGCGCATCGTTTTTCATGTCATGCCCCTCCTTTTTTTTGCACACGGAGAAAGCTGAAAGAAACGTATTCCGCTGTAAAAGGCTATCCCGCGATTTTCCCGGCGGTCATCTCGCGCTTTTCAGCGGAGTCTTTGAAGTGTCCTTCCAGCTCCGTATATAAGACACTATGTCTGATGTCAATGTCCCCGGCGTGAAAAGTTCTCCGACGCCGAGTTCTTTCAAAGCCTTGATATCCTTGTCCGGGATTATCCCGCCTCCGAAGAGGAGGACGTCGCCGAGTCCCTTCGCGTTCATGAGGGAGCGAACCTTCGGGAAGATGGTCATATGGGCACCGCTGAGAATGCTTATGCCGATCACGTCGACATCTTCCTGCAGCGCCGCTTCGACGATCATTTCGGGAGTTTGCCGAAGGCCCGTGTAGATAACTTCCATCCCCGCATCTCTCAGCGCCGCGGCAACGACCTTCGCTCCGCGGTCATGTCCGTCCAGTCCCGCCTTCGCGATCAGGACGCGGATTTTCTGCCTGCCGTTGCCGGAATCGTTCCGACTTTCCATCGCAATCCTTTCGTTCTTGACGGCGCAACAGCCGGGTAGGCGCTGCGCGTGTTCTATCTGAGTGAGCCTCCTTGCCCGGAAAAGTTCGTTTGTCCGGGACCGCGGCGTCAGTTGTTGTCTATCCTGCCGTTAAGGGTCACAGAATATCGCTTCTGCATGTAAGATAGCACTCCCGCCCCAATTATAACAGCGAACCAGAGCGTCGCGCCGCGAACGATGAAGGTCGCGGCAACCGATGCGTCTTTCGGGACATTCGCGAATATGAGAAGTCCGGCTAGCGAAGTCTCCGTTACGCCGAGACCGCCCGGGAGGAATGAGATAGCCCCCACGACGGTCGAGAACGCATAGATGAACGAGGCGGATAGAAGCTTGAAGTGAACGTCGACGCCGTCCAGCACAAAGAAAAACCCGATGCACTCCGAGAACCATGCCACGAGCCCGAGCAAGGTCGATACTGCAAGTACGCGGCCCGTGAGGAGCGTGTGCGATGTATCGTAGGCAATTTGAATGGGCTTAATCCATTTCGCCACCAATGGTATCCGCTCCGCGTAACCGATAATCCTCTTCGAGACAGACTTGTTGGCTATGATGGCAATCCCCAGGATCAGTACGAGCGCGAACGCGATTATGAACCGCTTGTCGTGACCGATGCTGTAGGCGCCGGCAACGGCAATTATCAGAAGCGCGAGGAAGTCGGTTATCCTCTCCGCGAGAATGATCGGCGCGGACTTGCTGATCGGAACGGAATGGAGAGACTTCAGGAAATACGACTTCACGACCTCGCCCATCTTGCCTGGCGTGACGGACATCGAGAGAGACGACATGAACACTCCGAAGCTCTCGGAACGGGGGATATCAATCTCAAGCGCCCTTAGATAATATTGCCATCTTACGAACCGAACGAGGTAGTTCACGAGCGAGAGGGCAAGTATGAGTGGAAGAAGCCCGTAAGAGAAAGTCTCTATCGTTTCCTTCATCTCTTCGGTGTTCGCGTAAATGGAGAACGCGATGCCGATGACGGCGGCGATTGCGATGGATATGAAGAGCTTATCGCGAAGTTTTTTCAGCATTCGTCCCGAACTGCTTCGTGTGCGATCCAAGCCGTGCCGTGCAGAAATATCTCAGCGACCGGCACGCGCAAAACTTTTCAGAGCAAGATAAAACCTGGGAAGCGGCAGTCCAACAACATTGTAGAAATCTCCGTCTATCCTTGCGACGAAGAGTGCGCTCAGGTCGTCCTGGATACCGTATGCGCCGGCCTTGTCGAACGGGGCCCCGGATTCTATATATTCTTCGATCTCTTCGTCTTCGAGCTTCCTGAACGTTACATCGGTCGCCTCGCACTCGCTCAGTAGTTTTTCGCTTGGGACTTCCAGAAGCGTGAACCCGGTGAACACGGTGTGCGTCCTGCCGCTCAGCGTCCTGAGCATTCTCCTGGCGTCCTCCGCGTCGAGAGGCTTGTTCAATACTCCGCCGTCGATGTAGACGATCGTATCGGCAGCAGCGATGATCCCCTCAGTTATTCGCGTCGCCGCCTCCCTCGCCTTCTTCTCGGAAAGACTCATGACGTATTCCCGGGGGTCGTTAGTGAAGTGGTTGTTCTCGTCCACTTCGACGTCGAGGAGAGTGAAATTCATTCCGACCATTTCGAGTATCTGCCGGCGCCGCGGCGATCTCGATGCCAGGTAAAAGTGAGGCAAGTTCATGAAAATTTTGAATTATTAATTTTGAATTCCTGACCTGTCGTCAGGACAGGTTTGAATTGGGAAACATGAAATCACAATCTTGAATGGCCTCTTCTTTAATTAAGAATTTAAAATTCAAAATTAAAAATTCTCTCAATAGACTTTCTTAACCACCGTCCCGGGGTAATAATGAGACAGAATTTGTTTGTAGGAATAACCGAGACGCGACATTCCGAGCGCCCCCCACTGGCACATCCCGACCCCGTGACCGTTTCCCTGCCCCTTTATTACAATCTTCCTTATGTTCCCGCCGTAATTCCTGAAGACCGTAATCTTGAACATGCTGCTTCTCAGGATCCCACCGATGCTCGTCTTGAAAAGATAACGTGTGCGGTCCCCGCGAACGTAGTATACGCTGTCGTTGTCCGTCTTGATCTCGAGCGAATCGACCCTTGTGGACGGGAAGCGGTCGAGGATCATGATTGAATCGACATTCCCCTTCACGGGCCTGGATGCAAACATGGGATTTGCCATCCCGAGGTTAGTACGCACAAGCCGGTTAAGCTCGTGTCCGGAGAAGCTCACGGTCCAGTAGAATCTCGGATTGTAAATGCAGAAAGGTTCGCCGGTCGCAGAGTCCATGTCGGAAACTCCCTGGAGGTAGGGAAGAGCGGGTTGTCCCTGCCAGACATTCTGCACTTCCTCGGTGTGTCCGCCGCAGGTCGAGTGGAAGAAGCATCTTGCCGGCTGCCCTTCGTACTCGACGATCATCCCGGACGTGAACTGAATTGCGCTGTCGGCGAGCGACTTGTATCTCTGAATTCCCGAATAGACCTGGTCCCTTGTATCCGCGTAGACATCGAACCCTTTCGATGTCGGACCGTTCGCGAAAGAGTCGACGTCGCTCATGCGGAAGAAGGCGTAGTTCCTCGCGGCGATTGCCTGTGCCATGCACGCCTGCAGTTCGTCGGGCCGGAGATTGTTCACAAGTTCGTTCGGTACCACGCCTCTGAGGTATGTCTCCAGCGGGACGGAGTTTATCAGGCGGAATCCCCCGTTGTTCTCGGGGATTATCTCGAATTTGCCGGGATATGTCTGATAATTGAAAGTGATTCCGTCTGCGGCATTTGCTGTAACCATTGGCCCGAGGGTATCGGCAGGTTCGATCGTTATCGGTGAGAAGAACTCGATTTGCTGATTGGGCAGCGACGCGACGGGAGTCCCTTGCAGGGAAAACCTGAACGAGATCGACGCGTTTTCAAGAACCGCAATGCCGATACCCTGGTAGGTCAGTCTGTAATTCCCGCCGAGGTGGATCGTGAGGCTCGGTCTGCTCTCGGTCAGGCAGACCCGTATGTTCGGTTCGCTGGTGTAGACAAAGATAGACCTGGAAAATGAAGTCGAAGCCGCTAGGAGGATGCTGAGGAAGGTTAGGAGCAGAAGTCCGGCGGGATTCCGGTGACCCGTGGGATCCTCTGTCGGAAAACTCATCTAAACATTGCTTTGATGCTGCCCCACGTCCGCTTCGCGACGCCGGAAAGACCTGAGAATTCGTACGTGACGGTGATGTAGCTCGATGAGGCTATCTCAGTAGACCCGGACATTGCGAGGATGCGATACACAAACACGGAGGCGGATGAAGCCTTGTAGATTGCCTTGTCAACAACCTGGTAGACGCTCCCGGCTCCGGTCGCGGTGACCGTTGCCACCTGGGAATAGCTCTGGTCGACCGGGGATACCCTGACGACAGAGAAGTCCTTCACGCCGTCCTCTTGTGAGGTGGACCACTGTATAAGTATGCCGTCGGATTGGCTTGTCCCGCGGACATCGGAGAAGGTCACCGACGAGGAAGGGGCAAAGGCCATCAGGAAAACCGCGAAAGCAATCAGAAAGTACTTCATCAGTGGTTCAATTTATCCCCGAACACTTTGTAAGTCAAGAGTTTCGTCGCAAATGTGTGACCCCGGCACTTCCAGGCGGTGTTGAAGTTTGGGTGCCCCTTGGCTAACTTGATAAATCATGCTCGAATATTTCGTGGATTTGCTGAAAATTTCGCTCCCTATCCTCTACCTGTTCACAATCTTCCTGTACGGGCTGGCGTTTTTCCTGGATGAGCCGTTCGGAATAAGGAACAGGACGCGCTTTCTAATCGGAACGCTGACCGTTCATCTCGTTTACCTCATAAGCCGGACGATTTTGACGGGGCATCCCCCGACGACGTCCGTTTTCGAGATTATGAGCGTTGTTTCGTTCACCATCGGGCTCGCCTACGTCTCCATCGAGACGACAACCAAGGTGAAGGAAACGGGAGTCTTTATCCTTTCGCTGGCGTTCCTGTTTGAAGTGGTTTCAGCTGCGTTCGTAAAGGCCGAGGTACACGTCAACCCTATCCTCAAGTCGAGCGTCCTCGGGCTGCATGTCGGCAGCGCCATGCTCGGTTACAGCGCGCTGGCGATTGCCGCGGTGTACGGCGGGCTTTACCTGATGATGTATCATGAAATAAGGTCGAGCAAGTTCGGAATCGTCTACAGGAAGCTTCCCGATCTGAAGTCGCTGGAGAAGCTGAGTTACGTTTCAATCGTCCTCGGGTTTATCTTCCTCTCCGTTGTCATACTTGTCGGGTACGTTTGGCTTCCGAAGACCATCGACGATTTTTCCTATTCCGACCCGAAGCTGATAATAACCGACATAGTCTGGGCCATTTATTTCGTCGCGCTTCTCTCGAAGAAGATGATGAGATGGACAGGGCGGACGGTCATGATCGTGTCTATGATCGGGTTTCTCCTGACGGTCGTTTCGATGGTCGTGGTCAACGTGTTCCTGCCGAGTTTTCATAATTTTAAATAAATGAATGATGGTCCGGGAGTTCATACCTTGCCTGTCATTCGGCTACTGCAGATAGACTGAATTAGAATGTTCAAGCTCACCGCGGTTTCGATCAATCACAGGACCGCAAACGTCGAAGCCCGCGAGAAAATATTTTACACCACGGATGAAATCCGGGAATTATCGGAAAAGCTGAAGTCTGCCGCGCAGGAATCGCTTGTCGTTTCCACGTGCAACCGGACAGAGCTCTACATGATCCCCTCTTCGGGTCCAAAAACTCACGACGAGCTGTACCGGCTGGTTCGCCAGGGCAAGAGGCTCGGCGACGGCGAGCTGGAGGTGAGTTACGAAACGTTCGAGGGATTCGAGGCCGTCCGGCATCTTTATGCCGTCGCGACGGGGATCGATTCACTCATGCTCGGGGATATCCAGATCCTGGGACAGGTGAAGGAGGCCTACAACACCGGCGTAGAGCTCGGGACGGTCGGCACGCTTCTGCACCATGCCTGCCAGATGGCGCTGAAGGCCGGCAAGCGTGCGAAGGCAGAGACGAAGATTTCCGAAGGAGCCGTGTCGGTCAGTTACGCCGCCGTCGAGCTCGCCGAGAAAATCTTCGGCAGCCTCAAGGGAAGAACCGCACTTCTTATAGGAGCGGGTGAGACGGCAGAGCTTGCGGCGAAGGACCTCAAGCCGAAAGAGATCGGCCGCCTCTTCATAGTGAACAGGACGCTCGAGCGGGCGAAGAACCTCGCGGAGCAGATCGGCATGGGAGAGGCCGCTTCCCTGGATGCTCTATCCGAGAAGCTCCCGCACGCCGATATCGTGATTTCAAGCGTCGGCGGCTCGGAACACATCCTGACACGCGATATGGTCGCAGCGGCCATGAAGGTACGCGAAAACAATCCCCTGCTGATAATCGACATCGGCGTTCCGCGGAACGTGGACCCGTCCGTAAGGAAGATATCCAACGTCTTCCTCAACGACATCGATTCCCTCAATCTGATCGTCGAGAAGAATATGCAGATGAGGCGCACGGAGGTAGTGGCGGTTCAGAGGCTCCTCGACGAGGAGCTCAACGATTTTATAAAATGGTACAGTTCCCTCGAGGTGGGTCCGACTATCAAGATGCTGCGCGACAAGATCGAGCACATTCGCGAGGAGGAGATCAACCGGCATAAAGGGAAGTTGAATGGTGCGGACCTGGAGATCGTCGACGAGGTGACGCGGTCGCTCGTGAACAAGATACTCCACGAGCCGATGACGAATCTCAAGAACGCCGAGAACGGTATATCGATGGTCGATCGCGTAAAGATGCTGAAGTCGCTGTTCGGGTTGGAGGAAGATGAAAAAGGTTAGAATCGGGACCCGCGGGAGCCAGCTCGCACTCTACCAGGCAAACGCCGTTGCCGACTATATCTGCGGAAGCCACCCCGGCGTCGGCACGGAGATCGTGAAAATAAAGACGACCGGCGATAAAGTGCTCGATTCACCGCTGTCGAAGATCGGCGACAAGGGGCTTTTCACCAGGGAGATCGAACGGGCACTGCTCGACGGGGAAATTGACTGTGCCGTCCACAGCCTGAAAGACCTGCCGACCGAACTTCCCCAAGGGCTCGGCATCATAGCCTTCAGCGCGCGCGAGGATGTCCGCGACGCCCTCATAGCGCAGGACGGCATGAAGTTACTCGAACTCCCGAAGGGGGCCACTGTGGCGACCGGGAGCCTGCGGCGGCGTTCGCAGCTCATGCATCTCAGGAGCGACCTGAACCTCGTCGACATCCGCGGCAACCTCAATACGCGCCTGAGGAAGCTCCAGGAGGAAGGCTATGCCGGCATGATCCTGGCGTTTGCCGGTATCAAGCGCCTTGGTATGGCGGACAAAGTGACCGAAGTCCTCAATCCGGAGACGATGCTCCCCGCCGTCGGCCAGGGTATCATTGCCGTCGAAGCGCGTGAGTCCGACAACGGGATGAAAGAGCTCATGAAGGGATACAACGTGCAGGAGTCCGAGACGGCGGCTCTTGCGGAACGCGCTTTTCTCGCCCGGCTGGAGGGAGGATGCCAGGTCCCTATCGGAGTTTACACATCGTTTGGAGATAATAGTGTCAGGGGGATGGTCGCCTCGCTTGACGGAGAGACATTGATAAACGGCACCGTCGCCCTGGACCAAAAGAATCCCGGAAAGACCGGTGATGAACTGGCAAGAAAGCTCCTGACGCTCGGAGCGGATAAAATACTCGAAGAGATCAGGAGCGCGTCGGCTTGATTCGAGGAGAAAGGTCGTGTCATCCCAATGCAAGTTGACTTACCGCTTTCCAGCAAAAGGATTGTCGTAACCAGGACCGAAGATCAGTCCGAATCCATTACCACCGAACTGGAAAAGTTCGGAGCGCACGTCCTTTGCGTTCCCACGATAAGGATAGAGACAGCCGCTCTTTCCCAGGAGGATTCGGCTCGAATTGCAGGCTTCAGCGGTTACGACGTCGTGATCTTCACGTCTGTCAACGCGGTCAAGAACGCAGCCCTGCACGCCGGCATGAAGAAGGGCGCCGACGGCAAACCGTTCGTGATAGCCATCGGAAAGAAAACCTCCGAGACCGTTACACAGGCCGGAATCATTCCCGATTTCGTCCCGGATAAATTCAATTCTGCCGAGCTCATGAAATCTCTCGGCGATTTCGACTGGAAGGGCAAGCGTGTGCTCATACCGAAGGGGAGTCTCTCCGGCAGCGAGGTGGCCGATTCGGTGAGGGCCCACGGCGGAGCTGCGGAAGAGGTCGTGGTCTACAACACGCTTCCCAACGATTCCATCGACGTCGGGATGAAGGAGCAGATAGTCGCCGGTGAGTTTGATATCGTAGCCTTCTTCAGCCCGTCCCAGGTCAGGAATTTCCTCGGAGTCTTTGGTGCCCGTGTACTTAGCGGGAAGGAAATTGCCGCCATCGGTCCGACCACGAGAAAGGCCGCCGAAAACCTCGGACTCGGCGTCGATGTCGTCCCGGAAAATTCAACCATAGAAAACCTGGTGGCTAGTTTGGTCAGACATGAAAAAGCTTGACAACGACCTCCTTCTGAGAGTCATTGAAGGGCGCTCTGCCGAACGGACGCCGATTTGGATCATGCGTCAGGCGGGGAGATACCTGCCCGAGTATATGGCGATCAGGGCACAGCATGATTTCCTCACGATGTGCAGGACACCGGAGCTCTCTTCCGAGGTTACGATTCAACCGGTGGATATCGTCGGAGTCGACGCGGCGATAATATTCTCCGACATACTCGTTCTCCCCGAAGCGATGGGCATGCACCTGGTCGTCGAAGAGGGGAAGGGCGGGCCGCGCTTCACCAATCCGATCAGAAACAGGGAGTCGCTTTCTTCGGTACATGACGCGGATTGCGGGAAAGGCCTCGAATACCTCTCGGATGCAATCCGACTTACTGTCGAGAGATTGAACGGGCGCGTTCCGCTTATCGGTTTCAGCGGTTCTCCCTGGACCCTTTTCGCCTATATGGTTGAAGGCAAGGGGGGCGAGTTTGTGCACGCGCGGGCAATGCTTTATGAAGATCCTTCGACCGCTCACCGGCTGCTTGAAATCCTCGCAAGGAACGCCGTTTCCTACCTGAAGATGCAGCGCGAAGCGGGTGCTGACGTCGTCCAGATCTTCGATACCTGGGCCGGTGCACTCCCTCCGGCTCTTTTTGAAGAGTTTTCGTTGAGATATATAAAGGAAATTGTCCGGTCGCTCCAACCTGAAGTGCCGGTGATCGTTTTCTCCAAGGGAGCTAACTATTCCCTGGAGGCAATAGGCTCCATCGGAGCATCGGCAGTGGGTGTCGATTGGACAATCCCGATAGGCGAAGCCGCACGGCGCGCGAACAACGTTGTCCAGGGAAATCTCGATCCCGCTCTTTTGTTTGCCGGTTCCGAAGCGATACGCCGCGGTGCGGAAGCGGTCCTGGAACAGGCCCCGTCTGGAAAACATATCTTCAACCTCGGTCATGGGATCATGCCCGGAACACCAGTCGCGAATGTCAGGGCACTTGTGGATTTTGTGAAATCGTGGAGGGCGAATTGAACCGGAGTCCGCGAGGGTGTACAATCGCGCTTTCTTGCAGCGTCGTATCTGACGGCGCGGGGGAGATGTAATGGACAAGATCGGCGTGGTGCTCCTGAATCTTGGCGGCCCGTTGGCGATCGACGATATCGAGGAGTTTCTCTTCAACCTGTTCATGGATCCGTATATAATCGAGATTCCGCTCGGCGGCTTTCCGAGAAGGATGCTTGCGAGGTTCATCGCCAAACGACGGGCGAAGAAGACGGCGTACTATTACGAAATCATGGGAGGGAAATCCCCGCAGTCCGAGCTGACGATGCGGCAGGCCGATGCTCTCGAAAAGAAACTTCAGGAGAGTATCGACGCGAACGTGTACGTCGGGATGAGATATTTCAAACCGTACATAGAAGAGGCTTATGCTTCGCTCTTGAATGACAACATAGAGAACGTCGTTCTACTTCCTTTATATCCTCATTATTCGAGGACCACTACCCTGTCCAGTTTTGAGGAGTGGAATCGTGTTACCAGACATCCCGGAAGAAGGATGAAGGTCATACAAATCGATGACTACCATGACGATCCTCTCTATATCGGCGCGGTGAGTGCGAGGATCGGCGAAGCGCTCGCTAAATTCCCGGAAGACGTGCGGAACAATGTCCACATACTCTTCAGTGCGCATGGCGTTCCGGTGCGGGTGATAAAGCGCGGCGATCCTTACCAGAAGCAGATACTGGAGACAGTAGGCCTTGTATCGAAAAATTTTCCGAACCCTCATTCTCTCGCGTACCAGAGCAGGGTCGGACCCGTGAAGTGGCTTGGCCCGCCAACCCTGGAAGAGATAAAGCGCCTCGCGGCGGGAGGCGAGAAGAACATCCTTGCGGTTCCCATAAGCTTTGTCAGCGAGCATTCGGAAACACTGTACGAAGTAAACTATCTTTTCAGAAAGGAAGCAGCGCAGGCCGGAGTCAGGCAGTTCGAAATGATGCCGGCGCTGAACGACTCGCCGAAATTCATAGAGACTCTGACTGGGCTGGTATTGAAGAGAGCGAAAGAGTTTTAAAGGTCCGCCGAATGGATGAAATGAAGACGGAAATATCGGCAGGATGCCCGGAGGATGTGCGCGCGGCGCGATTGCCAAACAGTCTGACGGAAACTGCCCCTCGTGCGGGATATGGCGGTCTTAATAATCTTGGATTGATATGAGAATAGCAGTAGTCGGTGCCGGCATTTCGGGATTGTCGGCGGCGCATTTCCTGAGAAAAGCGGGCGCGGAAGTTGCGGTGTTCGAGAAGAATCCCGGCCCGGGAGGCACGATCGGCACGAAGGTCATCGACGGTTATCTCGTCGAGAGCGGACCCAACAGCACATCGGAAACTAACTTTGTCATAGATGAGCTCCTGTCCGATCTGTCGATCAGCGACGAGAAGGTCTACGCCGACGAGACATCGAAGTACCGCTTCATCCTGCGCAACGGCAGGCTTCACGCGCTGCCGGGCGGACCGGGGTCGTTCATCTCGACGAAGCTGTGGACTCTCGGGGGCAAACTGAGGTTGTTTGCCGAGCCGTTTATAGGAAAGGCCGGGTACGAAGAATCGATTGCCGATTTCGTCACGCGCAGGCTTGGGGGCGAGTTTTTGGACTATGCGATAAACCCGTTTGTCGCGGGCGTCTATGCCGGCAGCCCCTCTGACCTCAGCGTACGTGCCGCGTTCCCCAAACTCTACGCGCTGGAGGAAAAATACGGTGGACTCCTGAAGGGGGCCCTGCTGGGAGCGCGTGAGAGGAAGAAAAGAGGGACGAAAGCAAGGGCGTCCGCAAAACTGTTCTCCTTCCGAAGCGGCATGGGGATACTCACATCCACCATTGCCCGTGAACTTGGCGAATCGATACGGTTCGGAGCGGCGGTGGAGAGTGTTAAACGGGACGGTACCAGCTTCGTCGTGAACTACTCGCTCAATGCCAAACTCGACAGCGGGATTTTCGACGGCGTAGTCCTTTCCGTCCCGGCGTTCGCCGCGGCCGCTATTGTGAAGTCATGGCTGCCCGAGCTGTCGAGCGAGCTGGCGAAGATCAAGTATCCTCCCGTCGCGGTAGCGGTCCTCGGCTACAGGCGCGAGCAGGTGAGAACAGACCTGAAGGGGTTCGGATTCCTGGTGCCGGAGGTTGAAAGCAGAAAGATACTCGGGACGATCTGGAGTTCCAGCATATTCCCCGACCGTGCTCCGGAGGGATGCGTGGAATTCACTTCATTCATAGGAGGCTCGAGGCAGCCCAAGCTGACCGCGCTCTCCAGTGAGGACGTTGCCAGGGTGGTACACGAGGAGAACGCCGCGCTGATGAAGATAGACGGAGTGCCTGTCTTCCGCGCCGTCAGCAAATGGGAGAAGGCAATCCCCCAGTACAACATAGGCCACCTGTCTATCCTGGACGCAGTCAGGCACGTTGAAAGCCTGTACAAGGGATTTTATATTTGTTCGAACTATAAGGACGGAATTTCCGTCGCCGACTGCATTGCGAACGGGAAGAAAACCGCCGAGAGTTTTTTAGCCTGAAGGAAAGCTTCGCCGCGAGCACGCGGTGAGATTATCCGAATTTTGACCGGAGTTCATTGTGGAAAGGAGTAATATGCCATGATTACCATGACTGAATATCAGAAGAAAACCGGTTTCCCGACCGTGAGGATGAGAAGACTGAGGATGACCGAGACGATTCGGGAGATGGTGCGCGAGACCGTGCTGCAGCCGTCGGACTTCATCTATCCGATGTTTGTTGTGCCGGGCAAGAAGGTGCGCCGCGAAATCTCGTCGATGCCCAACGTGTTTCAGCTTTCGGTTGACGAGCTCGTGCGCGAATGCGAGAGCGTTTACAAGTCGGGGGTGAAGTCGGTAATCCTGTTCGGAATACCTTCACATAAAGACGAGTACGGCTCCGAAGCTTACGATGAGAACGGCATAGTCCAGCAGGCAATCAGGGAGTTGAAGAAGCAACTGCCCGACCTGTTCGTCATAACGGACGTCTGTCTATGCGAGTACACTTCGCACGGCCACTGCGGCGTTCTGCGCGAGATATCCCCCGGGCAGGTGGAAATTGTGAACGATGAGACCCTTGACCTTCTGGCCAAAGAAGCGCTGACGCACGTGCAGGCGGGTGCCGACATGGTCGCACCGAGCGACATGATGGACGGCAGGGTCGCGGCGATAAGAAACCTCCTTGACGAGAACGGGTTTCTCTCGACGCCGATCATGAGCTACGCGGCAAAATATGCCTCCGGTTTCTACGGCCCGTTCAGGGACGCGGCGGAGTCGACCCCGAAGTTCGGAGACCGCAAGAGCCACCAGATGGATCCCGCCAACACGAACGAAGCCGTCCGCGAGGTCGCGCTCGACATAGACGAAGGGGCGGATATCGTGATGGTCAAGCCCGCACTTGCATACCTCGACGTGATCTACCGGGTGAAGAACGAATTCAGGATGCCGACGGCAGCATACCAGGTGAGCGGCGAATATTCGATGATCAAGGCGGCCGCGCGAAACGGCTGGCTCGACGAACCGAGGATCATGATGGAGACGCTCACGGCCATAAAGAGGGCCGGCGCGGATCTGATACTCACGTACTTCGCGGTCGACGCGGCGAAACTGCTCAGGTGATTTTCCGAAGGTTCAATACCTTCGGAAGGTAGAGACGCAGTGGAGAGGGTCTTTGTCACAGGGGCCAGCGGGCTTATAGGTTCGAACCTTTGTCACAAGCTGAGCACGCTCGGTTACGAAGTGACGGGCATGGTGCGGGAGAAATCCAACCTTCTCGGGCTCAAAGGCTTTCAGGGCAGGATAGTCCGCGGCGACATACTTGACGAGGCGGGGCTCGCGAGATCTATGGAGGACGCCGATTATGTCTTTCATACTGCAGGGTTGGTAAGTTTCGACAACAGGAGGCGTGAAGAACTCAATCGCGTAAACTCAGCCGGGGTTCGCAGCGTGGTTGGCGCCGCTCTGAGGGCCGGAGTGAAGCGTGTCATCCACACGAGTTCGGTCGCTGCGATCGGCATTCCCGAGGAGGGCAACATCGCGGATGAGGGGGTCGAATACAACAGGTTCAGACACAACGTATCCTACGGCGACAGCAAACATCACGGGGAAGTCGAGATTAGAAAGGGGGTCGAACGCGGCCTCGACGCGGTGATCGTTAATCCGGCATCCGTGATTGGACAGAGAGATGTCTATTTCCACTCCGGAATACTCCTTAAGATCTTGAGAGGGAAGAGGGTTGTCCCCTACCTCCCGGGCGGTATGTGCGTCGTGGGTGTAGATGACGTCGTGGAAGGCGAGATCGCGGTCCTCAATGCAGGCAGGACGGGTGAGCATTACATACTTGGAAGCGAAAACATGACCTTCAAAGAGCTCTTCGGGCAGATTTGCCGCGTTGTCGGTGCAGCTGCTCCCCGCTTGCAGGTACCGATTTGGGGGGCAAGAGCGTCGGCTTCCTTGCTCGAAATCCTGTCGGTCCTGACCGGGAAGCCTCCCGTCCTGACGAAGGCGCATGTTGTGAGCGCGACTCTACCTCATTATTTTTCATCCACGAAGGCGATGCGCGAACTCGGCTACCGTCCGAGCCCAGTCCTGGAATCGATAAGGAAATCGTACGCCTGGTATCTTGAGAATGATTTGATGTGAGTATGTATCTAACCTCGCGAGGGTTCCTTAACCTTCGCAAGGTCGGAAACCAAAGGAGAAAGCATGAAGAATCTCAATACGAAGAAGAGCAGCAAACTTTTCGATGAGGCGAAGAAATATCTCCCGGGCGGGGTGAATTCACCCGTCAGGGCGTTCAAGTCGGTGAAGCGCGATCCCCTGTTCATCAGCAGGGCGAAAGGACAGTATATATACGACGTCGATGGGAACAGGTTCATAGACTACGTCGGGTCGTGGGGCCCGATGATACTCGGCCACGCCCATCCGGCAGTGATTGCTGCCATAAAGAAAGCGGCGACAAACGGGACCAGTTTCGGAGCCCCGACGGCGAGCGAAGTGGAAATGGCCAGGCTCGTCCGGAAGATGATGCCGTCGGTGGAGGTCGTCCGGATGGTAAACAGCGGCACGGAGGCAACGATGAGCGCGGTCCGCGTGGCGAGGGCCTTCACGAACCGCGAGAAGATCGTAAAGTTTGCCGGCTGCTATCACGGGCATTTCGACAGCTTCCTCATCAAAGCCGGATCGGGCGCGACCACTTTCGGTACGCCCGACTCGCCCGGCGTGCCCGGGGATCTCGCCGCGAAGACGCTTGTGGCGGAGTTCAACGATCTGGAGTCGGTAAAGAGATTGTTCGAAGACAACCGCGGCGAGATCGCGGCTGTTATTGTCGAACCCGTGGTCGGAAATATGGGGGTTGTCAATCCGAAAGGTGGGTTTCTTCTCGGCCTACTGGACGTGGCACATTCGAATGGCGCGCTGCTCATACTCGATGAAGTGATGACAGGTTTCAGGCTTGCGAGAGGCGGCGCGCAGGAATTGCTCGGCATAAGGCCTGACCTCACGACTTTCGGGAAAATTATCGGCGGCGGACTCCCCGTCGGTGCATATGGAGGGAGGCGCGAGATAATGAGAAGCGTTTCTCCCGACGGCCCGGTCTACCAGGCAGGGACTCTCTCCGGCAACCCGCTGGCGATGGCGGCTGGGCTCGCGCAGTTGAAGATCCTAGACAAGCAGAGGGGTATTTACAGGAGACTGGAGAAACTCGGGAAACTGCTGGAGGACGGGATAAACAGAAACATGGTGAAGCTCGGTTTGAGTTACACTCTCAACCGCGCCGGTTCGATGTTTACGCTGTTCTTCACGAGTGAGCGAGTGCACGATTTCAATTCAGCGCTCGCATGCGATACAAACAGGTTCGCCGCATACTACGGCGAAATGCTGAAACGCGGCATCTATCTTCCCCCGTCGCAGTTTGAGGCGGCGTTCATCTCGGCTGCACACACGGAACGCGACATAGAAAAAACTATCGCGGCGAATTACGATTCGCTCAAGGCGATCAGTTGAATTCTTTCGCTGATGGAGGAAGAACGCGTGAAGTGGTGGGTACTACTTCGTCGCTTCCGCTGTGGTCTTCGCTTGTTCCGCCGTCTTCTTCCTGCCTTTGTACATTATGCCGATAGGGACTATTACGATGTACCCTATGAAGAGGAGTACCGGAACGAGATCCAGCGGGATGAATCCGTAGACTGTGTTGTTGGTTGCGAGCAGGATGTAGGCGACAATTATAAGGAGAGCGCCGCCGATAATTATCGTGTAGTTAGTCCGGTTGAGCGGCATTTCCGTCTGGACTTTCGACCTTCTCTGGCGCTCTGTTCGCCTGCTCTTTATTGCTCTTGCCATCTTTTCCTGCTTTCTTTTTCACAATATAAAATTGAAGACTGAACTAATTCAACATAGGAGATGATATCGCGGAGATGTTTGTCCGTGACTCGTTTGCTGAATTTGCCTGCGGCGTCGGCATCTCTTTCAGTGAACCATTGTCGCCGATGTCGCGGATTTCACGTGGATTCGGAATAATGTGCTTGACAATTATCGGCAAAGTCGCCAACTTAATTACCGATAAAGTAACCGATTACTTAATTTCGTGGACCCATGAATTTGTTCCAATTTCGGCCATTTGTTGAAGGTCTGCCTGAACATATGCCGATTTCGGACGAATCATACTTCTCGCGACATCTGTTTCAGGTTACAATTTGATTTTGTCCGCAGATTGGGAAAATTTGAACATGAAAATGTCGGAAATGGACGAAGATGCTGTTTTACAGTAAGGGATCGGTCGATTCCAGGCTGTCGGTTGAGGATCTGAGAGAGGGCCTCCGCGAGGCGCTGGGAAAGTTGGGCGCGCGCAAGAAAGTCGTCGCGATTCCGCCCGACATAACAAGGCTGCATTCGCAGGCCGGAATACTGACCGAGCTTGTCTGGGAATACTACGGAGACAAGCTGTCGGATATTCTGCCTTCGATAGGAACACATGTACCGATGACCGATGCTGAGATTAGCGCTATGTACGGAAAGATTCCGAAGAGTCTCTTCCGGGTCCACAACTGGAGGGACGGTTTCGTCACGCTCGGTGAAGTCCCGCCCGACTATGTGCGCGAAGTGTCTGAAGGAGCTGTCGACTATGCGATCCCTATCCAGGTCGACCGGCTCGTGGCACAGGGCGGTCACGACCTGATCCTGTCGGTAGGGCAGGTTGTGCCTCACGAAGTCATAGGCATGGCGAACCATAACAAGAACGTGTTCATCGGAACCGGAGGCAGAGAGGGAATCAATAAGTCTCATTTCCTCGGGGCGGCATACGGGCTCGAAAGAATCATGGGACGCGCGGATACGCCGGTCAAGAGGGTGCTCAACTACGGCGCCGAACATTTTGCGAAACACCTTTCGATAGTGTACGTGCTGACAGTCGTTGACAAGGATGAGACCGGTGGTATTGTGGTGAGGGGTCTGTTTGTCGGAGACGACCTGGAGTGTTTCAACCTGGCCGCGGAACTTTCGTTGAAGGTAAACTTCTTCATGCTCGATCAGCCGCTGAAGAAGGTCGTCGTCTATCTCGATCCTGCCGAATTCAAGTCGACATGGCTGGGCAACAAATCCGTCTACCGGACCCGCATGGCGATCGCGGACGGCGGCGAGCTTATCGTGCTGGCGCCCGGCCTGAAAGAGTTCGGCGAGGATGGAGGCAACGATGCCATAATCCGGAAGTACGGTTACGCCGGTACGCCGCGTGTTCTCGAGCTCGTCAAACGGAACGACGATCTCAAGAATGCTCTCGGCGCTGCCGCTCACCTGATACACGGATCCTCCGAAGGGAGATTTTCGATAACGTACTGTCCCGGCCGCCTGACGAAAGACGAGATCGAAAGTGTTAATTTCAATTATGCCGATCTCGGCGCGATGATGAGGCGATACGATCCGGCAAAGCTGAAGGACGGTATGAACGTGCTCCCGGACGGGGACGAAGTGTTCTACGTTTCAAATCCTGCGCTCGGGCTGTGGGCGCACAAGGGTCGTTTCAAATAGATTCAGCGGGCAGGAATCAGCGAATCAGATCAATGAAAGTTTTCAACTCTTAATTCAAAAGGAAAAGTCGAATGTCACAGAAAGCAGATATCGGTTTAATCGGACTGGCGGTCATGGGCGAAAATCTCGTGCTGAACATGGAGAGCCGCGGTTTCACTGTGGCGGTGTTCAACCGTACCGTCGAGAAGGTAACTCATTTTGTCGAAGGGCGGGCGAGGGGAAAGAATATTATCGGAACTCACAGCATAGAGGAGCTGGTCTCATCGCTCAAGACTCCCCGCAAGATAATGTTGATGGTGAAAGCCGGCAAGCCGGTTGACGAGTTCATAGAGCACCTCATTCCGCACCTTGAGAAAGGCGACATAATAATCGACGGCGGGAACTCCCATTATCCCGACACGATCCGCAGGACGAAATACCTCGAGAGCAAAGGTCTGCAGTATATTGGCACCGGCGTATCCGGCGGTGAAGAAGGAGCGCTGAAGGGACCGTCTATCATGCCCGGCGGGTCCCCGGACGCGTGGCCGCATGTGAAGCCGATATTCCAATCGATCGCCGCAAAGGTGGAAGACGGCACCCCATGCTGCGACTGGGTCGGGAGCGATGGCGCCGGGCATTTCGTCAAGATGGTCCATAACGGCATCGAATACGGCGATATGCAGCTCATTACCGAAGCATACCAGATTATGAAAGAGCTCCTCGGGATGGGTGCCGAAGAAATGCACGAGGTGTTCAAGAAATGGAACACGGGGGACCTGAACAGCTACCTGATCGAGATAAGCAGGGACATCCTGGCGTTCAAGGACACTGACGGGAAGCCGCTTGTCGATAAGATCCTGGATACCGCCGGCCAGAAGGGGACCGGCAAATGGACAAGCGAGACATCTCTCGACCTTGGAATCCCCCTCACGCTCATAAGCGAAGCGGTCTACGGCCGCTGTCTCTCGGCGATGAAGGAAGAGCGGGTCGAGGCGGCGAAAGTTCTGCAGGGTCCAAAGCCGTCCTTCAAAGGCGACAAGCAGGCATTCCTCAACGACCTCGAGAAAGCCCTCTACGCGTCGAAGATCGTTTCTTACGCACAGGGGTTCACGCTCCTTCGTGCGGCCGCGGCGGAGTACAAGTGGAACCTCAACTACGGCGGGATCGCGCTTCTGTGGAGAGGGGGCTGCATAATCCGCAGCATCTTCCTGGGTAAGATAAAGGAAGCATTCGACAGTAGTCCAAGCCTCAGCAACCTTCTCCTCGATCCGTTCTTCAAAGGAAAGATCGAGCAGTCACAGGACGGATGGCGAAGGGTCGTGTCGACCGCCGTCATGAACGGGATCTGGGTACCGGCATTCTCGACGGCGCTGAACTACTTCGACGGTTACCGCAACTCGCGGCTGCCGGCGAACCTCCTGCAGGCGCAGCGCGACTATTTCGGCGCACATCAGTACGAGCGCGTCGACAAACCGCGCGGAGAATTCTTCCACACGAACTGGACGGGCCGCGGCGGCGAAACGGCATCGTCGACATATTTGGTTTAAAGAAAAGAAAACTCGAAATGCTAAACTCTAAATCCTAAATGAGCGCCATGCGCCATCCCGCATATCCTTTTTGAATAACGATGAGCGGGACAAATACGAATGTCCAACATTCTTGATTGTGAAACGGCTGTGTCGTGCATCCACCAATGCCCTTCGTTGAATGCATGGGGCCTTTTGAGTTTTGGATTTGTTTAGAGTTTAGTATTTAGGGCTTAGGTTTTCTTAAGAAGTGTGGTAGGGCATAACTACAAAACAATAAATAGGGATTTCATATGAGTGATGATCTCAATGTACCGCAAAAGGGTGCGCTCGATTTTGTGTCGCTGGGTGCGCTCGTTCACAGGCTCGATCCGGGAATAGTCCCTTTCAGGAAAGCGACGGAATGCAGGATCCACGTCAGCGGCGGCGAGTTCAATGTGGCCGCCAACCTCGCGGACTGCTTCCAGCTGAACACCGGTATCGTTTCCGCAATTGTGGATTATCCGATAGGCGACTTGATCACCGAGCGGGTGAAAGCGATGGGGGTCAAGCCGTTCTACAAGCGCTTCAAACACAACGGAGTAAACGGGCCTAACATGGCGACGGTGTACAGCGACATGGGACACGGCATCAGGCCTCCCGTCGTGTTCTACAACCGTGCCAACGAAGCAGCCGCTCAGCTCAAGCCGGGCGACTTCGATTGGGGGACGATCTTCTCGGGCGGTGTCAGGTGGTTCCACAGCGGCGGGATCTTCGCGGCGCTTTCCGAAACGACGGGTGAGGTCATTGTGGAAGGGATGAAGGCCGCGAAGAAAGCGGGAGCCATTGTCAGCTTCGATCTCAACTTCCGGGAAAAACTCTGGAATATCTGGGGCGGTCAGAAGAAGGCGGTCGAGGTAGTAGCCCGCATCGTGGAGAACGTCGATGTCCTGGTCGGAAATGAGGAGGACCTGCAGAAAGGCCTCGGGATCCCGGGACCGGAGGTTTCCTCGAAGTCGAAGCTCGACCCGAGCACTTTCTTCGGCATGATCGACAAGGTTGTGGCCAAGCATCCGCAGGTAAAGGTGGTCGCGACGACGCTCCGGGAGGTGCATTCGACGAACCACCACGGGTGGGGAGCGGTCGCGTGGGTTAACGGAAAGACTTACGCGTCACCTACCGCGGATCTCGACGTACTTGACCGCGTCGGCGGCGGCGACGGGTTCGCCTCGGGATTCTTCTTCGGTCTCCTTACAGGTGAGACTCCGGAGGAAGCGGTGAAACTCGGCTGGGCTCACGGAGCTTTGCTGACGACATTCCCCGGCGACACGACAATGGCAACCGTCGACCAGGTCCGTGCCTTCGCGAAGGGCGGATCGGCAAGGATCCAGCGATAGCAAGTGTTTGGCCGTCACCTATGTGGGTGACGGCCGGATCCCCCGTCGCTGAATTGAATCTCTGATTTTCCCTCCCTATTTTGGCTCCGTCAGAGGACCTGTTTTAAGACCATTTCGGTATGCCGGAGCACCTGCCTTGAATTAACTCTTTCAATCCGAGAATCGTACATAACGTTCGAAAGCGGGTCAGGTGTCGTGCCAAAGCGGCTTTCACAACAGATAATCATTTCCTTGACGATTATCGTCATGGTGGTATCGGGGGTTTCCGGATATATCAGCCTGAAGAACCAGGAGCGCGAGATCCTGCAGGCCATGATCACGGGGGCCGACCAGCTCTCCAAAGGGATCACGAGTGCAACATGGCACGCGATGCTGGCCGACGACCGGTCGGCAGCCTACGAGGTGATGCAGACAATCGCCGCCAATCCGGGGATCAGCCGCATCAGGATATTCAACAAGGAAGGGAGGGTGATGTTCTCGACGAAAGCGGTCGACGAGAAGCAGGTGAACAAGAGTGCCGAAGCCTGCGCCATGTGCCACGCCTCATCGAAGCCGCTCGTGAACATTGATGCCTCCTCGCGAGCCAGGATTTTCCGCCCCGCCGACGGGAACAGGCAGCTCGCGATGATCACGCCTATCTATAACGAACTTTCCTGCAGCGACGCCCCGTGCCACGCTCATCCGAAGACGACGAACGTGCTGGGAGTCCTCGACGTCGCGTTCGACCTGGGGCCTCTCGATTCAGAGTTAAGTGCGGCAAGAGTTGAAGTCCTAGCGGTCACCGGCATCCAGATTGTTCTCATAGGACTCTTTATCGTCTTCTTTACCCGTCGCTTCGTCGACAAGCCTATCAATCAGCTGATTGCAGGGACCCGGGCGGTCAGCGAGATGCAGCTCGATCACGTTGTCGAGATCACCTCCAGCGCGGATCTCGGAGAGCTCGCGCACGAGTTTAACGTTATGAGCGAGCGGCTCAACAAGGCGATGGCGGAGCTTAACCAGGCTACCCAGGATCTCGAGCTGAAAGTCAAAGACAGAACTAAGCAGCTGGAGGTGGCACATCAGAAGCTCCTGCAGAGCGACCGGCTTGCATCGCTCGGTCAGCTGTCCGCTACCGTGGCACACGAAATAAACAACCCTATATCAGGTGTCCTGAATCTCGCGATGCTCCTCGACAGGATCATGAAGGAGGACGGTATCCCGAAAGACCGGCTCCCCGAGTTCAGGAGGTACCTCGGCCAGATCATAGATGAAACGACCCGGGTCGGAAGGATCGTGTCCGACCTCCTCGCCTTCTCGCGGAGGTCGAAACCGCAGAGCACGAACATGGACCTGAACGGGGTTATCAAAAGCACCCTTCTGATACTCAGACACAGGCTGGAGCTCGGGGACATCGCGCTGGAGCTTCATCTGTCCGATACACTGCCGCTTGTGGAATGCGACGGTTCGCAGATGCAGCAGGTTCTTATAAACCTTGTGATGAACGGCGCCGAAGCGTGCCAGAACAAAGGCCACGGTACGATATCGATAATGACGAGACGGGAAAACGAATCTGTCGTTCTCCAGATATCCGACACCGGGGACGGGATTCCCAAAGAAGCTCTTCCCAGGATCTTCGATCCCTTTTTCACGACGAAAGGCGAGGTGAAGGGGATCGGACTGGGACTGTCAGTGGCCTACGGGATTGTCGACGCGCACGGGGGCGATATCAGCGTCGAAAGCACCGTCGGTATGGGAACTGTATTTACGGTCACTATCCCTATCAAGAAATCGCCGGTTCAGTCGGGCGAACTCACCGGAGTGAAGGGCTGATGCGAAAGGTTTACGTTTCCCCGGTGGGAGCTGTCGGCGGAGAAATGATGACGATGATCGCCCGTCACGTGAGCGAATTGTTCGGGTTCGAGGTCGAGAGGTACACCTCGTTCCCCGAGCCTGACTATGCGCTCGATGGAAGGAGGATGCAGTACAGTTCCACGCTGATCCTGCAGAACCTCGCGCAGGTCTGTCCGCCTGATGCCGTCAGATTCCTTGTGGTCACCGGAGCCGACCTGTTTATCCCGATGGTTACCTTCGTTTACGGCCAGGCGCAGCTGTCTGGGAGAGTCGCGATAGTCTCTCTCGCGAGAATGGCACAGGAGTTCTACGGTCTGCGTGCTAACAAGGAACTCATGATACGCCGCATGAGAAAAGAGGTGGCACACGAACTGGGGCACACTTTCGGGCTCGTGCACTGCCGCGACAGGTCATGTCTCATGTCGCTCTCGACCGAAATCCCCCAGATCGACGTGAAGTCGGACGATTTTTGCAGAAGCTGCTGGACGGTATTGGAGGAGGAACTTATGAAACTGAGGAAAGAAAGGAAGAAGAACAAAGTAGTGGAGTTACGCAGATGAAAACGCAATGGGAAATACTCGTGGTAGACGACGAAGAGGTGATGAGAGAATCTTTGGTGGCGTGGCTGCGCGAAGACGGCTACGGTGTCGATTCCGCCGCGTCGGGCAACGCCGCGATCGAGAAGGCGAAGGAAAAAGATTACGCGATTTACTTCATCGATTTGAAAATGCCCGGCGGGATAGACGGTATCGAGACGATGATGGAGATTAGAAAATTTCACCCCGATGCCTCGATAATCATCATCACCGCCTACGCCACAGTCGACACGGCCATTTCCGCCATGAAGGAAGGGGCGCAGGAGTATATCGTTAAGCCCTGCAACCCTAAGGAAATTTCGATCCTCGTGGAGAGGATAATAAAGGTGAAGAATCTCCAGCGGGAGAATATGATACTGAGAAAGAAGCTGACCCGGCAGTACAGTTTCCACGATATAATCAGCAAGAATCCCAGGATGCACCACATCTTCGAGCTGGTACAGGAAATCTCGAGCCTGAAGAGTACGGTGCTCATCCAGGGCGAAAGCGGTACGGGGAAGGAGTTGCTGGCCAGGGCTATCCACTATTCGGGAGACCGGGCGTCGAAGCCGTTCATCGGGGTCTCCTGCGCGGCACTTGCCGAGACACTGCTGGAATCCGAGCTCTTCGGCCACGAGAAGGGGGCGTTCACCGGCGCGGTTGCGCAGAAGAAGGGCAAGTTCGAACTCGCGGACGGCGGAACGATTTTTCTCGATGAGATCGGGGACATCTCTCCGAAACTTCAGATGGACCTGCTCCGCGTGCTGCAGGAAAGGAGTTTCTACAGGGTCGGCGGGACAGAGGAGCTGACCGTGGACGTCCGTGTTATCGCGGCCACGCACAGGGATCTTTCCGAAGCCGTGGCAGCGGGAACATTCAGGGACGATCTCTACTATCGCCTCAATGTGATAAACATACAGATCCCACCTCTCAGGGAGAGGCGCGAAGATATACCCATACTTGTCAGAAGCTTCATGGAACGGCTTTCGCACGAGCTCGGCAAAGAAATAGAGGATATTACGGAATGCGGGCTCAAACTCCTGATGGATTACAACTGGCCGGGCAATGTCCGCGAACTTGAGAACGCGGTCGAAAGGGCGATGGTGACATGCAAGAATGCCGTTCTTACGGATGAGGATTTCGGGTTTCTCGAGCAAAACGGCTCGAAGAAGCAGTCATGGAATGTGCCCGATAACCTTCCCCTTACGGACGTGGAAAAGCAGGTCATCGCAGCGACGATCAGACGGACAGGCGGAAACATAAAGGAGGCGGCCTCGGTACTCGGGATTGACAGGTCGACGCTTTACGAGAAGATAAAGAGGTACGAGATACAGAGGTGAGAGCTGACCTTGTGAAGGTTAGTTGAACCTTGCGCCGGGTGTATCGGGATCTTCTACACCACGGGGTCGCCACGGACCGCTCCGTGACGAGAAAGGAGGGTGCACGGTGGGATTGCGCGGACGTTCTTCATTTTCAGATGAGACCACGTATTTTGTCACGACAACGGTCGTGGGCTTTGCCCCCGTCTTCAGAGAGGATTGCTACTGCGACATCCTAGTCCGAAACATCAGACACTATCAGCAAAGATATAGATTCAATATCTTCGGGTATGTCATCATGCCGACTCATTTCCATTGGATCGTAGAGGTACAACCCGCGATCGGGACTATCTCGGATGTTATGCGTGATCTGAAGAAGTACAGTGCGCGGAATTATTGTTTGGATGATCACTCAATTCTTTATGTCAATACGCATTGGTATGATGGATGATGCTGGGGCTGCAAGGTCGCGTCACGGCGTGGGCCGTGACGGCCGGGGTGAACAAGAAGATGAAGAGACACTAGATACAGAGACAAGATCACGTAACACACGGGCACAAGGGAGTCACGGACCAATCCGTGACTGAGAAGGAGGACGACCGGATGGGATTGCGGTCACGGCTCGAGGAATATTTCCCTCCAGACGCCGTCCCAGTCGGCATCCGGATAATTCATAGTCAGATCTTCAACCAGCTCTCCGCCGTCCGCAAGATCAATTCCTACCTCCTCTGAAGCAAGCGCCATTTGAAGCCGCTCGATCTCTCTCGTAATCCACGGGCGAATCTCTTCCCCATTCAGTAAGTGGCGCAGGTCGCGGTCGTCCGGCGGGGCCACTCTGAGATAGAACCTGCTGCCCGGGCCGCCAGTCTCCACGACCTTCCCGTCCACAGGCGAGAGCACACGGATTCTCGATCCATCCTTGAGGAGAAACCATCCCTTCCCGTTCACCGTGAGCATGCTTCCGGCTCGCGGGAGCTCCGCGCTCGCGCCGTTTCTCAGGACTCTCTTCCCAAATTCGTCGAGCCCGACCGTGAGAGTCCCGTCGGCTTCCTTCCTCACCCACGTGTGGCCCCGATGATACAGGCGATCGAGAGGCATCCTGAGTCCGCGGGACATCTCCCTGTCCGGCGCCATTCCCGCTGTGGCCTCGCCCGCCGCAATCTTAGTTGCGGCGAACTCTCTGTGAAACCTGCAGGTACGACAGTCGAACCCGTTCGGACATATCCTGTCGCTTACATCGCCGGTGAAAACATGGCGGCAGGTTCTCGCAAAATCACCGAGGTCGTTGAAATCGACATGCCACCTGATCCCATCTAGATTCTTTGATTTCAGATCGCGCAGAGCCCGAACTGCGGCGAGCCCGCAGCTTGCGATAAGTATCCCGACGACGGAATAGAATATAGTCAGGAATACTATTTGTCCCGTCTCCCAGCTAAAGCCGTAAACCCACGGAAGCATAAGTCAGTCTCCTTGTAGTCTGATTGCGCCGGCCTCCTGGGGGAATAGCCGCAGGTATCTGAATGATAATGAGTAAACTATTACGCCATACGCAACTACGAAAAGAAACGCCGCCACTTCCTGCCAGCTCGGCGAGTACAGCATGAACTTATCGAACGGCAATGTCGGCAGAGAAAGGGTCTGTATCGTCATCACGAACCTGTTAAGGAGTATACCGCAGCAGACGAGAAATGACGAGAAAACCAGCCAACCCACTCGAAGCTGTTTGTTTCCCGCCAGAAGTAGTAAGGCGGGGACCAGGCCGAAAACAACGACCTCAAGAAACAGAATCCACACGTTGAAAGGTGCCCAAAGGAAGAAGCTCATACCCGACAGCCCGAACTCAGGAACGGTTTTGTTGAGCCATCCGAGTGTGTCGACCGACTTCAAGAGGACATAGACGATAAGGAGGATGCCGGAAATTCTTGCGAGCAGCCTGCTCACATTGTCTGTCACAAGTCTCTTACCGCTGATCTTCGACACGAGCCATGTTGTGAGGAGGATGAAGCTCGGTCCGGCGGCCACGGCAGAAACGATGAACAGGAAGAAGGTGGTCGGCCAGATACCGATTCCCTCTCTGAAAGCGAACGGCCGTCCCTGGAGAACTCCGTACAAGCCCCCCAGCGAGCCCTGGTGAAAAAAGGAGAGAAACGTCCCGACTCCCGCGAGTATCGGCATGACCTTGTGAAGCTCGAATTCGAAGACAAGAAATGCCGGTATGTCTTTCAGCTTTCTGTTCTTCATTAAGATAGGAGCGTACTCGATGGCGAGTACCGTAAGGTAGCACGTGATGCAGAACGTAACTTCCGTCAGCATCGAATGTACGTTGGGATGCCAGAACGTGAACCACGCACGGAGCGGCTGGCCTACGTCTACCATGAGAATCAGGATCGCTCCGCTGTAACAGATGAAACCAAGTACTACCGCGCTGCTCAGGACAGCTCTCAGCTCGTGTCTCTTCATTATGTACACGAGGAATCCGGTGAAGAAGGCGCCGGCTCCGAGAGCGATTATCGAGAGGTCGAGGAATATCCAGAGGCCGAACGCAAACCGGTTGTCCATGTTGGTCTGGTTCAGACCCTTCGAGAGGCAGAGATAGATGGCGTATGCACCCAATACTAGCATTACCGCCCACGGTGCAATCCACAAAGCGAATCTCCGGAACGGAGCGCGCTGGGCGCCGCGTGCGACGAGGTGCCTATCCATTGCGCTCCGCCTTTCCGGCGAAATCTTCTTCTCCCAGCCTCCTCACCCACTCACGCTCTGAGCGATAATACACCTTCGGAGCAGTCCCAAGATTTTCCAGAAGCCGGAAAGTCTTGCCGTCCTCGAAGAGGCGGAACACGTTGGAGCTTTCGTCGAGAAGATCGCCGAATGTTATAGCCTTCGCCGGGCAAGCTTCAACGCATGCCGGCACGTAATCTGACAGATCTATGTCACGTGCACCACGGACAGCCGCCTTTTCGCGTGCCGCCTGAAGCCGGTGAAAGCAGAAGTTGCATTTCTCCACGACCCCCCGCATCCGCGGCGCCACATCGGGATTCAGCGCACCCTCCATCCCTTTCGGCCACTCAGGGTCCCACCAGTTGAAGTACCTTGCGTGATACGGGCATGCTGCCATGCAGTACCTGCATCCGAGACATCTTACCGGGATCTGCCCGACGATTCCGGTAGCCGAATCGACTTCCACCGCGTTCTGCGGGCAGACGGAAACGCAGGGGGATGATTACCGCATTGCTGACACGAAACAGGAAAGTAAACCGACTCGCTCTCCGGGTAACTTTTCCCGTTGTCGGCCCTGTACACTTTCATCAATGTGATGCCGGTCCTGTCCGTTGATTCCGGCGGTCCCGGCGGGACGTTGTTCTCGATCGCACATGCTACCATGCATGCACCGCAGCCAGTGCAACGATCCAGGTCAATGACCATCCCGTATCGTGCGGTCCGATGTTTCCGTCCGGAGCTGGCTACGCCGGGGATATTTCTGCTGATGTCAGTCGCCATGTCGAATTGCTCTCTATTTTGCAGATGTCAAGTATGGCATCATCGTTTTGAGGTTCAACTCTTTCGAAACTCCTAGGAGCCGGGCCGACCGATGCCTCGAGCACTCCCGGCATGACTGAAGCGTCGAGGCGTACTGTAACCCTTGCGGAACCCGACTCCGTCGTGACGGCCGCGACGGCTCCGTCGGTCAGCCCTCTCTCTTTGCCCGTCACCGGATTGATTGACACTGTGTTTCCTGTTTTCATCAAATCCGATTCCCTGTATAGCTTCGTCATAATCGTGTTTTCCTGCGCGATCGTTCCCGCTCCCCGCGTCCCGACCGGAACAAGAGTAAGCGTGCCTGTCCCATGATCACGCTCCGCCGTGGATGCTATGCGATCGAAGCTGGCGCCATCCAATCCAAGAAACGAGAATCCCATCGAGGGTACTCTCTCCGCGCGCTCGTCCGTCCAGCACCCACCGTGTTCCATTATCTCGTGGAGCCTGGGACCGGCCAGCCTGGACAATTTGGTGGTTTCTCCTGATGCCGGATCGAAAACGAAGCCTCTGCGCCCGGAGAAGATCCGGTCGATTCTTCTTTTGATGAGCCCTTCCGTCGTCATGGATTGGAAATCTGGATCGGGATGTGCTGCGATCATGGCAGCCATCCTCTTCAGAAACTCGAGAGGTTCTGCAGACTGTCCGCGAGAGGTGTCCAGCTGCCTGGTAATTCTGTACGACGCTAGAGAAGCGCTTGCGGGAGACGGCAAATCACCGGTAGTTTCCATGTATCCCGGTGACGGTAGGAGGTAATCCGCGTGGCGTGCCGCTCCCGCAAGGTGGGAGGCAAAGCTGATAACAATCGGATTAGTTGCGACCAGCTTCTGTCGGATCAGGCTCCAGGGCATTGCGTCACCCGAGTCCGCACCGTCTATTATCAATACCTTGATAGAATGATCCGGCAGATCAACCAACTGCGTTTCGTCGACCAGGTGATCGTTCCGCTCTAACGGGCCCGGCAATTCACCTCGCGCGACCAATTCGCCTTTCGTACCCACTGCGCCGAGGAGGATATTCAGATCCATGAACAGGATCTGCTCTTCAAGACTGAACGGACCGCCGGCGTGGCTTCCTCCGAAAACTATCAAGGAGGGCTTATTGGCGGCAAGCTCTCTCGCGATCCCTGCGATCTTCTCAGCGGGTATACCGGTCTTCGCGCCGACGTTAGCGGGGGAAAATCTCTTGGTCAGTTCTCTGAAAGATCTTCCGGAGCCGTTGTCGAAATCTTCGGAGCGCTCGCGCAACTTCCCAATGTCGCACAACCCTTCGGCGAGCAGAACGTGAGAAAGTCCCAGCGCCAATGCTCCCTCTGTCCCCGGTTTCACCGGGATCCATTCGTCGGCAAGCTGCGCGGTCCTGGAATGGGCGGACTCTACCTGTGTTATCCTCAACCTGCTGTTGCCGCTTCGAGTCATGGCTTCCGTAATCGCCTTGAACTGACCGGGCGTTCCCCAGCCGTCGAGTACCGGCGTTCCGAAGCTGAGGATCGTCCTGGCATTCTCCGCGTCGAACCCAAACTCTGCACCGCGACAGTGCAGAACGGAATATATAAGTCCTGCGGGAATTTCGCTGGTCGACGGCGGATTTATGTAGACTCCTTCGTTTAGCAAGCCAAGGAACCGCCTGTAGATATATGATAGGGTCCTACTGGGCTGCATATCCATGATTGCGACCGAACCGCGATTTTCAGATGAAATTGCACGTGCGATATCGGAAGCCGCATCCTCCGCCGCTATCGGCATCAGCCTGGTATCCGTCCCGTCTCCAACCCGCCTCAAAGGGTGCAGAAGTCTGGAAGGATGATACCGGAGGAGGTGTCCCGCGATACCCATGGCGCAGAGCGATCCGGCACCGACGGGATCTCCGGCAATCCCCGACAACCCGACCGGGCGGTTCTCTACGCATCGGACCCGAACCCCGCATCCCATGGGGCACAGCGTGCAAGCGGTGTATTTGTAATTAATCCTCCCTTTCGGCGGAACCGGGATCCATGACCAGTTCTGTGTCCACTTGGCCGATTCGTCGAGCAATTTCCAAGGCAAGGGAGTGAGGATTAACCCTGCCACCGAACCGCCTATGAGCTTGAGCCAATCGCGACGTGAAATTTTGCTCGACATTCCTATGACCGTGTAATGTTAGTGTGAGCAGGTGGTTCTCTATGCCCGGCGTGATTGCAGTTCATGGGATCAAGAATCGTCTATTTGTGACAGCCTATGCAGCTTTCATTCACGCCCTTCGCGCGGTGGCAGCTCGCACAGTCGTCCATACTCATTCCCCGTGAAGGGGTGGAAGGGACGTTGAAGAGTGTCCTGCCAAAAATATCCAGGCTGTACCCGCTGATGCGGCTGAAGCGCGCCGGCCTGAGATTACTGGTGTACGCGTGACCGAAATGACACGACTGACATTTGAGGCCGGCCAGCCTGACATGCGTGGCATGAGAAAAGTAGACATTCTCGGGCTGTCTTGAGTAGACCACCCAAGGTATCTCTCTCCCCGTATTAACGTAATCCGTGACTAATCTTGTGTCTTCATTGGAAGTCCCGACAGGCTCTGAATGACAGGGCCTGCAGACTTTTGTGGCGGGTATCCCGATGAAACGCCCGTCTTTGTCGTATGTGTGGCAGTCGACGCACTTCAGACCGATGTTGTCGCCCGTGTGGGTCTTGTGACTGAACTGGAGCGGCTGGTCGACGGACCTGAATATGAGGTAGGGGAATACAATCCAGCCGAGGAGGAGAGTCCCCGCCAAGCCGGCGAAGAACATCCTCTTCCCAGGCCGTCCGTCGGGAACTGTGGTAGCATCTTCCGTCTCATTTATAGCAGAGTTCAAGTATTCCCCGGTTAGCCTTTCTATAGTTCAATGATCACTGTAACCGCTTGGACGCGGCGAAAAGAATTCGTCGTAAAGCAGAAGTATTTCCTCTTTGCTGAGGTGTTTGATCAGGTCGTCGCTGAACATGCCGCCGTCAGCCATCATCCGCTGGCCCTTTGCCTGTCTGTCTACGGATCTCTCCTGCGCGAATTCTGTCAGTCTCCCTGTCTCGTCCTGCATCCAGTCATGTGCTTGCTTGCCGTGGATCAGACCTCGCGCAATGTCGGAGTCCTTATGCGTGGGTCCGGCAGTCGTCGCCGGCTTGCATTCGAAGAGCCAGCCGAGGGTGTAGGGATCGGCTACCACTCTCCCCGGATCGGCTCTCAAATGACTGTTGACCGCGGATACGACCATCCTGCCCGGAAAGATCATCTGGAAATCGATTCCGCCCACGGTAAGGCTTGCCGCGGGGTTGTGTTCGCCCCCCGTGGTCGCAAATGTGAGCCTGTCAATCTTTCCGAGGACTTTCGCCAGGAAAGCGTCGATGCCGATGTGGCACGTGCCGTCCTCGTCGATGTCCGCCCACATGTGATTGGGCGAATAATGAAGCCAGCCGACGGTCTGAATCCCGTCCACAAGCCAGTATCCGCTCGCGTCGTCCTCGCCGGGGTCGAGTTCCGGCGCGATAACGTCGTGTGGAGTCAGCAGCCCCGGGCTCTGCATTGTCTGAAGAAGTTCACAATACCTGTGGCTGGATGTCCCGCATCTGGTGAGGCTTGGATTGCTATAGGGAACGTATTTCACTACCGAAGCCGCGGAGCAATACTGACAGAGCGACTCCTGAAGGAACGGGCAGTGGTCCTGGCTGGGAAGATCTTCGCAGTGCTGCTTTGCAGATGGGCACGTAACGTACGCCGGGGAGGAGCATCTTTCGCTGCTTTCGTCACCTTGGCTGCGCACGATCAATTTCTTGAATTCCGATGCGCAGCAAAATTTCACCTGAGCCTCTCTGAGAAACGGGCATCTCATCGGATCTCACCACGCTTTGGATGTGATCTCATTCCTGCACTCCTACTTCCGGGTACGCCGGCTTTTCTTCTTTGGATCTTCGACCTTCGGCATGCTTTCGATCCCGTCCTCGGTAACTACGAGCATTTCGTTGCCGTCAAGCTTCTCTCCGCCATCAGCCATCGTTACCCCCAGACCGTTGACTACGAACGCGTGGTCGTCGGCTTCAACACGCTCGGTAGCTCGTGCCTTCACTCGCTCTCTGATTTCTTTTAGAGCTGCGAAGCCGATGACAATGATGCATGCCAGCGTGACCAACCCTAGTACGAGATTCGTCACGTTCAACCAGAAAACTTCATCGTAAGTAAACACGGTTTACCTCCTTTTACCCGGACGTGCTCCCGGTGTGGATACAGGGAGCAACACTCACGGTTGGACTTTTCTACATCTGTTCCCTGAAAGAGATCAGGTACCCTATATTGGGCAACCAATATGCCGGACGGCCGTGACGACTCCGCCGAACGACGCAAGCGGTTGATAAAGCGTGAAATATATTTGTTACGGTTGTATCAGGCGCGATTCATTTGTCGGGACCCGTGCGGGAATCGGCTACACGCGTGTCGGGAATTCCGCCGTCGGCATTATCCGTTCCGTCTCCCAACGACAGCGCGCGCAAAAGAGCGGGGTAATTGCACCTGGCCATTTCATTGATTCGGAATTCGGGTGGCCATATATTTACCTATAACTAGAGGAGTTATGGATGTTGGAAGGTACCCTGACTGAGATGCACACGCGTCTTGGAGCGCAGTTGGTTCAGGTAAATGGATTGTCGATACCGGGGAAGTACTCATCGGTGGAGGAGGAATACGCAGCGGCGCGGAAGTACGCGGTATTCTTCGACCTGTCGCACTTCGGGAAGCTTCGGCTTACGGGAAATGACGCACTCGACTTGCTGAACAGGATCTCCACGAATGATCTCGGCGGGATGCGGCCGGGAATGGGCAAGCAGACATTTCTTGCGACTGAGAAGGGAAGGGTCGTCGACCTCTGCACGGTGTATGTTCAGCAGTCAAGCATTCTTCTCAGGACCAGCCCCAACAATTCCGAGAATGTTAAGAAGTGGATAGAGAAATTTGTCATCTCGGAAGACGTTAAAATAGAAGATGTGACCGCAAATTTCCCGATGTTCTTTGTCGCAGGGTCCTCGGCTGTCGACTTCCTCAAAGAGTTCGCACATTCAAGCTACAAGGCGTTTCTCGATGTGGCGAAGATGCCGCGGTTTAATTTCATAAGGACATTCCTCGGTTCACACGAGGTCTTTCTTTCAAGAACGGACTTCGCGATGGGGAACGGTTTTATTCTGCTTGTGAATCCTGACGATACCGAGGCCATTTGGAACTCCCTTCTGGATAACTCGAAAACGTACGGTGCTGCTCCTGCCGGGTTGGATACGTTCGAGGTGTTGAGGATCGAAAACGGTACACCGCTGTACCCGAGTGAGCTGAACGAAGAACTCAATCCGCTGGAGGTCAACATAATAGAAGCCATCAGCGACAATAAGGGCTGCTACGTCGGTCAGGAGGTCATAGCGAGGCTGCAAACTTACGACAAGGTGAGAAAGCGGCTTGTCGGGCTCGTTGCCGATTCCAGGATGCCGCCCGAGGCAAAGATATATGAGGCGAAATCGGGCTCGGGAAATGAAATAGGTGTCGTGTCGAGTTCCGTCAGGTCTCCGGGACTTGGAAAGGAAATCGCGCTTGCGTACATCTCCATGCAGCAGTTGATCCCGGGGTCTAAGTATTCCGTAAGGGTTGGAGGGAAGACGATCGAGGCAGAACTCTCGACGCTTCCGTTCAACGTATGAGCATGACGAACGGTCGAACCGGTACCGAGAATAGCTCATGGAATTGAAATGGAACAGATAAAGGTATCCACGGCTGGAAACAAGGCGGAAGTTTACAGAGAACTGCTCCCTCAGCTTGAGTCGCTCGTTTCGGGAGAGAACGATTTCATTGCGAATGTCGCGAACCTTTCCGCCGCGCTCAAGCAGGCGCTTCCATACGCGTCCTGGGTCGGGTTCTATTTCATGAAGGAAGGAGGGCTCGTTGTCGGTCCTTTCCAGGGAAAGGTGGCATGTACAAGGATCAAAATCGGCAGCGGAGTGTGCGGCACTGCCGCCGCTTCGAAGAAGACGCTTATCGTCCCAAATGTCGCCGAATTCCCCGGCCATATCTATTGTGACCCGGATTCGAAGAGCGAGATCGTCGTTCCGTTAATGAAGAACAACGAAGTCGTCGGCGTGCTCGACATCGACAGTTCGTCGCTGGATTCATTCGATTCCGTCGATGCTCAATACCTCGAGCAGGTGGCCGGACTGGTAGGGAGTCTGTTTCCCTAGATGGGATCTGCAGGATGTCGGCAAAGGCTTTGAAGAAAGTGGATAGAAAGGTCGCTCTCATCACCGGGAGCGGAAGAAGACTGGGCCGCCGGTCGGCACTCGCTCTCGCGGAGGACGGATGGAATATCGTCGTAAATTACGCGCACTCCGCGAAAGACGCGGCGGACACGTTGAGAGACATCAAAGCGCTCGGCGTCGACGCCATAAGCGTGAAGGCGGACATAACCAGCTCGAAGCAGGTCGACGCGATGTTCAACCAGGCATTCGGGCATTTCGGCAGGATCGATCTGTTGGTCAACAACGCGGCGATATTTCCTCCGCCGAGAAAACTCGCCGAAATTACCGATGATCTCTGGGACTACGTGATTTCCACGAACCTTACCGGGCAATTTTACTGCGCTCGGGCTGCGGCCAAGCTCATGGAGGAACGCGGCGGGAAGATCATAAACCTGGCCTCTCTCGGCGGATTTCAGGTTTGGCCGGAACACATCCCCTACAACGTGGCTAAATCCGGTGTGATCATGCTGACCAAGGCGCTTTCGAAGGCTCTCGCGCCGAAAGTCACGGTCAATGCCATCGCACCGGGAACGATCATTATACCCGGAGAGGAATCGGAAGAAATCAGGCATATCGAGGAAAGAAAAATTCCTCTCCAGCGGTACGGTGAGGCTGGTGATATAATCTCTGCACTTCTATATCTTGCACATGCCGACTATGTGACCGGGCAGATACTCACGGTCGACGGCGGCAGAGCAGTGTTATGACAGAATCGAGAGCGAGAAAAAAATCGATGTGTGTTGCCGACGTGTACTCTCAGCGGCTGCCTTCTTCAAGCTCCCAGGGAATCAATCGGAGGTAAATGCCAGCGAAAAAATCTACCGCGAAACGCATCCACATTCCCGAGAAAGCGTATAAGGACATCGACTTCCTGAACAGTCCGGACGCGCGGGTAATACGGATACTCTCGGAATACCTGGAACCGCTCTCGAGGTTCCGGAGGCTACGGATAAGAGACACCGTCGTCTTTTTCGGCTCGGCACGCGTTACCCCGCTGCCCGAAGCGCGGGCCAAACTCTCTGACGTAAAGGCGAAGATCAGAATCGCGGAGAAGAAGAGGTCCGGCTCCCGCTCCCTGGCCCGGCTGCGGAGGGAACTGGAGCTTGCCGAAGGGAGACTCCAGATGGCCCGCTACTACGAGGATGCGGTGACCCTGAGCGAGATGCTCACCAGGTGGTCCAAGAAAATCAGCAAGAAGGGAGAGCAGCGTTTCGTCGTCTGTTCGGGCGGAGGACCCGGGATCATGCAGGCCGCCAACAAAGGGGCGATCCGCGCGGGAGGACTCTCCGTCGGACTGAACATAAGCCTTCCCCATGAGCAGTTCCCGAACCCGTATATTTCTCCCGACCTGGACTTCGAGTTCCATTACTTCTTCATGCGAAAGTTCTGGTTCGTCTATCTTGCCAAGGCGCTCGTGGTTTTCCCCGGCGGATTCGGCACGCTCGACGAACTGATGGAAGTCCTGACACTTCTGCAGACGAACAAGATCAGGAAGAAGATGACGGTACTCATATACGGTTCGGCGTACTGGAAAAAGATCCTCAACTTCGATGCGCTCGTCGAAGCCGGGGCCATCGACAATTCGGACCTCCGCCTCATCTATTTTGCGGACGACCCCAAAACGGCTTTCAAGTTTCTGACCGGCGGTATCAAGAAGAATTACGACATTAAATGACGCGGACCGACAAATGAGACAGGAACCCGATTCAAAGTTCAAGGCATTGATGAAACTCCTCGACGACGACGACCCCCAGGTGTTCGCGGCTGTCGAGAGGGAGCTCCTCGACGGAGGCGACGAGGTGGCCCATATGCTCGAGATGGAGATCGACAATGCCGACACAAACGTGAGAAAACGGATCGAAAATCTCGTTTCAAGGATGCACCTCGAAAAGCTCCAGAAAGAGTACGATCTCCTGCTCGACTTCGTCTCGCGGCCGGACTTCTCTCTCGAGCGGGCACTCTATCTCCTGGCGAAGCCGCTCTACCCGGATGTCGATTTCGCGGAGGTCGAATCGGAACTCAACGAGATCGCAAACGAGCTCAGGAAAAGGATCGCGGCGGCGGAGGACCCGTACGATATAGTCCAGCATGTCAACGACTTCTTCCTCGTGGAAATGGGTTTCGCGGGCAACTCTAAGGATTACTACAATCCCGACAACAGCATGCTCCACCGCGTGCTGGAAACACGCCGCGGCATTCCGATCTCGCTCGGAATAGTCTACCTCCTCGTCGGGAGGAGGCTTAACCTGCCGGTCTACGGCGTCGGTGCACCTGCGCATTTCCTCGTGAAGTTTGTGCTTGAAGGGAAAGAGTTTTATGTCGATGTTTTCAACGGCGGCAGGATCATGTCGCGGAAGGACGCAGAGGATTCGATCAGCAACATGGGATTCTCTTTCGAATCCAGGTTTCTGAAGATTTCAAGCGACCTCGAAATGCTGGCAAGGAGCTGCCGCAATATGGCCCGTGCCCTTTCGGCTATAGATGAACAGCCGAGGGCGAACGTGTTGATGGAATTGTCAATCGAGCTCGAAAGGCTTATCGCGTTTTGAAGATATACACGAAGACCGGCGACAAAGGAGAGACGAGCCTTTTCGGCGGAGAACGTGTGCCGAAGGATGAGCCGAGGATAGAAGCCTACGGGACTGTGGACGAGCTCAATTCCCTGATAGGTGCCGCACGTTCGTTCAACGATGACAAAAGCATCGACCGGATGCTCGGAGATATCCAGAACGAGTTGTTCGTCCTCGGAGCTGATCTCGCTACTCCCCCCGGCAGCAGGAAGACCTCCGTGCCCCGCGTTGGCCGGGATGCCGTCGCTTCGATCGAGAAGATGATAGACGAAACGGATGCCCGTATGGAACCGCTGAAATCTTTCATACTCCCGGGCGGGTCGCGGGCCGCCTCTCTTCTGCATCTCGCACGCACCGTCTGCCGCAGGGCCGAACGGCGCGTCGTGTCGCTGAAAAAGCAGGGGGAAGTTTCGGACGATGTATTGATTTATCTCAATCGCCTCTCGGATTTCCTCTTTGTGCTCGCCAGATACGCAAACAAAACCGGTAAGGTAACTGAGACTCTCTGGAACCCCGGCCCAGGGTCCGACGCTCGCTCATGACCTTTCTCAATCCGCTCGTCCTTTTCGGGCTGATCGCTGCCGGGATACCGATACTGATCCATCTACTGCAGCTGAAGAAGCTCAGGCAGGTGGAGTTTTCTTCCATAAGGTTTCTGAAGGAGATACAGCATGCTTCCGCTAAGCGCGTGAAACTCCGCGACTATCTCCTCCTTCTCCTCCGCACTGTCGCGATAGCGTCGCTCGTCCTCGCGTTTTCCCGTCCCGCGATAAAGGGATTCCTCGGTTCTAATTCCAGAACGTCCGCCGCCGTCATCGTGGACAATTCGCCTTCGACGACCGCGAGGAACGAGTATGGAGAAATATCGGGTCAGATAAGAAGTGCTGCCGCCGGTCTCCTGAACAACCTGCACTCCGGTGACAACGCGAGTCTTCTTTTTACATCCGGCCTGGCCGATACCGCGGCGGTCGGATCTACGCTCGATCCGAAATCGCTTTCGAACAGGCTGACAAGGTCGGAACCTTCTAATGTGAGCGGGAGCTACGCGTCCTCAATACGAGAGGCACTTCAGTCGCTCGCATCCTCAGGCTACGCGAACAGGGAAGTGTACGTCGTCGGCGACATGCAGAGGAGCCAGTTCGGAACTCCCGTCGCGACGCGGGTCCAACCGAATACGCGTATCTTTTTCATCAAGACCGAAGAGTCGCCGAACGACAATCTCTCGGTATCACGCGTCAAGCTCGTCAATCCTGTCGTCCAGGCAGGCGCACCGTCCGAGATCGAAGCGACGGTGACTAACAACGACGGCTCGGATATGAGCGGTGTCGTAGTGGGCCTGTACATCGACGGGAAGAAGGCGGCGCAGTCGGTAGTCGATGTCGCCGCGCGAACTTCGAGAGCCGTAAGACTCGCATTCAATGTCGTCCCGAGTGGTTTCCATCAGGGAGCAGTTCGCATCGACGACAATTCCATGCAAAGTGACAACGCGTTTTACTTTTCCTTCTATGCGATCCGGAGGCTCGATGTGCTGATCGTAAGCTCGGCACAGGGCAGCGATTACATTCTTAGCGCCGCCCGGGCGGTGGTGGATACTTCTACCACCATCAACACGAGTATCGTCACCCCTGCTCAGCTTCTCTATTCGAGCCTATCGGGGGTTGACGTAGTCGTGACCGAATCGTACCCTGCCGGAAACGGATCGTCGGGCCCGGTCCAGGGATTCAACGCCAGGATCGAACGTTTCGCAGAGGGGGGAGGCGGAGCGGTCCTCTTTGCCCCGCCGCCCGACGGGATCGGCTCATTTGCGGGCCTGATGGCCGGAATGGGAGTCGGCTCGGTCTCGAGGATCATTTCGGGTCCGAGGACCGGATTCCTCAGCGTCGAACGGATCGATGCCGCGGATGACTTCTTCTCCGGAATTTTCTCGTCGGGCGAAAGTGCCGACAGGATAAAGAGCCAGCTGGTAACCAAGGTATACAGCGGAGCCGTCGTCGATCCCGATCCCTTCGCCCATATCCTGATGAGCACGTCTGCCGGTCCATTTTTAATGAGCAGGGAAGTCGGTGACGGGTTTGTTTTTGTGATGACTTCCGGGGCCGACACTTCGTCTTCGAATTTTCCCCTCTCGCCTTTCTTCCCGGTTGTAGTCCAACGCGCCCTTTTCTATTCGGCGGCCGTCAGGCACAGGCCGGTTCAGATCTACGCCGGGCAATCCGCCGAATGCCGGTATCCTGCCGGCGGTGTGAAAACAGCGACGCTCATTTCCCCCCCGGGCGAACGGACAAATGTCCTTCCCGATTATGCCGGTGGAACCGCGAGGTTTACTTTGAAGAGCCTCGATCGGATCGGTACCTACATACTTGCGGCACCCGACACTCTCTGCGAGATATCGGTGAACGTCGACCCGAGGGAGTCCGATCTGGCGCAGGCTTCGGTTTCCGATATGAAGCAATTCGCACGCAGGATCGGATTTGCGGAAGGAAACATATTCATCGTGAACGCGGACAAGAACGCCGCGGCTGCCGTCGACAGGCTACGCCGCGGGCGGGATCTGTCATCATTTTTTGCGGCAGCCGCACTCTTGTTCCTTATCGCCGAAATTTTTGTTTCCAGGATGAAAACTCTTTGATGAACCTCTTATATTAAAGCGTTAGCATATGACGCAAAAAAGCGAGGTGTATTAAGCTACATTGATTTCAACCAGCGATAAGCTCGATCGTGCGCTTGTTGTCGGGGTCGTGTTTAAAAGCGACGAGCGCCAGCATGTTGATGAATACGTCAACGAAGTTGTTTTGCTAGCGGATACTGCCGGAGCGAGGGTAGTCAGGACGGTCTTCCAGGAAAGGCAGTCGCCTGACCCGGCGTATTTCATCGGGAAGGGAAAGGCGGAGGAGATAAGGGCGGTCTGCGACTCAGAGGACATCAGCCTGGTAATTTTCGACGACGACCTATCGGGGGTGCAGATCAGAAATCTCGAGAAAGTCCTCGACCGGCGCATGCTCGACAGGAGCGGGCTCATACTCGACATATTCGGCCTGCGCGCCAGGACGCGTGAAGCGAAACTCCAGGTGGAGATGGCCCAGCTCAGGTACAACATGTCGAGACTGGCCGGCCAGTGGCAGCACTTCTCTAAACAGTACGGCGTCATCGGGACGAGGGGACCCGGTGAGAAACAGATCGAAGTGGACCGCCGGGTGATCAAGAAGAGAATCTCTGCATTGCGGCAGAAGCTCGAGGCGATCTCCGACCAGCGAGAGCTCAGGCGGGCGCGCCGCAATGAATTTCCCAAGTTTGCGCTGGTCGGGTACACGAACGCCGGCAAGTCTACGCTCATGAACGCGCTGAGCGGTGCAGCGACTTTCGTCGAGAACCGGCTCTTCGCCACGCTCGACACTTTTACCCGCAAGGCTTTTCTCACGAATTCGATCCAGTGCCTGCTGGTCGATACGGTCGGGTTTATCCGCAAGCTCCCTCCCGACCTGGTCGCGTCTTTCAAGTCGACGCTCGAAGAGGTCGCGTTCGCCGATTACATCCTCCATGTCGTCGACATATCCAACCCGGCATTCCGCGAGCAGATAGACGTTGTCAACGAGACGCTTGCCCAGCTCGGCTGTAATGACAAGCCGACGATGCTCGTCTTCAACAAGGTCGACAAAGTCGCTGAGTTCGGCGTCGTGAGGAGTGTCCTGAACGAATACAACGGTGGCTCTGTCGCCCTTTCCGCCGAACGTCTGATCAACCTCAACCAGCTAAAAGACAGGATGCTTGAGATGATGGGGTCGGATATAGTGGAGAAATCGTTCCGCATAAAACCGACTCAGTCAGAGAAACTGGCGAAGATACTATCGGTCGCAGAGTTCGTGCAGGAAAGCGAACATCCCGGCAGCGTGCATATTAAAGTCCGCATGAGGAAGAAAGACTGGGAGAAACTCAAGCGCGAGATATACGCCTGACCAACCTTTTGGAGATTCAATGAACGTAATCGACAAGACCCTCTATCACCAGATCCATCCTTTCAAGATGGTCACGGATGTCGTGGCTGCGTTTACGGCGGTTTATCTCCTCTGGCTTCATCTTATCGTCGTGGGGCTCGTCGTGGGCTTCATCCCGTCGCTCGCAATTTCGTTCTTCATGATAAGGACTATGGAATTTGAAAAGCAGAAGCAGTCGAAGTTAGGTAAGTATATAAAGAGGTACATGGGGCGTGGTGCCGACACCGCGCGGTCGGTAGGTTTCGTAGTCATGCTGACGGGCGGCTGGTTCCACCTCCTGTGGCTCGTCGGGCTCGGTTTCCTGGTAATCATCGCGGCATGGGTAAACGGACTTGTCTACAAGAGGCAGATGCCGGCTGAAACGAAGCAGCGGAAGCGACCTCGGTAACTCCTTTCGGAAATTATGCGCCATTTGCTCTCGGTCTTCTTGAGGTGTAAATTTTGTGGAGTCTAACTAAAAATACTGGGATAAGATGAAGATATTCGAAAAGGATGGGCACAAGATAATCTGGGGAGAAGCGATCGACGCCTTAGAGAATGTTGAAGATAATTCTGTAGATCTAATCTTCGCTGATCCGCCGTACAACATCGGAAAAAAGCTTGTGGATGTTCCCAAACGCTGGGAGTCAGACGGGTCGTATCTGAAATGGTGTTACAGATGGTTGGACATTTGCATCAGCAAATTAAGCCGCAATGGAACAATGTACGTGATGACGGCAACCCAGAATATGCCTTATTTCGATCTTTTCCTTAGAGAGAAACTCACTATCCTTTCACGAATCGTGTGGTCTTATGATAGCTCGAGTGTTCAGGCACGCAAATATTTCGGTTCTCTGTATGAGCCTATACTCCATTGCGTTAGGAACGACAAGAATTACACCTTCAACTCTCGAGATATTCTGGTCGAAGCAAGGACTGGCGCGGTAAGGAAGTTAATTGACTACCGAAAATCGGTCCCTGCGGTTTATAATTCCAAGAAGGTTCCAGGAAACGTGTGGCACATTCCTCGCGTCAGATACCGCATGGACGAGTACGAAAATCATCCGACTCAAAAGCCTATAGCCCTTTTAGAAAGAATCATCAAAGCAAGCAGTAATGAAGGGGATTTAATTCTCGATCCCTTCTCAGGTACCTTCACGACTTCCTATGTTGCTAAGCAACTCAAGAGGAGATCGATTGGCGTCGAGATCAACGAGGAGTATGTGAAAATAGGCCTGCGCCGGTTGGAGGTTACTACCCACTTCAAGGGAGAACGTCTTCGCAGGCAACCGAAAAGCTATGAGCACCCAATAAGCGAGAAACCAACAACAATCGATATTGGTTCAATCAAAACCTTCTAAAATTCCACGTAGGCAAGAAGAAACTCGATCTTTCCGAATCTATCATTCAGATAATTGACGCTTATATTGAAGCGAAGAAAAGTTCATTCGACCGATTCATTAAGTTCTGCGAAAATGCGGAGGAGCTCAAAGGAGATGAACTTATTGAGTTTATCACGGGCTTACTCGAACCGACTGTAGACGCTAGAATCTTCGAAATAGTAAGCTACAGTATTTTAAGGTATTACTATCGTAATCAGAAACTCTACTGGGGATTCGATCCCGAAGACCTACAGGAGGACAACCTTGAGCTGTACAAAACTGGGCGGACCAATGCCAATGATGGTGGCATTGACTTCGTTATGAAGCCATTAGGACGATTCTTCCAGGTCACAGAAACTGTGGATGTGAAGAAATACTTCTTAGACATTGACAAGATTGAGAAATATCCAATAAAATTTGTCGTGAAGTCCTCTGATCCGACTGAAACGATCAAAGAGAAGATACGAGAACAAGCAGAGAAGCAATATTCAATCACCGCAATTGTTTCTCGGTATATGGAGTGCATTGAGGAAGTCATCAATATTCCTGAATTGCTCCTGAAGTTCAAATCGGCTGTCAATCAGGGCTTCTTGAACAACATACTCACAGAGATTACCAAGCAAAGCAGGGTGGAATTCAATTACGATGAGGATGATTACGACGTTAGTGAGTATGAAAATGGCATAGTGCCAGAGGCAAAATAGAGGGGGTAAACGCCACATAACAAACGATACAAATATACTCATCCCATTTATCTTACTATTCGCTTATTCATAATTCCACGATTCCGATATTCCGTCTCGAGACTTATCCTCATCTTAAACTCAGCTTCACATTAGCTTAAAGTCCCGGTCGTAGCTTGTATCAAACGGGGTAACAAAAGGCGCTGCCAACCAAAAGGCCTCCACAAGACCAAACCATCCAAGCCACAGTTCGAAGCAGGCGGCGCCTTTTTTTTCTTGCGTCGCCGGGAGTCAGGGAATCCGTGTTTCCATTATTTTTTCCTTGACTTTTGCCAATATATGTATTATTGTGCATATGTTAATTTATTGCTCCCGCGAAGAGGCTGGAGCGAATTGATGCAAGCCAGTAAGCGCCGTTGCACCGGCCGGATAGGCGGAAGTTGTGCCCGACAAATGAGCACGTGTTGAATGCTGTCACCAAGTTGGAAAGGGGTCGAAGTGGACACAGCGAAGAACAATCTCGTGGAGTTCGAGGGGGTGACTGTCTGTTACGACAGTGTTCCAGCCCTGAAAAACGTGAGTCTCTCATTTGCAAGCGGACAAGTCTTCGGTTTTCTGGGACCGAACGGTGCCGGCAAAACAACAACCATCTATACGATGTTGGCATTGCTCGAGCCCAGCGAAGGCCGGTGTCACGTTGCGGCGAAAAGAATCGGATTTGTGCTCGACAAGCCCGGCCTGTTCGACGACATGACCTTGATTGAGAATTTAGAATTCTTCTCCAGGCTGTCCGGGACACAGGCTGAACGGTTGGATAAGGGGCGTATCGAAAGACTTGTCGAATCGGTCGGGCTCAGGGGTTACGAGAGAAAGGTTGTCAAAACCTTTTCAACGGGGTTGAAGAAGCGCGGAGAACTGGCGAGGGCGCTGCTGCAAGACCCGGATCTGCTGATATTGGACGAACCCACTTCAGGATTAGATCCCATCGGCCAGGTCGAATTCAGAAGCCTCATGAGGAGCCTGGTCGCTTCTAAGCAATGTGCCGTTTTCATTACCAGCCACAATCTGACCGAGATCGAGGCGGTATGTAATGAGTTTGCCATTATCAGTGGCGGGGAAATCAGGATTCAGACCACCATTGAATCGCTGCACAGTTCGGGCAAGACACTGGAACAATTATACGTAGAGGAGGTGAGCGCATGAAGACACTTTCCGTGCTATTGTGGAAGGAGTGGAAGGTGATGACGCATGGTTACCTTCTGCATGTGGTTGCATTCTTTGTCGTGATAAACGCCATGGCCGCCTATTCCGCATGGACGTTGATCTCCCTCGGCGTGAGCGCCGATAACATGGGGGAATTGATGGGAACCACGGCGTGGTTCGCCCTTTACGCGGGCGGCGGGTTCATCCTGCTTTCGATGGTATCGATGATAATTGCGAAGGAAAAATTCAGCGGTTACGTGCACAACCAGCTTGCCTACGGTATCCGCTTTTCGAGAATAGTGTTTGGTAAGGCGCTCTTTGTCACGCTGCTGTCTCTTGCGGAACTTCCCGTCATGGCGCTGTTCTTTGTGTTGCTCCAGTCCTGGGGGAGCAAGACCTCGATGCATCCCTTTTTCCAGATGCTTCCCGCCGCTCTGTTTGTGTTTCCTCTTCTTATGCTTCTCATTAGCTGCTTGGTCACCGCGATAAACTACGTGAAGCCCCAGCTGAGCCAGATCACAAACATCGTCACGTTCACCTTTGCGTTCATATTACTGTCTTACGCACGCGCAACCGTTCATGCCCTGACGTCTGCGTCGCCGGTTGTTGTGGATATCTTGCCGGTAGTAATTCTTTGCGCCGCGATCTGGTTTTTTCTCAAGTTGGCTGACCAATTGCCCAAGTCGACGATTTTGAAGAATTAGAGAGACTCATGTTGCAGGTTACCACTCGGCATCTTGAGCTTGCGAAAAAGGGATGTTATTCTGAACGTACGAAGTTGGACCGTCGATGAAGAACATAGGAGCGATATTTGCCGCGCTGAGCGACCCGACAAGGAGGCAGGTGCTGGAACACCTGAGGGGAGAGGACCTGACTCCTTCAGACCTGCTCGAACGGATTGACGTCAGCCAGCCGACGCTATCGCATCATCTGGATATTCTGAAACGCGCCGAGCTGGTGGAGACCACGCGCGAGGGGCAGTTCATCCGATACTCGCTCAACATGACCATTTTCGAGATGGCTTTGGAATACATGGCAATGCTAACCAAAAAGGGGAAGACGAAATGAAACTGAGCTGGAAACGCGAGATGCTGGGGGTGGCGGTACTGGCGGCGCTGGCAGCCGTGGCAATTCATTATTATCCGGTTCTCCCGGCGCGGATGCCGAGTCACTTCGATATTCACGGGAGGGCCAACGATTGGACAGGCAAGAACACTTTCTTCCTCATGTGGGGAGCTTATCTCATAGTTCCCTACTTGCTCATAACTTTCCTGCCGTTCATAGATCCGCTGAAGGACAAGATCATGCCGAAGTTCAAGGTGCTCCTTCTTCTGCGGGATATCCTCCTCGTCGTGTTTGCGGTGTTGTTCCTCCTCAGTATAAACGCGGGAGTCGAGGGAAAATTCAACAGCGACTGGTTCGGTATCGCCATCGGGCTCTTCCTGAAAGCCCTGGGCAACTATATGCCGAAGTTCCCCCAGAACTGGTTCATCGGGATAAAGACCCCCTGGACAATCTCGTCAGAAACGGTCTGGAAGAAGACGCATATCCTCGGCGGCTGGATGTACACGTCGCTCGGCGTGCTCACGGTCGTCTTTGCGGTTTTTAAACTAGGCATCGCTATCCCGACTCTTCTCGTCCTGCCTGTCACCGCTATAGCCGTGATTTATTCGTTCTTCCTGTACAAAAAAACCGGGGGAGCGGCTGCGGCGAAGGGCGCAAACTCTTAATCTTAACCGATAATACTGTGGAGCTAATTAAAATGATCAGACAATTCTCAAGCACGATACTTTTCTTGGTAATCCTGTCTCTTGCCGCGGCACAGCCGGCGGCGGCGCAGACAAACGATGTAAGGTCTGCACGCGAAGTCATAACGTTGATGGACAAGGGTGAATTCAAAGAGATTACTTCGATGTTCGACAGTACGATGAAGAAAGCGGCACCGGAGGAGAGGCTCCGTGCCATATGGACCTCGTTGATCGGTCAGACGGGGGAGCTGCAGCAACAGCTCAATGATTCGACATTTCAGTACGGCGGTTACGACATAGTCATAGTGACGTGCAAATTCCAGAAATCCTATCTTGACGTGAAGGTTGTGTTCGACAAGGGAGGCAAAGTCGCCGGTCTCTTCTTCCTGCCGCATCGTACACCTGAGGGCGGTGACACATCCGGTCCCACGAATGGGCAGCAATCCGGGGACAGCCTGACCGGACATTACGTATCACAAGACGTGGCGTTCGAGAACGAGGAAGCGCATATCACCCTGGCCGGCACATTGACAATCCCGGACTCGGTCGGGAAGTTTCCTGCAGTGCTGCTCATTGCCGGCTCGGGACCACACGACAGGGACGAGACGATATTCGGACACAAGCCGTTCCTGGTCCTGGCCGATTATCTTACGCGGCACGGGATCGCGGTGCTGAGGTATGACAAACGCGGGGTCGGCAAATCAACGGGCGATTACGCCGCTGCGACCACAACGGATTTCGCATCGGATGCGCTCGCTGGAGTCGATTATCTCATGACGCTCAAGGCTGTCGACCACGGGAAGATCGGTCTTGTTGGTCACAGCGAAGGCGGCATGATAGCACCCGTAGTGGCGGATAAATCTAACCACGTGGCTTTCATAGTCTTGATGGCGGGTCCGGGAGTGTCCGGCTACAGAACCATCCTGAGCCAGCTTGCCCTTATCGACAAGGCATCCGGCTTGAGCGACAGTGCCGTCGCCGCGGCTGTCTCCCTCGAGAAGAAGATCCTCCGCGTCGTAATGACGGAGAAGGATTCAGCAAGGGCTGCCGCCACTCTGCGGAACATCTTGGAAACCGAGGCCAATCAGACCCCGGATGCGGCCGAGGCGTCTATAGGACAATTGCTTTCTCCGTGGTACGAGTCATTTCTGGCATATGATCCCGCGCCGGCCTTGCGGAAGGTGAAATGCCCGGTGCTTGCAATCTGGGGGAGTAAAGACCTGCAGGTTCCGCCTTCCGAGAACATGCCTGCGATGAGGAAGGCTTTGAAGAGCGGGGGAAATAAAAGTTTCAAGGTGGTCGAATTGCAGGGGCTTAACCACCTTTTCCAGGACGCCCAAACCGGTTCTCCGCTGGAATACGGTATCATCAAGGAGACGATCTCACCGAAGGCCCTGGATGTTATTACTAACTGGATATTGAAGGAGACGGGTAAGAAGAACTGACTCTCGCACGAGTCCTCGCCGCCGGGGACACAACCGTAACAAATATTCTGTTCTATCATGTCGGGGGATTTCCGCATCCGGGGAGCGTGCGGTAGCGGTATGTCCGGAAACATCCTCGCCGGATCGGCGTATGCTTGGTAAGCATGCGAGGCTTCGGTCCTTTACAAGATGATGGGCGAGTTTGGAGAGTCATCCGACCGGTTTGTATAATGACAAGTGGCATAGGGCAGAAACATCGGAATCGGCTTTTTCAGTGGGAAAAGCGCAAGCGTGGAGGCTGTAAGATGAAAAAGAAGTTCCTCGTCGCTTCAATGGCGGCAATCTTCATGATAACGGCGGCCTATCCTTTGATTTCCGCACACGCGGCTGATACGCGCCGTCTCCTTAACATGAGGGGACACTGGAAATTCAATCTAGGCGACAACCCTTCATGGTCTGATCCGAAATTCGACGACAGGGAGTGGTCGGAAATTTATGTCCCGGCACAATGGGAAGATGAGGGCTACCCCGGTTACGACGGTTACGCGTGGTACAGGAAGCATTTCAAGGCGTCGGATAGTTGGCGGGCAAAGGACCTGCTGCTCGAACTCGGGATGATCGACGATGTCGACGAAGTCTATGTGAACGGGCAGCTGGTGGGAAATACAGGATCGTTTCCGCCGGAGTACGAGACGGCATACAACGCTTACCGCCAGTACTCGATTCCTTTCGCGGTCCTCAATCCCGATGGCGATAACGTCATAGCCGTGCGCGTATTTGATGACCACGGCGTGGGTGGTATCGTCGATGGCCGTGTCGGTATATATGAGCGCCGCTACTTCGTCGACCCGGATATTCCCCTTCCGGTTACATGGAAGTTTAAGACGGGAGACGACATGGATTGGAAGGAGGCCGGCTACGAGGACAGCGACTGGAAGGAAGTGCGCGTTCCGGCAAATTGGGAAACACAGGGCTTCAGAGGTTATGACGGCTATGCCTGGTACAGGGTAACGTTCAAAGTGCCGTCGGAATACAAGGACGAAAACCTGATAATGCTTGTCGGAAAGATCGACGACTTCGACGAGGTCTACTTAAACGGGAAGCGTATCGGGCGCACCGGTTCGATGCCGAAATACAAAATGACGTCGACGAACTCGAACGATTACAATCAAGTCCGGGCATACACAATCCCGTCCGGAGTCCTTCGCTTCGGAGATCAGAATACGCTCGCGGTACGTGTGTACGACTGCTGGCAGGGAGGCGGGATATACGAGGGGCCTCTCGGGTTGGTAACCAGACAGCATTACCGCAGCAGAAATTACAGGCATACTTTCAGAAATGTGGAAAGCTGGTTCGAGAATTTGTTCGACGATATATTCCGATGAATTCCGCGGCCGTGAATTCGAAGGCCGGGGCGCGAATGAGATAACGTGAGTCAGGGCCCGGCTCCAGGGTTGGACATCGACTCCTGCCAGCCATAGACATCATTCACGCCTGCATTTTCCCTCCCCATTCTCCCTCTTTCGAGAACGGGGAGGTTTTTTTATATGCTCTTGGGTTCCCCGAGAACGCTTCTGTAACACAGAGTCGTTACCCCGGCACGAAATCTCTGGCCTCTTTGTGTCGCAGGCCGTAAGTTTAACAGCACACAAAGAGGGAGTGCCATGAAAAGGACTTTGATAGTACTCGGCTTGCTCATAACGCTGGCGGGTCTTACTACCGATGCCCGCGCCGACGACGGGTACAGGCTCTGGCTGAAGTACGATCTCGTTTCCAACCCGCAGAAGCTGAGAGATTACAGGACCTCTGTCAGGGGATGGATGATCTCAGGAAGCTCGCGGACAATCCAGGCGGCAAGGAAGGAACTACGGAACGGACTGAACGGGTTGCTAGGCTCGGAAATCCCTGAAGTAGACGGTATCGGTGAGGGCAACATTTTGATATGCGGCACCTACCGGGACAATCCTCTCCTTCGCGGAATAGACTTGAAAGACAAGCTTGAGGAAGCGGGAACTGAAGGTTTCGTGATAATGACTGGGAAAGTCGGTGGAAAGGACGCGATAATCGTCGCAGCGAACACTGATATAGGCGTACTTCATGGAGTGTTTGACTTCCTCAGACTTCTACAGACTCAGCGGGATATAGGCGATCTCGACATAGTATCGTTTCCGAGGATCAAACTCAGGATCCTCGACCATTGGGATAACCTGAACGGCACGGTCGAAAGAGGGTACGCCGGATTTTCGATATGGAACTGGCACACGCTTCCTGTCTTCATCAAGCGCCGGTATATCGACTACGCGCGCGCGAACGCTTCGATCGGGATCAACGGTACGGTCTTAAACAGTGTGAACGCTGATCCCCTCATCCTTACACACCGCTATCTCGTGAAGGTCGCGGCTCTTGCCGATGTCTTTCGTCCATACGGTATAAAGGTGTATCTCTGCGCGAACTTCGATGCGCCGATTACGCTCGGTAAGTTGAAGTCGGCGAGCCCTCTCGATACAAACGTCAGGAAGTGGTGGAAGGACAAGGCGGACGAAATCTACTCGCTCATTCCCGACTTCGGCGGCTTCCTCGTGAAAGCGAACTCCGAAGGACAGCCCGGTCCTTCCGACTACGGTCTCACACAGGCGGACGGAGCCAACCTCCTGGCCGATGCGGTACGACCGCACGGAGGTATCGTGATGTGGAGGGCATTTGTCTACACTTACAACCCGAAGGACCGTGCGAAGCAGGCCTGTGAAATATTCAAGCCGCTCGACGGGAAATTCGCTTCCAACGTATTGCTGCAGATAAAGAACGGTCCTCTCGACTTCCAGCCTCGCGAGCCTTTCAGCCCCCTGTTCGGCGCGATGCCGAAGACGAACCTGATGATGGAGTTCCAGATCACCATGGAGTATCTCGGCCAGGGCACGAGCACGGTTTTCCTGGCGTCTCTATTCAAGGAAACACTGGAGTCCGACACGTACGCGAAGGGGAAGGGCTCGACCGTAGCGAAGGTCGTCGACGGTTCACTCGATGGGCATACGCTGACCGGGATAGCCGGCGTGTCCAACATCGGCGCCGACAGGAATTGGACCGGCAACGAGTTCGGGCAGTCGAGCTGGTACGCCTTCGGCCGGCTCGCCTGGAATCATGATCTCACTTCGAAACAGATCGCCGATGAATGGATAAGGATGACGTTCTCGAATGATGCTGAAGTCGTCGCATCCGTTGAAAGAATCATGCTTGAGTCCCGGGAGAACGTGGTGAACTACATGGATCCTCTCGGCTTGAACATGATATTCGGCTACGACAACCACTATGGTCCGGGTCCGTGGGTGGACTGGTCACCGCACCCCGATTGGAATTCGACATACTACCACAAGGCTGACAGCCTGGGCGTCGGTTTCGACAGGACGAAGACGGGGAGCGATGCCGTCAGCCAGTATCACCCGCCACTTTCCGCCGAGTTTGCCTCGCTGACCGAATGTCCGTTAAAGTACCTTCTATGGTTCCATCACGTTCCGTGGAATTATCAGATGAAATCGGGGAAGACACTCTGGGACGATATTTGTTACCACTACTATGCGGGGGTCGACAGTGTCCGTGAGATGCAGAATATCTGGAATTCGTTGAAGGGTAAGATCGACAAACAGGAATGGAACGACGAGCAGATGTTCCTAGATATACAAGAGAAAGAAGCGGTGTGGTGGCGGAACGCGTGCGCGCTTTATTTCCAGACATTCTCGAAAATGCCGATACCCGCCGGCCTCGAGAAACCGGATAAGACGCTTGAATATTACGAGAGCTTGAAATTCCCGAATGCTCCGGGAACATGGTAGGAAAGCTCAATCTGCCGATGAAAGGATGCACTTGAAAGGAGAATGGAACCTGTCTCCATGAATAACAAGCGGGCCTTCAGGAATTTCACGATGCACGTTCGCTCGACGCCCGACAGGGTGTTCCCGCTCCTATGTCCGGTGAGGGAATACGACTGGATAGAGAACTGGGAATGCGAGATGGTCCACAGCCGCTCCGGCTTTGCCGAACTTGACTGCGTTTTCAAAACGAGACACGAGGACGTCGAGGAAACCTGGACGGTAAGCAGGTATGAGCCGAACGAGCTGATCGAATTCATATTGGCGTCCAAGTTCAGAGTAATGAGGTACAGGTTTACGCTTGCCCCTGATGGAGAAAATGGAACGCGGATTGAAATCGAGCAGACTGCAACCGCTCTGAACAGTGAGGGAAACAAACATGCCGAAGATCCGCGGTTCGAGCTTCATATGAAGACGCTCGAGATCATGCTGAATCATTACCTGGTTACGGGGAAAATGATTTCGAACGACGAAGCACTTAGGCAGGTAGATGCTCGAGCCCGTTGATACGTTTGTCTCCGAATCATCGGGCTGATCCGGCCGACTGTCTAATTCTGATGGGCAAGAATCATAGGAAGCGGCTTAAGCTCCCTGCGCAGCGGATCGAGCACGAGGCCGAGCGCCTCGAGCGTCAGCGCGCCCAGAAGTGTCGCATCATCTTTCTCCCCAAAGATAACGTCTGCCCCGCCCCTCTTGTTGCCGTACTTGAAAAGTGCGACTCCCTTTTTTCGCGTAATGGTGCTCCCATCCGCCAAACGGAATTCCTCCTTCGCGATGGTTTTTATCTTGAGACGTCTTAGCACCGGGCGCGGGACTACCGAATAGACTGCTCCCGAGTCAACGATGAAATCCAACGTCTCCTCTCGCCCGGGCGAAGCGGGATTCGCCACCTGCAGCTTTAATGTCGTTATTCCCATTTTTGCTCCTCCAGGCATAATATATGCAACATCACGAGCTACTTCCATGAAGTCTTCTCGGCGAATCGTTTTCTGCCGCCATCGTCGTTAGCTTCGCTTGGCCCCACCCCTTAAATTGTCAGACAAAAACAACAGCTTAAATCAAACGGAGACCGACGTGACGAAGCAAGCGAAGCAGAAGCTAAGGAAGAAGATTCCGAAAATGAGGTTTGGAGGAGAAGCCAGAAGCAAGAAGTCACAGGCAAGATCCGGCAAGGCCAAGATATCTTCTTTTGCTTTTGAGAAAGAGTCGCTTGATATGCTTAGCTCAGCTCTAGATGAGCTTGAGCAAGGCTTTTCGGGGCTCCCACCGGCTTTAACGTCCGTCGGGCAAAGGAAAGCCTTTGAAAAGGTGATTCAAGAAGTTGCGGAACGCATGAAGGACAACTATCCGTACTTCCATCCTTTATATGCCGGACAGATGCTGAAACCTCCGCACCCGATCGCCAGGATTGCATACATGCTTTCGATGTGGATCAACCCCAACAACCACGCGCTCGACGGCGGGCGTGCGAGCTCGAAGATGGAAAAAGAAGCCGTCGCGGAGATCGCGCGGATGTTCGGCTGGAAGACGCATCTCGGTCATCTCACCGGCGGGGGAACGATGGCAAATCTCGAATCGCTCTGGGTCGCGGGCCAGCTGAATCCCGGCAAGAAAGTCGTCGCCTCCGAGCAGGCGCATTACACTCACTCGCGCATTAGCTCAGTGCTCGGTCTGGATTTCGAATCTGTCCCGTGCGACGGAAAAGGCCGGATGAACCTGGACGCGCTGAAGAAACTCCTGGAGGGCGGCAAAGTCGGGACGGTTGTCGCGACGATCGGTACGACTGCGACAGGCACCATCGACCCGCTGCCGGAACTCCTCCAGCTGCGTGAGCAGTACGGTTTCCGGCTTCATGTGGATTCGGCCTACGGAGGCTACTATGTCCTCGCGGACAATCTCACGAAAGAGACGAGGGAAGTGTACGACAGCATGGGTGAAGCGGATTCTATCGTGGTCGATCCGCACAAGCACGGGCTCCAGCCGTACGCGTGCGGCTGCGTAATATTCCGCGACCCCACCGTTGCCCGGTTCTACAAGCACGATTCACCGTACACGTATTTCACATCCGAAGAGCTCCACCTCGGCGAGATCAGTCTCGAATGCTCGAGAGCGGGAGCATCCGCGGTGGCGCTGTGGGCGACGCAGAGGCTTCTGCCGCTTACCAGAGGAGGAGAGTTCGCGAAATCGCTTGAGAGCTGCCGTGAGGCGGCGCTCGATTTCTATGCGAGGCTCAGCTTGGACAAGCGGTTTATCACGCCGTTTCCACCGGAACTCGACATCGTGGTCTGGGCGCCAACCGCCGGCACGGTTACGGGGTCGTCCGTGTTGTCGTGTGCGATATTCGACGAGGCGGCGAAGCATAACCTGTACCTCGCACTGGCAGAACTGCCCGTCGATTTCTTTGATACGGCAGCTGTAGGCATGCGGAAAGACTCTGAGACTATCACTTGCCTGAGATCTGCGCTAATGAAGCCTGAACACAAGAAATGGATTCCGCGAATGTGGAAGATACTTGATGACGCGACAGATGAGGTGATGCGGCGTAGAGAAGCCGGGAAGATTTGAAGATGGGAAGATGAGAAGATTTGAGAAGTGTGGAGGACAGTCGAACATGGGAAACAGACTCTTGTGGGCGGGGGTGCGGCGAACCGAATCGAAAAGTTATAAACCCAACATGTAGCGAAGAGGCAGAGATACGATGCGGACGTTGAAACATTTATTCGACAGAAACAGAGACTGGGCGGCGAAGATGAAGGAGAGGGACCCGGAATTTTTTGCGAGGCTCTCCAAACAGCAGGCGCCGCAGTACCTGTGGATAGGCTGCTCGGACAGCCGTGTCCCCGCCACCGAAATTGTCGACCTCCTGCCGGGAGAGATTTTCGTCCACCGCAACATCGCGAACCTGGTTGTCCACTCTGATCTCAACTCGCTCTCAGTGATCCAGTTTGCGGTGGAAGTTCTCGAGGTGAAGAACATCATCGTGTGCGGTCATTACGGCTGCGGCGGGGTCAAAGCCGCGATGGGAGATGAGAAGCACGGCATGATGGACAACTGGGTACAGTACATCCGTGATATATACCGGCACCATCAGATCGTGCTCAAGGCGCAGCCTGACGAGCCGGCCAGGTACAATCTGCTTTGCGAACTAAACGTAATGGAACAGGTGTGGAATGTGTGCCAGACGACTTTCGTCCAGAACGCCTGGGACACCGGGCGGGAGTTGAACGTCCACGGCTGGATATACGATATCGGCGACGGCATCCTGAAAGACCTGGACGTCACTGTGACGAACCGGGCGGAATCGGTGGCGATAAGAAGAAAAGTCTAGGAAGGCCGGGCTATTTCCATGGGCGCAATTTGCTGTGTGGTGGACGGCTATGCTCCGGTATTGTGATTTTCTTTCCGTTAGTTTTTGTATCTTGATCTCAGTTTTTTATCAATGGAGCGTTTTGGAATGAAGTGGAAAAACAAATCGAAGGTCCCGGGCAAATTCACCGCGGGCCTGCTGCAGATGACCCTCGGCACAAACGCCGACGCGAATCTGAAGAAAGCGGTGTCCATGATCGAGAAGGCTGCCAGGCAGGGAGCGGAGGTCATTTGCCTGCCGGAACTCTTCAGGTCGCAGTATTTTTGCCAGACGGAGGACATCAGGAATTTTGAACTGGCTGAAACGATACCCGGCCCGTCGACGCAGGCCGTATCGAAGGTTGCGAAGAAGCACAAAGTGGTGGTGATCGTCCCGCTGTTCGAGAAACGGGCGATGGGCGTCTACCACAACTCGGCGGCGGTCATCGACGCGAACGGTGAAATAGCAGGCGTCTACCGGAAGATGCATATTCCCGACGATCCTGCTTTTTACGAGAAGTTCTATTTCACTCCCGGAGATCTCGGGTTCAACTCTTTCCGGACGAAGTACGGGGATATAGGTACGCTTATCTGCTGGGACCAGTGGTATCCCGAAGCCGCGCGTCTCACCGTGCTCAAGGGCGCGAGCATACTCTTCTACCCGACCGCGATCGGCTGGCACCCGCACGAGAAGGCCGAACACGGGATAGCGCAGTTTGAATCATGGCAGACCGTGCAGCGCGGACACGCGATCGCGAACGGCGTCTACGTTGCAGCGGTCAACCGTGTCGGGATCGAAAAGGTGAACGACAAGAGTCCCGGCATAGAGTTCTGGGGACAGTCATTTATAGTCGATCCCCAGGGAAAGTTCATCGCGCAGGCTTCAGTCGACAGGGAAGAAATACTCATGGCGGAGATCGATCTGGAGCGGATAGAATATATAAGGCAGAACTGGCCGTTCCTCCGAGACAGGAGGATAGACGCGTATGACGGAATCAAAGAGAGATTCATCGGAAGATAGAAAGCGTCTCTTGAAGACAGCAGGAAGAAATCCTAAATCCTAAACACTAAATTCTAAACAAACTCAAATTCGCAAAACTATAATGACCAAAATGCTGGAAGGAGCAGGACCGCAGGATTTAGGTGTTTCGAATTTTGGGTTTTGGATTTGTTTAGGATTTCGAATTTAGAGCTTAGGATTGGCCCAACTACAGCATGAAAACAACTAGGCTCGACATGCTTCCATCCCAATTCGGTTACCGCCTCCCCGCGGAGTGGGAGAAGCACGAGGCGACATGGCTCGGCTGGCCGCACAACAAGAGCGACTGGCCCGGAAAGTTCGCGCCGATTCCCTGGGTCTATGCCGAGATAGTCCGAAGGATATCCGCGGGCGAGAAGGCCAGGATTGTCGTCGAGTCGAAACAGCACGAGCGGCAGGCGCGCGCCGTGCTGGAGTCGGCGAACGTCGAGCTGATAAGCGTGGAGTTCTATATCATGAAGACCGACAGGGGCTGGACGCGCGACTCCGGTCCGCAGTTCATCAAAAGTGCCGGCGGGATCAGACAGGTGAATTTCAGATTCAATGGATGGGCAAAATATCCGAATTACAAGAAGGATCGCAACCTTCCCGCTTTCATCTCCAGGAAACTCGGACTCTCCTCGTTCCTCCCCGGACATAACGGTGATCACGTTGTCCTTGAAGGGGGCTCCATAGACCATAACGGGAAAGGGACGCTCCTCACGACGGAAGAGTGTCTCCTCGACGAGCAGGTACAGGTGCGGAACCCGGGGTTCAGGAAGGATGACTACGAGGAGGTCTTCCGGGACTACCTCGGAATCACAAACGTGCTCTGGCTTGGCAAGGGAATCGCCGGCGACGATACTCACGGGCACGTCGACGATCTCTGCCGGTTCGTGAATGAGAAGACAATCCTCCTCGTGGAGGAAAATGATTCGCGGGACGACAACTACAGGACGCTCGCAGAGAACAAGGAACGGATCCAGGCTTTCAGACTCGAGGACGGTTCAAAACCGGAGGTTGGCTTCCTGCCGATGCCGCATCCGGTGATTTTCAAAGGACAGAGACTCCCGGCGAGCTACGCGAATTTCTACATCTGCAACTCCGCAGTCCTCGTGCCGACCTTCGACGATCCGAACGACAGAGCCGCACTCGGAATCATCAGTGAGTTCATCAATGATCGTCCTGTTATCGGCATACATGCGCTAGACCTAGTCTGGGGTTTGGGGACACTTCACTGCCTGACGCACGAGCAGCCGGCGAAACCTGGCTAAGATCATGCCGATGAGCATGGTCCTTTCAACGAAGTGGGGCCCATGCAGTGCAGGATAGGTTATTGTCCCGCCGGTCATTGTCATTGAAGTAGCAAGGTTGTTCCTTCGACGACCTACACATATATTTTGATCAGATATGACACAAGACGAGACACACGGGAATAAAATCAGCCAGACAGGGAGAGAATGACAGACGCCCAGAAGCATGCTCTTGAACTGGAATACGGACTAACCAAAGATGAGCTTTTAGACGCAATAAACCTTCGGTTTCGTGCAAAGGTTACACTCGAAGGAGCAGTAGCCGAAGTTCAGCTCGGCAAGCATATCCAGCATCTCCTTGACACCGGCGTGATCACTCGTTTTGAGGCTCATGACAAAGACGGATACCCGGACTATTCAATCTATCTTCCTAAGACTCCGAGCAAAGCATTGCGTGTGGAATGCAAGAATATCCGAAACTCAGACGAAGCTTACCGGAAAGGTGGCGAGATCACTGCCTACAAAGTTGAGACACAGAAGACGAGGGCTTCCAAGGGAGACAAAAGCAGCCGTTTCTATAGCTTCAGTCAGTTTGAGATCCTTGCTGTTTGTCTCGGCAAGAAGACGCACGACTGGACACAATTCGTGTTCATAGAAAGCAAGTGTCTCGCAAAACATCCTGACTACAAGAAGAAAATGGCTGTGATGCAACGCGTGCCACTTCCGGGTTCCGCCGTGGCTTCACCGTGGTACACTACATTGGAAAGTCTAATCGAAAGGTTGGGAAAACGATGAGACCTGCATACAGTACAGCTTTAGGCAAAGCTTATTGCGGTGACTCGCTCGCTCTGATGAGTGACATGGCCCCGAACTCAGTCGATTTGGTCGTCACCTCTCCGCCATACGCGCTTTATTTCAAGAAGGAATACGGGAACGCAGACCAGGCCAACTATATCAACTGGTTTTCGCCGTTTGCGTCAGAGATAAAAAGGATTCTGAAACCGACCGGAAGCTTCGTCCTGAACATAGGCGGAACATGGGCGCCGGGCAATCCGACCCGCTCTCTCTATCATTTTCGTCTCCTGCTTCATCTCTGCGACGAGATAGGGCTAAACCTGTGCCAGGAATTCTTCTGGTACAACCCCGCAAAGCTCCCCGCGCCTGCGGAATGGGTAAACGTGAGGCGAATCCGCGTGAAGGATTCCGTTGAATATATTTATTGGCTTGGTAAAACACCGCACCCCAAAGCAGACAATTCCAAAGTCTTGCAGCCGTACAGCAAGGATATGATTCGCCTCATTCGCAAAGGAATAACCAAGACCGTTCGTCCGTCCGGACACAACATCAAAGAGACTTTCGCCCAGGACAGGGGCGGATCGATTCCCGGGAATCTCATCGAATGCGGGAACAACGAGAGCAACAGCAATTACTTTGCCGCACTGAAAAAGAAGAAGCGAAAAATTCACCCCGCACGATTCCCTGCTGAGCTGCCGCGCTTCTTCATGAATTTCCTGACCGATGAAGACGATCTTGTCCTCGATCCTTTTGCAGGTTCAAACACGACAGGATATGTTGCAGAGTCGCTCAACAGACGGTGGATTTCCATGGAAATCAACTCCGACTACGTCGAGGATTCACGGCTGCGCTTCCAGATCGCCGAAGCAAATCCGTCTGTGCAATTGGAACATCCTGCTCGACCCGTTCAGCTAAAGCTGCTGAATGAAAAGAGAGGCTAACAGAAAAATCTTGTTCGGATGCAAAACAGATAGAGCTGCAGCAAGCGTATTAACTACCTTTTACCGGGCTTGTACTATGTATAGATGGCGAGCCGATATAGACTGCACTCTACAGGAGCAAGGCGTGAAATGGTAGTTGAAACTGCTGCGTCTTTCGCTAAGTACAAATTGATGCTAAAAGATGATGTCTCCAAAGTAAGGGAAGAAGATGTATCATTCATAATAGCATCAGCTTCCGAAGATGTTTTGGAACGACTTGGAGTTCCGATGTTCTCTAGGTTGGTGCAGGTCGAAGTCCCATATCCTGGACAAAATGAACGATGCGATGTATTCCTAAATTCTAAACAGTTCCCGTTTCCGCATCCCGAATTTAGTTCGCACGATACCTACGTAGAATGCAAGTTTTTTAGACAGGGTGATTCTGGCGGAAATAAAACAAATCGAGCAAAGCCTTTATGGAATGACTTTAGAAAAGTGATCAAGTTGAGCGGTTCTTTAGCTTACAGTGTAGTGTTGTGCGAAAATGATATAAACACAGTTTTGCCTTTAGGAGGCAAGCATAGCGCTGCGATCCGGCAATGTTTTTTGCCGGAATCAGATTCTAAGTTCTCACTTTGGGTCGAACCGAACTTTTTTGTTTCGGGCAGTACCTCCGTGTTGGTGAGAAGCAGTGGTAGAAACAGTAAGGAAATTAAAATTGTTAAAAACATCTCTGCCAACCATTCCCCTTGAAGTTTACTAATAACCCCGATCGTCTTTTTAGAATTTACGTATTTCATTTGTTCTCAAATGGTGAAAACTGTGGTGCATTTGAATTCTGACACTTTGTAGCCGGCCGTTCAACGTGTCGGGATGTTATGCGAGTGTATGGCAGGATAATTATAGTTAGCGAGAGGCAAATCCATGCGTGAATTATCAACTGAACATGCGAGGTACTGTTTAGCTCGACTAGGATTAGTTGCGGAAGACATAGATGTTGCTCCTTACGAGAAGCGAGCGGACTTACGTGCTCGGTGGCTATCCGAAGAATACTTATTTGAGGCTAAGTCGCGCGAGCCACACAGTGGTTGGCTTGCACTTCGTAAACAAGCGATCGCAGAAATCGGCGCCAGCACATCCCGGCCCGTCGAGCCATGGAACTCTCTTGCAAGCACCATTGAGGAAGCTTACGACCAGTTAATGGCTACCCCATGTTCCAAGAATGCATTCCGGATCCTTTGGGTTGTAGCCCCGAACTTGGATGACAGTTTTGTAATAGCATGCCTCGAAAAACGTTTACTTGGAACGAAGTGTCTCACAGCAGTGGCCGATCCTAATGCGCTGGTAATGCCAAGAATGCTAGATTGCTATCATTATTCTCAAAACGGCTTTGAACGTTGCCCCCATCTAGACGGCGCCATTCTTTCATCGATAGAGGGCGGGCGACTCTATCTTAACTACTACTCTCCGAACCACTTACGGTTCAGGACAAGTTATCTCTACAAAAAGTTTGCTGAAAAATCGGCCGTTGTCGACCCTGAGATCGAGGTTGAAAAAGGAAACGCGCTTATGTTGGCAAACGATTTCTGCGGTCCACGAGATGGGGGGCATCAGTGGGAGTACTTGAAGCAAAAATATTCTCTTCTCACATGTGAGGCAATAGAAAGCCAATTCAATAGTCTCTTGGTTCTCCCGAGTCGAATGCTAGGTGGCACATGATCACGTTGAGATCATTATTCCACCTGAAACTATGGTAAGAAGATAACATCAAAGGTAGATGTGCTGTGAAATACGCTGATGAGGAAATAATCGGAACCAGAAGCGGAAGAAGCATTTCCCCCCAATTTGAATTGGAATGCCAAGAGATTATTTGTCAGGCCCTTGTCGAATTGATGACGGAGAAAGGATTATATCAGAACATAAACATAAACTATGAGGATGTTGTTACCTCCGCGGTTGAGCAGGCTGCGGATCAATATTCGCGGTGCGCAGGAGTTGATACCCGGCACACGTCTCTCACGTCGGCTAAGCTGTCGTGAAGCTCGGGGCCTGTCAGTTTGACTTTTGCCAGACCGCAGGCTAATTTTTGCATGAGACATGCGCGTGTTCGCAACGATGTCAAAAAATACTATCCACCCTGAATTAATCGCCCCCTGCGGAATGAACTGCGCGGTGTGCAGCCGTTATCTCGCCTTCATCAACAAAATCCCGCTCAAAAAGGGAATTATCTACTGTGAAGGGTGCCGTCCCGCCGACAGACGCTGCGCGATGATTAAGAAGAGATGCAAAGATGTGCTCAGACTTGATGAGGGTGAAGTCGATTATTGCTGTGATTGTGATGACTATCCGTGCGAGAGTCTCAGTCGCCTCGACAAACGGTATCGTGAGAACTACGGCATGAGCATGATCGACAACCTCGAACAGATCAGGTCCATTGGGTTGGCCGAATTCATCGCGGAGCAATCGGAGAAGTACAGGTGCCCGCGGTGCGGCGGTTTGATTTCGGTGCACAACAAGAAGTGTTTCAAATGTGATAAGATAGTGAGCTGGAAGAAGTAGGGCGCCTTATCCAGTTTTCGGGACCTCAGTTTTTATCATGGTGTTGTAAGGGTATGTAAAGGCGTGTCCTGCGGCGTCGAGGCTGGAAATCGGAAGAGTTCCTCGTAACCAGCACCCAAGGCGACACGTAATCCTTGAAGTCAGGTTTTCAGACTGTAATCAGGTGAACTAACTGGGCAGGCAATTAAGATGTCGTGTATCCGCGCCGCAATCTTGCTTTCGATCTTTTTGATTTCGACGCAGGCGTTCCCGCAGACCGGGACAATCACCGGCTTCGTCTCGGACTCGAAAACAGGCGAGCCGCTCGCCGGTGTGAATATTCTTGTGAATGAATTGAAAAATACGGGCGCCGTGACGGATGCGGACGGCCGGTTCATAATGATCGTTCCCTTGGGGAGCTATTCACTGAAAGCGAGTGCGGTCGGATTCCGGCCGGTGGTAAGGACTGACGTTATCGTCACCGCCGGGGCGAGACTCATGTGGCACTGAAGCTTTCGGAAGCTCCCGTTGAGCTGGGCCAGGTAACGATAACTCCCGATTACTTTGAGAAAGCCGCGCTCGAAAACAACCTCAGTACTGTGGTCCTGGGTTCGGAAGAAGTGAAGAGATCTCCCGGCTCGGCGCAGGACTTCCAGCGGATACTGCAGGCGATGGCCGGGGTGTCCTTCACAACCGACCAGACGAATGAACTCCTCGTGCGAGGCGGGGCTCCCGACGAGAACCTGACGGTCTTCGATCATATGGAGATACATTCCACAAATCATTATCCCAACCAGTTCAACTCCGGCGGTCCGATAAACATGATCAATGTCGACCTGATCCAGGATGTCCAGTTCTCTACCGGTGGTTTCATCTCGAAGTACGGGGACAAATCCTCTTCGGTGATGACGATAACCACGAGAGAGGGAAGTCGGGAAAGTCTCCTTAGAGGTAATGTAAATCTGTCGATGGCGGGATACGGTGCGGTCCTCGAGGGGAGAATAAACGGAGGCAGGGGCTCATGGCTGATCTCGGCAAGGAAGAGCTACGTCGATCTGATCGCGGGATCGTTCGGGCTGACAGCGATACCGAAATATTACGATCTGCAATCGAAGGTCGCGTACGACCTGTCCCGGGTACATGCCCTGTCCTTCTCGGCGATTTACGGGAACGACATGATAGACATCGTCGGGGAACCGGGTGCGGTGAATCCGGTCATGGCGGGCCGGGTGGATTCGGTGGACATCTATAACGCCGACGTGAGACAGCATCAGTATGCCGCGGGGATCACGCTCGAGAGCAAATGGTCCGAGCGTTTCATTTCTATTATGACGATATCCAGGAACAGCTTCAGCGACGGCACTTATGTTACCGGCGACTTCACGAGACGAAGCTACGACTCAAATGGGAAAGTCGGTGCGACGAGCGTTCTGAAAACCAGAGACGTTTACACGCAGAGTGCCGATAACGGTGAGACCGCTCTGAATTCGGAGTTTATCTGGAATCTGAGCAGCGCAAACGAACTCAACTTCGGCGCGGCCCTGAAGTTCATAGATTTCAAATCTCTCGAAGCCGTCGAGGCGGACACAGCGAGGTATGACCTGAACCGCGACGGCGGGTACGATGTCACCGTGATCGTGCCGCCGGCGCATATCGACTACAATTTCCCGTTCCCGGACCAGTACAAGGCTTATTTGTTTGCAAACGACAAGGTAAGAATATTCGACGGGAGACTCGTTTTGAATGTCGGGCTGAGATACGACTATATGTCTTACAGCGGGAATGGCGATATAAGCCCGCGTCTCTCGGCCTCATATTCACTGGTGCCGGGGAGCGTAACCCTGAACCTGGCAGCCGGCAAGTACTACCAGACTCCCCCGCTTCCATACTTCGGGGACAGGTACCAGTCCGAAGTAAACAGGTACCTTATGAGCAGTCTGGCAGACCATTATGTGCTTGGAGTGGAATACCTCCCGGCGTCAGGGCTGAAGATTGACGTGGAAGGATATTACAAGAGATATTCCCGCCTTCCAATCTCCGAGGACTTCGTCCATTTCTTCGACAGGACTTACAGATCGGAGAGAATCCTGAATATCGGACGGCAGGATGTGCAGGGGATCGACGTTTTCGTTCAACAGAAACTCGTCAAGGACATCTACGGGACAATCGCCTTTTCCAGAATGTGGAGCAAGTACTACGACCCGAGATTGGGGATGGAGGGGAAGACATTTACCTCGCCTTTCGATTTTCCGTATGTGGCCACGGTTATTACGGGGAAGAGGTTCTCAGGACTCAGGTCGAGTCTGAACGAGCTGCCGTTCTATGTGAGGTATCCGAGTTACATCCTACCGTTTTCCGACGACATGGAAATCAGCCTTCGGTACCGGTATGCGACGGGGAAACCGTACACGCCTCAAACTTTTACAGTATCAGAGGAGCACCGTGCCGGGGGATCGAAATGGAGCGACGGCTGGTGGCAGGCGGGAAGCGACATCAACTCCGCGAGGTATCCGGATTACCGGAGGCTGGATGTATCTTTTTCAAGCAGGTTCAACTTCGCTCGCTGGGACCTTGTCATGTATCTCTCAGTCCAGAATGTGCTCAATCGCAAGAACGTCGCGTTCTACCAATACAATTCCGACGGAACCATGGAAACCATCTACCAGTTCGCCTTGCTCCCTGTCGTCGGAATGGAAGTGGAGTTCTGATTGTCCGTTAACGGACAAAATATTTCTTCCGGGACGCCGTGTGCAGGATTCGCCGCGAACAATCCGTGCCTGAGATCCGGAGAGGAGAGCTGAATATGAGAGGAGTGGCTGCCGTAAACAAAATCCGTTCGATGGCGAGGGCGTTTCTGGCAAACCCCCAACTTCTGTTTGTGAAGCCGTCGATCAACACATTCATGTGTTCGTACATGAACAAGTTCCGCGCCCGCACTGTAGGCAGGAACCTGATCGTTCACTCGCACCTCCCGCCGTTGAACAGCAAGGCGTACTCCCGGTTTGTAGACCGGCACCTGATAGCCAGGACGTCCGGGCCTTCGCACGCGCAGATCGGGGTAACCAATCTCTGTCCTCAGAACTGCGACTACTGCTACAACAAGAACAGGTCCGGCAGGGTGATAGACAGCGAGACTATCATCCGCATTGCAAAAGAATTAAAAGAATCGGGAGTCGTATGGCTCGGCTTGACCGGGGGCGAGCCGCTCCTCAACAAGGATCTCGCGAAAATTGTCGAAAGCGTATCGGAAGACTGCGCGGTCAAGCTCTTCACGACGGGATGTACGCTCACGCCAAGGCTGGCGATCGATCTCAAGAGCGCGGGACTCTTTTCGGTCTCCGTCAGTCTCGACCACTGGAACGAGGCGACACATGACGCCGGGAGGAAATACAAGGGCGCATTCAAAGAGGCGATGCGGGCTATCGATACTTTCAGGAACCTCGGCGGAATAGATGTAGGGGTGTCCGCAGTTTTGACCCGGGAGATGATACGTACGGATCAAACGGAGAAATTTCTGGACTTTCTCGACACGCTCAGCGTGCACGAGGCCTGGCTTAGCGAAGTGAAACCGACGACGAAGGAGTTCTGGGATGACAGGCTGGTGATAACCGAAGAGGACCGGCTGAAGCTTGTCCGGCTGCAGGATCGGTACAACTCGGGGCAGAGGATGACCGTCAACTATCTCGGTCACTTCGAGGGGAAGGAAAATTTCGGGTGCAACGCCGGGAACAAGATGGTCTACATCGACGCTTTCGGCGAGGTTAGTCCTTGTGTGTTTGCTCCGATGAGTTTCGGGAGTGTGTACGAGACGAATATACGGCAAATATTGGGGGAGATGAGGCGCCGCTTCCATTCCGATTTGAAATGCTTTGTCAACAAGAACTACCGGATCTTCGAGAAGCATTCGAACGGAGAGCGGGTATTTGGGAAGGAAAGTTCTCTGAAGATCATGGATGAGGTGGATTTCGGAGAGCTTTCCGCGTTCTTCAGGCTTTATTACGCGGGCGGAAGAAACCGGGAGGCGGCGTGGGAGCAGCCGTCAGCGAGAAGAATAACGGAGCCGGCATGAAATTTTACCGATTGTTGAGTCTGACTCTTGCTTTTGCCTTCGTCGTCGTCGGAGTCCTTTTTGTCACTTATCCCGACGGCGTGATTGCTTTCTTCAATGCATTATCTGCTCCATTAGGCATGCGTCTCTCACCGCTTGCCGGTTTCAACTTCTACCTGATCCTTGCCGGGAGTTATATGTATGTCGTAGCGGTGCTGGCATTTATGATGTATCGCTTCCCAGCGAACTATTTCTTCCCCCTCCTCCTGGCTCATGCAAAATTGGCTTCGTCGACAGTGTCTATAATCATGTTCATCTTCCAGGCGCGATACCTTATTTACATCGCCAATTTTGTGGTCGACGGCGTCATCGGTGCACTCGCGTTTTATTTCTTTGTGAGGATCAGAAAGGAAGGGAATTGAGTATTCTCCTGACGCTGGCCGGGATTTACGTCCCGCAATTCATCAAGAAGAGGAAACTCGCGCGGCTCTTCGCAGCGACCGCCGAGGGATTCGGGGCGGACATGCCGGATCTCGCGGGCAAGGATGCTATGCAGATGGCCCATCTTATCTATGGGATAGTCGGGATCGATTTTCGGGGGAACCCGCAGGGCGAAGTGGTGATCAGCCGCTGCTACTTCAGCTCTTTCTATTCGCCGAAAGTCTGCGGCATCATATCCTCTCTGGACGCAGGATTGCTGTCGGGAATCTCGGGAGGGGGCAGACTCAGTTTTCAGCAGAGGCTAACCGAAGGGACCGAATGCTGCCGTGCCCGGTTGTCGCTTGGAGTCAGGTCGACATGAAGAGAGCCGTCGTCGTCGGAAGCGGAGCGACAGCGGCGAAGGAGCTCCAGGGAAAATTCGACGTGACCATCCTGGAAGAAGGGAATTCGTTCAAGCCCTTCACTATTGACCTGGCACTCGTGGAGCGGATAAAGAAGACAGGATTGCTGTTCGACGAAAGACTGGTCCGTCTCCTCTTCCCGGCGATGAAGGTCAGGAAATCCGACTCGGGCATGGTTATGGTGAACGGAATCGGAACCGGCGGCACGACGACGATATGCACGGGGAACGGCATCCGCCATGACGAGGGGCTGAAGTCGTTGGGAATAAACCTCGACGAAGAGTTCGGGGAGCTTTCGCGCGAAATCCCGTTCTCCGACGATCATCAGAAGCGATGGCATGAACCGACGCGACGCGTGTACGCCCGGTGTATGTCCATGGGGCTCTCTCCTGTTCCATCGATGAAGATGGCATATCGCGAGCGCTGTGCTGCGTGCGGAAGGTGCGTCTTCGGTTGCCGGCGCGGCGCCAAGTGGGACACGCGACAATTCCTGGACATCGCCGTCGGTAATGGCGCGGAGCTGACGACCGGATGCAAAGTGAAGAGTGTGGTTATGAACGGCGGAGAGGCCGTTGGGGTCGAAGTCTCCGACGGGAGATATGGCGGTTTCCTTGCTGCCGACCTTATCGTGCTCGCCGCCGGAGGTTTCGGCACGCCGGCGATCCTGCGCGCTTCGGGGATACAATGCGAAGAAAGGTTGTTCGTCGACCCCGTCCTCTGCGTCGCCGCGAGATGGGAAAATGCAGGGCAGGATAAGGAGATACCTATGCCGTTTATCGTCGAGTACGACAGTTTCATAATCTCCCCGTACTTCGATTACCTCAGTTTCTTCTTCAACAGAAACTGGAAGTATCCCGCTGGCGACATATACAGTCTTATGATAAAGCTGGCAGACTCTGCGAAAGGCGGAATCGACGGCAAGAGAATCAACAAGCGGCTTACCGACACGGACACAAAGCAGCTCGAGGAGGGAGTCGCCCTCTGCAAGGAAATACTCCTCGGGCTTGGGATTAAAGACGACGATATATTCCTCGGGACGTTGAATGCCGGCCATCCGGGCGGCATGCTCCCGCTGACGGAGAAAGAATCCGCCTCGTTCCATAGCCCCTCGCTCCCTGAGAATGCGTATGTTGCCGACTCGACGCTGTTCCCTGAGTCGCTCGGCAACCCGCCGATACTTACGATAATGGCGATGGCCAAGAGAGTGGCCAGGACATGTTTGAATCTGGGGTGATCGTGGCGACGCATCTCCCGGCCGATTTACCGCTTTCGCCGCTGCATGTATACGGTCCCGGCCGGGTCTGCGAGAAGTTTGTGGCAGGTGCCGGGTCGGCATTCCCGGTTTTACTGTTTTTGTTCTTCTGCAGCTGTAAGCCTTCATCCGCCCCGTTGAGTCCGAAACTCGGCGAGGAATTTTCCATGAAGGTAGGGCAGCAAGCTGCCATCGAAGGAGGAAGAGCCACACTGGTCGTAGACTCGGTTATAGAGGGACGTTGCCCGGTTGACGCGAGGTGCGATGCTCCGGGAAGCGCCGATGTGTTCTGCAGGCTGTCGGGAGTTCCTTTCACGCTCGGAATCTACATCGCGGCCGTGGACACGATGTTGTCAGATTATCAGGTGCAGCTGACTTCCGTGGAACCCTGGCCGACTACGCTATGGAGACCTGCACAGGAGGACTACGTGATTAAATTCATAGTGACAATGAATTGACGACTGGAGCGGAGAAACGAATACAGCTCAGGATGGAGGTAAGATGAAAGACGCTGCCGCGAGATTGGCCTTTGTAGGAATATGTATTGTGCTTGCTTTCCTGCTTCTGACGAAGGTCATAAAGATTTTTGTCGGAGGAGTCATCTTCGCTGCCGCGTTATTAGCTCTCGGTCTGCTGTGGCGAAGAGTGAGGAGATGAATGCCGTGCGTCGGCAGCCTTTCCGACGAAACGGAATGATGTGAGATCAATCGCCGGGGAGAACCCGCCCGGGCTCGGTCCGGCGATTGTGGCTTTGCAAATTAGGGGTCGACCTTTTAGATTTTTTTCCCACATCCAAGCGCTTTGCTTTTCAACCGTCCGAATCATGGAAAAATCAAGGCTTGAGGCGTGGCAAATGATGCATGTGGCAACCGTAATGACAGGAAGCGAATCAGTATGAGAAATAATCTGGAGACAATAGCGTTTCGCACGAGTTTAGTCTACTGGATAGCGGCGGTACTGTGGATACTGCTTTCCGACCGTGTGCTCGCCATCATGACGCCAAATCTCGAAGTCTTCGCACACGTTCAGACGTACAAGGGTTGGGCATTCGTCACCGTAACTGCAATCTTGTTGTACTTCATGCTGCGAAGGCAGCTCCGGCGTTGGGATGAGGAAGCTGCCGAACGCAGGCGCATTGAAGAGGCGTTGATGGAGAGCGAAGGGCGGTACCGGTCACTGTTCGAGAACAGTACGGACGGTATTCTCCTCACGGTTCTGGACGGGCAGGTTCTTGCGGCTAACCCCGAAGCGTGCCGGATCTTCGGACTGTCGGAAGAAGAGATGCTGTCCGTCGGCCGCGAAGGAGTGATTGACCCGGATGATGTGAGGTTGGAGCCCGCCCTGGAGGAAAGAAGACTCACGGGAAGGTTCAAAGGAGAGCTCACTCTCGTACGCAGGGATGGATCCAAATTTCCCGCCGAGGTCTCAAGTGCCGTGTTGAAAGACAGGAACGGCAAGGAGACGACGAGCATGATCATCCGCGATATTACCGAGAGGAAGCGGGCCGAAGAGATGCTCATGCAGAAGGAAGAGTACCTGCGGGCCCTGGTAGAGAACAACTCGGATGCCATTGCTGTTCTCGATGCCGATTTGAAGAACGTCTACCGAAGCCCGTCGCGCAAGCGCATACTGGGCTACGATAGCGGGGAACCCGAAGAGGCCTTCGAGACGGTTCACCCGGATGATCTTTCCGTGGTGCGAGATTCGCTTAACAACCTTATGAGCGAGCCGGGTTCTTCGGTTACGGTCGAAGCGCGGCTCAGGCATAAGGACGGCACGTGGCGCACGGTCGAAGCGACCGCCGTAAATCTCCTTGACAACCCGGCAGTCCGTGGAGTAGTCGTCAACTATCGCGACATTACCGAGCGCAAGAGATCGGAAGAGGCGATGCATCTCTGGGTGACGGCTCTGCAGTCCGCCGCGAACTCGATTGTGATTACCGATCGCGATGGGGATATCGTTTTTGTGAACGCAGCGTTTACCCAGCTGACGGGGTATTCTCCGGAAGAAGCTATCGGGAAAAATCCGAGGATACTGAAATCGGGAAGATCGCCGCTATCCTTCTACAAGGAATTGTGGAATACTATTACGGCAGGCAGCGTTTGGCACGGCCAGCTCGTCAATAAACGAAAGAACGGCACTCTATATGACGAGGAGATGACCATAACCCCCGTTCGCGACGAGAAGAGGGAGGTAAGTCACTTCATCGCGATCAAGAGCGACATCAGTGAGCGGAAAAGACTCCAGGAGCAGCTGATACAGTCGCAGAAGATGGAGTCCATCGGCGTCCTCGCGGCGGGCATTGCCCACGACTTCAACAACGTCCTCGGTATCATACTGGGACATGCGACCCTGATGGAGCACATCGGCTCGGAGAACGAGAAGATCAGGAAGGGTGTGGACGCGATATCCAAGGCAGCGGAGCGCGGCGCTTCTCTCGTCAGACAGATGCTGACCTTCGCCAGAAAAGGCGACGTCTCGTTCTCGCTCGTGTCGCTGAACGATTCGGTGAAGGAACTGCAGAAGTTGTTCTACGAAACCTTCCCCAGGACGATAACGCTGGTGTGCAACCTCGAGGATGAACTCCCGCTGGTCAAGGCCGATTCGACGCAGGTACACCAGGTGCTTCTCAACCTTTCGGTGAACGCCCGCGATGCAATGGAGGGATCGGGGGTCCTTATAATATCGACGCAGGTTTCGAGGGGCGAAGATGTCAAGAAACGTTTTCCCTCGGCATCATCGCCGGAATACGCGGTCGTCACCGTCAGCGATACCGGATACGGAATGGACGAAGAAACGCGGCGACACATCTTTGAGCCGTTCTTCACGACCAAAGGCGTGGGTAAGGGGACCGGGCTCGGCCTGTCGGTTGTATTCGGAATCATGGAAAACCACCGCGGATTCGTAGATGTCGAGAGTGAGCCGGGAAAGGGTGCATCGTTTGTTCTCTATTTCCCCGCAAGCCGGGTCAGCGCAGCAGGGACCGAGGACGAAGAGGCCGGCGGTAGCTATTCCACCGGCGGTGCCGAAACGATCCTTGTCGTTGAGGATGAGGAGATGCTCAGGGAGCTTGCGTCCTCCATCCTGACGTCCAAAGGATACAACGTTATCACCGCTTCCGACGGGGACGAGGCCGTCGAGACGTACGAGCATCGGTGGAAAGAGATCGACCTGGTCCTTTCTGATTTCGGCCTGCCGAAGAGGGCGGGCGACGAAGTCCTTAAACGGATGAAGACTATCAACCCGGAGGTCAAGTTTATCATAGCCACAGGGTTCGTGGACATCGATGAAAGATCGGAGCTTCTGGGGAGCGAGGCGAAAGAAATAATAATGAAGCCTTACAAGCCGGCGGAGATCCTGGCGAAAGTCAGAGCGGTATTGGATCTGTAATCGGCGTGTGGGTTGCCGGGATGTCCAGACGCGTGTTGGAGCTCACTTGAAAGAATCGAGCGCCTGCATCCCCGTTGCATCTTTGTCGGGTCCAACCTAACTTAACCGAAACCCCATCACGAGGTCGTGACAGCACAATGAAAGGCATCCCCGTGGTACATCTCGTAAAGGTGGTAACGCAATGGACTGAAGTCTCCTTCATTCTTCCCCTATTGGTGATTTTCACATCGTTCGGATCTCTCAACGCACAGACGGATACAAGCTGGACAGAAGCGACAGGTAAGTGCTACAGCACGAGTGTTACTCCGGAGGAAGGCTGGCAGCGTGCCAGGCGCGATGCTGAGGCAAACGCGATCAGGGATGTACTTGGCATACACCTGACTGAGGCGACCTTCGGCGTGAAGGCGGAGTCGATCAACTCAGAGAACAAAAGCGACTATTTCAGCGTCTTTTCGGAGCTGTCAAGGTCGACCACCTCCGGTCGAATAATCGCCGAGGAAGTGCTGGACAAAAAACTCGATGTCGAAAACAATAATCCGGTCTACGCGGTAAAGATTCGCGCAAAAGTGGCGAAAGATATAGGAGAGCCCGATCCCGGCTTCAATGTCGATATTCGGCTTGATAAGGACGTTTATTATGACCGCGGCTCGCTGGATCTCAACGACGTTGTGACATACTCAATTACGGCCAGCAAGAACTGCTATTTGTATCTTTTTGACATAATGTCGAACGATTCGGTCCTCCTCCTGGTGCCGAATCCTTACTTCACCGACAATTTCTATTCTGTGGAGGGGGGGGCGGAAGCCTTTCAGCAGAAGCTTGCCAAGCTCCCCATCAAACTGAGAGTAGGGTTGCCTCCTGGGAAAAAGACTTCGACGGAAATGCTCTATATGGTGGCACTTAAGAAGAAAATCGACTTCTATTCCCCTTACATGACTAACGAGTCTCTTGGAATAATTCCGACTTACCAGAGCGCGCTGCTCGATCTTCAGAAATGGCTTGTCAGGATCCCGCAGAATCTGAGGACATCCGCCTCTGCGTCTTTCACGATAAGAAGGAGATAATGACGAAGAATTTTTACCGCGCAATTTGCTGGCTCTTTCTGAGCACAATCCTGTTCGCGGCGAAGCCGGGTTTCTGTCAGAAAGTGGCCGTGACGGACGTGTCGTATTCCGTGCAAGACAGCAACGTCGTTATCCGCTACAACCTCAACGGACCCGGCGACAAGTCGTACAGAGTTGTCTTGGCCCTTCGAAGAGAGAGCAGCCCGGATTTCCGGTTTATTCCGATCGATGTATCGGGGGACATCGGCAAGGGCGAATTTGCGGGTGCCGGCCGAGAGATTGTCTGGCACATGTACAGAGATATTCCGAACGGCCTTTACGGGGGCGACTACTATTTCGAGGTAACCGCGAGTCTTCTGGGAGGAGGCGGTGCCTCGTGGCTGTATTATGTCGGCGGAGCAGCTGTTCTGGGCGGTGCGGCTGTGGTGATCATTAATAAAAAATCCCACCCCTCAGGACCGACAAGCACAAGCGTTTTTCCTGTCCCGCCCGGCAGACCTTATTGAAGCGGAGATGATGAAATGGCAAAGTACTTGATCATTTGTTTGTTAGTTTTATCTGGCATTTCATTCGCGCAGACTTCGACCGGCAGAAGTACCTCAGGTTCCCTCAGCGCGCCGGCTGCAAAACCGGTTGTCAAACAGCCGGAGGCGGTCGTGCCCGATGCCGCGAGTCTGGAACTGGGCATTGCCGACAGCATTCCGGTTGCGCCCCGGGAGATGCCCAATGCCGTCGCAGTCATCATAGGGAACAAAGATTACAAGAATGCGCCGGAAGTGGACTACGCTCTGAACGACGCGTCGATAATGAAGAAGTATGTCGTGACGGCTATGGGCTACAGGCCCGGAAATATCATATACATAGAAGACGCGACCCAGGGAGATCTGATACGCATTTTCGGCAGCGAGACGAATTACAAAGGGCAGCTTTACGACTACGTCCGGAACGGCCTGAGTGAAGTCTTTGTATATTACAGCGGGCACGGCGCTCCCGACCCGGACTCGAAGGAAGGCTACATGGTGCCTGTCGACTGCGACCCGAGCCATGTCGCTTTGAATGGTTACTCTCTCCGGACGTTGTACACTAATCTCGATAAGATCGACCAGGAGAAGCACCTCAAGCACGTGACCGTCGTTCTCGATGCCTGTTTCTCCGGCGCTTCCGTCCACGGCACCTTGCTGGCGAATGCAAGCCCGATTTACATAACCGTCGACAAGGATGTCATGGCCTCCCCGAACTCCACCATCATCACCAGTGCCAGCGGCGATCAGGTCAGCGGCTGGTATCCGGAACAAAAGCACAGTCTCTTCACATATTTCTTTCTCCGGGGTTTGCAGGAGCAAGCGTCGCGGAATCAGATCGTGACGGCAAGAGACATCTTTAATTTTGCCGACGACGCGGATGATGGTGTTCCGTACTGGTCGCGGAGACTGAACAATAGAACCCAGACTCCGACTTTCACCGGAAGCAATTATGTGATATTTGAACCAAACAAATAAGTTCAAGCGAATGCAAAGAAATTCAAACGCCGAAAGGTACTTTCCTTTCACTCCTGAGTTGTCCCGAGTCGGTCTTTTCATATTCCTCGTTGCGGGGATCCTAGCCTTGTCTGCCCGCGCCCGCGCAGGCTGGATGTCGAGATCGGGAGTCAACAGGGTCAGTCGAGAGCTGACAAACGGGCGGCGCCCGTCCAAGTTCGATTCCCCCTTCAACGCTCAAAAAGCCAGCCAGACTGTAAAGCAGTCTGCGGCACCCGCTCTTGCCGGTGGGGCACCAACTGGCTCGTTTACAACATCGGGGTCGAATTTCTGGAACGCCTCGAATGGTCCATCCGGCGGCACAATAAATACTTTTGCAGTAAACAAGAAGGGTCAGGTCTTTGCGGGTACCGTGGGAGGTGGCGTTTATCTATCGACCGACAACGGCAACAGCTGGTCTCAGACCGGTCTCAACGGAAACACCGTGAATTCCCTCGTGATAAATTCGTTCGGCTACGTTTTTGCCGCGACCGACTCGGGCTTATACCTGTCCACAGACAACGGCACCACTTGGACATACAATAATTATTTCTATAACGACCATGAAAATGCCCTGGCAATAGACCAGACCGGCGGCATATTCATCGGCGATGGCAACGGCATAAATCTGTCCACCGATAACGGTACTACCTGGTATCAGCAGCTGAGTGGTACGAGTGTTTATTCGTTTGCGGTAAATTCCACGGGAATGCTTATAGCCGGGACGAATTCCGGTGTTTATACGAGCCCAGGAGGTTTTGGCACATGGAACCAAGTGGGGATGGGAGGCGTGTCTGTCCCTGCTGTCGCCTTTGACTCATCCGGAGATATACTCGCCGGAACTGACGGGCAGGGGCTCTATTCTTCGACTGATAATGGATCGACCTGGAACCAGGCAGCTTTTGCAAACGGGTATGTGTACAGTCTGGGAGTCAGCCAGACCGGCTCGATCTTTGCCGGGACCGATTCGGGCGGAGTATTCGTCTCCAACGACACTGCGGCCACCTGGACACCGACAGGTCTATCTTCAATGCATGTCTATTCTTTTGGATTTGTCTCGTCCGGAGAAATGTTCGTGGGAACATGGGGACATGGGATACTGTCGACGTTTGACGGGGGAAACAGTTGGAATTTCAATAACGTAGGTCTGAACGCAAGTTATGTCTATTCCATGGTCAGGAATTCCTCAGGTGATTTGTTCGTAGGCACGTACGGAGGAGGGGTGTACATGTCCACGGATGATGGAGGGACCTGGAACCCGGCCGGTGCGATCGCCTCTTCAGTCCGGGCGTTAGCCCTCGCTCCCTCAGGATACATCTTTGCCGGTACAGATTACGGCTGCTTTTATTCCACCGACAACGGAGCGAACTGGCTCCAGACGAGCCTTGTCGACAGCGTCGTGTACTCGCTCACGGTTGATCCTTCAGGCAGGATATTGGCCGGGACCGGCGACGGACTGTACGTGACATCCAACAACGGCGGAACGTGGACACAATCCGGCATATCGGGTTCAGAAGTCTATTCTACAGTTGTCGCGCCTTCCGGCTGGATCTTTGCGGGGACAAACCATGGCATTTACTTGTCCTCGGACAATGGGAGCAGCTGGAACCAGAACTCCTATTTCCAATACGTTTCAGTCCATTCACTGGCCGTAGATTTTTCGGGCAAGATATATGCGGGCGAAAGCGGAAGTGTCTATGCGTCGATCGATAGCGGAGCAAGCTGGCCGCTCATGACCTCCTTCTATGCCGGCAATTACAATATCCTTTCTCTGGCGTTCGATTCCGGTGGCTACCTATATGCCGGCACCGGCGGCGGTGGAGGTGTCTACATCTCCTCAGACGATGGCACGACCTGGGCACAAGAGAATCAAGGGCTGAAGAACACCACTGCCACTGCTTTCACTTTTGATGCGTCAGGATATGTCTACGTTGCTACGGGAGGCGGCGGTGTGCTCCGATCGGCAACACCCATTGTAAATGTCCTTCCTCCGCCGGAGCCGTTCCTGACCAGCCCCGGCTCCGGAGCCGCGGGCATCCCGTCGAGCGTAACTCTGGAATGGAGGCCGGTTTTCGGTGCAAGCAGCTACCGGGTTCAGATTTCCGATGATCCCTCCTTCGCATCCATCTTTCTGGATCAATCCAACATTACGACCGCGTCGGACGGCGTGAGCGGCCTGACGCCCGGTACGATTTATTACTGGCGAGTGGCTGCCACGAGTCCTGTGGGGACGGGTGCCTGGTCGAGAGTGAGAACATTCTCGACTGCGGCGGATCAGACATTCTGGACTGCGACCGGCGGTCCTCCCGGCGGGTCCGTGAACGGTCTGGCTGTCGCGAGATCGAGCGGCTACATTTGCGCGGCTACTGACGGCGGCATTTACCGTTCTACCGACGACGGAGGGACGTGGGATCGCGTCTATAACACCGAATCGTTTCACGCGGTTGCTGCGGGGTCCGGCTCGTATGTCTTTGCCGGAACTTCCGACGGCGTCTACATGTCGACTGACGCCGGCCTGACATGGAGCAGTACCACGAACTCGAGCAATACGATCTCCCTTGCCGTCACCAGTACAGGAACAATTCTTGCCGGAACGTTCAACAACGGCATCCTCGCATCCACGGATAATGGAACGAGCTGGAAGCAAATCGCCTACACGAGCGGAGTCGAAGTGTACTCCATCGCGGTAGACTCCTCAGGCTACCTGTACTCCGGGACATACGACTCGACCGCACCATACTTGGAAGGGGTCTATCGTTCGACGGACAACGGAGCCACGTGGAACCAAGTGGGCTTGACAAACATCTGGGTGTATTCCCTGGCGGCCACTCCGGCAGGAAACATTATTGCCGGAACATCCGGGGGCGGGGTCTACGTATCCGCCGACAGTGGCCAGACCTGGACGCAGAAGAATTCGGGCCTGACAAACCTGAACATATATTCGCTCGCGGTTAATTCTTGGGGCGAGATCTTCGCCGGCTCCGGCGGGAGCGGCGTTTTCTCTTCGACGAACGGCGGTGAGACGTGGACCGCAACCGGCCCGACAAACAGGACTTTCTGGTCGCTGGCGATGAATCCGACGGGCTACGTATTCACCGGTGCCGACAGCGGCGGCGTCTACAAGTCGACAAATCCGACGAGTGGAACTGCGCCGGCCGCTCCGATCCTGGCCGCACCCTCCGACGGGTTGATTAATGCTCCAAACAAGATCGAGTTCAAATGGAATCCGTCGCCGACAGCCCTCACCTACGAAATTCAGGTTTCTACCGACGCCGGGTTCTCGAGCATCTATTTGAGCCGGACAGGGCTGACTACTACATCCCTGTACCTGGATACCCTCTCCAGGCAAACCGAGTATTACTGGAGAGTGAGTGCTACAAACTCGTCCGGAACAAGCGCGTGGTCGAACGTGTGGAATTTCACCACTTCGGCGGTGGTCCCTCCCACGATAACATCAATTTCTCCGACCTCCGGATCGGCAGGAGAGACCGTTACAATTTACGGCGCGAACTTCAACAGCACGGCTGGCAGTGACGCGGTCTTCTTTGGGCCGGTGAGAGCCTCTGTACTCTCGGCATCATCCAGCCAACTGACGGTGACTGTTCCATCGGGTGCAGGGTACTCGCCCGTCTGGGTGACCGATTTGTCTACCGGGTTGACTACTTATTCCCGCAATTACTTCACCCCAACTTTCACGGGTGGCGGCGCGATTGCCGACAGCAGCTTTGCAAAGCCAGTCGATTTCCCAACGATCACCGGACCCGGCACCATTAAGCTGGTCGACGTGGATGGCGACGGGAAGCCGGATCTCCTGACGGCGGGAAGCGATACTGTCTCAGTGCTCCTCAACGAAAGTTCGGTCGGCTCTGTCTCGTTTGGCTCTCCGCTGTATGTATGGACCGGTGCGTATTCCGCAGTGCAAGTTGGAGACCTGGACGGGGACGGGAAACCGGATATTGTCGTATCATCATCCAGTGGCGGCACAGTGACAATACTACGAAATACCAGTACGGCAGGCGCGGTGACTTTTCAGCAATCGACAGTGGTTCTCAACGGACCTATCAAGGCCATCGCCGACGTGGACGGAGATGGCAGGCTCGACCTTGTGAACAGCTCCTTGGGCGTATATCGCAACACGAGTTCGCCAGGAAATATCTCTTTCAACACCACCGCGATCAGTGCCGGCCAGACGAACGGTAACTTCACGTTGTTCGACATTGACGGGGACGGGAAATCCGATATTGTCGCAGCAGTTTCCGGTGGAAAGCTCGCGGTATTCCGGAATACCAGCACGGCCGGCGCGATTTCTTTTTCTTCTGAACAGGATTTTGCGACGAGCGTAAACCCGATGCGGCTGGTTGCAGCGGATATGGACGGAGATGGAAAGGTTGATCTTGTCACACTGACCATGGCAAGTATCGGGACCGACACCATTTCGATTTATCGCAATACAAGTGCCGTGGGAAGTATTTCATTTGCATCAGGCGTGTCGTACTCTACCGGCGGTGAAATGGCGGGTATTGCCATCGCTGTCGCAGATTTGAACGGCGACGGCAAGCCGGATGTTGCCTCCTCCGGAAATTACGGAAGTGACGATGTTTATCCCAACACGAGCTCGATCGGGAATGTCAGCCTGGGTTCGAAGGTAACGTACTACAGCAATTATTACGGAAATCAGGAGGACATCGCGATAGGCGATGTGGACGCCGATGGCAAACCGGATATCGAAGTAACTTATTCGGGAGGAAGTGCAATTGAGGTTTACCGCAACGTTATGTCCGGTTCTCAGTCCGGTCTGCCGGCGCCGACATTATCCAGTCCCGCCAACGGATCGACTGGAGTCTCCACCAGTCCGTATTTGTCCTGGACCTCAACGGGTGCCCTGTCTTATCATCTTCAGCTGTCCACCGATCCCGCCTTCGGATCGACGGTGGATGATATGCCGGCGCTGACCTCTGCATCGAGCTCGATTACTGGCCTCGCCGACGGCATAACTTATTACTGGCGCGTGAACGCGACCTATTCAGGTGGGACCAGCGGATGGTCGAGCGTGTGGCACTTCACGACGGCAGGTGCAGGACAGTTGTCGGTGCCGTCCCTCATAGAGCCTTCGAACACGGCAACAAACGTCGCGACCAACCCGGTTCTGATGTGGACAGGTTCGTCGGCTGCCACCGGTTACCTGGTTCAGATTTCGGACAATGCCGCCTTTCCCTCTCCTCTTCTCGACGACCTCAATATCGGCTCCGCATCGGTCGAGATAACCAACCTTTCACAAAACACGACTTATTACTGGCGCGTCCAGGCTTTCAACGATACGGCATCGACCACATGGTCGAATGTCTGGACCTTCACGACGTTCAGTTATCCTTCCGATATCCCGTTGTCGGTCCAATACAGTCCGCCGTATTCGTTCGATTCGACAGGTTACCAGATGTTCGGGTTGCCCGGCAATAATAATTTCCCCATAGCGACTATCATAAGCGGGAGTCAGGGGAGTGATTGGAACGCCTATTACGACAACGGGGCGGATCAGAACTACTACGTCGAGTATGACGGCTCGTCGACTTTTTCCTTCACACCGGGAGCGGCGTTCTGGATACTCAGCAGGAACTCATTTTCCTTTAACCAAGACGTAGCAACAGTCCCGCTGGATACCGGCGACTGCTACGGAATTCAGTTGCACGGTGGATGGAATCTTATTTCCGATCCATTCGAGAAAAGCGTCGCTTGGCCTGCCGTCCAGGCAATAAACGGGACGAGTCAGCCCTTGTGGTCATTCTCGAACGGATCCTACTCCCAGTCAGCTTCGCTCATACCATATTCCGGATATTATTTTTACAACGACGTAGGACTTTCCCAGCTGAGGGTCCCGTACGTCTATTCTCCTGGAATCCCCGGCGCGGCGAAACGCGCGGTTTCGTCCGACAATACTCTCAGTGTCAGGCTCTCGAATGCGAAAGGTGAACTGTCTTCGATATCGGTCGGTTCCAAATCTGCAGGTTCATCCGCTAATTCGAATATCTTTGCGCCGCCCGAAAACTTCGAGCGGGCTTCTCTGGCTGTGATCGATTCCAGCCTGAATTCCAGCTGGAAGAAACTGGCTCGCGATGTCAGGGACACTATCGGTAACGGCCAGGAGTTCGATTTCCATGTGGTCAACAAGACAGGGAAAGCGTTGGACTTGAATTTCAACGTCGGGAACGGCCTCGCCTCGTACAAGGTCTATCTCGTAGACAGAGATTTGCTCAAGTCGTACCATATTGCAGACACTAGCATGGTGGTGATCCCGTCTTACAACAAGCTTAAGAATTATTCGATTCTGATCGGAAGCAAAAGTTATGTCGACGGCAAACTTGCGGAACTGCTTCCGAAGGGATACCTGCTTTGTCAGAACTACCCGAATCCGTTCAATCCCGTGACGGTCATCCGGTTTGAAATACCGACGGAGGGGCGCGTATCGCTCGTGGTTTACGATATACTCGGAAGAAAGGTTGAGACTTTGATGGACGCTGATGTAACGCCCGGGTATTATGAGGTCCCGTTCGACGGGACGAGGCTCGCGAGCGGAGTCTATTTCTATAGAATTGCCGCCCCCCATTTTCAGCAGGTGAAGAAAATGATGCTGCTCAAGTGATCTGTATCCACGGCATCGGACGATTGTTCTTGTTATCTTGAATCCAAAGCTGCACGGAATAGAAAACATAAAACAAAGGAGATCACAATGAGGAAGTGGATGTTGTTTCTGATACCGGTCCTCGGTGCCGCCATCATCGGGTGCGGCGGTTCCAAATCTTTGCAGTCGGCGGGCACCGGCGACATACCCGACTGGTACGTTAACCCACCCCAGGATCCGAACTACCTCTTCGCGGCGAACACCCAATCGTCCCAGGATATGCAGCTGGCCATCGACAAGGCGACTGAGGCTGCTCGCGCGGACATAGGAAGACAGATGCAGGTAAAGATCGAGGGGCTGCAGAAGAGATTCTCAGAAGAAACCGGAACAGGTAACGACGCCCAGTTGCTGCAGATGTTCACACAGGCGGAGAAGACCGTCGTTTCGACGTCGCTTGAGGGGAGCAGGGTAAAGCAGCAGAAGATAGTGAAGGACGGCAGCCTGTGGCGGGCTTATGTCCTTGTACAATACCCGATCGGGGCGGCCAACGAGGCTCTGATGCAGCAGATCAAGAACAACAATCAGATGTACACCCGCTTCAGGGCGTCCCAGACGTTCAAGGAACTCCAGGACGAAGTGGACAAGTACGACAAGTTCAAACAGGAACAGCAACAGGGCCCCGGACACTGATCCGGAAAAAGTGCTGGCTTTTTACTACCGCTGTGAAGCGCGCGGCGCGGAGCGTCTGAAAACCTTTGCGTCGTTGCGCACCGGCGGTGTATTTTCTTTTGTTATGGCGCAAAGGAGGCAGCCGCCGGCCATACCATGATTTCCATGAGAAGATTCTTCATGAGGTCCAGGGCCTTCCATCTCTTCTTCACCGCGGCCGCATCGTGTCTGATCGCGATACTCTTTGCTGCATCGCAGTTCGGTACGACCGTCGAAAGAGAGACGCTTGACTGGCGGATGAGGGTCGCATCGGGAGCAAGGCACCCGGACAGCTCGGTCGTCATTGCCGCGATAGACCAGAACAGCCTGGCCTTTTTTCAGAAGAACGGCGTAGCCTGGCCGTGGCCGAGAGAGTTCTACGGAATCTTACTCGATTATCTCCGGGCGGGGGGTGCGAAGGCCGTGATCTTCGATATGGATTTCTCCCAGAAAGATATGGACAGGCTCAACGTCGACGCAACGGAATCTGACAGTACTTTCGCCTCGGCCATAAGACGGAGCGGAAACGTCGTCCTCATCTCCGTTCTCACTAAGAGCGGCGATTCGTCCGCTGGCGCGGTCGATAGGAAGTTCCTGCTCGCGGGCGCGCCCGGCAGTCTCGATGTACCCGGTTCCAATTCCTGCGTCGCCGCGCTGCCCGAATTCCAGGAAGGAGCGGGACGCATGGGAGCGGCAAACTACATCGTGGACGTAGACGGCGTAGCAAGGAGAATTCCGCTTGTGTTCCGTCTCGATAACGGATGCCTTCCTCAGCTGTCTCTGGCCGCATATGCCGTCGGGAACAGTTTGTCCGCCGCCGAACTTACGAGATTCATTCACACGATACCCGTCGGAGATGGCGGGGACTACCTGATCAACTGGTACGGCAAAGGCGGACCGCAGGGAGTTTTCAAATATTACTCGATCAGCGCACTGATCATCTCGGCAGTGCAGATGAAACGGGGAATCGCGCCCGAGATCGGACCGGATGTCTTCAGGAACAAGTACGTAATCGTCGGAGGAAGCGCGATCGGCCTCATGGATTTCGTCTCTACTCCATTCACGTCGCTTGAACCTTTCCCCGGTGCAGAGATCCACGCCACAATATTGAGCAACCTGCTCCAGCGCGATTATCTAAAGGAGCTTTCTTCGCCGATCTCCATGATGATTGTGCTCCTGTTCTCGCTGATTGCCGCCGGAGTATTCTTCAGGGTGAAGAGGGCGATGGTGTCTACCGCCGTCGTTATCGGTGCCTGCGGCCTCTATGCGATTGCCGCGTTCCTTTTGATGTCGTCGTCGAGGCTGTGGCTTCCGCTCGTTAGCCCGGAGATCTCGGCGCTGAGCGCCTTCGCATTCGCAGGGGTTATCAGCTACGTTACGGAGGGGAGACAGCGTAGAGAACTCCGGAAGCTGATGAACAGGTACCTCAGTCCGGATGTCGTCGACGAGATATCGTCCGACCCCGAGACGGTGGATTTCAAGGGTAAGGAGGTCGAAGCAACGGTCTTCTTCTCCGACATACGCGATTTCACGTCGGTGTCCGAACGCCTCCAGCCGCGAGAGCTTGTCGAAAACCTGAACGAGTATTTCACACTCGCGACGGAGCTGATATTGAACAACGGTGCGATGCTCGATAAATACATCGGCGATGCCATCATGGCGGTCTTCGGAGCCCCGCTTCCGCGACAGGATCACGCGGCTCTGGCGTGCCTTACCGCGCTGCGGGTGCAGAGTACACTTTCCGGCTATTATTCGAGACGGGGCGGCGACAAACCCGCGTTCCAGACGAGGATCGGTCTGAACACGGGGAAGATGGTTATCGGCAACATCGGTTCGACACGAAGGACGGACTATACGGCGATCGGCGACAGCGTCAACCTTGCTTCGAGACTCGAGGGGGCCAATAAGGAATTTGGGACGAAGATTATCGTCAGCGAATCGACTTATGATAAGGCACGGAACGTGGTCGAGGCGAGAGAACTCGACCTCGTGCAGGTAAAGGGGAAGGATCTCCCCGTGCGAATCTTTGAGCTGATCTGCGAGAAGGGTAATTTGAGCCGTGAGGATGCCGAACTCTATCGGACATTTCACGAAGGTCTGGAACAATACAGACGGAGGGAATGGAAAAAGGCTGAAAGTCTTTTTCTGGAGGTCTTGAAAAATAGACCCGGTGACGGTCCTTCCGTAACTTACATAGCACGCTGTAAGGCGCTTTCGGAGTCCGGCGTGCCGGACGATTGGAACGGCGTATACCGTTTCAAAACCAAATGAACATCGAAAGGAGACGTATGAAAAAGTACATCCTTTTCTTCATGGTGTTTCTTGCCGCCGTCGAAGTCAGATCACAGACGATGTTCGTGAAACGGAACAACGCCTACGTGCGCCAGGGGCCGGGTTCGTACTACCCGTTCGTCGTCGTCCTTCGGTACGGTGCGAAGATAGAGATGTTGAGTTCTTCCGGAAACTGGTACGAGGTAAGAGTGCCGGAGAAGAAGAAAGGGTGGATGGCCGCCAACTGCCTGTCCGACAAAGAATCCCAGGCTTCCATGTTCAACAGGATAAGCAGCGGCTGGAGCTCGGCGAGAGCGTCGGAGTCAGCACTCGCCGCCGCCATAAAAGGTTTTGCGAAAAAATACGGCAAGGTGGATCCGGGCAATGTGAACGCCGTTCTCGATTATTCGCACAAGAGCTTCACTGCTGCCGGCGTTACTGCATTCGAGAAGCCTATCAGGGACTATAAGTCTTCAAACAGGGGGGAAGTCGATTTTGACGACCTTGACTTCAAGACGCCGCAGTATGATCCCTCGATGAACGAACAGGCTATAGGTGTCGGGATCGCTGCGCGCCTGGCATCGAAGGGAATAGTCAACGACGCGGCCTTGAAGCGATACGTGAACATGATCGCCGCGGTACTGGCGCAGAACTCCGATGTTTACAACCGGGATTTCACCGTTTTCGTACTGAACGACAGCACAATCGACGGTTTTGCCTGCCCGGGCGGATACATCTTTATCACGCTGGGTGCTGTGAAAGCCTGCGACGACGAATCGATGCTGGCGGGGATCATCGCGCACGAGATGGGGCATGTAATCCGCAGGCACGGCCTCCAGGAAATGACGAACCGGTCTGTCGACATCAAGGCCGACAGCGCTTTCACAGAGCTGGATGAAGAGACCGGAGGAATTTCTCCGACGGACGAGGAACTTGAATCTATGGCGAGGGAGAGCTACGACGTGGTGGTTCACAAGAGACTCTTCGAGTATGAGAAGGAAGCGGACGAGATGTCCGCGGTTCTTTGCGCTGATGCAGGATACGATCCGTGGGGGATTGTCAGGCTCGATGGTAAGGTGGATGCGCTTAGCTGCACGACATCTCCCGATATCTTCGGTGCCGACTTCTCGCTGCATAACGATCCGGCAGAACGATACAGGCTCATAAAAGAGTTCGTGGACAAGAATTTCTCGAAGGATTCGCCAGGCGCGAGAATGAGAGCCCGTTTCGAGACCGAACTTGCGAGGTTCATGCGTTAATGGATATTGCTTCGATATAGTATGAAGTCACTTAGCCTGTTACTGATCAGCGCTGCCGTTTGTTTCGGGCAACAGTATCCGAGGTGGTTCCTCGATCCGGAAGCGCTGTCGTGCGGCTCCGTGGCTGTCGGATTCTCGTTATCGTATTTCCATACCTCGTCTTCGGATTCGATCGCGTTTGCGGATGCGTGCATGAATCTATCGAGGCTCCACTACACTGAACTTACCGGAGGGGAAGCGTACTGGACCACCGAGGCCGGCGTGTACTGGATGGGCAATAATTTCAAAGAGAAGACTGACAGCACGTATCTGCGGGACATGCTGTCGCGTGCGGAAAGGCTGGACAGCTGCACTTCCGGACAGATGACGATTATGCTCGCGGCCGATGACGGGTGCCGGATACCGGACTCGTTGCGCTCTCTTGTCGAATGTCCGGAGGCGCAGCCGGATTGGGTCGAGAACATACCGCAGATTCCCGGATACATTTATGCCGAGGGGGTCGCGCCGCAGTACTTCTACGAATCCAGTTCATGGGAAACTGCCGAAGAGCGCGCGATGTTCAATCTTGCAAGGAGCGTTAAGCTGTCGGTGGAAGCCCTGCAGAAGATGAACGGATCCTCCGGACAGGAGATAAGAAACGAGGAAATCAGTGTCGCCCTGAAGGATGTCCGTGTAGCTCGCCGGTGGCGCGATGCGGTGCGCGGACTGTGTTACGTCCTCGTCAGGATGCTGGTTCCGCAGTCGGGCGGCGGAGGGTGATCGGGCCGGGACAAGTGGAATTTTGGGCTTAACAAGAACAATTTCGAAAGGTTATAGAGAGATGCAGAAGAATCTCAGACACATTTGGGCCCTCGCAGTGGGGGTAACATTGATATCGCTGCCGGTTCTCCTTGCGGCATGCGGGCCGTCCGTGAGGGTATCCAGGGTCAATCCCGACACCGTCACCGACCTGAGCGGGTATTGGAACGACACGGATTCACGTCTCGTCGCCGAGAAGATGATAAGCGATCTCCAGACCTCCCCGTGGGTGGACAAGTTCGAACAGGAGAACAACCGGAAACCCGTCGTGATCGTCGGCAG